>JBFHGJ010000018.1:0-68831 GCA_041583135.1 Alteromonadaceae bacterium | reverse complement strand
ATCACGATGGTAAACAAACCAAAGGGAGTTGTTGCTATCGTCTTTGATGTGGGGGATTTTTTTCAGCTGACTGAGGTTAATGGCTTTATTGTCATCAACAGGGCCAATGCCTAGGCCGTGACAGATGGCCGATTGAATGTCGTGAAAGTCATTGCTTTCATAACTGATGTATTTGTCATCGAGATCGCTCAACACGTTTTTGACGAAAGAGATCTTGCGTTTTCTGCCGCTGGGCATCACCCAAGCGTGCTGATGGTATTGGGCGGGGCTTGAAGGGATGCCTTTGCGTTTGATGTAGTCATCACTGGCGTAGTAGGAATAACTCAAGTCGCAAATCTGATTGAAAATCAAATCACCCGATTGTGGCGCAAGACCTGCGCGTATTGCTATATGGGCTTGCCCGGTTTCAATAAAATCTACGTTGTCGTTGACATCCACCAATATTTTCAGCTGTGGGTAGCACTCAATCGAGCGCTGCACCATGGGGTGAATAATGGTGGAGTATTCCGGCAGGGTACTTATTTTGATGGTGCCGCTAAGCGCCTGCTCTTTAGGCACCAGTTTTTGCTGCAATTGCCTAAAGGCCGATTCGATGGCGGGCATTTCCAACATGAGGGTGCGACAGGCATCTGTCAGCTGGTAGCCGCGCTGATGGCGTAAAAACAGTTTGCACCCCAATGACTTTTCTACCCGGTCGATGTGTCTTATTACGGTGGAGTAGTTGATCTTTAAATTGTTGGCCGCTTTTTGCAAAGAGCCTGATAGGGCGACATGATAAACCATTTTCATATCTTCCCAGTTGATGTCTTGCATGACGATGGCGCCTAGTTGCGTATTTGATATTAGGATAACTTAAGTTGTGCATTTTTGCATAACTGTTATGCATGTTTTGCTAATTTTGCGAAACTGACCTTTGCGCTAAACTGCTGAGCATAAATTGACCTTAATTGATTGAGGTCAAAAAACGATATCTCATTTAAAGAATGACAACGACACCTTGTTGCGGGAGTAAACAAACATGACACAGCGTATTGCAATTATCGGCGGCGGCATCGCAGGTTTGGCTTTTGCCGTTTATTACAAAAGGCTTGGTGGCCGTGTCGATATTTACGAGCGCAGCGCAAAGTCGGGCCGTGAAGGGCTTGGTTTTATCATGTTGGAAAACGGTTTAAAGGCTATGGCCGGCTTAGGTCTGCGCGAAGAAGCGATTAAAGCTGGTTTTCCTATTGAAGCGTGCAACATTGTTGATGATGCAGGTCAAATTTTGATTGAGCAGGGCCTTGAAGGCAGCTTTGGTATTACCCGTAAGAACTTTGTCGATGTGTTGCTCAATGAGATCCCAAGCGATTGGTTGCACTTTGATCATGAATTCAGCCATTTTGAATGGCATGAAGATGAGGCATTGGGCGCCAAAGCCGCCATTTTTGCCAACGGCAATCGCGTTGAAGCGGACTTTTTCATCGGTAGTGATGGGGCCGGCTCGCCGACCCGCCGTCAGATCTTCCCTGAGGCCACCCGTTCAGCGGTTAAATGCAAAGAGTTGGTGTCGATTATCGATGACCCTAAGCTGGTTAAAGATCTCAATCAAACCTTTGTTAAATACAAGTCACTTGAAGGTGGTCTTGCGGTCGGCACTGTACCTGCCGGTAACGACACGGTGGTTTGGTTTGTGCAATTTAGCGCCGAGCGCTACGACAACTTACTTGAGCAAACGGACTATCAAACTTTTGCCCGCGAGCTGGTTGGCAGCTGGCCTGAGCCGATTAAAACCTTGATTGAAACCACTGACTTCAGCCGCTCTTATTTGGCTTTGAGTGCCTATTTAAACCCAATTGAACGCTATCACAAAGGTAACATTGCCTTAATGGGTGATGCCGCTCATGCCTTGTTGCCGTTTACCAGCCAAGGGGTCAACTCTGCCATTGAAGATGCCATTGAGTTGGCCAATACCTTAAAAGATGTTCGTCCGGGCTATGGCGCGGTGGCATTGGAGCACTATTCTGTGGTGCGAAAAGCGGTGGTCGAGAAATACCTGGCGCAGGGCATTGCACTGCAAGATGAGTTCTTATCGGCTCATCAAGCCGAGCAGAAGATCCCGTTTGCCTTCTAAATAAACGTGGGTGTCGCTTTACACCATCATTATAATACTATGATTTTTCCGGTTTACGTGGATAAGGAATGACTTATCCACTTTGTGTTTTAAGCGCTTGAAAAAGCGCACCAAACCGGCTTTGACTTGACTTTGGAAACAGCATGACGACTAACTTATTTGCCAATGAAAATGTTCCTCTAGATACTTTGCGTGAGCGCGCCTACAACTTTCGCTGGGCCGAAACCGACAAAGACGTTATTCCATTAACCGCTGCCGACCCTGATTTTGCTGTGGCCAAAGAAATTCGCCAAGCGGTGGCGGATTATGCTCAAAGTGGTGTGTTTTCTTACGGACCTCACCAAGGCTTGCCTGAGTTCAAACAGGCATTGGCATTGTCGATGTCGAGCCGTCGTGGCTATGATCTCAACCCTGAGCATATTTTGCCTATTGATAGCGTGGCCAGCGGTATGTATATCGTTGCTCGCAGCTATTTGTCCGAAGGCGATGAAGCGATAATCTTCGACCCGGTAGATTTTTTGTTTGAGCAGTCGGTTTTGGCAGCCGGTGCCAAGGTGATCCGCTGTCCTTTCGATAGTGAAAAGGGCGAGTTTCGTTTGGATTTGTTAGACCAATTGGTGACCGCAAAAACCAAGATGATCGGTGTGTGTAACCCTCACAATCCGCTTGGCCGCTTAATGCGCAAAGAAGAACTCGAAACCATTGCCCGCTTTGCTCAGGCTCATGATATGTGGATCATGAACGATGAAATTTGGTCTGATGTGGTTTATCCGGGCCAGTCCTTTGCCAGCTTTCACCACCTAGACAAAGCTTTGTGTGACAAAGTGATCACCGTTTATGGTTTCTCTAAAGCTTTTGGTTTAGCTGGCTTACGTATTGGCGCGGTGATTGCGCCCGATGGTCAAAGCTATGATGAGATTGTTGCCAACTCTAACGTGATGACGACTGCTGGCGGTGTGGCGACGATTTCACAAGTTGCCGCGACCACGGCATTGCAAAAGTGCTGGTACTGGGCCGATGGTTTTGTCGAGCATTTGACTGAGCTGCGTGACTATGCCGTTGAGCGTTTAAATGCGATGCCGGGAATAAGCTGTAGCAAGCCTGAGGCGACCTATTTGTTGTTTCCCAACATTGAAGGCACCGGCTTAGATGCCGAGAGCTTAGTGGCTAAGCTACTTGAGGAAAAAGTCGCAGTCGTACCGGGCAATGAGCGCTTTTTTGGCCCAGGGGCCAAAGGCCATATCCGCATCTGTTTCGCCACCAGCTTTGAGATTTTAAAGCAAGGGCTCGATAGGATTGAAAGCGCCCTGAACAAGTTGGGCTAATACGACATTTTTTTAAACATAAGACCGCTAATGTATAGGGATATACACAATTCAGGCGTTGTCGGGAACATTCGCCTGTAATGTATAGGGATATACACAATGCAGGTGTTGTCGGGAACATTCGCCTGCGATAAGAACAACAACGTGCTAAGGTAACAACATGAATCAATGTGATGAGCAAACTGGCTGTCCATTACCTCAAGACGCTTTGAGCAATGCGCCCAGCGAGCAAAGCCCTCAGAGCAGCGAAAATACACAACACACTAAGGTGATCTTTGTCACCGATACCATTTGTTCACATTGCTGGGCAATCGAACCGCAATGGCGTAAGCTACAGCTGCAATATCGCTTCGATGTCCAGTATATTCATGGTGGACTGCTACCGGGCTGGGAAGGGTTTGCCGATTCGGGCAATGCCATTGCCAAGCCAGCGGACGTGATACCTCATTGGCAGCATGTGGCGGAGGTTTCAGGCCAGCCAATTGACCCGAGTGTATGGGCCAACGATCCGCTACCCAACTCCTATGTATTGTGTCAAAGTGCAATTGCCGTACGCTTAATTGACCCGGCTTTAGAGAGTGCGTTTGTGCGTAAAATGCGTGAGCGGGTATTTATGAATGCGGTGAATATTTGTCAAACAGAGGTGCTGGTGGATTGCGCCAATGCCCTGGGCATTGATGGACAGACGTTTTTAACCCGTTTGCAATCAGATGAAGTGGTTCACATTTTTCAAACCGAGCAGATGCAAATGCACCGTCTTGGCGCCAGAGGTTTTCCATCGATTATCTTCAGCGGTGCCAATCCGGGGGTTTTGGTTGGCGCTAGACCCTATGAACAGCTACAAAGGGCGCTAACATCACAAGGCCTAGTGATCGAGCAGATGCTCAGTGTCGAACAAAAGCTTGCTCGTTTTAACAGCTGGACCTTAGCAGAGTTGTGTCAGGTGTTTGAATTGTCACCGTCCCAGGCCAAAGAATTTGCACAAACACAAGGCTTTGTCGAAACTCAGATGTCAGCAGGACAACTGTTCATTAAATAGTTCTATTTAATCGTGTGTCGGTTGATTGACGCACGATTTTTACAAATCGTCACAAATCTGTTGTACTGATACTGTAAGTTTGCCGCCTGTGCGTTTAATATTTATAGATGACCTGAGTTAATGTTCAGGTTAAACAGACGGACAACATTCGCAATACGGTTGTTTTTAACCTTCAATGCTGAGTTGGGTCAACTTTGGTAAGCAGGATCTAAGGCGCATATCCTATCGCTTTAGCATTGAAGGAACAGGTAGAAGTACCAGGTGTTACTCTGGAGAGTTGATGGCGATATATAAGTGTCACAATTGGGCTTTTGATCCCAAGAACCAGGAATTAATCTACGCCGATGGCCAGGTAAAGCAATTACCCGGACGCATTAGCCTGTGTTTGAACACTTTAATCGAGTCCCGTGGCGAGACGGTGCTGTATGAACAGCTGTTGATGCGGGTTTGGGGAACAACCCATAAAGATCCCAGTACCATTTCTTCAGTGATCTCTGAGCTGCGCAAGCTCATCGGCTGTGGCCGTGATAAAGTGAAATTGCTACACACAGTGCCCAAGCGAGGCTATCGTTTTATCGGCGAGGTAGAAGTTGTCGATAGCGCGACATTGGAGTTTGCCGATAGGGCAGGCGCCGCGATGCCTGCCACGTCGATATCTCAGCAATTGCTCGGCTCTGCGCCTTGTGCCGAACACGATGATAAAGTGATTGAGGAAACTTCAAGCGACGCTGCCATAGAAAACCCTCCCTCGACTCAGGCTCGGCAGTCGTTAAAAAGTCAGCTTAAGTCTTTGCTTGCCAAAAGTTCCAATTCAATGGCGATGGTACTTTTTGGCGTGCTTTTCGCCGTATCGGCTTCTATTTTGAGTGCTAACCTACTGCTGCAACAGGACACCAGCTACAAAGGGGTTGTGACGGCATATACCGACTTTGAACGGTTAACTCACGAGGCCGGCAACGAACTTGAGTTTGATATCTCTAAAGATGGCCGTTGGTTGATTTATACTCGGCAATCTCATGGCGAGAAAAATCGGATTGTTGCCAGAGATCTGCAGTCCGGCAAACTGTTTGAAATGCCTTTTGAAGCGCAAAACAGTTACGACAGTCCGAGCTTTTCGCCAGATTTAAGCTCGGTGGTTTATGTTAAAAACAATGATAAGGCGTGCGAGATATGGCTGATCCCTTTTGATCAAGGCCAGTTCGACGCTACCGCCAATCGTCGCGTGTCGCGATGTGGGCTGTCTGGGTTTTGGACCACAACGGATTTCTCCAGCGACGGTCAGTCAGTGTATTTTGGACGTTCTGAGTCGTTGTATGACCCTTTTCGTATTTACCGCCATGATCTTAAAACCGGTTATGAACGCAATTTGACGGCACCGACATCCTCAGGCCGTGGCGATTATGCCTTTTCTGTTTCGGCCGATGGCAAACAGTTGGCTATCATTCGCAATAAGCTGTGGCAAAGTAGCCGGATTTTGGTCAAAAACCTTGAAGACGACAGTATCCGTTTTGTCGATGAAGTGCCGTACTTATTGCGCGGTGTACAATGGCTTTCTGATCATCAATTGGTATATCGCAGTGATGACTGGCGACTGTATCTTTACGATTTGATTGAGCACAAGAAAAATGTCATCGCCGATTTGAAGCAACCGGTGAGTTTTCCGGTGACTCATGAAGGACGACTGTTCGCCTATCGAGGCTTTCGCAACAATGCATCGCTATGGTCACTGACCTACGAACGCCAAGATCAAGCCAAGCTCTCGGAGGTTATCGTCAGTCCATATCTTGATTCGATGCCGGCGATGGCATCGAGTGAGCAATTATTTTTTATTTCCAATCGTTCCGGCAAAAAACAGCTTTGGCATAAGCTTGGCGATCGTTACGTCAAATACTCTGATATTAACTTCCCACAACATGTGAAATCTTTGCATTATAGCCCGAGACACCACGCACTATTTGGTGTGGCCGAAGAACGGGTGTTTCGTTTCGATGTGCAGAGCGAGGGCTTGACTTGGCTGACCGATAAAGCGCAAAGGGTGCGTAATGTTAGCCTTTCGGATGATGGTCGCTTGATTTACGCTGTCGAACAAGGCGAAAACTGGCAGCTGCAATTGTTTGAAATCGACTCGGGTAAGGTCAGAGATTTAGACACGGGGGGATTCACCGCGCATTTGTATCGAGGCGTCGTCTATTTCACCCGCTATCGTGAAAAAGGGTTGTGGCGTATGGATATCACGGCGTTAGCGCCAGAGCTGCTGATAGCGGACTTTGAGGCGCTCTCTAGCACCTATTGGGATGTTAGCGATGCGCGTATCTATCAGTTTCAGTTCGACGATCATTTATTTCGCAGTTATGACTTAAATGATGGCACAATTGCTGCTGCGGACGTGTCGATTGACGGCTGGATCAAGAACCTGCAATGCCATGAAGCGCTCGGCGGTTGTTTATTTGATTTCTATCAAAGTGGCGAAACTGAGATAATTGAGCTTAAATAATAATATGTCTGTGAAATGACCAAAAACCGTAGTTTTTTCGAGTAAAATCTTACTTTTTAACATCTTTTTAACCATAAATTCAAGTGTTTTTGGCTTACTTTTGGTTACCTGTCCCCTTGGTTTTTTGCTGCTGCGATTTACAGCATTTTCCAAGGCTCATCAGCCTTTATCTTCTGCATTAAGTTACTAAAATAGGCCGCATTGATTTTTTAGCCGCTTAAAGGCTTTAAAGTCCTATTTTAATATTGACTAACAGTTCTATAGGAGATACCCACATGCGTTCAACTTTGACCAAATCTTTAACTACCGTATTGCTTGCCGGCCTAACTGCGGCGTCACTCAATAGCTTTGCTAACAATGATCAAGAGGCAGTCGTCGTTGCGCCTGAGTATCCTACACCTATCATTCTAATGGAGCAGGGCAATGACAAAATCTGTCCTAATTACCCTGAGTGTGATGCTTAAATCCGCTATTTTTCCTAGAGAGAGGGCCGGCGTTATTGCTGGCCCTTTTTGTATGTATAGAATGAGACGATGCACTGATTTTGCTGCAACTATTCTCAAATAAATTCAGCTACCGTACAGAAAGATTATCCGTAAATACCAGCGTCATTTATCAAAATCTCAACTTAGCCTCTGAATGATGACTTTAGATTAAAAAATGAACTAATTGAAATTTAAAGGAAAAGCTTGTGATGGGAGATTTAGCCGGTTTTGTGTCACATGTTTGTCATCTTTGTTCTCCAAAATACGCCTCAATTGTAATGGCTATCAGCTTCTTGGGAGGTCATAAAAATGTCGAGAACTGTACTTTTAGTTGAAGATGCACACCCTATTCGTGAAATGCTGCGATTTGCGCTGGAGCGAGAAAACTATCGTATTGTCGAGGCTGATTGTGCCGATAAGGCCCGTGAGCTGTTGAGTAAAGAACGCGTAGACTTGGCGATTGTCGATTGGATGATGCCAGGCGAATCAGGCGTTGAGTTGGTGCGTAAACTGCGCAACAATGAAGTTTATGCCAATTTGCCGATCTTAATGTTGACCGCTCGTGTCGATGAAGAAGATATTGTCAAAGGCTTAGGTGCCGGTGCGGACGACTATCTCACCAAACCGGTTGCCATTAAAGAGCTGCTCGCAAGGGTAAAAGCACTATTGCGCCGCACTAGCCTGGTTCGTGATGAAAAACTCTCGGCCCATGGCATCGAACTGAATCTCGCCACCCGTCAGTTGGTGGTTAAAGATGAGCCGGTCCATATCGGTCAAACCGAATTTAAATTGCTTCGCTTCTTCATGGAAAACCAGAATCGGGTGTATACTCGTAGCCAATTATTGGATTTTATCTGGGGGACTGCGGTATACGTTGAAGAACGCACCGTAGATGTACACATGTTGAGACTGCGAAAATTGTTTAAGCCTTCTGGCCTTGATAAGCTCTTTACCACAGTGCGTGGCATGGGATATATGTTTGTCACCGGCAAGGCTGCTTGATGAAAAACGCTTGGACGACCGAATATTCTCGTATTCTTGTTTTAGTCGCTTCAGGTTTAATTATCGGACTTGTTAGTGATGTGTGGGTGGCCGCAGTGTTGGTCCCTTGTTCCATATACATCGGCTGGACGTTGTTTCAAATCAGGGCCTTTGAACGCTGGATCCGCATGGGCGCAAAGGTCGATAACGCACCCAATGCCAACGGCATTTGGGAGTTGATCGTACAGCACATTCACCGTGGTCAAAAGCGTGACTCGCAACACAAAAAACGCCTAAAAGAATTGCTTAGACAATTCGAATCCACCATTTCTGCCTTGCCTTATGCGACTGTGACTTTGAACGAGCAACTTGAAATCGTTTGGGTCAATAGTGCTGCGGCTACCACCTTGGGCATCTCGAAGTATAAAGATGAAGGTCAGCGCATCGATAATCTGATCCGTAAGCCGGAATTGCAAAACATCATTAATATCGCCGATGGTCTCGATTCGATTCAAATGCCTTCGCCGGTCGATCCTAATGTGATGTTGTCGGTCAACTGCGTGGCATTTGGCAACAATCAAAAATTGCTGACCGCCAAAGATATCACTCAGATCATGGCGGTACAGAAACTACGCAAATCTTTTATTTCCAATGCCTCCCATGAGTTGCGTACACCTTTGACGGTGATCAGTGGCTATCTTGAAATGATCACCCTAAGCGATGACTTGCCGCCACCGATGCAGGGCCTGATACACAATGCCCATGAGCAGGCGGTGCGCATGGTTTCGATACTCGATGATCTGTTGAGTTTATCCAAACTGGTGGAAAAAGAGGTTAATTACAACAAAAACAGTGGTGAGCCTGTCGATTTGTTTGCTCTGACCGAGCAGTTGGTGACCGATTATGGCAGTACGGAGCATGAATATACCATTGAATCGCGTCTTATCGCGCCGTTGGTGGTCAGAGGCATTGAGTCAGATCTGTTCAGCTTGTGTCAGAACTTGGTCAGTAACGCCATCAAATATTCGCCGCCTGGCTCTAAGGTGGTGGTTGATTGGACGATGAATAATGAAGGCTGGGCAGGGTTACAGGTTATTGACAATGGTGAAGGGATCGCCAAAGCCGACATTCCCCGATTGACTGAGCGTTTTTATCGGGTCAATGCCAAAAGAGATAGAGAAGTATCCGGTACGGGATTGGGGCTTTCTATCGTTAAGCACATTTTAGAGAACCATGGTGGTTATCTCGATATCCAAAGTGAATTGGGTAAGGGATCAACGTTTACCGCTTATTTTCCACATTATCGCGTTTTAGAAACGGCTGACGTAAATAAATTTGACGATGTAGTCAAACTGTAATAAAAGCGTCATATACTTGCCGCAATTTTTTACAAAACGTTTGAATTTTGGGAGAAACGGGTATACCAAATGAGCTTTAGATTAATCTTTAAGTTGGCTGCTACCATGGCGATTGTCGTATTTGCGACGATCTCTGCACAGGCGTTTCAGTCAAGTCGAGAGACGATTAATGTGGTGGGCTCATCGACGGTTTACCCCTTTACGACTGTGGTTGCCGAACGCTTCGGTAAGACCAGTGGTTTTAAAACCCCAAGAGTCGAGTCTACCGGCACCGGCAGCGGCTTGAAGCTGTTTTGTTCAGGTGTTGGTGTGCAGACGCCCGATATCTCCAATGCCTCACGGCGCATGAAAAAAACCGAGTTTGAAATGTGCAAGGCCAATGGCGTCGGTGCAATAACCGAAGTATTGATTGGCTTTGACGGCATTGTTATTGCCAATGCCAAAAATGCCGAAGTGATTGATATTGCACTTAAAGATCTGTTTCTTGCACTGGCCAAGCGCGTACCGAGTGCCGATGGCAAGTCGCTCATCGATAATCCTTACAAACGTTGGTCTGATGTCAATCCCAAGCTGCCCGCTCACGAAATTGAAGTGTTGGGGCCAGCGCCGACTTCCGGCACCCGCGATGCGTTTTCTGAGTTGGTGATGGAAGGCGGCTGTCGCCAGTTTACCGCCATTGCCCAATATGAAAAGTCCGATCCGATTCGCTTTAAGCAGATCTGCCACAGCGTCAGGGAAGATCACAAATACATCGAGGTGGGTGAGAACGATAACCTCATCGTGCAAAAGTTAATGAATAACGCCAATGCTTTAGGTATATTTGGCTTTAGCTTTCTCGATCAAAATGCCGATAAACTGCAAGGGGCGTCAATCAATGGCGTAAAACCGGATTTTAGCAGTATTGCCAATGGTCACTACGCCATTTCGAGACCGCTTTATTTTTATGTAAAAAACCTGCATGCAGGGAAAATTCCAGGGATCCGTGCGTTTTTGAATGAGTTTACCAGCGATGCCGCCATGGGGCCTGAGGGCTACCTTAGTGAAAAGGGCTTGATCCCGTTGCCTGCGTCGATGCTGCAAATGGTGCGTGTTGACGTGTCGTCACTCAAACCACTTGAGTTGTAAAAGGGAATTGATACAGATGTCTTTGATTTTGCGCTTGGCTGACAGGCTTAGAATAAACCGATGAATTCTGCAACCTTGATTATTGTCGTGGTGGTTTTGTCATTGCTGAGCTATTGGCTCGGCATGACTCGGGCCGTCAATGCTGCGGGCGGCCCGGCAAAAGCAAAATATCTTGACTCGCTGCCAACCCAGTTTGGCCTTTTAAGTGCGTTGTATTTTGGCATTCCTGCGCTTATTTGTTTGACCTTGTGGAGCATATTTGAACCCTCCATCATTGAAATGTTGTTGCTCAATCAATTTCCCGAGTCAGTAAGGCAACTCGGCACCGATCAACTTGGATTATATTTGAACGATATTCGTTTGATGGCCAAAAGTGGTGTCTATCCGATGGATGGATCCCATAAATCGCAAGCTGTTAAACGCCTGATTTCGTTGAACAACACCAGTGCTTGGCTTAAAACGGCTTTGGTCTTGCTGGTTGCCGTGTGTTCATCTGCTCTTGTGGTGAGACAGTTTGGTATCAAATACCGTGCCCGTCAGCGTACGGAGCGAGTGGTCGAGTTCTTTTTAATGCTCAGTTCAGCCATCGCCATTTTGACGACCTTGGGTATTGTCATGTCGGTGCTGTTTGAGTCTATTGCGTTTTTCAGCAAGGTGTCGCCGCTGGAGCTTTTGTTCGGTACTCAGTGGAGTCCGCAAATAGCGATGCGCGAAGGGCAGGTTGGTGCATCCGGCGCATTTGGTGCGGTGCCTTTATTTGTCGGTACTATGCTGATCACCGCCATTGCCATGGTGATAGCGGTGCCGGTGGGGTTGATGACGGCGATTTACCTCTCTAATTATGCTTCTGAGCGGTTTCGTCATATTGCCAAACCGATGCTGGAGTTGCTAGCGGGTGTGCCGACGGTGGTTTACGGCTTTTTTGCCGCGTTGACCGTAGCACCTTTCATCCGTCACCTTGGCAATGCGATTGGCCTGAATGTCGCAGCTGAAAGCGCCTTAGCCGCTGGCTTGGTGATGGGGGTGATGATCATTCCGTTTGTTTCTTCATTATCTGATGATGCCCTAAATGCTGTGCCTAAATCGTTAAAAGACGGTTCTTTGGGCTTGGGAGCGACTTTATCTGAAACCATTCGCTTGGTATTGTTGCCGGCGGCGCTGCCGGGGGTTGTCGGGGCGATATTGCTGGCGATTTCACGGGCCATCGGTGAGACCATGATTGTGGTGATGGCCGCAGGACTTGCCGCTAACCTTACGATTAATCCGCTGGATTCGGTAACGACGGTGACGGTACAGATTGTCACCTTGCTGACCGGCGATCAGGAGTTTGATAGTCCCAAGACCTTAGCGGCATTTGCACTGGGTATGATGTTGTTTGTGACGACTTTGGCATTGAATATTTTTGCCCTCAAAGTGGTGAGAAGATATCGGGAGCAATATGACTGAGCACGTCTCTAGCAAAGTGGAAAAGGGCTTAAAAAGGCGTTATCGCAAAGAACGCCTGTTTCGTCTGTTTAGCTTTATGTCGGTGATGTTCGGCTTTGCCGTGGTGGTGGTCTTACTGCTCGACATCAGTCTCAAAGCGCTGCCGGCTTTTTCGCAGCATTGGCTCAAGCTTGATGTCGAATATCGTCAGCAGTGGCTCGCGGTGGAATCAAACGACTTAGATGCTTTAGAGCAGGCAAACTACCGTGAGGTGGTCAAACAAAGTCTGTTTATGATGCTGCCTGAGGCAAAGACGATGGTGGAGCGTAAGCTGATGATTAAAATGCTCAGCTTAGATGCCGAATTTCGAGCGCGCAACCACCTATTGGAAAACCCTGAGCAGTTCGGGCAGTCTCTGTCGCTTTGGGTGTTGCTCGATGATGATATCGACAGCTACCTGAAACAGGTCGATGAGATTGGCGAGCCTTGGGGACGTACCAAAGAACAACAAGCCGCGTGGCTTAAATTGTTGAGCGGGCAAGGGCGCATTGAAAAGCGCTTCAATATCGGCTTTTTCACCAACACCGATTCAAGAGAGCCGGAAATTGCAGGTATTAAAGGGGCCGTGAGCGGGACTTTGCTGACTATGTTGGTTACGCTCATGCTGTCGTTTCCCATTGGGGTGGCTGCGGCGCTGTATCTCGAAGAATTTGCTCAGCGTAATCGGCTGACGGATTTAATTGAAATCAATATCAACAACCTGGCCGCAGTACCGTCAATCGTATTTGGTCTGTTTGGTTTGGCGGTGATCATCAATGTCTTTGGCTTACCGCGTTCGGCACCTTTGGTGGCCGGTATTGTGCTGGCGCTGATGACTTTGCCGACCATTATTATTGCCAGCCGGGCGGCGATTAAAGCGGTGCCCAATACGTTGCGCGATGCCGCTTTGGGTCTAGGCGCTTCAAGAATGCAGGTGACCTTTGGCTTGGTATTGCCACAAGCAATGCCGGGGATCATCACAGGCACCATCATTGGTATGGTGCAGGCAATCGGTGAGACGGCCCCCTTATTGATGATAGGTATGGTGGCGTTTATCGTTGAGAGCCCGCAAGGGGTCTTTGATGCCGCAACTGTGTTGCCAGTTCAGATTTTCCTGTGGGCCGACTCGCCTGAGCCTGCATTTTTAGCCCGAACCTCTGCTGCCATTTTGGTGTTGTTGGCGATTTTGGTGTTTATGAACTTCTGTGCGTCAATGCTCAGAAAGTACTACGAAAACAAGAGTGATTAAGCTGTGATTAACAAACTTCCTGAAGACTTGGCCGAATACGGTCAGGCCGCTGTTACTTCGGCTCAGCCTATCGGTGAAACCGTTGGCAACGTTTATGCCGAAGACGCCAAAATGAAGATCCGCAACTTGAGTGTCCGCTACGGTGATAAGGTGGCGGTGCAGGATGTGACATTGGATATGGCGCGCAATCAGGTCACCGCGCTTATCGGCGCGTCGGGTTGTGGTAAAACCACGATATTACGCAGCTTAAATCGTATGAATGACACTATCGGCAGCTGTCAAGTCACTGGTAGTCTATACTTGGAAGATAAAGACATTTACGACAAGAAAATGGACCCGGTGTTTTTACGTGCCCGGGTGGGTATGGTGTTTCAAAAAGCCAATCCGTTTCCTAAGTCGATTTATGAAAATGTCGCTTATGGTCCTAAAATTCATGGCTTGGCTTCAAATAAGGCGGAACTGGATGAGATTGTTATCACTTGTCTGCAAAAGGCGGGTCTTTGGGGCGAAGTTAAAGATAGGTTAGATAATCCGGCAACCGGATTGTCCGGTGGACAGCAGCAACGTTTGTGTATTGCCCGTACGATTGCGGTCAGCCCTGAGGTCATTTTAATGGATGAGCCAGCTGCGGCACTCGATCCGATTGCAACGGCGGTCATCGAGGAATTGATAGATGAGCTTAAAGACAAGTACACTATCGCCATCGTGACACATTCTATGCAACAGGCCGCGAGGATCTCTCAGACCACCGCTTATTTTCATTTGGGCAGATTGGTGGAAATGGGACCGACAGAAAAGATTTTTACCAACCCAGAGCATCCGTTAACGGAAAACTACATTACCGGTCGCATTGGGTAAGGTTGGGGTAGTTATGAAACAGAATATGGAATATGACTTACATTTAAGTCATCACATCTCAAGGCGCTTTAACGAGGAGTTGGAGCAGGCGCGCAACCAGATCATGAAAATGGGTGGCTTGGTTGAATCGCAAGTGGAGAATGGCTTAAAGGCTTTGTTGGAGCTTGATGTCGAATTGGCCCATCAGATGATAGCCAACGACGTTGAGGTGAACCGCTTAGAGCTGCAAATCGACGAGAATTGCACCAAAATATTGGCCCGTCGCCAACCGGCTGCCAGTGATCTACGGTTATTGCTGACCATCATTAAAACCATCACCGACTTAGAGCGTATAGGCGATGAAGCGATTAAGTTGGGCAAAAATGCCATTGAGCTGGCGCGGGCAGATCTGTCGGGGCGTCAGTATGTTGAACTACGAAACCTCGGTGAGCGGGTAAAAACCACTTTGCGTGAATCGCTTAATGCCTATGCCCGTATGGACGTCGATGAAGCGCTGAGATTGATCTCGATGGATAAGTTGATCAACGAAGAATGTGACAATATTTCGCGCTTGTTGATCACCCGTATGATGGAGGAGCCGCAAGAGATCAAAAGCTTTTTACGCATCAGTCAGTGTGCCAGAGCACTTGAGCGAATTGGCGATCATGCTAAGAACATCTGCGAGTTTGTGGTTTATCTGGTTAAAGGTAAAGACGTGCGCCACAATAATTTAGGGACGCTGTAGCCACACCAAAGCGAGCACAAAAGCGAATTAAATAAAAACGCCCCGGCCTAATCAATAGGTCGGGGCGTTTTAGTTTACGGTGTCAATCTTTTCGATTAGTTACCACAAGCTACGCCAACAGCGGCGAAAGCGGCGGTCACGTCGGCGACGCCATAACCTAAATCAGCTGCTGCCGATTCAACACCACAGGCACCTGCGTTGAAGGTTGAGCCTGAAGTCCAGTAAAGGTCATTGGCGCGATACATCACGTCAAAAGCGGTTTTGGTGTTCCAGCCTTGAGTGGTGGCCAACAAGTAGAAGGCTTTGTTATAAACACCTGAGGTATAGTGAACGTCTTGACCGGCATAGTCATTGGCATGGTCGATTGAGCGGCCATCACGGGTCGGGTCGTTCATATAACGCAGTGCGCCGTTTGATTTGAAGATCTCTTGACCGACCAACCAGTCGTTGCTGCCGTGCATATAGTATTCGGCAGCTTCACCGGCCATATCTGAGAACGCTTCATTCATCCCGCCGGACATACCGCTGTAGCGCAAGTTAGAGCGCTGCTCGGTAACACCGTGGCTGACTTCGTGGGCCGATACATCTAGTGATACCAGCGGGTAGAAGTAGCTGGCACCATCACCAAAGGTCATGGCTGTACCGTCCCAGAAGGCGTTTTCGTAGTTGTTGCTGTAGTGAACGCGCATTTCAAGCTTTTGCGTCAACGGTGATACGCCATACCACTGCTGATACATTTCGAATATCACGCCGCCGAAGTAGTGAGCGTCGTTCAGTGGCGAGTAGGCGCCATTGATCTCTTTGACGAGGTTTTCTGGGCAGGTGAACTCATGGGCACCGGTTCTGCGGCTTACGCGGGTACCGTGATTCATGTTGATGGTTTTGACATTGTCGTTTTCCATCACGCAGTTGCCGCCGCTTTCGGTTACCTTCAAAGTGCCAAAGTCAGAGCCGTAGTAGTAACGACGGGTTTTGCTGTTGCCGCCCGGGCCTGTGGCTTCATACGCAGTGCCACCGCCATTGCCGCCGCCTGGTTTGCCTTTATGGGCAATCGCGTCAAAGGCGTCTTCTACTTTGCCGGTATGGGCATTGATCATGACGAATGGGCGTGACACTTCATCGGCTTTTAAGTAGTTGATGAGATACATCAACTGACCGTCTTTTTCGGCGTTGATCACCAATTTGACGTCGAGGTTTTGTACTTTTTCGGCGCCGAATATATCTTTAGCGGTTTTGATGGCGGCAATTTTTGAGACAGACGGGGTGACGTTGACGTGGCTGTAGTTGCCGATTTTGCCTTGGGCTTTGAACAGTTTGCCTTCGCCGTTGAGCTCGCCAACGGCGTGAGTGCCATAAACCTCAACACCTTTGTAAGACAAGGTTAATTTGGTTTTGTCGGTGCCTTTGACCGTCGGGAAACGACCTTTGCTGGTGAAGCTGTGGTCGGCGTTAAGACCGAACGCGTGAGCTGCACCTTTGGCGCTATCGATATTGACGGTTTTGTTTACTGCTGCCGATACCGGGGCGATGGCGAATGCCAAAAGGCCAGAGGCCAAAAGGGCTTTAGTGTTTTTCATGTCACTACCTTTTTTGTTGTTGGATTATTGGGTTTATTGTTTTTAGTTGTGTGGTTTTTGTAAACCAGTAGTTAACTATGTTTAGCATCCGCTTTGGCTGATTGCAAAGTGACTTTGTATCAGTTTTGATACATTTGTCCCTGCGAAAGCAAAGACTAAAAGTCGTTTCCAAAAACTAAGTTTTTCAATTTAAAGAGAAAAAGGGACTGATTTTAGGTTGTGTGGGTTGATAAGAATTGACAAGAAATCAAGGGCCAATCCGGTGAAAGATTGGCCCTTGGTGAGTGGTTATCTGCAAACGCCTATTGTTGACCTCTTATGTTGCGATAAACGAATCAACCGCACGGTAAGCGCAGCATTAGGCGGTTTCTAAACGGGCTTGTTCTTCCTCCTCCGACGCTGCATCTTGTGTCTGCTCTGGTACAACGTTGCGATGGAAGTAGTAGGAGATAGCCGCAAGCAAAAACGCGATGCCCAGTACAATAAGCGCTTTACCGCCATAGAGGTCATGTGCGCCCAAAAAGGCATAGTATAGAGCGATAATGGTGGCGATACTGCCGACTATCGCATTGGCTAATACGAAGCCGCGATTAAACGCGCCGACTTTACTGGATTTTTTCGCGCGGCTGATAAAGGCCAACAGGTGGAAACCAACATAGATAAGCACCCAAACATAGGCAGCCGAAAGCACCCAGTCTATGACGGCGTTAGAAACCAGTGAAACCGATAAGAAGATCACCAAAGTGGTGATGATGGCATTGACCGGCGTGCCGTATTTAGGATGCAGCTTGGCAAAAAACGGCGATAACGGCCCGAGCAAATAGCCGTCGTTGGCGATGGTTTGCAATAATCTTGGCATGGCTACGAAGGCGACGGTCAGTGTGCCTAGAGTGGCTGTCACCGAGGCGACCGCCATGAGATAGTAACCAGTGGTGCCGAACATTACTTGACCTGCCGCCAGCTGCGGCGCTTCACCTTGTTGGCCTAAATCGCCTTGGATCAAGGGTTGCCACTCACCCAATGGCATAATGCCGGTCACGCCAAGGCCCATCACCAATGACGTCAATAAGATGGCGATAAGGCCGAAAGCCAAGCCTCGTGGCATCGAGCGTTTGGGGTTGGGGACGTCGGCGGCCAAGGAGCAGGCAAATTCGATCCCGACGAAAGTCCAAAAGGCCAAGGCCAATCCGACAGTCAAAATACCGTTGTCGCCATTGAAGTTGGCAAAATCAACGCCCGAGGTGAGGTTGGCCCATTGCCATTGATATTCATGTCCGATGCCGAAAAAGCCAGACAGGCCAAATATCCAGCGAATGCCCAGCATAAAGACTAGGAGTCCGGCGCTTACCCATGCCGCTTCTTTGATACCGAAAATGCTAGGTAGCGCTGCCAGCACAATCAAAGCGATAATTGAGTAGTTGAGCGGTGTGTCTTGGCCGATGATGGCCTGTAGCCCCAACGCGCCGGCAGAGGTTTCCCCCGCGACGGTAAAGGCAAACATGCCGAAAAAGCCAAGTCCTAAAAAGGTGCCGACAAAAAACCCGGCGTGGCCTTTGATGATGGCCTTGGCATAGTTATAAATGACCCCTGATTTGGGATATTTGCTACTGAGTTCCGCAGCCGACATGGCGAGCATGAAGTTGATGAGAAAACCTAAGAACAGGGCAATGATAAAGGCTGCACCTAGGTTGAAATAACCGTTGAAATCACTGACCAAGGTACTGGCCGCGACGACGATGGCGACACCGGCGATAAAGATGTCTGAGGTTCCTAAGGATTTGATATTTTTATTGTTCATATTGTTCTCCAATGCAAGGTGCCTTTGTTCTGAACGCTTGGTGGTAATTCCGTTTATCACCCAGAATAAAAGGCAAAAGGATTAAAACCGGTATAATACAATGTATTGATTTTTATTGTTTTATTGCCGGTTGACGGGCTTTATAGGGGGAAGATGACAACTCATCAATGTACCCTAAAGAGCCAGTTCCCCCTAAGCATAGACCCTCAACTTCGATGACGCAAATCGTTTAGGTACAGTTAATTTGTCATGGCGGTTTTGTGAAGTTCATCACATCCTTGACAATTAGCGACAAAAAACCTTGGCTCGGGCCTGATATCTCGGTGATTCGCTGATAAAATAAAGACATTGATCCAACCGTCTCGTTCACACCGTCACCATGACTGAAAAAAAAGCAAGTAAATCAAAAGCAAGCAAACAACCTGAGCCGCCTTCCAAAGCAAAGGCAAACACCAAGTTAAAGCAGGCTGCACTTTATGGTGCGAAAACATTGGCCAAGTTAAGTTTTGCTTTGTTATTGGCGTTGGTGGTGTATCTGATTTATCTCGACAGCAAGGTTACCCGTAAATTCGAAAGCAAAAAATGGCAAATACCGGCGCAGATCTATGCCAGACCGATGACCTTGCACAGTGGTTATGGCATCGATAAGAATGGCCTGATAGCCCAGCTTGAGGCGCTTGATTATCGCCGTGTCACCAAGCTCTCGGGGCCCGGTGAATATACCGTCAGCCCAAAGCACCTTTCGGTGGTCAAACGGGCATTTGATTTTCCAGGTAAGGTCGAGCCTGAACGCTGGCTAACCATTGAGTTTGACAACGGCAGGTTGAGCCGTTTAATTGATCGTGATTCCCACCAGCCCATTGTGGCGGTGACTTTTGAACCTTTGCTTATCGACCGTTTGCTATCACCCCATCATGAAGACAGGGAGTTTATGCCGCTTGAGCGTTTTCCCGAACTGTTTAAAGATACCTTGCTGTTGGTTGAAGACAGAGATTTCTATCATCACTCGGGCGTCAGTATCACGGCTATTTTGCGGGCACTGTGGCATAACATCAGAGCAGGACGTACCGTACAGGGCGGCAGTACCTTAACTCAGCAATTGGCCAAAAACGTCTACCTAAATGCCGATAGAAGCTATATACGCAAGCTTAATGAGGCTTTTATCGCGCTGCTACTGGATCACCGCTACAGCAAAGACCAACTGTTGGAAGCCTATGTCAACGAGGTCTTTTTAGGGCAATTTCACAATCGCGCCATTCATGGTTTTGGTTTGGCTGCCCGTTATTATTTTAGTAAGCCTATCAATGAACTCAGCGCCGATGAATTTGCCGTCTTGGTGGGGATCATCAAAGGTCCGAGTTATTATAACCCTCACAAGCATACCGAGCGGGCATTAGAGCGCCGCGATGTGGTCTTGCGTTTAATGTTTGAACATCACCTGTTGACCAAGCAGGAATATGAGGTGGCGGTAAATCGACCTTTGGGCATTGCCGATAAGGATACGTTTTTATCGGCGCGTTTTCCTGCCTACATGGCGCAGGTTAAAAAAGAGCTTAAAGCCAACCTTCGCGACAGTGATATCGTCGGCGACGGGATCCGGGTATTTACTCACTTAGATCCGAGATTGCAGTGGGCAACTGAGCGTGTGGTACAAGATTATTTGTCTAAACTCGAAGCCAGTCATCAACTAAGTGACGCCGAAGTGGCGTCGGTCTCGGTCGATTACACTCAAGGTGCCATTACCGCGATGGTCGGCGGGCGCAACGTCAATTACTCGGGACTCAACCGAGCAGTAGATATGCGCCGCAATATTGGCTCTTTAATCAAGCCTGCGGTGTATTTGACCGCACTGTCTCAGTATGATGATTTTACCTTGGCTACGGTGCTGCCCGATGCGCCGGTGACCCTGGAAAACCAAAACGGCGAACAATGGACCCCGGAAAACTTTGATAAGACTCACGAAGGCGAGGTGCTGCTGTATGATGCGCTTACCCGCTCGCGCAATATACCCACCGTTAACCTCGGTTTAGCTTTGGGGATGGACAGTGTTGCCGAGAGTCTGGGTAAACTCGGAGTTAAGCGACGGTTTGCTCGTTATCCTTCGTTGTTCCTCGGGGCGTTGGAGTTATCGCCCTTAGAGGTATCGGAAATGTATGCTACCTACGCTTCTAAAGGGGTGTACAAAAAGCTCTCGACCATCAGTGTGGTCACGGCCAACGACGGCACCATGATCTGGCATCGTCAGCCCTCGGCAAGAGCCAACTTTGAAGTCGAGCCGGTGTATTTGCTCAATACGGTACTCGAAGATGTGACGCGTGTTGGTACTGCAAGGTATTTGACCTCTGAGTTTCCTCAAGTGCAGTTTGCCGGTAAAACCGGTACCACCGATGAGCTGAGGGACAGTTGGTTTAGTGGCTTTGATGGTAAAACCCTAACGACATTTTGGCTGGGCAAAGACGATTATAGCCCGGTCGGTTTGACCGGTAGTGCCGGAGCCTTACGGTTATTTGCCGAGCTTAATCGTCAAGTGCCGCCTGAAAGTCTGATTGATGCGCCGCCTAAAGGGATCACCCAACGCTTTTTCTCGGCAAAAGATGGCGTGATGTATCCGGGGCAGTGTGCCGGAGCGATTGTGTTATCGGCAGTGGAGAAAGGCAGGCCGCAAATGGTGGACTGTCCTAACTAACCTGATGTGAGCTTTGCGTAAGACGGGTCAATGTCCTTCCTTACGTGAACTTGGGTTAAAGGGGAGCCACTAGGCGCTAACGGCTTCATTGGCACCGAACAGGCGCTCGGTGATCTGGGCGCCCGATACCGGGCGGCTAAAGTAATAGCCTTGAATGTAGTCGCACTTTTGCGCCTGCAAATATTGCAGTTCTTCTACGTGTTCAACGCCCTCGGCAATGACTTTGAGGTTGAGCTTATGGGCCATGGCGACAATGGCGTCGATAAGGGCCTTGTCTTTTTCATTGCAGACTAGATTGGTGATAAACGAGCGGTCTATTTTGAGATTGTCAAAATGGTATTGATTGAGGTAGCTCAGGGCCGAATATCCGGTGCCGAAGTCATCGAGTGACAACTTAAAGCCCAAAGCGTGGAGTACGGTCAGCACACTGTCGGCGCCATGGACGTCGGTCAATAAAATGCCTTCGGTGATCTCCAGTTCGATTTTGCTGGTGGCAATGTGATGACTTTTCAAGATAGCCATCAAGCGATCGATAAAGCCCGGCTCATGCAACTGGCGTACGGAAACGTTAATCGCTACGGTCAGGTTGGTGATCCCTTCGGCTTTCCAGCGGTTGAGTTGACGGCAGACTTCTTCGATAACCCAGTAACCGATAGGAATGATCAGGCCATCTTCTTCGGCAATCGAAATAAACTCGTTAGGTGAGACGTGGCCAAGGGTAGGGCAATGCCAACGCAATAGTGCTTCGACGGTGACCGTGTTGCCGCTGGCAGCATCGACCAAGGGTTGATACTTGAGGGTAAACTCGTTGTTTTGCAACGCTTTTTGTAGGCCCGTTTCAACCGCCAAACGATGCGCTACCTCTTCATTCATTTCAAGGGTGTAAAAGCGGAATTGATTGAGACCGAGCTTTCTTGCCTGATACATTGCGGCATCGGCGTTTTGGATAAGCTCCGAGGCGTCTACGCCGTCGCCGGGGTAGGCTGAAATGCCGATATTGGCGGCGATCAACAGCTCGCGATTTTCAAAATGCAACGGCTTTGAAATGGCGTTCAAAATATTCTTGGCAACCACTTCGGCGGCTTTGAGTTTATTGGCGTTTTCTAAGATCACCAAAAACTCATCACCGCTGAGTCTGGCGACGGTATCACTTTCTCTTACGGCAAAGCGGATACGCTTGGCAATGACGGCTAAGATCTGATCGCCGACGTCATGACCAAAGGTTTCATTGATATCTCTAAAGTGAGCAATGTCCACCACCATGGCAAACACTATCTTTTTGTCATTGGCGCGGCTGAGCATGGCCTGACTTAAACGATCAAAGGCAAGGTTGCGGTTGGGCAGGTTGGTCATCGGATCGATGGTGGCCTGATGGACCAACTTGGCCTCGTAGGCGGCTTTGATCTCGATATCTTCGTATAATTGCAGCGCCGTTCGCATGACCTTGGCGGTTAGCGTATCGAACATTTCAGCAATTGAGTCTTCACGGTTATGAGAGACCAGTAGGGCGCGGCCGTTGGCTTTGTCAAAATACCAGTGAAGATCATTGAGACCTGAGGCATAGCGCATCGGCGCGATAACAAAATTACAATAAGTGTCGGCCATGGTGGTGATGTACACCGGGGCGTCGGCAGCGATAAATCGGTTTTGCGGCAGTTCGGTTTCTTCGGAGTAAAAACTCTCAAGATTAAAGTAGCCAGTGTCTTTATCCAGTAGGTAAATTCCGGCACTCAAGCAATCACAGGCTTTGGCAAAAGTGCGTAAAAACCGACTTTGCTGGGCGGTACACTCAAGCGTGCTTTTTGACAGCAGAAAACGTTCGTTGATTAAAGTGCTCAGCAGGCTGTGATGATAAGACTCAACTCGCAATTGATGGGCAGTTTCGAATGAAGACTTCAGTTGTTCGCACAGGCTGTCATTTTCGGCCTTTAGCGTTTCGAGTTCTGCCAGCAATGTGGTATCGCGGTTGTGCATCAATCACCTATCACGTCGTTTGTCTTTCACCGGGTTTGGCGGGTAACGAAGATCAGTGCTTGATGACGTCGCTACAGGGTCCCAACTCGGTGTGTTTGTTTTAAGTTATTCACTACCTGGTTCTGTTACCATTTAGGCTAAAATATTGTAAAGATGTGTTAACGTTCAGTTAATCGATTATGCCCGGCATTGTGTAAAAGATCAACGCCTTTTTATTAAGCTGCACGCCTTGGGGACTGTCAGTTTTTACTGACAAATCGGCGCTTTTTATTGCCGTATTGTTAACTTTACAGTGTCGCTTAGGCGCCGATAATTTGAGCAATGGCAGCGCCGAAGCGATTGGTCTGTTATAGCTGGGCGAAACAGCGCTCAGCCGCCTTGATGGTGTTTTCTATATCCTCATCGCTGTGGGCTGTGCTGACAAAGCCAGCTTCAAATGCCGAAGGTGCCAAATAGACGCCTTCATCGAGCATGAGGTGGAAAAACCGTTTGAATTTTTCACCGTCACAACTGGTTGCTTCGGCAAAGCTGGTGACGCTGGGCTTGTCGGTGAAGAACAAACCAAACATGCCGCCGACATAATTGGTGGTCAAGGCGACACCGGTGGC
The DNA here is from genome assembly GCA_041583135.1 of Alteromonadaceae bacterium. Lineage (GTDB taxonomy): Bacteria > Pseudomonadota > Gammaproteobacteria > Enterobacterales > Alteromonadaceae > JABSOG01. Next base: position 44,976 of record JBFHGJ010000018.1, on the reverse strand, counting down.
TTTTGCCGCTGTAGCAAATCCTTCACATAAGCGTTTGGACTTCTCGGTCAAGGCTTGGTGTACACCGGGCTGTGCAACGGCCTCTAATGCCGCAAGACCGGCAGCCATGGCAACGGGGTTACCGGACAAGGTGCCTGCCTGATAGACCCCGCCTTTGGGGGCGATGTGATCCATAATCGCTTGTTTGCCGCCAAAGGCGCCAACCGGCATACCACCACCGATGACTTTGCCCAAAGTGGTCAAATCGGGCGTCACGCCATAGTATTGTTGCGCGCCGCCAAGTGCAACCCTAAAGCCGGTCATTACTTCGTCGAAAATCAGTACGCTTTGATATTTATCGCATATCGCCCGCAAGCCTTCTAAAAAGCCCGGTAATGGAGGGATACAGTTCATATTGCCGGCTACCGGTTCAACGATAATACAGGCAATTTGTTCGCCGACTTCGGCAAAAACCGCTTCGACTTCTTCGAGGTTATTGTAAGAGACGGTTAGGGTATGCTGGGCAAGTCCTTCTGGAATGCCCGGCGAGCTAGGCACACCCATGGTTAACATGCCCGAGCCCGCTTTGACCAGCAAGGAGTCGGCATGGCCATGGTAACAGCCTTCAAATTTGAGTATTTTGTCGCGGCCAGTGTAGCCGCGAGCCAATCGAATGGCGCTCATGGTGGCTTCTGTACCGGAGCTGACCATGCGGACTTGGTCCATCGAGGGCACCAATTCAATGACTTTCTCAGCCATTTTGACTTCCAGTTCGGTCGGTGCGCCGAAGCTGAGGCCATTTTCTACCGCTGCCAGTACGGCTTCGCGAATGGCGCTGTGATTATGGCCCAAAATCATCGGTCCCCATGAGCCGACGTAATCGATATAGCGATTATCGTCAACGTCATAAGTGTAGGCGCCATCGGCCTTGGCGATAAATACCGGGGTGCCGCCTACACCGTTGAAGGCGCGCACAGGAGAGTTAACACCGCCGGGAATGACTTTGGCGGCTTGGTCAAAAAGAGATTGTGATCTGGTCATAGGTCTAATGCATTCGCTTAATATTGATGTTTTTGTGAGAACCAAGGTACTGTGGTTTCATATTTTTCCAATTGATCTTCCACCCCAAGGGCAAGGGCAAATAGTGCCATTCTGACCAACACGCCGTTATCGACTTGGCGGAAGATGGCCAAATAGGGGTTGTCGTTGAGATCGTTGTCCAGTTCATTGGCATCGAGTCTTGAGTCTCGTGGCAGTGGGTGCATCAAGACGGTATTGGACTTACAGTGCTCGGTATAGATTTTTTGGTTCAGTCGGAAACGACCGCGATACTTGTCGGCTTCTGCTTTACTCTCAAAGCGTTCTTCTTGTACTCGGGTCTGATAGACGATATCGGATTTGAGGTGACCTTCGAATTGTTCATGGATACTGATCTTATGACCGGCATTGTCGATAACCGATAACACGGAATCGGGCAGGGCCAAGGCGTCTGGCGCTATCAGGTTAAAATGAATGTCTTTGTACAGGCTAAGCAGCTTCGACAACGAATGTACGGTACGGCCGTATTTCAAATCGCCCATCAAGGTGATATGAAGACCATCTATCGATTTGCCGAAGTGGGTGAGTTCCTTTTGCAGTGTGTAGAGGTCCAGCAAGGCTTGGGTCGGGTGCTCGTTGGGACCGTCGCCGCCGTTGATCACCGGGACTCGGCTGCCGGTGGCAAACTCCGCCACTGAGCCGCTTTGCGGATGGCGCATGGCGATAATGTCAGAGTAGCTGCTGATCACCCGCGCAGTATCATACAATGACTCGCCTTTGGCCAGTGCCGAGCTTTTCATCCCGGTGGTTTCTCGCACAAAGCCGCCTAAAAGGTTAAAGGCACAACCAAAACTCACTCTGGTTCTGGTACTGGCTTCAAAAAACAGGTTGCCTAAAATAGCCCCATCAAGCACGGTAGTGCGCTTTTGTCGCTTGGCGTAGGGGGCCATTTTGTCGGCGACGTTAAAGATGGTTTCGATACTTTCTCGGTCGAATTGGTTTACCGAGAGGATGTGTTGACCGGTAAATTGGCTCATGTAGTTGACTCAACGAAAATGGACGGTGGAAAATCGCCGTTAATATAGCATTATTCCTCGCGCTTTTCCTCACGGCTTTTTGATCCTTTGCTACTATTTGTTGAGAGCCGGTTTTTGTTTGCATTAAGGTATTTGGGTGTGTTTGCCGTTTTTGTGCTGAAAACCTACAAGTCACATCAAGATGTGTCATTTGCCACCACGTTTGAGCATTAGGAGAGAAGATGACGGTAAAACTGAGAAAGCCTTGTGATTACGGCGATTATCTGCAACTCGATAAGATCCTATCGGCACAACAACCAGAAAGCGCTTTTTACGGTGAACCGGTGCACGACGAAACCTTGTTTATTGTGACCCACCAAGCCTATGAATTGTGGTTTAAACAGATCCTCCATGAGTTCAATTCGGTGATTGATATTTTCAATCATTCTAGCGTTAAAGACGATGAGCTGACGACGGTGGTGCATCGTCTGAATCGGGTATTGAAAATTCAGCTGCTGCTGAACCAGCAAATTGAAGTATTAGAATGTATGACGCCGCAAGAGTTTTTGGCGTTTCGTGATTTTTTGGTGCCGGCATCGGGCTTTCAAAGTGTGCAGTGGAAAATGCTGGAAATTGTCTTGGGGCTTAAGAGTGACTATCGCATCGATTTTGATAAACAATCGTTCTACAGCAGGCTCAAGCCCGATCAGCAGCAGTTTTTGCGTGAGCTTGAACAAAAGCCCTGTTTGTTTGAGTTGATGGACAGTTGGTTGGCGCGTATGCCGTTTTTGGAGTTCGGCGAGTTTAAGTTTTGGAAGCTATATCAAAAAGCCACCGAGGTGATGCTCGATAACGACATTAAAATTGTCAACAGCATTGAGGAACTGTCGCCAAAAGATCGCCGGGTGCAACTGAAAGCCATTGAAGATAATCGCGAAAAGTTTGCCGTTTTGCTTGATAAGACGCGTTATCAGCAAAAGCGTGAAGAAAAGGCATTTCGCCTAAGTCATAAGGCGATGCTCAGTGCGCTGTTCATTACCCTGTATCAAGATGAACCTGTGTTTAACTTACCGTTTCAGCTGTTGCAGGCGCTAACGGAAATCGACGAGCAGATGACCATTTGGCGTTATAAACATTCGATGATGGTGCAACGTATGTTGGGGGCTAAAATTGGCACCGGCGGCTCTAGCGGCACTGAGTATTTGAAACGCACCACTGAGCGTAATCGGGTGTTTAGCGATCTGTTTACCATCGCGACGTTTTTACTACCGAAACGAGATTTACCCGAACTGCCGATTGAACTGAAAAAGGCAATGGGATTTTGTCCGGTCTAGGTTGGGCGTTGATTTACATCATTGCTTGAACAACCCGCCTCTACAACCCAAAGCGAATGGTGGACGCTCGTTCCGACCAAGCCCACCCTATTATTTGAATAAGGCTTGGGTTTGATTAGGCCTTATTAACGGGTTTTTGATTCGGCAAATTGAATGCGTTCTTCGACGGCGGTAATGGCGCGGCGGCAGCGACCCAAGCGCTCATGCAACGCCAGCATTTCGCGGTTGAGTCGCTCGGTAGTCGGCGCATCGGCACCGCCGAGTTGGGCTTTGCGCTCATAGATCATTTCATTGAGTCGTCGTTCAAATTCATGATTGCGCGCCAATTCTTCATACAGCTCATGGCTGTTGGCCATCATTTGACTGGCGACTTTTTTGTATCGCTGCTGATAGCGTTGTTTGGCCCGTTTCGATTGGTAGTTGTGCTCTTTTAGTACCACTGCATTGGCTTTTACCGCTTGGTTGATGGCGGCAATCTGGCAGCTGAGCTTTTCGCCCAAAGCGGGCAGGTGGGCGGCGTAAGAGGGGCCTTTGAGTAATGTTTTGAAGTTTTTCTCCGCCTCCAAAACATAGTCGAGCAGTTTGGTCGAGTCGCAGCGAAACAGCTGTGGATGAAAGATATCACGGTACTTAAAGCGGTTGGAGCGAACGGTGGCGTTGTGTTGGTCAATCTGCTCGGTTTGCTGCTTTAGCGTGTCGATTTGCTCGGCGATGCGGATGATTAAACTTTGGGTCAGCATGTTAAACCCATGCCTCTATGGCCAGTTTCAACGCGATGGCAAGTACCACCAAGGTAAATAGTGGACGAATAAAGCGTTGGCCAAACTTGATGGCCGAATGGGCGCCGATAAACGAGCCTATCATCATGCTCAAGCCCATCGCGATACCTATGGTAAAGTCTACCTTTGCCAAAACGATAAAAGCGACTAATGAAAACGAATTGCTGATAAAGGTCATGGTACGGGCTAAGCCGCAACACAACAGTAGATTCATTTTATATAGTGCCATTGATGAGACCATCCAGAAAGTGCCGCTACCGGGACCTGCCAAACCGTCATAAAAGCCTAAAGATAGCCCTTGTAGCCACTGACTGGCGCGAAGTTTTCTGCCCAGTTGTGGCAAGTCCACGGTTTTGTCACAACCATGGGGGGCCATCAGGCTATAAATGGCGGCGAGAAAGATCACCACCGGCAGCGTTTTATCGAGCACCTCGGTAGAGAGGCTATCGACCGCCAAGGTGCCGAGTACAGCGCCAATGGCTGTGGCTATCACGGCGCTGCGCCAAAACGCCGGATCAAAGAGTTTTTTCTTAAAAAATGTGATACTGGAGGTAATGGAGCTGAACGTTGCCGCCAGTTTATTGGTGCCAAGCGCCAGATGCGGTGGTAAACCTGCCGCCAGTAAAGAGGGAACGCTGAGCAGACCGCCACCGCCGGCAACCGCGTCGATAAAACCGGCGAAAAAACCGGCTAAAATCAACAGTAAAAGGGTATGCAGTTCCATCATCTCGCCTTAATATTCGATAATACGCTTAAACGGCGGCAAGGCATCTAGCATCGACTGGCCGTAACGTTTACTGACTAAGCGCCTATCTAAGATCACCACCCGTCCGCTGTCTTTCTCGTTGCGCAGCAAGCGCCCCACCGCCTGAACCAATTTTTTTGATGCCTGTGGAATACTCAGCTCTAAAAACGGATTGCCGCCTTTGGCTTTGATGTACTCGGCGTGGGCTTCCTCTACCGGCGAGGTCGGCACGGCAAATGGGATCTTGGTAATGATCACATTGGTAAGGTAATCACCGGGCAAGTCAAGCCCTTCGGAAAAGCTCTGAGTGCCGAAAATAATGCTGACTTTGCCTTTATCGATGGCAGCCTTATGTTGCTCTATGATCAGTTGTCTGGCGGCTTGGCCTTGCACCAGCAATTTATCGCCATATTTGGCTTTGAGCTTATCGGCCACTGCTTCCATTTGCCAGTAGGAGGAAAATAGCACCAAAGAGGCGTTGATACCCTCTAACAGACCCGGCAGCACTTTAATCAGCTCATCGGTATACTTTGGCGCACTTGGCTCGCAGGTGAGCTTAGGCACATGCAGTTGAGCTTGATTGCGATAGTCAAAAGGGCTATCGACTTTCAGATAGCGGGTGCCGTCGTTGGCTTTTAATCCAACTTGTTTGCGGAAAAAGTCAAACTTGCCTAATGCGGTTAGGGTCGCAGAGCATAAGATGGCCCCGGCGCATTCGTGCCACAGCTTTTCTTGTAGAAAAAAGCCGATTTCAATTGGTGAGGAAGCAAGCAAATAATCGAACTGCTGCTTACCTTGGGTTTTGATGACTTCAATCCAGCGCGCACTGGGGGGGGCTTTTTCTGAGCGCTCATAGCTCCATTCACGCCAAAGCTTATGCAGATTTTCTAATCGATGAATGAAAAAGCCAAGGTCTGACATTAAAGGCTCGCCGACACTGGGGCTGATATCGCCCTCGGATAGTTCGTTTTTTAAGATCTCTTGATATTTGTTGATCTGCGCGAGCAGTTGGCCTGTCGCTGGGCCTATGGCTTGTGCCTTGAGTTTGAGATCCGCTGGCAGCTCGCCGTTTTCAAAGCGCTTAAGCTGTTCTTCTTTAAACAATATCTGGTGATTTTGCTGAAGATGAACAAAGACCTCTGAGAGGTCTTTACCGATGTCATCGACCAGATCCAATACCTTTAAATTAATGCCAATGGCCGCCGAGCGAGTGAGGGTTTTGGCCAGAGACTGAGACAGTGCCGGGAGTTTATCCAGCCACTCTTTGGCGCCGAAGGTGGTGACCTGGGCCGAGGCAAAATCACGGGTGATCTGCGGTAGGTGATGGACCTCATCGAGTAGATAGACGCTTTTGCCCGGTTCGGTCAAGATTTTACCGCCGCCAAGTTCTAAATCTGCCAATAAAAGCGCGTGATTGACGATAAGTACATCAAGACCTTCTATGCGGTCTCGGGCAAGATGAAACGGGCAATTGCGATGTTCTTCAAGTGAGCGCAGGCAGCTATGCTTGTCTGAGGCCACATGTCGCCATACGTCATCGGGAATGACGCTTGGCCAGCTGTCTTTGTCGCCATCCCACTTACCTGAGGCATAGGCTTTATAAAGCCGCTTTAACAGCTCAATGGTTTTAGTCGAGGGGGGGCTGTCAAACATGCCACGCTGATTGTCTTGGTCGGCGGCAGTCGCGGCAAAATCCGCAAGCTTGCTGGCGCATACGTAACGCTGACGGCCTTTGGCGATATCAAAACTGACATCTAAGCCGCTGTGTTTGGCAAAAAATGGCAAATCTTTATTAAACAACTGCTCTTGCAAGGCAACGGTTGCGGTGGAGATCACGACTGTTAACTTGTGTTTCATCGCCAGTGGAATGGCGCCTAAACAATAGGCCAAGGATTTACCGGTACCAGTGCCTGCTTCAATCACGCATAGGCGGTTTTGCTTGTCATATTCACCGCTTAAAGTCTTAGCGATTTCAGCCACCAAATAGTTTTGCTGCGGCCTTACCTGATAATGGCTGAGGTTTTGACCGATGCGCTTGTGGATGTCACGGATGGTTTGCTTAAGGCTATCGCTAAGGTTCATCATAATTGGGCGTGTGGGCAGCGTTGTGGCGCAGGGTGGGAGATACGCTGCGCCATTTCAGGTTTATTGGCGTTGATAAAAGGTTTGGAACTGTTCGACAAAGGCATTGCCGTCTTGGCTGCGGTTGATACCGCCTTTGTCGAGCGGCGCACGAACTTGAGCAACCGAGGAGGTGGTGACCACGCTGTCGGATTTATAGAATGTCTTTTGCCCTGACTCGATAGGTAAGCTTAAGAAATTCATTATGCGCATCAATTCGTTGTCGAAGTTGCCCACTAGGTCTTCGTAACGCACCTCTAAAATGCGACCCGGGATCACTTTAAGCCAGTGGTCGAACAGCTTTTCTTCGGCATGAATATATTCGGCGATACGCTCAGGTGACCAGCTCCAAGTAGAGTTATCGTTGAAACAGGCGCGGTAGGCCGACCAAGCGATGTCTTGCGGTTGACGTCTGATAATAATGATCGGCGCCTTAGGAAACATGCTGGCGATAATACCAAGGTAACGGTTGTTGCTCAGGCTTTTATCGACAAAGCGACCTTCATAGCCGAATTGCTCCTCAGAAAGGTGAAGATAACGGTTTACCGCCAAATCGAAGTAATCGACAATCTTTTCGTTGTCGCCCGATTGCAGCACTTTGTAGATGTCGGTTTCACCAACACCATTGAGGGCGAGCCGTAACGCACTTTGCTCGCCACCGCCAACCACGGCGCTGTGACTGGAAATGATTTGCTCAAGTAAGGTGGTGCCACTTCTTGGCAGACCGGCGATAAAAATTGGCCTGTCGGTGAATAATCTTGGGGTTGGCATTCTCATCAGCATATCGCGGTTAAAGACTTCGATGGACTTATCTACCGCAGGGCGCACACTTTGATGTTTGGTGTGTTGGCTAAAGATTTGATTGGCTTTTTGATACGCGCTCATTGAGGCGTCTTTGTCTTTGACGTCTGCTTGGGCTTTGGCCAAAGCAAAGTACAATCGTCCGGCGTTTTGCCAGTCTTTATCTTGGGCCTTTTGACATTGTTCGCTCAATTGCGCCAACAGTTCAGGGTGCTTGGCAAAATCGGCGTAGGCACTTAAGGTCAACCAAGTGATGCCTGATGGCGCGTGAATTTTTAACGCGCCGGTTAGGTTTTCTATCGCTTTATCCAGTTGGCCGAGTTGGCCGTAAACGGTGCCGAGAAAATGAAATGAGGCAAAGTCACGAACGTTACCCATGCGCTTTTCGACAAACTCAATGGCCTTATCTAAAGCGCCCGCTTCGGCATAGATACCGGCGACCGGCACGATACGCTCTCTGCCGGGTTTGGTATTGAAAAAGCGATTGGCGCAGTCCATTGCCATGGCTTTTTCGCCGATGATTAAAGCAATGCGGGCCAAATCGCCCCATTTATCGCCTAAGGGCGCATCGTAGGCGAGTAAGGTTCTTAAATCGACGGAGGCTTTCTCGTGACAATTACCTTGAACGTTTTGGATAATTTGTTTTGCGAGCGCTATAGGATCCAATGAAAACTCCTGGGTATTGAATTCGTCTTTAATGCAGATTTATTGGCGCCTATATTACCTCAGAACTGCTGCTATTGATATGAAAAACTGGACTTTTAGACAGCTAGTGTCGTGGCCGCTAAGGCGTGTTGCAGGGAAGGGGGATTGCTGGTTAAAACAAAATCCCCGGCAAGCGCCGGGGATTTTCAATCGGTTTGTAAAGGTCAGTTACCTGACCTTTGACGTTACGAGATTAGAAGCGGAAAGAAGCGCTCAAACGTACGTAACGTGGAGTTTGCCAGTTGTTTGGCAAGCCGTAGTTAGGATCTACGTCTGGGTTAGTAGGATCAGCAGACGCTTCGCTGTCGTAGATCTCACTAATTTGAGTAACAGTGTCGCTGTTCAAGATGTTGAATACGTCAGCACGCAACATCAATTCGCCAGCGCTGCCCAAATCGAAGGTGTAGCTTGCGCTCAAGTCGATTTGAGTAACAACACCAGTGTTACCTACAGAACCACGTGGAGTCAACTGACCACCAGCGAAGAAAGACTCAGAACCGTACAACTGAGCGAATTCGTCAGTTGGGTGGTAACCGAATTTGTTCTTAGGACGACCGCTTTGAACAGCAAGGTTCATACCTACGTTCAATGCGTCAGTTACTTGGTAAGAACCAAATACTTTCAACGCATGACGACGGTCATTTGGCAATTTACCGTAACCACCGTCAAGAAGGCCAGGTTGGTCGAAGTTAGTTGTCAAACCAGCGTCGTCTTGACCGTTGTCTGAACGTACATAACCTTCGTTGTTACCGTAGCTGTGTGACCAGGTGTAGGCAGCTTTCAACATCCATACGTCATCCCAAGCACGCTCTGCGGTGAAGTCCCAAGAGATGTACTTACGGATTGACTCAGGGTAGTTCAAGTCAGCAGCAGGAATGGTGTAAGTTGCGTTTGACAATGGGCCATCGGCGCCATCAGGGTCAGTAGTAACAACAACGTCAGTACCTGGGTTGGTCAACACGTAGTAGTGGAAACCAGAACATTCAGTACAAGAGCTGCCGAACTCACGCTCTAAGTAAGTGTTGAAGCCAGCATCGATTGCAACGTCTTCAATGGTGGTGCCCAATTTACGGTAAGTACCTTGGATACCAACGCTCCACTCGTCGTTCAACTGGAACTGGTAGCCCAAGATGAATTCGTCTGAGTACATTGGATCGATTGAAGAATCAACGATTGAACCTGGATCTGGCACGTCACCGTCAGAGAACACGTCACGACGGATAGAACCATCAGGGTTAGTTACCAAAGCACCAGTCAAGTTAGGAATACCCAAAGCTTCGTTTTGGAAGCCGTCGAATACATAGTAGTCTTGGATATAAGTTTCAGCACCAGCCAAACGGATGTTGGTGTTAGCTGCAACTGGCAAGTAGTAACGACCGTAGCTAGCCCAGATCTTAGACTCGCCGTCGCCAGAAAGGTCATAGACGAAACCTAAACGTGGCGCCCACTGGTTAGACAATTCTACGAAAGAATCACCAACACCGTTGAAGTTTTCGAATGAGTCGTTACGAAGACCCATGTTGATAACCAAGTTATCAGTCACTTGCCATTGGTCTTGTACGTAGTAAGCGAAGTTTTCAGAATCGAAAGTACCGCCTGACTGATAAGTACGGTGACGTACTTGATAGATGTTATCGGTTGCACCTGAATCGTCAACGTAGAACAAGTAGTATGCGCCACCTGAGTTGATGGTTCTGGCTTCAGCAGTCAGAGTCTCAGTATCCAAACCGAAGCGGATAGAGTGGTCACCAACATACAAGTCAGCATCTACACGGAATACTTCACGCTGGTCATCACCAACATCTACAGAGAAGTTAGCGAAGTTGCCGCCTTGAACGAAAGCACCAGTGCTATCGTAGCGGTAGTATACAGCTGGGTTAGCGTCTAAAGCAGACTGAACAGTACGGTCAGATTCGTTGATACCGTATTGAGCAGAGATTGAGAACGCATCAGAAATAACACCAGTGTATTTCAATGTCCAGTTCTTACCACCTTGCTTGTCAAGACCTACAGCTGGCTCAGTGGGCAAGTTACCTGCCAAGTCTGGTGCGCGAGTGTAAGTAGTTTCAGTGGTTTTGTCAGAGAATGCAGTCAACTCAAGGATGTTGTTTTCAGTGATGTACCAGTCAATTTTGGTACCCCAGAAAGCGTCATCGCTCTTAGAGTTGTAAATGGTTTGACCATTGGCATTCTCAGCACCACGCCAATCGAACTCGTCTGAACGTGGGTTATACAATACGTAGTAGAACAAAGTGTCTTCGATAGCTGCGCCAGAAGCCCAGATGTTGAAGTCACGGTATTCGTTTTGGTCGTTAGAGTTGTCAATACGCTTGGTACCGTTGGCACGCAATGAGTTTGGCTTGTCTGAGCGCAGTGAATCCGGCTCCCAGAAGAAGTTTACACCCCATTTGAATTCGTTAGTACCAGATTTGGTTTCAGCGTTGATAACACCGCCAGTTACACGACCGAATTCGGCAGAGTAACCACCAGTCTTAACTTCGAAAGACTCGTACATTTCGAACGGTGGCTCAGAAGAACCAACACCAGTACGGAAGTTGGTTAAGTTAAGACCGTTTACGTAGTAAGCGTTTTCTGCAACAGAAGCACCACCGATTGAAGGCAAGTTACCGAAAGCACTGTCACCTTTGGTTGTACCAGGAGCAAGAAGGGCAACGCCAGTCAAGTCACGTGGTACAGGTACTTTGTTCATAGTAACGGCATCAACAACGATACCGGTAGTAGAACTGGTTACGTCAACCAAAGCTACAGCAGAGCCACGAACTTCGATGCGCTCAGCAGTTTGAGAAATCAAAGCCAGGTTAAGGGTAGTTTTACCAGACAGACCTACAACGATGTTTTGTTGGTCAGTGGTGTTGTAACCGGCTTTAGAAGCTTCAACGTTGTATTTGCCAGGAGGCACAAGAGGGAAACGGAATGAACCAGAGCCGTCAGAAGTTACTGTACGAGTAAGACCCGTTTCGGCATTTTTGATGGTAATGGTTACGTTGCTGAGTACTGCACCAGATTCGTTAACAGAAGTACCAACGATGGCACCTTGGTTTGCTAATGCAGGAGCAGCCGCACCCAAAGAGGCCGCTACAGCAATAGCTGCAACACTCTTCTTAAAGTTATACATGTTTTTCTCCCCAGATAACTTTACGTTATTCATATGTTTTATGGTGTTACGCCATTTCCAAAAGCTACTGTCAAATCTTTTTAGCTTGCCTGACTGTAGTTTTTTTCAACAGCTAAACGTGTAACTCCATCATGTTAGGATGCGTTAACGCATTAGTCAACATTAAATGTGCTGTCAAACTATGCACTAAAGTTAAACCAGTGACACTCATGTCAATAGATACAGCGGTATGTTCTAGCAGGTTGGCATTGTCATTGGATGATTAATGGCCAGTATTCAGTTTGCCATGGAAATAGGATGAATTTACAGCGGTCCGCATTTTTATTGGCGCTCAGCGCTGTTTTAGACGTGTGGTACAGCGCTAGAGATTGGCTGAAATACAGGCGGATGGGTTGTGCTGGTAGGGGGGGATACGCTGTCTTTAATACTGGTCTTATCTGTTGTGGCATTTAAAAATATTATTGCGAAATTTTAACAGTCGCTAAACAACCGCACAGATTTCTTGATTTCTCTGTCCCCCATATGGCCTATGGTTAAGTGCGCTTGTGTTGGGTTTGGCCACAGCCAAAGGCCTGCTTTGAGGTTAAGCAGACCTTTGGACATTGTTAGCTTTGTGGTTTTGGTGAGACCGGATGAACGTCTTCACATGGATAGCAGCCAAGCACCTTAAGTTTAGGTGACATTTGCTTTAATTCAGTGATGGCTTTGGCCATGTCGTTGTCGGCAAGATTACCCTGCACATCGATATAAAACATTTCTTGCCACGGGTTGCCATGAATCGGCCTCGATTCGAGCTTGCTCATATTGACATTGTGGGCTTTTAATACCAACAGGGCATCGACCAAAGCACCGGCTTTTTGGTCGGTCGTCATAATGAAGGTCGTTTTCGCCGGGATCTGTTCGGCTACCTGCACAGGTTCACGGCTGACGACAATAAAACGACTGTAGTTTTGCTTTTGATTGGCCATGCCTTCTTTGATTGACACCAGGCCATAGGTTTTTGCCCCTTCGACACTGCCGATCGCCGCTACCTTGGCCGAGCCGGCCGCTTTTACTTTGGCAAATGCTGCCGAAGTGCTGTCTACGTGCTCAATTGTGACGTCGTTTAGCTGCTCCAGTGCTTTGGAACATTGGGCATGTGGTTGTGGGTGGGTGTAGATGACCTCTATATCGCTAACATCAACTTCTTCGATGGTCACCAGACAATGCTCAACCGGCTGAGTCAACTCGCCGATGATAGACAACGAGGTGTGCTGCAACAGGTCGTAGACTTCATTGATGCTGCCCGATGAGGTATTTTCAATCGGCAGCACGGCGTAATCGGCGTCGCCTTCTTCTACCAAAGTAACGACATCTTTAAAGTTGGAGCAACCCAACTCATTGATGGTAGAAAAACGTCTAGAAAAATATTTGGTGCAAGCAAGGTGGCTATATGAACCTTGACCGCCTAAGAACGCGACCTTGACGCTATCGCTTTGGCTATGATCATTGAGGTGTTGCTGGAGCAAAGCCTGCTGGTTGAGTACCGAGTCTTCAATGATGACATGAAAGATCTGGCTGATGTAGTGAGTATCGAGTCCCAAAGAGCGACCATACTTAATGAGTTTAAGCAGTAACTCTTGTTCTCTGGCCGGATCCCTGACCGGTTTTTGCATCTTTATTTTGCTTTCACCAACTAAGGTGCTGATACGACGTCTTTTTGCCAATAAAATCAAAAGTTCCGAATCGATTTCATTGATATCGTCTCTGAGCTTTGCCAATTCGTTCATGTACAACCCTTGCATTTTCAACTGAATAAAAACGAAAAAAGCCTCCGGGTGGGAGGCTTTCTTAAATAAATTCTTGTCAACGTTCTTCGAATCTATACCAACAAAGCATCCCCGGGTGTTTTTCTAAACACCAAGGTAAAAAAGAATGCTGTGTTAAATCGGATAGCTCTGTTCATAGCAATTAATGTATTGTGCGCCTGAAACACTGTCAAGGCTTTTATTTTTACCTCAACTGGTCTAATCTGTTCGGCCAATTTGGTAAACATCGCAAAATTGACGGTTTATGCCTATTATTAGCAGCATGTCAGTTGTGTAGCGATGCCGTTATTGCTAAATTCGCAAAAGCGCTTTTGGTTTGCCCAAGTGACAATAACAAACATAAAGCACAACAAAGAAGAAAGACAATTCAAACAGGAGTCGAGCGTGGAGAAGGCTTGGTTAAAGAATTACCCTGAAGGGGTTCCGGCTGAAATAGACCCGTATCACTACAATTCATTGGTGGAGTTATTTGAACAGGCGATGGAGAAGTTCTCCGACAATGTCGCTTTTATCAATATGGACAAAACCATGACCTACCGCGAGATTGAGCAAAAAAGCCGTGCCTTTGCTGCCTATCTGCAACAAGACCTAGGCTTGGTTAAAGGCGACGCCGTCGCGCTGATGATGCCAAACCTGCTGCAATACCCCGTTGCGTTGATGGGGGTTTTACGTGCCGGGTGTACGGTGGTCAATGTCAATCCACTTTATACTCCGAGGGAGTTGGAGCATCAGCTCAATGACTCTAAAGCCAAAGCCATTGTTATCATCTCCAATTTTGCTCACACCTTAGAAGAAGTGCTCGACAACACCCAACTTCAGCATGTGATCCTGACTCAAATGGGTGACCTATTAGGCACCGTTAAAGGTGCCGTGGTCAACTTTATGGTTAAGAGCGTGAAGAAGATGGTGCCGGCGTTTAACCTGCCCAATGCCATTGCCTTTAAGCAAACCTTAGCCAAAGGGGCGAAACTGAACTACACCAAACCTCAGGTTGACGGTGAAGACTTAGCGTTTTTGCAATATACCGGTGGCACTACCGGGGTATCCAAAGGGGCGATGTTGACCCATCGCAACATGGTCGCCAATTTAGAACAGGTTGTTGGTTGCCTCGGCCCTATGTTGCGTGAAGGGCAAGAGTTTATCGTTACGCCGTTGCCGCTGTATCATATCTTTGCTTTGACGGCGAACCTACTGACCTTTATGAAGTTCGGTGCACAAAATCTGTTGATCACCAATCCTAGGGATATGCAGGGCTTTGTTAAAGAGCTTGGTAAGTATCAGATGACGGCATTGACCGGCGTTAATACGTTATTCAACGGGTTGTTAAATACGCCGGGCTTTAGCGATGTCGATTTTAGCAAATTACGCCTGTCCTTAGGTGGCGGTATGGCGGTGCAAAGGCCGGTAGCCGAGCGCTGGCAGGAAGTCACCGGTAGCGGTTTGGTCGAAGGCTACGGATTGACTGAGTGCTGCCCACTGGTCACCATCACGCCATACACGGCAAAAAGCTATACCGGTAGTATTGGCCTGCCGGCACCGTCAACGGATATTATGCTGGCCGATGAAGAAGGTAATGAAGTGGCAGAAGGTGAAGCCGGTGAACTTTGGGTTAAAGGTCCACAGGTCATGAAAGGCTATTACAATCGACCGGATGCTACCGCCGAGGTGATGCACGGCGATTGGTTTGCCACTGGCGATATCGCCAAAATGGACAAGCAAGGTCATTTTTATATTGTTGATCGCAAAAAAGATATGATCATCGTATCTGGCTTTAATGTCTTCCCCAATGAGATTGAGGAAGTGGCGGCGATGAATGACAAGGTACTTGAATGTGCCGTCATCGGTGTGCCTCATGAGGTCAGCGGTGAAGTGGTTAAACTGGTTGCGGTACGAAAAGACGATTCATTAACAGAAGCTGAGTTGATTGAGCACTGCCGCGAGCACTTGACCGGCTACAAGGTGCCTAAAATCGTTGAGTTTCGCGATGAGCTGCCAAAATCGAATGTGGGTAAAATTCTCCGTCGTATGCTTAAAGACAGTTAAGTGTTGGCATGTCGTTAAACTGACTGTTGCGATGACAACTCACGAAAAACCCCAGCCATTGGCTGGGGTTTTTGTTGCTGTCACCCATAAAAACGTGCTTTGATGGATTGTCAGGGCATGACAGTCGCCGCGTTGTTAACTGGAGGTATTCCTCGCTCAGATGACTCGCTCGGATTATTTCGGCGGAATGTCTTGATAGTTGTTGGGCACGTTCTTTTTTAGCCATTCGGCTTTTGACTGCACCATTTCAAGCTGCTTTTCACTTAACAACAGCTGTGAGTCATTTAACTCGTTACTTAGCTGTAGATCTCGTTGTCCGGCATTTTGGCAAAAATAGCGCCATGCGGTTTGGGTTTCTTTGTCTTGATAGGCATAGGCAATGGACGAACAGCGTTTGAATTCTTCCTGTTCAATGGCTTTTTTATGCCAGCTAAAGAGGGTTTGGCGATACTGCTCTATCAGGTTATCGTTATTGACCCGATACATGCCGATGGCTGTGGCAAAGCTAGAGACCGCAAGGTTAATCGCTTCTCTGGGCTTGAACTGATACAGTTGCAGATAGAGTTGATGGGATTTTTCCGGATTCAATGGCAGCACATCGCCAATGGCGTAGTGATGGGCGAGAAACTGAATGGCTTCGATGTGGTCTTTTTCTGCCAGAGACAACATTAAAGATTCGCCATACTGGCTTTGTTCGTCATAGCCTTCGGCATTTTGCAAAATGATTAGACCGCGCATATAGACGGCATCGGCAAATTTGGCCTTAACTGCCTTATCAAGCCATTTGTCAGCACTTTGTTTGTCGCGTTTGACGCCATAACCGATATACAGCAATCTCGCCAAAATATATTGTGATTCGGGATTGTTTTCTTTGGCTGCGTGGATGACTTTTAGCAGGTTGTCGGTGAGGTTTCCAGGACGTGTCAAAAAAGCTTCGAAAGAATCGAAAGCCATGGTTTGACTGCTTAGAAGCAGCAGCGCTGATGCCGCTATCGCTGAAAGTTTCAAATTTTTTCTCCACGCTTGGCAGGCAAAAGCCAATCATTCACCTATTAAACATAGTTCAATGCAAAGCTTTTGCCAACCATTTATATGGAGGCAATATCGCAAAATTCAAGTGGCAATGGCGTCTTCGACGGATTTTTATCGGCAATTTATGCCGCTTGTAGTGGCCATCCGCCAAGCTTTTGCCACTTGTTGACCATATGGCAAAACAGTTCTGCGGTTTTTTGGGTGTCGTATAGGGCGCTATGAGCCTGTTTGTTGTCAAACTCGATTTCGGCCGCCTGACAGGCTTTGACCAACACGGTTTGTCCAAGACATAGTCCGGCCATTGAGGTGGTATCAAAGGTCACAAAAGGGTGGAAAGGCGAACGCTTTATACTACAACGTTCAATAGCTGCGCTGACAAACCCCATATCAAAAGCGGCGTTGTGGGCAACTATAACCGAGCGTTGGCAGTCGGCGGCTTTTTGCGCTTTACGTACAAATTTGCACAGTTCGCTGATGGCCTCTTGTTCTTTCACCGCTTGTCGAAAGGGGTGATAGGGGTCGATACCGTTAAACTCTAATGCCGATGGCTCAAGATTTGCACCTTCAAACGGCTCAATATGAAAATGTATGGTCTTATCAATCGTCAAATAGCCGGCTTCATCCATTTTCACCGTACAGGCGGCAAGCTCTAGCAGGGCGTCTGTTTTGGCATTGAAACCAGCGGTTTCAACATCAATGATCACGGGAAAGTAGCCGCGAAAGCGGTCACTGAGTACAGGCGTTTGACTGGCTGACATAATACCTTTTCAATTTAGCGCAAAATTGTCGGCGATTATAAGCGATTGGCGTCAATAAATCTCAATAAATTTTGGCTCGATTTGTGCTTGATGAAGCAAGGTAGCGCTTACACTTGCGCTGTCGTCGGTACTATGCGGTCATTGCACCGCAGGCTTAAGCAAAGCATTCGCTGTATTGGGGTTTATTGGTTATGATTAAGGGCAGAGCACCTAAAGGTAAAGAGGATATGAAACATATGACTCGGTGGCTGATATTGGCACTGTGTGGCACGACGTCATTTTTCACTGCCGCTGATGCCACAGCTGCGGTACGTCATTATAAGGCGACAGATACCGAGTCGCAGTGGCGTATCTCGAATGATACACGTTTACAGTGTGAACTCTCTCACCAAATACCTCGCTTTGGTGAGGTCACCTTTACCAGTGTCGCCGGCAAAAAGCCCAACTTGAGCTTTGAGCTGGGCATGTTGAGGCTGCCGGATAACTACTCTTTTGCCTCTGTTACCTCTATTGCTCCTGCTTATCGGCCCGGCGTGCCGAGCAAGAACATCGCGCAAATGTCACTGAAAAAACAGTTTTCGCCAGATGTGCCAGAACAAGCGGCTTGGACCATGCTGACCGAATTGGAAAAGGGGTTTATTCCAACCATTTATTATGCCGATTGGCACAACCCCTATGACAAAATTGCTGTCGGGCTGTCTAACATGCAGTTTATGCAAAGCTATGAGCAGTTTTTGCAATGCCGTCATAATCTGCTGCGTTACAGTTTTGAAGATATTGCCTATACCATTTTAAAGTATGAATCGAATTCTGCCGAGCTGTCGAAGGAATCCAAAAGACGTTTGGCGCAAATTGGCGAATATTTAAAGCACAGCCCCGAAGTCGATGAAATTGAGATCAATGCCTTTACCGATTCATATGGCGGCCGCTGGCCGAATATGGAGCTGTCGAAAAAACGCGCCAATGCGATTAAGAACTATCTCACTGATATTGGGGTGGCCAAAGAGCGGGTGAGGGTCAACGGCTTTGGCGAAAAACGCCATGTCGCGTCGAACCAAACCGAATTAGGACGAGCCACCAACCGCCGTGTGGTGATCACCATGTCTAAACCATAGGGCGTGTTGAACTTTAGGCGGTGTCACAATAAATCGGTGTGCCAACGCACACCGATTAGGATGATACTGGCTTGTTGATTCGCGCTTAACTAACCCAACTCGATGTTAACTAACGCAGCACTTTTTTCTCGAAATTCTTCATTGCCTCCGCCACTTTTACCGCCGAAAACGGTTTGACGATAAAGCCGCTGGCGCCGTTTTTTAGACTGTTTTGCACGTTCTCAATGGTGCTTTCACCACTGACCATGATGACAAAGGCGTGAGCATCTTGCTTTTTGATGCGTTTGAGAATTTCGATGCCGTTGATGCCACCGGGGAGTTCGATATCCAAAAATATCAGATCAGGCTGATATTGCTCGATTTTAGCCATGGCATCGACACCGTTGCTGGCGTTGACGAATTTGTAACGGTTGAATTTAAAATGTTCGGGTTCGGCGTTCAGAACCGCTAGTACGGCGTTTCGCAACAATTGTCTGGTGTACTCAACATCGTCTACGACTAAAATGGTTTTTTCTGCGGTATCATTTTTCATATCAGACACTTTGTGCTTGGTTTAATAATTGAATCAATCTTGGGATCTGTAGCTGAACTTTATCAAAGCTACCGGCCCTTAAGTCCTGTTGGATAACACCGGCATGAGCGGTAAGCGCATTAAAACCGAAATTACCAGCGGTGCCTTTGATGATGTGCACCACCTCAAACAACGCCTGCCAGTCTTGTGACTCTAGGGCGTCTTTGATCTGCTGTTTGTAGTTATCCATCTCGCGTTGATATTGTTGACGCAATTGGGTTAAAAACGGCGCTTCGTCGCGAACGAGCGATGGGTTGTTCGAGTGTTTGCCCCGTGGTAAATACTGTGCCAGCGTATCGTAAAATTTCGGTAAATCAAGCGGTTTTGCTAAAGATGCACTAAAGCCCATCTGTAGGTAAACTTCAATGTCCGAGGAGATCACGTTGGCTGTCAGTGCCACAATGGGTTTACTAAAGCCCAGTGCCTTTAAGGTTTCAAATGCTTCTTTGCCGTCCATGTTGGGCATTTGAATGTCCATCAAAACCAAATCAAAGTCGCTTTCTAAGGCCAATTCAACGGCCTGTTGGCCATCTTCAGCGACCACCACTTTGACCCCACAAGCATCTAAGTGCGTGGTGATCAGTCGTTGATTAATTTCATTGTCCTCTGCCAGTAAGACCTGACCTGAGAGTTTGGGGATATCGAAGATATCGGCAAACGGGGAGCTGCGTTTACGATATTGGTCAAATGATTCGACATCAAATTGTGCTATACCGCAATCGATTGTGAGGCTGAAGGTCGAACCTTTGCCCGGTTCGGTCTCTAAGGTGATATCCCCGCCGAGCATTTGAGCGAGCTGCTTTGAAATATACAGCCCTAGGCCGGTGCCGCCAAATTTGCGTGAGGTAGACGCATCGGCTTGAGTGAACGGGGTAAAGAGTTTTTGTGCTTTTTCCGGCTCAATACCGACGCCGGTATCGATAACATCGATCTCCAGCGTATTTAAGCGCTCAAAGTAACTGACCTTAACGGTGATACTACCGTGTTGAGTGAATTTGAGGGCGTTATTACACAGGTTGAGCAGAATCTGTCGCAACCGAGTTGGGTCTGAGGTGATGCTAGAGGGCACATTGCTATCGACTTCGACAAGGAATTTTAAATCTTTATGGTGCGCGGTTGGACTGCACACGTTGGTGATGTCATGCAGCACTTTAAACAAATCGATATCGATAGATTCGACAGTGAGCTGTTCGGCCTCAATTTTCGACAAGTCGAGGATGTCGTTGATTAGGTCGAGTAAGTGTTTACCATTGTCGATAATGATGTCGATGATCTCGGGCAGTCTATCGTGACTGATCAGGCCGTTTTTAATGCTTTGGGCAAAGCCGATAATGGCTGTAAGCGGGGTTCTGATCTCATGGCTCATGTTGGCCAAAAACGCGGTTTTGGCCTGATTGGCACTTTCGGCTTCTTGTTTTTGCGATTCTAAATCGCCTTTGGCAGTTTGCAGCTCTTGGATTTGAACGCCGACGGCCTGTTCCAAAAATTGTCCGATATGTTGCAATTGCTGGGAGTGATCCAGCGCGTTGTGTTCAACTTCCAGCAGTTTTTGCTCTGCGGCTAAACGCGCTTCACACTCAGCTTTGTAGAGCGCTTTGAGTTGTTCTAGCTCTTTCGACTGTTGAGACAAAGGTTACCCGTTCAATTTCTAACAATTCACCCAAAGTATATACTATAACAGCTGGCGTGGTTATCTTAGGATGAAAAAGGCTGTTTCCGTTTGAGTTGCTTTATGTATCCTCTACCGGGATTGAGGGCGTCGAGCACTCTCGCGGCGGCCGGATACGGTTCATTATAGATCTGCGCTGCCAATATTTCAGCGCCAAGTGGTGCACTACATAAGCCTCTTGCCCCCAACGCGCCGAATATATAAAGGTTGTGATAGTCAGGCGGCAGTGGGTATTTTGCCGGCTTGAGACCCTTATATAGGTCACGATAACTTTGTTGATAGGCTAGGTTATCGGGCACGGCGCCAATTAAAGGAAGATGATCGACGCTGGCACAGCGGATAGCCGCCTTACCCTGAGTTGGCGTTTCAAGAGTATCAAACCAACTGGTTTCACCAATGCCAAGGCGTAAACGCTCAAGGTTTTTATCATGTTCTCGTTGTCTAAGCTCGGTGCTGTCGTCACCTTTAATAAAGCTCGCCCCAATACAGTGTTCACCGTTTTGTTCAGGCGTAATATAGCCGCTATAACACAAGACGGTTTTTAGCTGGCGGGTGTGTTCTACGGCTCGCAAGTGACTGACCTGGCCGCGGATGGGATCCATTGCCAATGCGCTCGTTTGTGCAAAGGTTTTGGCTAGATGACCACAGCAGATGATGGCATTGTCATACTGTTGTTCGTCAACCAACCATTGGCCTTGTGAGGATTGCGTCAGTTCAGTAATGGTCCGCTCCAGCTTGATCTCTAGCGAGCTTAGCTGGGCCGCCGCTTTAAATTGCGCCTGTATTAAACCGCCGGGATGGATCCAGCCGCCACTGGGGAAATAAAGACCGTCATGGGGGAGCGTCAGGCCGGCAACCTGTGAACATTGTTGTTTATCTAGCGGTTTTACTAGGTGTGCCGGCCAAATGTCGTGGCGGACCAGCGACTGATGGCGTTGACGGCTTTTCTCGTCAAAAGATTGCACGATGACGCCGCAAAAATCGTGCGCAAACTCGAACCCTTGAGCCAACAAATCATGATAGTGTCGCAGTGCATAACGATAGGCATGGGCAAAAAACTCGCTCAATGGGCTATTACTGGCGTGTAGCAGTGGATATAGGGCGCCTTGGCGATTTTGCGATGCGCCTTGAGCCAACTCGGTGTCTTTACAATATAAAGTGATGTGTTCGCCACGTTTGGCCAGTGCCAATGCTATCGCCGCCGAGGCGATACCTCCGCCGATGATGGCTGTGCGTGATTGGCCGCTGTTGTTGCCTTGCCTTGGATGTCTAAAATTAAACGGTATCTTAGGTAAATAGGCGGGTTTGTCATTGAGCTTACCCATCAACATTTCGCGCTTCTTGCCGAAACCTTTGCGTTTGCTCAGGCTAAACCCCGCTGCCAGTAAGGCGTCTTTGACTATGCGGGCACAGCTAAAGGTCGCAATGGTCGCCTTCGGTTTAGACAGCCGAGCTAAACCTTTTATGACATCGGGATGCCACATGGCGGTATTTTTCGTCGGCGCAAAGCCGTCCAGGTACCAGGCGTCAACCAATCCAAGTTGCTGGTTGTAGAGTTGTGGCAGGGTATCTTGAATGTCGCCGAGCCATAAATCGAGCGTCACCCGGCCTTGGTCGAAGCTCATTCGGTGACAGCCGCCTAACGGCTCGGGGTATTGCAACAGCAGTAAATCCAGCAGCGGTTGCAGTTCAGACCAGCGATTGAGCGCCATGGCCAAATCTTGATGGCTCAGTGGATATTTCTCAAATGAAATAAAATGCAATCTCGGTAGGTTGGGGTGGGACTGGCGAAGTTGGCGGTGGTGTTGCCAACTCATCAGAAAATTCAGCGCGCTACCAAAACCGGTTTCACCGATGACAAAACAGCCGCCTTGGCTGTCAAGCCACCGCTGTTCGATGCCATTACCCTCAAAAAACACATATTGGCTTTCTAAAAAGCCGTCTTCACAGGAAAAATAAATGTCATCAAATGTTTCAGACACCGGTGTACCGGCGTCATTGAATTTGAGTTTAGCGGCTTGAATATGCATGATTTATCGGGCTGTTGGCTGAGGTTTTTCGCTGCGCATTGTAATTTTTTCAACGCAGAAATGTAAGTGAAATAAAATAAGAGTACACTTGTAAGCTCAAATCAGACCACATTGATAAAATTTTACCGTACAATAGCGGCATTAATAGAGCGTGGGCCTATCAACTGCGCTATTTAACAGTATAAATAAGAACCACTACAGGAGCTTAAATGAAACGAGCAGTGATCACCGGTTATGGTATCGTATCGAGCATTGGCAATAACAAAGCTGAGGTTTTGGCGTCACTTAAAACCGGCCGCTCAGGCATTAGCGCTTCGGCAGAATTTGCCGAAATGAACCTACGCAGTCAGGTATGGGGCCAGATGGATATCGACCTGAAAGAGCATATCGACCGCAAGAAAATCCGCTTTATGGGCCCGGCTGCCGGCTATGCCTATTTGGCAATGGCAGAGGCAATTGAACATGCCGGTCTCAATGAAGACGATATCAGCAATCCAAGAACGGGCATTATCGCAGGTTCCGGCGGCGCTTCGTCGATGAATCAAATTGAAGCTGCCGATACATTGCGTGAGCGCGGTGTGAAAAAGGTAGGCCCATTTATGGTACCTCGTACCATGTCCAGCACAGTCTCTGCTTGTTTGGCAACTGCTTATCAGATCAAAGGGGTGAACTATTCGACCAGTTCAGCTTGTGCCACCAGTTCTCACTGTATCGGCCAAGCCCTTGAGCAAATTCAACTGGGTAAACAAGATATTGTGTTTGCCGGTGGTGGTGAAGAAGTTCACTGGTCATTGGCGATGATGTTCGATGCGATGGGGGCACTGTCGTCGCAATACAACGACCAACCAGAGAAAGCTTCACGTACCTACGATGCCGATAGAGATGGTTTTGTTATCTCCGGTGGTGGCGGTATGGTTGTGGTTGAAGAACTTGAACATGCCCTTGCCCGTGGTGCCACCATTTATGCCGAGATTGTCGGTTACGGTGCCAACTCTGACGGCTACGATATGGTTGCCCCTTCAGGAGAAGGTGCGGTGCGCTGTATGAACATGGCACTAGAGGGCATTGAAGGTAAAATCGACTACCTCAACACTCATGGTACCAGTACGCCAGTGGGCGATGTCAAAGAGCTTGAAGCAATTCAAACCGTATTCGGTGCCGACTCTCCGATGATCAGCGCCACCAAAGCGATGACCGGCCACGCGCTGGGCGCCGCCGGTGTTCATGAGGCGATTTATACCATGTTGATGATGGAGCATGACTTTGTGGCACCGTCTATCAATATTGAAACCTTGGATGAAAAGGCCGAAGGGCTGAACATTATTACCGAGGCTAAATCGGCCAAAATCGATATGGCTTTATCCAACAGCTTTGGTTTTGGCGGCACCAACGCCTGTTTGGTATTTAAAAAATACCAATAACCCGCTATGATGTGACGGCTTAGAACGCTAGGCCGTCACAAATTTCTATTTAGCCATCCAGATGTAAAGGCTTTTAGCAGTATATATATCTAAAAGTTCTAAAAAACTTACCTTACGACAATTGTATTGCTTGTCTTTATCCCCTACTATCGCTGCTAAGCGCGAGTCAATTCTGCGAATTTTTCATGAAAATTTATTACGACGAAAACATGCCCTATGTGGCTGAGTTGTTTTCTGAATTTGGTCAAGTTGTGCCTTTTAAAGGACGACAGTGCACGGCCGAACAGATAGCCGATGCCGATGTGCTGTTGGTACGCTCAATCACCAAGGTAAATGAGGCGTTGTTACAACAGGCCAAACAGCTAAAGTTTGTCGGTACGGCAACCATAGGCACTGATCATATCGACCAACAGGCTTTGGCCAAAGCGGACATCGCTTTTGCCTCGGCGCCGGGCTGCAACGCCGTTTCTGTGGCTGAATATGTGCTTAGCGCAATCAAAGTCTTGGAAAGACGTTATGTCTTCGATTTAAAAGATAAAGTGGTAGGGATTGTCGGAGCGGGCAACACCGGTTCGGCCGTGGCACAAAAGCTGGCGGCGCTGGGGATTGAATATCTGTTGTGCGATCCACCTTTGGCAGGCTCTGGCGATGCCCGTCAGTTTGTGCAATATCACCAGCTGTTACAAAAGGCCGATATACTCAGCTTTCATGTGCCGTTGATCACTGAGGGCGAGTACCCAACGTGGCATTTGTTTGATGCCCAAGCGTTACGTCACATTAAGCCTGAGGCCATTTTAATCAATGCCTGCCGTGGTGAAGTGTTTGACAATCAGATGCTGTTGGAGGCAAAGCGCCAAGGTGCCAAAAACCCCTTGGTACTAGATGTATGGGAAGGCGAGCCAAAAGTGCTTGAGCCGCTCATCGATTACTGCGACATCGCAACAGCGCATATTGCCGGCTACAGTTTTGAGGGTAAGGCCAAAGGCACCTTTATGCTTTATCAAGCTTTATGCCGACTGCTCAAGCAAAAGCCGAAAAAGCTGCTTGACGATCTATTGCCTAAGGCTGATTTAAGTGAAGTGGTTTTAACCGTGAGTGATAAGCCCGATGATGTCGATACGGCGGTAGTCAACCGCGTGATCCATTTGGTTTATGATGTCAGTCGCGATGATGGTTTATTTCGTCATCATATTGCGCAACAGGGTTTTGACTGGTTGCGTAAACATTACCCGGTGCGCCGGGAGTTCAGTTCGTTGGGGGTGACAGGTCCGTCACATCCGACGCTCGATACATTGATTAAATTAGGTTTTAAAAGAGGAGAGTCTTATGTCGCAACGGTTTGATGTGGCTATATTGGGTGCTACTGGATTGGTCGGTCAGCAGCTTATTGAGATCCTGGAGCAGCGTCAGTTCCCGGTAGGCACATTGTATCCTTTGGCGAGTAGCCGAAGTATTGGTAAAACCGTGACGTTTAAGGACGAAGAGATTGATGTTATCGACGTAGATACCTTTGATTGGTCGAAAGCGCAGATCGGCTTTTTCTCCGCCGGTGGCGAACGTTCAAAACAATACGCGCCTTTGGCAGCCGATGCCGGGTGTGTGGTTATCGACAATACCTCTGAGTTTCGTTACGAGCCGGATATTCCATTGGTGGTGCCTGAGGTCAATCCCGGTGCGTTGGCGGATTTTCGTAACCGCAACATTATCGCCAATCCTAACTGTTCAACCATTCAGATGGTGGTGGCGCTTAAGCCGATTTACGATGCGGCGGGTATTGCTCGTGTCAATGTGGCAACCTATCAATCGGTCAGTGGCGGCGGAGCCGAAGCGGTCGAAGAAATGGTGTCTCAGTTCGCTAAGGTACTTAACGGCCGTCCGGTAGAAGACACCGGCGTCTTTAGTAAGCAGATCGCTTTTAACTGTATTCCACACATCGACACGTTTTTAGACAACGACTACACCAAAGAAGAAATGAAAATGGTGTGGGAGACCCGTAAAATTTTGGGAGATGAGTCGATTGAAGTGAACCCGACTGCGGTTCGTGTGCCAGTATTTTATGGCCATGCCGAGGCTATCCACTTAGAAACATTGCAGCCGATTGATGCGCAAAGTGTCAAAGATCTGCTTCGCGATGCGCCGGGCATCAAACTTAAAGAAGACAATACCGATTACCCAACTCAGGTCAGTGATGCCAGTGGTAATGATGATGTGCATGTTGGCCGAGTGCGTCAGGATATCTCGCACCCGAACGGCATTAATCTGTGGGTGGTTTCCGACAACGTCCGTAAAGGCGCGGCAACCAACAGTATTCAAATTGCTGAGTTGTTGATCCGCGATTATCTATAAATGATATTGTGGTGATTGGTTTTTCGCTCAAAGAAAACTAATTGCTTGATTATCTGCGGTTTTAAAGCAAACCCGAACGGCGTTAAAAGCAGTTCGGGTTTTCTTTTTTTAACTTTTTGGAATATAGTTTGCATTATGTTTTGCGCGTAGTGGCGAATGGTTCGTCATAGAAAAGGCCCAGATCCCGAGTGAAGGAATTCCAATGTCTCGTTTTTTGTCATTTTGTTCTTTAGTCTTGTTGTTGGCACTTACCCTCGGGCAAGTGAGCGAGGCACAGACAACAGGCACAAAAATTAAAGGTCCGAAAGGGACCGATCACGGTGCACTCGGGCGCCGTTATGGACCGATTCGTCCTGCCGATACGCTATGGCGCGTGGCCAACAAAATTCGTCCCGATGACCCCCGCATTACCGTTTATCAGGTGATGTTTGCCTTATATAAGAAGAACCCCAAAAGCTTTAACGACCAGAACTACAATGGCCTAATTGTCGGCAGTTATTTGATGTTGCCGTCGCTCAAGGAAATCAAAGCCATTGATATCAATGACGCCCGTAAAAATGCCGACCTACAAGACAAATTATGGGCTGAAAAGAAAAGCGGCAAGCTTACCAAAGAGAAAATCGAGCAGGCCAGCGAACAAGTCTCCAATGTCAAAAAAGCCGACCTAACCAAAGCCAAAACCGAACTCAGTCAAAACATCGCCAAGTTGCAAACCGAGCAGGCCCAGCAATTTGAGTCTATTAAGTCGGAAATGCAAAAAACCGTTGAACTGACCAATATCGAGCGTCAAGTCAATGAAAATCAGCAGCAGCGCTTAGAAGCCATCAGCGATACCCTTGCGACATTGAACCAGAGTTTAGACAAGGGCCAGCAAGATTTGGCTGCGATGATACAGGCGCTTAGAGAGGAGGCGGCAGAGCGTGAACGCGAACGTATCAGACGTGAGCAGGAGGAAGGTTTTGCCGGGCTGTGGCAAGATATCACCGAAAACATTGTCTACGCCCTGTCGGCCTTGTCGGTGATGGTGTTCCTCTTGGTCATCTGGTTTATTGCTCGGGCCAGACGTAAAAAGCTCAAGGCCGATAACAAAGCCGAAGAAGATACCCTATTTGATACGCCAACACCTGCGGTGGCGGCCGCTGCTGCCGCTAGTGCCGCGCCAGAGCCGACTCCTGCAACAGACAGTATGATGCCTGAGGATATCACCAACGATAACTTCTCGTTAGATGATGTTGACGAATCTTTGACGGCCATCGATGACGATTTATTGGCGCCTGAAGATGACGATGTGGTTCACCTCGACGACTCCGATGCCTTGCCACAAGACAACCTATATGATGACGATGAGCCGGGCTTGGAGGAAGAATCGTTAGACAGCATGTTGGATCAAACCGACCTTGATGATCTGCTGGGTGATGAAGATTTTGATTTACTTGCCGACGACAATGACGACTTAGACTCGGCCGATGAGCTGAGCCTCGATTCTGATGATGTCGATGACTTGCTGAGCATGAGCGACGACGCCGACGATGATGACTTGGATGTCGATGGGCTACTCGATTCGGCGGCAGCTGATGAAGGCGACAGTGACGATGAGCTGGATTCTTTGCTGGATGCTGATGATGAAACCATGAGCGACGATGATGACATCGACAGCTTGCTCGACCAGATCCAAGACAATGGCAGCCAAGGTGATGACGAGGCCCTTGATGAGATTGAGCTTGATATCCCACATGAGCATGAGCCGCAAGAAGATGGCGATGAGATCATGGCCGCAGACGATGTCGATGCCTTGATGGATGAGCTTTCCGGCGTCAATAAGCCTCTGGATGAAGATGATGTCGATGCGCTAATCAACGACGTTGCCGAAAAAGCAGCATCTGACGCCCAAGACGAGGACGAAGACGATTTTGATATCGATGCTTTGTTGGATGCCAATGGCGGTGGAGATTCGTCAGATGAAGATGACGATAGTGCAGCAACCGAGCAAGCTGATGACGATGAGCTGGATATCGACGCTTTGCTTGACGATGCCCTTGATGGACAAGATGAAGAACAGACCGACCTTGACAGTATTTTAGATGGTGTCGAAGGCGAAGAAGAAGACGATTCGCCCAGCTCCATCGATGAAGAAGTCGATGTCGATGCCTTATTAGAAGAAGCGCAAGTGGACGAGCAGCAACCACAAGCTGACGACGAGGATGAGTCGGTGCCACCTGAAATCGACGCGATTTTAGAGCAACCGGGTGATGAAGATAGTGACGACAGTGACGCTGATGATGTCGATTTGGATGCGCTACTCAATGGCGATGATGGCGAGTCTGATGAGTCGGATGTGGATATTGAAGCGCTACTCGATAGTGCTGGTAGCGATGAATTTGAAGATGACTTGGCGCACGAAGATGCCCCAGAGGTCGATATCAACGCGTTGTTGCAAGATGATGGGGATGAAGACGATAGTGCGCTGGACGAGGCCGCGCTAGATCTTAGTGACAACTTGGATTCGTTACTGGCCGATGAACAAGCCGATGAGCAAGATAGTGACGAGCTGCCAGATGAGGATGCACTAGAGGCTGACGATAACCTAGACTCGCTGTTGGCCGATGAACAAGCCGATGAGCAAGATAGTGACGAGCAGCCAGATGAGGATGCACTTGAGGTTGACGATAACCTAGACTCGCTGTTGGCCGATGAACAAGATAGTGACGAGCAGCCAGATGAGGATGCACTTGAGGCTGACGATACCTTAGACTCGCTGTTGGCCGATGATGACAATATTGACGACTTTGCGGACGACGCGCTAGGTGACAGTCTGGACGAGTTGTTGGCTGAAGACGGCAATTCGCTCGATGAGCAGATGAATGGGCTTGAACAACAGCTGACGGAACAAGAAACTGCTTTAGACGAGCTGCTTGCCGATGAAGGTGATGTCGATAGCTCAGTTGATGATGAACAGACTGCTGAGGGAGCCGGTGGCCGTTATTCGCTCGATGATTTACTCAGTGATGACGACGAGCCAGCAGACGACATTGCTGAGATGTTTAGCGAAGATGAAGCCGCGTTAGCGGAAGACGATGAGGCTGAACAAGACAGTGATTTAAACGACGACCTTGATGAGTTGCTCGATGACAGCGAAGACCAAAGCGAAGATCAGGGCGAGGTGCCGGAGGAGTTGCTCGCAGAGGCGACTGAACTCGATGACCTATTAAGCGACGACGACAGCGAAGTGCAACCATCAGAAGATGAGGCGCAGGAAGCCGCTGAGATACCTGAAGAATTGTTTGATGAAGATCCCGACCTAGATGACTTGCTGGCAGAGGATGAAGAGGAAGCAGACTTAGGTGACTTACTCGCAGATCATGACGAACTGCTAGATGAAGAACTGCCGGAGCAGCAAGTACCAGATGAACTGGCCGAGCAAGATGATGATTTCGATGATCTGGCTGGTGATGATAAGGCATTTGATGAGCAGGCGCTCGACGATGGTCTGTTTGAGGACGAGGTCAGTGTGGAAGAAGCGTTGGCCGATGCCGATGACGAAGATGACTTCCCCAGTGAACTGGATGACAATGACGACGACCTAAGCGCCGAGGGAGATGACAGCGAGGGGGTCAGCGAAGAAGATGAAGCGGTTGAAGCGCCCAGCGAAAAACTCGACGAATACCCGGAACTGAGTATTGATGAGGACGTAAGCGAAGAACCTGAGCTGAGCGCTGGACTTGATGAACTTGACGATATCGCGCTTGAGCAGCAACAATCCGATGAGGTGGATCTAGACGCTCTGGACGTTGTTGAGCCTGAAGATGGGCAGCAGGGGGATATCGATTTGGATGATATCGACTTGGACGAGTTTGGCGAGTTTGATATCGATGCCGATGATCCTGAACTGATGGACTCGCCTGAGCTGCTTGATGAGGTCACGCTGCAAAGTGATCTGCTCGATGAACAAGAGATGGCGCAGGTCAAAGAAGCCAAAGCTCTCGATGAGCTTGAAAGCGTCGATTTTGACGACATCTTGTCAAACATTGACAATGATAGCGACGAAGATGAAGACGAACCTTTTGATGAGCAAGAAGCTCAGCACAGTACTGAGGATGAGGTCACGCTTGAAGACGATGGCTTTGAAGACATCGACATCGACCTTGAGGATATACCAAGGGAGTTTGTGACAGTCGAGCAACTGTTGCAGGAAAGTCAGGATGACGATGAGGACGAGCAGGAAGTATACGACCGTAAAAAAATCGATATTGAATTGAATGACTACGACATCTTAAAAGACAACGATAGCGGCGAGAAAGTCGATGTCGATAGCGAAGATGACGGCTTTGCCGCGCAATTGGATCTGGCCAAAGGCTTTATTGAGATAGGTGATATTGAAGAAGCACAACAAGCGCTTGAGAGCATTATCGAAACCGGGCCAGAATCGGTCAAAGTCGAAGCGCAACAACTGTTGGACAAACTCTCAAGTGACTAAGAACTTGAGTCATGGCGTCAAAAAGCCGATAATGGGCGCCCTTTTTGTCTCCACTAGAAACTAGAGTTTATGCGCATTGCTTTGGGCATCGAGTATGATGGTGCCAAATATTACGGCTGGCAACGCCAGCGTGAAGTCAACAGTGTTCAGCAAGAACTTGAGCGGGTGCTCTCGAGTATTGCCGATCATCCGGTAGACGTTCATTGCGCCGGTCGAACCGACGCCGGGGTTCATGCCACTGGACAGGTGGTGCACTTTGACTGTCAAAATACACGTGAGCTAAAAGCTTGGACTTTAGGGGCCAATGCCAGATTACCAAGCGATGTCGGGGTACGCTGGGCCAAAGAGGTCGGCGATGAGTTTCATGCCCGATACAGCGCAACTGCGCGGCGCTATCGCTATATTATTTTCAATAACCGCCTGCGTCCGGCCATTTTGGTCAATGGTCTGAGCCATTATCCCATGCCGTTAGATGCCGACAAAATGCATCAGGCAGCGCAATGTCTTGTCGGCGAGCAGGATTTCTCGGCCTTTCGTGCCATTCACTGCCAGTCTAAATCCCCCTTTCGCTGTGTTTATCACTGCCGTGTCACCCGAGAAAACGACTTTGTGATCATCGACATTAAAGCCAATGCATTTGTCCATCATATGGTGCGCAATATTGCCGGTAGCCTCATTGCTATTGGCCAAGGGCAAAAGCCGATTGAGTGGATGGCCGAGCTGCTCGCCGAAAAAGACCGAACTAAGGCTGCGGCGACCGGCAAAGCCGGTGGTTTGTACCTGGTAGAGGTTGATTATCCGGCGCAATTTGAGCTGCCACAAGTGGTGGCCGGGCCGCTATTTTTGGCCTAAAGCGGAGATCTGTAAATAAATCCGCTTGATAATGCAATTTGGACTACTCAACAGGGCGCCGAATATGTTCTAATATGGCGCAAAATTATGCCTGTGGCGCGCGGTTTATTAAACGCGAACATCATAAGAAGTTAGAAGAGAGAAAAAATGAGTTGGCTTGAAAAAATTCTGTCAAAACCGAAATCGACTAGCCGTAAGAATATTCCTGAGGGATTGTGGAGCAAATGTAACGCTTGTGATGCCGTGCTGTACAAAGAAGAACTTCAGCGCCAGCAATTTGTTTGCCCAAAATGCGACAACCACATGAACATCTCGGCCCGTGATCGCCTAGAATCATTCCTTGACCAAGGAGATGTTCAAGAGTTGGCCGCCGGGCTAGAGCCACAAGACGTATTGAAGTTCGTCGATTCGAAAAAATATAAAGATCGTATCGTCCAAGCACAAAAAGCCACCGGCGAAAAAGACGCCTTGGTGGTTATGCAAGGACGCCTAAAAGGTGCACCGGTTGTTGCTTGTGCGTTTGAATATAGCTACATGGGCGGTTCGATGGCCTCTGTGGTCGGCGCTAAGTTTGTTGCCGCTGTCAATGCCTGCTTAGAGAACAATCTGCCATTGGTTTGCTTTGCCGCCAGTGGTGGCGCACGTATGCAAGAAGCCTTGATGTCTTTGATGCAGATGGCCAAAACCAGTGCGGCTTTGGCACGCATGAGCGATAAAGGCTTGCCTTATATTTCTGTGCTGACCCATCCGACGATGGGTGGTGTGTCGGCTTCATTGGCAATGCTCGGCGATATCAACATGGCTGAGCCTAAAGCCCTGATCGGTTTTGCCGGCCCTCGCGTTATCGAGCAGACCGTACGTGAAACTCTACCTGAGGGTTTCCAGCGCACCGAGTTTTTGCTGGAGCACGGCGCTATCGACATGATTGTCGATAGACGCAATATGCGCGACACCATCGGTCGTCAATTGGCCAAACTGCAAAAGCTACCTTCAACTGAAGTTGAGCATCGCGTCGCCTAAGTTGTCTACTTAGCGAAGTCAGCTGTGCCGATAGTCAATCAAGCAAGCCAATCTTGTCATTCATTAGACGATTGGCTTGTTTTCATTCAATCTCAACATCAAAAAACCATCGACTTAGGGTTGGCGCGGATCCAATCGGTCGGTGAACGTCTTGGCGTGTGTGATTTGCCGGGTAGGGTGATCCTTATCGGCGGCACCAACGGCAAAGGTACGACCGCCAGTTTGCTTGAAGCGGCTCTGCTGGCGCAAGGTTTTAGTACCGGCGTGTTTAGTTCGCCCCACATCGTCAAATTTAACGAATGTGTCCGCATCAACGGTCAAATGGCTGATGATGCGCCTTTTATTGCCGCCTTTGAAGCGATTGAACAAGCCCGCAAGCAAACGCCGTTAACGCCGTTTGAATATACCACCTTAGCGGCACTATGGCAGTTTAAACAGTTGGCGGTGGATTTTGCCATTGTTGAGGTCGGCATGGGCGGCCGTGGGGATTCTACCAACATGGTAACCCCCGACATTTCAATTATAACCACCGTCAGTATTGATCATCAGGCGTTTTTAGGCCGTGACAGAGAAGCCATCGGCTATGAAAAAGCCGGGATCATGCGTGCGGCCAAACCGGTGGTGATAGGTGAGTTCAATGTGCCGCAAAGCGTTATTCAATATGCCCGGGACATTGGCGCTAGCTGTTATCAAATCAACCAAGATTTTCACGTACAACAGAACGGGAAAAGCTTTGACTGGCGCAGTGAAACGGCTGAATTAAGCGCGCTGCCGCTGCCGAATATGCCACTACAAAATGTTGCCACCGCTGTCAAAGCCCTAGAGCTGCTTGGGGCATTACCAAGTGACGAACGTTTAGCGTCAATACTAAAGGAGATCACCGTTGAGGGCCGTTTTCAATGTATTGGCGAGCAGCCCAAAACCATTATCGATGTGGCGCACAATGTAGAGTCGGCGCGATATTTGGCTGGGCGGCTCAAACAGATGAAAAGCCAAGGCTACCGTCAAGTCTACGCTGTTGCCGGTATGCTCAAAGACAAGGACATTGACGGGACGCTGGCACAACTGGCTGAGGTGGTCGATTGCTGGTTTCTGGCCAGTTTACCCGGTGAGCGGGGCGCTGAGGCTTCGATTTTACAAGGGGCGCTTGAAAAACAAAGTCTCGGCCCATATTCATGTTATGATAACGCGCTTGACGCGCTCAGTGCGGCCAAACAGCAAAGCTGTGACGATACGCTGATAATCATATTCGGATCTTTTGTTACCATTGCAGCAGTTATGCAAGGCGAGTAGTCATGACCCAAGAAAAAGCTCAACCTACACAAACCAACCCAGCCACCAATTTACGCAACCGCCTAGTGGGCAGTATTATTTTGGTTGCCGCAGCGGTGATCATTATTCCGTCGGTGCTCGATGGTCAAAAAAATAGCCACAAGGATGACTTTAAAAACATTCCAGAACGTGGTGACTATGAGAAAGTGCAGCAGGACAAACCCTTTCCAAAAAATGAGTTTGAGCAACATCTGCCGGCTGAATCGATGGAAACCACAGATGAACAGCCAGTAGACGCCGATGAGCTGGTGGACTTGACCTTAAATCAACCGGCGGAGCAAAGTAAAGAGGTGCTCAGTAACGACACCATTACCGTCAATACGCTCGCAAGACCGGTAGACTTTGATAACCCTCAGCCGCCGGTTACAACCGCTTCTGAGCAAGCGCAGCCAAAAGCAACAGCTTCGGGGTCAGTGGAAAAAAGCAGTCCGTTTAGTAGCAATGCTTGGGTGATCCAGCTTGGCGTTTTTGGTAAAAAGGCCAATGTGGCTGCCCTTGAAAAGCGTTTAAATGATGCCGGTTTTGCAACTTTTAATCGGGATGTGCGCTTTAACAACGGCCGGGTGTTGACCAAGGTTTATGTTGGCCCGGAGCTTGATAAGGCGGTATTGGAAAAAGCCATGGATGAGGTCAACAAAATTGCTGGTGTGAAAGGTAAAATTGCCAGCTACAAAGTCAAAAGCTAGAGTCTGCGTCGATGTTTGGCCGCTACACCCTCGATCACTATGACAAACATCATTATCTGAAGCCGCCGGTCGGCTTTTACTTGCTGTTGCTGGTATTGTTGCGGCCTTATATTATTTGGGTCATGTCGGTGGCTAACCGCAACGATACTACGGTGTTGCTACAATCTTTGTATCCAAACAAGTATGACTTCTTTACCGCTTTGGCGATTGGTTGTGGTGCTGTGGTGGTCACGGCGATGTTCTCTTTTAGACGAGAGAAAACTTTCGCTTTTTTGCCCAAGCTGTGGCGTAAAGGTCCATGGTTTTTATGGGCCTCTTGGTTGGCCGATGGCCTGCATAGTTTTTACTTGGTCAGCAAACATCACTACAATTTTGAACCGGCACTGGCCGCTAGCGTATTGGCGTTGTTTTTTACCGGCCTGTACTTATTCAAAAGTCAGCATTTGAAAGATCTCTTTAACGACTGGCCGACATCACACTAGCTTGCAAAGGCAAACGACAGCCAACTTTATGACAGAACTTGCATCCAGTGGTTGACCTATTGCGACGCGGCAGGTGGTAGTTGCAGGGTATCGATATTAAGTTTGTCTTTGACCACTTTTAACCTTTCTCTTTGTTCATCGTCGAGTTTGCCCTTGTTGATGGTGTCGATGCACTTTTCAATCAACTGTTGTATTTCCGGGTTTTCAAGGCTTATTTGACGATGATTGCCGATGGTTTGCAGCAGGTTTAGAGCGATACTGGCATTGTTGGGGATAAGCGCAAACGCTTGGCGAAAGGCATTAAAGGCCTCAAAATAATTGCCCCTTTGATAGCTGCTGACAGCACGGTTGTTAAGCTCTTTCGGCCCTTCTTGTATTTCTTCCCTTTGCTGTTTTTCTTGGCGGATATAGGCACTGATGCCTTTTACGTCATCGAGCTGTTCACTGCAATAGCTGTCAATTTTTTCAAATAGCGATTTCGACTGCTCGTAAAAGCCCAGTTCGTGAAACGATTTGGCTTTATCGAGTTCGTCTTCGACGTTTTCTATCGGCGCATCATCTTGTACGGCCAATTCGCTGATCAGCCGTTTGGCTTTGTCTTTTTCATCTCTAAGGTAGTGAATTCGGGCATTGATGACATTGAGCTGGTCTTGTTTATCGGCGTTGGGGAAGGTGGTTTTAAGCTCGGAGATATAATCGTTGGCTTGCTTTAATATGCGCAGCTGTTGTTCTTCATTGTAGTTGGTCAGGGCTAGGTCGATACCTGAGCGCACGACGTTTAAGTACATATCCGGGCTTTCGTGGAGCGAATTTTTGGCGTATTTGACAATATCTCTGGCCGCTTTGTACTGGCTTTCATAGTCATGGGTTAACCGGGCGACGTTGACCAGTTTATCTTGTCTTAAGATGTTTCTTGGCGACAATTCGGTGGCTTGTTTAAGGCTTTCAAGGGCTTCGTTGTATTCATGCCGTTTAAAGTGCACTTCACTGAGGAGTTCCAATGCCTGCAAGCGGGTTGAGGGCTGTTGTGTCAGCGCTTGTAACTGATTGAATGCCTTATCTTCCATATTGAGCGCTATCAAGCATTTGATCAAACCGATTTTCGCCCAAGTCAGCTTTTGAATTTTAAGTACCGAGACAAAAAAGCGCTGCCCTCTGGTGTATTCCTCGGTTTGCAACAACAGCTCGCCTTTAAGCCTAAGCAGTTGTGGGATGGATTTGGCGTAGCTTTTGTCGGCCAAATGGCTATCGATGAGCTGCATCGCTTTTGATAGGTGATTTTTATCGAGTGCACGATAGATATCTTTAAAACGGCTTTTGCGCACCAACACTCGGCTGACACGCTGGTCGAGATCGCCTAAGGTAAAGGGTTTGACCAAAAAATCGTCTGGCTGTAATTCAAGTACGCTATGCACCAAACCCGGTTCGGTTTCGGCGCTGATAAAAATAAAACCGGTGCTCAAACGAATTAAATGGCGCTCTTTGAGTTCTTCATAAAGCTGATAACCATCTTTGCCTCTACTGAGGTTAAACGAGCACATCACCAAGTCAAAATCGATGCTGCGGCAAAACTCGATGGCTTCTTTGGCGCGCTCGGCAAAGACTATACCGGCAAATCCTAGATTTTCCAGCGAGTATTTGAGGTAGTTTTGTGCCAAAGGCTGATCTTCAACGACCAGTATTTTAATGTTTTTGGCAAAGTCGTGACGCATCTCGAATCAAAAGTCCCTGTCAGTGATTATTCACCTGTTTAAGTAAAACGAACTTAACACTGTATCCCATGCCTATGGTGGTTTGCCGCAGACTAAGTAGGTTAACTTTATAGTAGCTTCAATTGTCAGTAAATTAAAGCATTTGCGCTTGCGAGTGAAGGGAAGGGGTGGTGATAGACGTCCTTGTCTATGGCGAATGTATTAGTGCAGGTAGAGTTGCTCTAAAGGCATGCCTTTTTCAAGGGCTGTCACTTCACCAGCCAAAAACAGGCTACCGACCACGAAAATACGGCCTCCACAGGCATCGGCCCGCTGTTTGGCTAAAATAATGGCCGACTGAACATCCTGCTCTAGGAACTTGGTTTTGCTGGTGCGGCATTGGACGAACAGCTTTTCCGGGTCTTCTCCGCGAAAATGGGGTTGAGTGATGATTATCTCATCGGCCACTGCCCCGAGTTGCTGGGCCAATATCACATTGTCTCGTTGCTGAGAAATGCCGGCAAGCATGATGATTGGCTTGTCGCCAAAGTCTTTGGCAATGGTATCGAATAGCATTTCAAAGGCGTCATTGGTGTGCGCGGCATCAATATAGATTGGCGGGTTGTCTGCTATCTTCTCAAATCTGCCGGGCACGGTGCAAAGCTCCAGTCCGAGTTTGCATTGCCTTGCAAAATCTTCCGGCAGTTCTTCGCCATAATAATGCATACACAGCGCAATGGCGGTTTGCATGTTGGTTTGCTGTACCAGTCCGAGCACCTGGGGATTGAATTCAATATCATCGTAGCCGCTGATCTTCATGGTCGTGCCTTCGACTTGCACTTGGCTGACCGATTCGATCAAATGGACGTTACGCAATTCGCTATATGTTTTAAGTTTGTCTATCAACTCAAGTGGTAAGCGGCCTAACACCGTGGTGCCGCCGGGGTAGCAGGCGTCAAGTTTATCAAAGGCAATCAGTTCTTCGGTGTCGCCTAAAATGTTGGTGTGCTCTTTCGACACTGAGGTCAAAGCAGTGAGTGGGGATTTAAGTAACCGAACCGGATCGTAGCGTCCGCCAATGCCCGCTTCAAAAATCAACAGCTCGGCATCATTGCGTTCGAATATTGCCAGTGCCATGACAAATAGAATATCGAAAAAGCAAAAACGCTGGTGTAAGTCGGCTTCTATTTGCGCTGCGAGTTCCAAGATATGCTTGCTAAGTTGATAAAGCTGCTTATAGTCGGGCATTTCCCCGGCAATGCGAAAACGTTCACTGAACTCTAAAAAGTGGGGCGAGGTAAATAGTCCTGTCTTGATACCATTTTGCCGCATGATGGAATCGACCATGATGGCGGTACTGCCTTTGCCATTGGTGCCGGTGATCACAATTTTTGGCGTCTGTTGTAAAAATGCTGGCGAGAGTACGGCGTGCATCAATCTGTCTACCCTGAGCATAGAAGTGTGTTCTACCTCTTTGGGGAGTATTTCGATGGCCTTTAAAAATGCAAGTTTGTAGTCCATAAGAGATGTCTTAGTTTTAACCTGTTGCCTAGATTTTAGTAAAAATGGGGGATTCTTCCAAAGAGATTAACGCAGGGGCGTTACAGCTTTTTGACAGAGGTTAGGAAATCGTGTTTCTTACGTCTGCTTTGGTGATCTTTTGTTGTAGTACACGGTCGTTGACATGGGTGTAGATCTCGGTGGTCGAAATACTGTGATGACCCAATAGACGCTGTACAAATCGTATATCGACATCTGCTTCGAGTAACTGACAGGCGGCAGAGTGACGGTACATATGTGGCGTAATATTGCGGCTGATGGTGGTCTTTTGTGATAGGGTTTTGATCAATTTACGAATAAATTGTGTCGAGGCGGCCTTGCCACGGCTATTGACCAATAAGGTTGAGCAGTCGGGATTGGTGATCCGTTTGATTTTCAAATAGCATTTTACTAGCGCAATCAAGCCGGGATCTGGCAAAAAGACATAGCGTTCGCGCTGACCTTTGCCGAGAATGCGAATACGGCCTTCTTGCCAATACAACTGTTCTTCTTTTATCGCCACCAACTCTCCAACGCGAATGCCGGTTGAGATCAATAGTTCCAAGACCACCACGGTGGTCAGTTTATTGAGTGCTCGCTTGCTGGTGATCAAAGGGGCGATGGTTTTGTGGCTGTATCGCTGTTTGGTGCTAAGGCCAAGTTCGGCACGAGCCTTTTTGATCATCAACGTCAACTCGCCATTGGGGATATTGCGCGGCAAGCGTCTTGGTAGTTTTAGCTTGATATCAATTTTATGAAACGGGTTGACCGCCACCAGATCTTCAAGTTCCAACCAACGAAACATGGCTTTGACACAGGCAATTCGCCGCTTGTTCGATGACATACTGGCGTCGGACTGACACAAAGCGTTAATAAAGCCCTTTAATGCCTGCCGGTCGATGTTCTGTAGTTGAGTTTGTTCGCCCAGTAGCTGACAGAAAATGGCCAGATCCTTTTTGTAGGCGCGAATGGTATGTTCAGACAATTTGCGAGTGACCTCGCAAAAGGTGATAAAACGGCTACAAATGTCTTTTAAAATCATACAGTTAAACAACTGGGGTAAAGTGTCGTCTAATTTAACGCTATGTTGCTAAAATCCCAAGTTTTTTCGATTTTGAATTTCGGAAAAGGGAAGGGGGAGACAAGCTTTGTTCGAGTTATAGGGTGGGCGGTTGGAACGAGCGCCCACCATTGTATTGGGTTGTTGCGGTGCCCGCTTCAAGCTTGGTGTTGTGGCTAGCGGTGGTTTGTTCGGGTGTGGTGATGGGTTGTAGAGGTGGTTTGTTCGAGCACCTTTTGCGGCACCAGACACGTGGGGTCGGACCATCTTCTTGACTTCTCTAAGTCAAACTAACACTAGTCAGCTTAACAACAGTCCTAAGGGTCTGGTTAAGGCACTTGACCTTACAAGGAGAGGGTCTGACCCCAGCTACGAAGAGCCAACATGACAAACCTGCAAGTGTGCACCGTTATCGGTCGGAGACATGGTTTGTTCGGGTGTAGACTTATAATACTGCAATTAAAAAAAGGGGGGAGGAGGAATGGTGGAAGTAACTGGGCTCGAACCAGTGACCCTCGCCTTGTAAGGGCGATGCTCTCCCAACTGAGCTATACTTCCACGTCAGGAATTAAGAAAATGGTGGAAGTAACTGGGCTCGATATCGATGACCCTTGCCTTGCCAATAGGATTAGCGCGATGCTCATCGCACTTCAAGGCTTTACTTTCACACTTTCTAATACCCTTAAGAAAATGGTGGAAGTAACTGGGCTCGAACCAGTGACCCTCGCCTTGTAAGGGCGATGCTCTCCCAACTGAGCTATACTTCCACATTTCTTGGGTAAACAATCGCAGGATGGTGGAAGTAACTGGGCTCGAACCAGTGACCCTCGCCTTGTAAGGGCGATGCTCTCCCAACTGAGCTATACTTCCCCTGCGTTTGTGGAGCGCTATTATAGGCGCCTTGATAATACAGTCAATCATTAATTTTAATTTTTTTATCGGATGCCGATTTAGTAATCAAATGGGCTAAATTGCAGGGTGAAAGGCGGCTTTTACGCTGTTACAATAGCGCAAATTTTTTTACTGGGTTGATTTTATGTCTGTAGTTACACGTTTTGCCCCAAGCCCAACGGGCTATCTTCATGTCGGTGGCGCACGTACCGCGCTTTATTCTTGGTTGTATGCCCAGCGCATGGGTGGCCGCTTTGTATTACGTATTGAAGATACCGATATCGAGCGCTCTACCCAGCAAGCCATCGATGCTATTTTAGAGGGCATGGAGTGGTTAGGTTTGAGTTGGGATGAAGGCCCATATTATCAAACCAAACGTTTTGACTTATATAAGTCCCATGTCGCGGATCTGTTGGAAAAAGGCGAAGCATATCGCTGCTTTTGTTCAAAAGAGCGCTTAGATGAGCTGCGTGACGGTCAAGAAGCCAGAGGTGAAAAGCGTCGTTATGACGGTCATTGCCGCAACTTAACTGCCGATCAAATCGATATTTCAAAGCCCCATACCATTCGCTTTAAAAACCCATTAGAGGGTTCTGTGGTATTTAACGATTTGATCCGTGGTCCAATTGAAGTGTCCAATGGTGAACTCGATGATTTGATCATTGCCCGTACTGATGGCACCCCCACTTATAACTTCTGTGTGGTGATTGACGATTGGGATATGAAGGTCAGTCATGTCGTGCGTGGTGAAGATCACATCAACAACACACCACGGCAAATCAACATCTTAAAAGCTCTTGGCGCGCCCATACCTGAATATGGACACGTATCAATGATTTTAGGCGATGATGGTAAAAAGCTGTCTAAGCGTCACGGTGCAGTCTGTGTCATGCAATATCGTGATGATGGTTATTTGCCTCAAGCGGTGATTAACTATCTGGTGCGCTTAGGTTGGAGCCATGGCGATCAGGAAGTGTTCACCTTAGAAGAAATGAAATCGCTATTTACGTTGGAAGCAGTGAGCAAATCAGCGTCGGCGTTTAACACCGAAAAGCTTAACTGGCTAAATCAGCACTATATTAAAACCCTTGACCCACAAGAAGTAGCCAAGCACCTGCAATGGCATATTGAAGACCAAGGTGTTGATATCAGCAATGGTCCTTCATTGGTTGATTTAATCAAGGTGCAGGGCGAGCGTGTCAAAACGTTGAAAGAATTGGTGCAAACCAGTTTGTATTTCTATCAAGAGTACGAAAGTTTTGATGAAAATGCCGCGAAAAAGCATTTGCGTCCTGTTGCCAAGGCGCCTTTACAGATGGTCAAAGAAAAGCTGTCGGCTGTTGAGAATTGGAATGCCGAAGCCATTCAAGAGGCCATTCACGCTAGTGCCGAGGCGCTTGAAGTTGGAATGGGCAAAGTTGGTATGCCGCTGCGGGTTGCAGTGACCGGCTCTGGTAATTCTCCTTCACTTGACGTTACGCTTGAGCTAATCGCCAAAGAAAAGGTTATTGCGCGTATCGATAGGGCACTTGAGTTTATCGCCCAGCGTGAAGCGGGTTAAATTGCGTGTTCCAAGCGGGCGACAGCGCCCGCTATAGCGCACTTTACAATTCAATATTGGTTTGGCAGTGCTAGCGCTGCCAAATTTTGCCACAGAGAGCTTTTTCCCAAACGCCCACCTTGTTGACTGGAGTTTTGACAAATTCCTGCCATCATTACAACATCGCTTTGCTGTTTTCAGGCGCTTTTGAAGAGTAATGGAGAAAACGAAGCTTCGCTTTCATCAATTGGTCGATTTTGTCGATGCCTCGCAAGAAGTGGTACTTTGCTGTGATGAGCAAGGTCGCTATTCATTGCATTTGTCCGATATCGATATCGATGTTGCCGAGTCGATTAGCGAAGGCGCCAATCAAGAGCAAGCGATCTTCAGTCATTTTCCTTCCACCAAAGATACCTTGAAGTCATTGATCAATGGCGTCAACTCGGTGATCTGCATCAAAGACATCAAAGGCCGCTATATTCTAACCAACGAATACTTTATCAAGGTATTGGGACGCGCCGAAGAACAGATACTAGGGCATACCGATTTTGATTTTTTTGACGAAACCTTGGCAAATAAGCTCTATGAAATCGAAAAGCAGATCATCGAAACCGGGGAAGGGCGCACCTATGAGGGCTATCTGCCTCATGTCGATGGCATACACCATGCTTACCTGACCAATAAGATCCCTTTGTTCAATCGGCACAATGAGATTTACGCCGTGGCCGTTATTTCAACGGACATTAGCATTCAAAAAGAAAAAGAGCGGATATTGGAAGAATTGCGCCATGAACAGCAAAAACTGCTCAGTTCATTGCAAGACAAATACAATGAGTTGGAAGAAGCGGTAGAGAAGCGCCGCAAAGTTGAGGCTGAACTCGAAGCGCTGGCCCATTCATTGTTGGGCGAGAATGAAGCCAAGTC
This sequence comes from Alteromonadaceae bacterium, assembly GCA_041583135.1. Classification (GTDB taxonomy): domain Bacteria; phylum Pseudomonadota; class Gammaproteobacteria; order Enterobacterales; family Alteromonadaceae; genus JABSOG01. The sequence goes on along the minus strand of JBFHGJ010000018.1, from coordinate 2,038 downwards.
ACGTTTTTTGGCCAATATGAGCCACGAAATACGTACGCCCATTACCTCGATTATCGGCTATGCCGAAGCCATCAAAGATGGCGACTTGGATCAATCCGGTATCGATACCATTATCCGTAACGGTCGCCACCTGTTATCGATAATCAATGACATCTTAGACCTATCTAAAATTGAAGCGCGTAAACTCGATGTGGAACTAATCGACATCGATTTTTTCCGGCTGCTGAAAGATGTTGAATCGGTGGTGTCAAAAACGGCAACCGATAAAGGCTTGGAGTTTTTCTTTGAATATCAAATTCCGTTGCCAGATAGAATACTGTGTGATGCCACAAGGCTCAGGCAGATCTTAATCAACCTGTGCAACAACGCCATTAAGTTCACCGACAAAGGTTATATTCAAATTTGGGTGAGCCACGACTCGCAAGAAAACCAATTGTATTTTTCGGTGGTCGATACCGGTATAGGAATGTCGCAAGAACAGCAAAAGAAGCTATTCGAGCCGTTTTCACAGGCCGATACTTCGACTTCTCGGGTGTATGGCGGCACCGGGCTTGGACTTAACATTTCGCGCTCACTGGCGCAACTGATGGGGGGAGATATTTCGTTTACCAGCGAGCAAAATATTGGCAGCTGTTTTACCCTGACCATTGAAATGAAGCTACCGGAAGATTGTGAGTTTGTCTCTCAAGTTCCCAGTGAGTGCCGAGAAGGCGAAAGCGAGGAGGTTGCTTCACCGGATTTAAGTGGCCGGGTATTGCTGGCCGAAGACCATGACGACAATCGCAAGCTGATTGTGATGATGTTGCAAAAGATGGGGCTTGAAGTGGTTGAGGCGTTCAATGGCGAAAAAGCGGTTGAGGCGGCGATGGTTGATGATTTTGACCTGATCTTACTTGATATTCAAATGCCGGTGATGGATGGGCTTCAGGCTAGGGAAATGCTGGATCAAATCGGCGTAAGCTGTCCTATCATTGCATTAACGGCCAATGCGATGAAACACGAAGTAGAGCACTATATCGAAGTCGGGTTTGATGACTACCTAGCCAAACCGATTAAGCGCGGCCAGTTTGCTCGCACCATCGCTCGCTATCTCGGACAAGAAAATCAAGTCGCGGAACAACAGCAGCAGGTTTTTGATGACGCAGCCTTTGCTGAACTTAAACGCAATTATGCCCAAACCTTACATTTTGAAGTGCAACAACTGGTCGATTATATGAATAATGAAGATCATCAGCAGATTGCGCGGGTGAGCCATATGATCAAAGGTACAGCCGGCAATTTTGGCTTCGATCAGGCGACACAATTGGCGGGGAGGATTGAAGCATTGGCAAGAGACCATAAAATAGACCGCACTTTAATTGAACAATTACATCAATATAGCAAGCAACAGTGACTTTATTGAGCATTGTACGATTGAAAAATCAGCCGTTGTTTTAATCCGATGAAAAAGTACGCGAAAGAACGTTTTTTTTCAAAAATAACTGTTGACTTCAATCATCAACAACCATAGAATGCGCACCGCACTCGCAACACAGATGACGTTTAAATGACATCCTAAAGCGAGGGTATTTAAGGATTATGTGGGGCCATAGCTCAGCTGGGAGAGCGCTTCGCTGGCAGCGAAGAGGTCTGCGGTTCGATCCCGCATGGCTCCACCAATTGCGTCCCCTTCGTCTAGTGGCCTAGGACTCCGCCCTTTCACGGCGGCAACAGGGGTTCGAACCCCCTAGGGGACGCCACTTTATCTGAGCAGCTTACAATTCAGGTAAAGTGAAAAGGAAATGTATGATAACGCCGTTATCACAAACCGTAAGCACGTATCGCTAAGATACCGATTTAAAAGTATTGATATTGCGTCCCCTTCGTCTAGTGGCCTAGGACTCCGCCCTTTCACGGCGGCAACAGGGGTTCGAACCCCCTAGGGGACGCCACTTCAAACGCTTTTAAATCAATAGCAAGATACCAAATACTGCGTCCCCTTCGTCTAGTGGCCTAGGACTCCGCCCTTTCACGGCGGCAACAGGGGTTCGAACCCCCT
>JBFHGJ010000017.1:0-69243 GCA_041583135.1 Alteromonadaceae bacterium | reverse complement strand
CTATTGGCACCCGCAGGATATTATGCCGTACCACCAACGGTCATCTTATCGACCTTCACGGTTGGCTGACCCACACCGACTGGCACACTCTGGCCATCTTTACCGCACACGCCAACACCTTTATCAAGGGCGAGATCGTTGCCAAGCATAGAGACTTGCTTCATCGATTCAGGGCCGTTGCCAATGAGCGTCGCCCCTTTGATGGGTTTGGTCACCTTGCCATTTTCAATCAGATAAGCCTCAGAGGCAGAGAAGGTAAATTTACCCGAGGTAATATCCACCGAACCACCGCCGAAGTTCACCGCATAAATGCCATTTTTGACCGTATCGATGATGGCTTCTGGTTCGTGTTCACCCGGTAGCATGTAGGTATTGGTCATACGCGGCATCGGCAAATAGGCATACGACTCACGTCTGGCATTGCCGGTCGGCGCCATGCCCATCAAACGGGCATTCATCTTATCTTGCATAAAGCCTTTTAATACGCCGTTTTCAATCAAGGTGGTGCATTGGCTCGGCGTGCCTTCATCATCAATGTTCAAAGAGCCGCGACGATTGTTTAAGGTGCCGTTATCAACCACAGTACAAAGCTCCGAGGTCACCTGCTGACCGATACAGTCACTAAAGGCCGATGTGCCTTTACGGTTAAAGTCGCCCTCCAAGCCGTGGCCGACCGCTTCATGCAGCAAAACCCCCGGCCAACCATTGCCCAGTACCACCGGCATTGTGCCAGCTGGCGCATTCACTGCTTCAATGGCAACCATGGCTTGACGTACCGCTTCTTCGACATAGCCGACATAACGAGGCGCGCCTTTGTCAAGCTCGTAAAAATACTGATAGTCGGTGCGGCCGCCGCCACCACAACTGGCGCGCTCGCGTTTACCGTCTTTTTCAACCAGAACAGAGATATTCAAACGCACCAAAGGTCGGATATCGGTCGCAAACGTACCGTCACTGGCAGCGATCAACACTTCTTCGTATACCCCTGAGATACTGGCGATCACCGATTTGACGTAACTGCTTGCGGCGCGGGCATGTTTTTCCATGTTATGCAGCAATTCGATTTTTTGCGCTTCGGTGAGACTGTCGAGGGGTTCACAAGGCATATAGGCGACAGAAGGCTTAGCATCATGCCAGATCTTTTCACAGCCGCTGACATTGTCCGCCGCAATTGAACGCGCAGCCCCAGCGGCTTTAAGCAAAGACTCTAAGCCGGTATCGTCTGAGTAGGAAAAGCCCGTTTTATCGCCACTGATCGCTCGTACGCCAACCCCTTTTTCGATGTTGTATGAGGCGTCTTTAATCAGCCCGTCTTCAAGCATCCATGATTCATGGCGGCCCAACTGAAAGTACAGGTCGGAATAATCAATCTGGTGCTGATGAATATGATCAAGCACATCAAATAAATCAGAGCGCTCAAGACCGGATTGTTGCAGCAAATTTAACTCGACAGAATTCATGCTTAGGTATTCCTGTTTATGTGTCTCAGCCGTTAAAGCGGCTTATGAATCGATTGTGTTGTTTGACCGGCATTTCTTGTTTGATTTGAGCCTGCTTAAGTGGGTCAAAACGCCAATGCAGCCAGCTTGGACCATCGCCTGTCGCCTTGGCGCATACCTCACCCCAAGGGTCAATTATCATACTATGGCCATAGGTTTGACGGCCGTTGGCATGCGTCCCCACCTGAGCCGGTGCCACGACATAGGCTTGGTGCTCAATCGCTCTGGCTCTCAGTAGGCTTTCCCAATGGGCGATACCTGTAGGCACAGTAAACGCACTGGGTACTAAAAAGATCTCGGAGCCTTGACTGGCCATTTGACTATACAGGCCACCAAAGCGAACATCGTAACACACCGACAGACCAACTGTAATCCCTTGAATATTCGCACAAACGACCTTTTGCCCCGGTTCAGTGGTATCCGATTCGCGATAATGTTTGGTGCCGTCGGTAACATCGACATCAAACAAATGTAACTTTTGATAATCGGCGACAAGCGCGCCTTGGGGGTCAAATACCGCCAAAGTCGCCTGAAACTTTTGGCTTGGCTCGACAAAGGTCGGAAACGTACCGGCAGCAAGATATACACCATAGGTTTTGGCCAAGTGCGATAACCGCGCGCTGATGGGACCTTCTCCCAAGACTTCTCGATGCTGAGTGTTGAGTGACGCATCACCGCCAAACAGGGCAAAGCCCTCGGGTAAAACCACCAAAGCGTCGTCATCACATTGCGCCGCAATTTGTTTGAGCATGGTTTCCACAACAGCAAAGTTGTGTTCCAGCTCAGGGGTGGAAGTCATCTCGATGGCGATCAGCTCCATCACGGCACTCCTTGTTGAGGCGGTTCCAATGTCGGTTCAATGTCTTTGTTGTCCGATACGCTGGACTTTTTCGGTTCAGATTCGGCAGGTGGGTCTTTGGCAGGCTCGACAGGCGGTACCAACACATCACCGCGCGGGTCGATGACAGGCTCGGCAAACTTGTCCGTTGTGGTTGGGTAGGCTTGCGGTTTGACAGCGGTTTTCGGTAGCTGAATGTCTTTCGACTGGCGCTCGACTTCAGTCACCACAGGCTCGCTGATATTTCCTGTGATAGTAAAGTGTACCGCCGCAATGACCTTGGTCGATTCGAGCATTTTATCTAACGCCAGTGCGGCAATGCCCGAAATAGGATTGACCATCCAGCCGATGATCACCGGCAGCGATGAGGTTACCTTAGGATAGAACACCGCCTGATAATCCAGCTCGCGATTCACCAAGTTGACATTGCCCTGTACATTCAAGGTACCAGGCACACCGTCGATTTCAGTGTTGTCGGTATAGGCAACGCCGCTTTCAATCAACATCGAGCCTTTCATGCTGTTGTAGAAAAAGCCCTTGCTAAATACATCTCTAAAGTCCAATCGCAATTTACGTACGATGGAATCTAAGCTCAGCAACGACAACAACCTTGAGCCTCTATCGCTGATCTCGGTCAAATGCCCTTCGCCCAGTTGCCACTTCACCTCACCGCTAAGTGACGGCAGGTTGAACTGATGCAGACCGCCTGCCCAGTTGGCCAGAATATCGATTTGCGCATCAGAGTCTTTTACCGTCGCAGTCAATTCATACTCATCAAGCAAGCCACCAATGTTGTCAGAGGTCAAACGTCCGGCAAAATTCGACACACCATTGGCGTTGTCGCCAACCCACTGACCGCTGCCGTTAAACTGATGCCTGCCTTTATCGATATTGAAGGTAGTGACCGCCAAGGTACTGTCATTGGTTTGGGTTCGAATATCAACCTTGCCCAAATGATAGTCATCATAGCGGCAATCGGCGCAGCTAAAGTTGATCGGCGGTAATTTGGCGATCAAGGCTTTGGAGTTGATGGTGGTGTCAACCTCATCATCTTCACTGGAGGTCAGCTTCAAGTAATCGGCACGAATATCAATCCCCTTGCCAAACCAGTCTTGGTCAATATGAACGACCGAGTGCGTCTCTTTGGCCGTCAAATCAAGATCCCAGCTACCGCCCGCCTCGGTCAAATCAAAACTCACATCATGAAATGTCTGACCAAAGCCGGACAAAGCACCGACTTTGCCGCTGATCAGTTGAGGTGTCGGCAATAGCGGCTCGGATTTGACCTCAGCAAATGAATCGACCAAATGAAAAACAAACTCGTACCATGGCATCACTTGCGCTTGGTCGATATCGACACTGATCTTAAAACCTTCACCCGCAAGACCTAAATCTTTGTTACCGACAATCAAATGGGCCTGACTGAACATTGAGGTTTCGTTGGGCAAAATACCGTTGAAATATAAACGGTCATCATAGTTGGCGGTAAACAAGCTGCTGATCTCATCGCCCTTTATATTGACGACCACCTCGCCGTTCTCGCCCACCGCTTTATCGTAGGGCGCAGGCAGATCAAACTTGGCCCCTTTGACATCGGCTTTCGCCAGCACTTCAAAGCGCACGCCTTGAGGTGGAAAACGCAAATCGACAGCAACATCAACCGGCACCGGGCCTGAAATATAAGGCTCGAAGGGGTCATTGGTGGCTTGTAACAAGGCTTTTGCATCGACATTGAGCTGAGCGTTCAATGCCAGCACATAATCGTCTTGCTCCTGCATGCCATTGAGCGATGCCTTAACCGGCTGACCGAACCACTTGGCATTGAACACTTCGGTCCAAATCCGGTCTTTGTCAAAACGGAAGATCCCGCTGACTTCATCTAGTGAAAGCCCGGGGGTGTTGATATCGATAACATTATCGGCAAAATGCACCACGCCTTGGTAATCGAGATTGTCATCGAAACCTTCTTCAACCAAAGGAATGCGAATATTGGCCGAGGCCAACACCGGCTTATGTACCTGCACCTGTTCAAATACCGGATTGAAAATATCCCGCAATGGACTGGCGTTAAACAGCTTGGCCACTTTTTGCGGCTGCACTTTGGCATTGATATCCAACGCCAACCACAAGCCTTCGCTCAATGACGGTATTGTCGCCACCGCTTTATCACTGATGTCGATATCCAAAAAATGACCGTCTTTTGGCACTATGGTCAAGCTGTCGTTACGGAAAATAAGCTCGCCTGTCACGTTCGATAACACAGGCCAACCCGGTTCAAACAAAAAATTCACCTCAGAGACGAGAGTCTTGATCAAGAAGATGCCGTCATTGTCGGCGTAGGGGAAAGTATCCAGTTTACCCGACCACACCATTTGCGCCATATCCAGCTTGCCGCCTTTGACAGCCCCAACCAAATAATCGATGACATCCTGCCCCATATATTCCGGTGGATAATACTTATCGGCCTTACGCAAGTCCGAACCGGAGACTTCAGCGTAAAAATCGATTGTCGGCGTCGGTTCGAGGCTAAGGGATAGCTGCGCCACCAAGTCGAGATCCTGATTGTGCAGCCAAATATCATCACCATAAATTTGCCAATGTCCGTCATGACTTTTAACAAAAGCCAAGCTGGCATCGAGGTTTTCGTATTCGATAGGTTGCGGGAATAACTGGCCGGTCGCCAGCGTGCCGTCAACCCCTTCCACTTTCAGCCAGCCCGCTTCACTGTTCATACCAAAATGACCGCTTAAGTTGCTGGCGCCGGGAATATCACCGACATTGGCCCAGCCGAAATCGGCAAACAGCCCAGTTAAGCGCCAATCTTGCGGATTTTGATATTGCACATACAGATCATGCACCAAACCTTGTGGACGATAATCTTTCAGTGCCTGACTCATCTGCGGATCAAGATCAACCAAAGACAACAGTTTAAGCGACTCACCCACCGACCACTGACTGAAATAGAAATCAAACAGGCTGCCCTGTTTCTTGAGGTTAAAATGAATGCTTGGCCACTGGGTATCGCCAAAGACGAAGTGAATGTCATTGCTGCTCACTTCCCAGCCAGCCAGTGACGGCTTCCACAGCATTTGTCCTTGACCGAAATTGAGCTGTTCGGTGGTTTGTTTTTTCAGCCATTGGATCTGGTTGTCGCCTAGATCGATTTGCGCCTGTTGAAAAACCCCACTATCGATATCGGCCCAAGCGCGAAAATTGATATTGGAATATTCCACCTTGGTATCGGCGGCGACAAATTGATGTAGCCAAGGAGAAATATCCAACTCAGTGGCTTCGACAAACAACTGACCACCGAGATTTTTGCGGCGGGTTCCGGTCAAATCCAGCACAAAAGACAGCGAGTTGGCGGCAAACTCGCCCACCTTAAAACGGCCGACCGCCTGATGGCGTTCGTTGTCGTTAAACCAGGTGATCTGATCGATCGACAGCTGCTGACTGGCGCTGCCGCTCATGTTGAGTTTAACTTCGCTGTCAACCACAGAAAACTGCTTGAGGTGGCTTAAGAACAAGGTCGATAGGGCATCGACAAAAGGCGCATCTTCCGGGCCTTCAGACGCCCGGATCAAACTTTTGGCATCAATTACCGCGACCGCGCCATCGAGGACAAAATAATCAGATGTGAGTTGCCATTCGCTTAATGAACGCCAAAAATCCAGCTTGATACGGGTTTCTTTGATCACCAAATCCAAAGGGGCTGCGGCGGTAGGCGTTAAAGAGAGGTTTTGTAGAATGACCGCAGGACCTGTACCATCCCAACCGGCACTGATAGAGCCGATTTGCACATCGGCATTGTAGCTTTGGCGTACCCAGTCTTGAATGTCGATGCGGTAGGAGTCAACATAGGGCAAGGTATACTTTAAGATGGAAATGACCACGGCAATAAAGACTATGAGCGCAGCACAGAGCTGCCATAGCTTTTTCACACAATAAAAACAGACGCCGCCGACTTTCATAAAACGCTACCAAAAAAACCGCTTCGGCCCTAACCGATATCACACCAAGACTTAACGCCAGCTTAACTCACCGATAAAATACGGCAAATTACATCATTACGACGTCGAATTGCTCTTGATTATACAACACTTCGGTCTGAACTTTGATCTGCTTTCCTATAAATACTTCCAATTCTGCCAAATTATGGTACTCATCATTGAGTAATGACTCACAAACCGCTGTAGAGGCATACACCACAAACTGGTCGGCCTGATAAGCGCGGTTCACTCTGACGATTTCACGCAGAATTTCGAAACACACCGTTTCTACGGTTTTCAGTGCGCCACGACCCTGACAGGAGGGACATTCCGAACATAAAACGTGCTCAAGACTCTCACGGGTGCGTTTACGGGTCATTTCCACCAAGCCCAGCGCAGAGAAGCCATGGACATTGGTTTTGGTCCTGTCTTTGGCCAGCGCCTGCTCTAATGAGTGCAACACCCGACTTTTATGTTCATCGGAGCGCATATCGATAAAATCAATAATGATGATGCCACCCAGATTACGTAACCTCAGCTGGCGGGCAATGGCTTGAGTGGCCTCGATATTGGTGTTGAAGATGGTTTCTTCAAGATTACGGTGACCGACAAAGGCGCCGGTATTGATATCGATGGTGGTCAGGGCTTCGCGCTGGTCAATCACCAAATAGCCGCCGGATTTTAGCGGCACTTTGCGCTGGAGCGCCCGTTGGATCTCATTTTCAACATCGAACAGGTCGAATATCGGCCGCTCGCCGGGGTAGTATTCGAGCTTATCGGCAAGCTCGGGCACACATTCTTCGGTAAAGGCGCAAAGCTGTTGAAAACTCAACTTGGAATCGATACGGATGCGCTCAAGCTCAGAGCCGACAAAATCGCGGATAACACGAAATGCCAAGGTAAGATCTTCGTAAATGACGCAAGATTTGCGAACGCCTTTTTTCTTTTTGAGGATTTTAGACCACAGTTTCTTTAAGAACTTGATGTCTTGTTGGATCTCGTCATCACCCACGCCTTCGGCCGCCGTGCGCACGATAAAGCCACCGCTGTCATCAATGCCTTCATTGCTGACCAAGGCTTTAAGCCTCGCTCTTTCGGCTTCATCTTCTATTCGCTGCGAGACCCCTGAATGAAACGCACCGGGCATAAATACCAGATAACGTGAGGCGATAGTGACATCTGTAGTCAACCGTGCGCCTTTGGTTCCGATGGGATCTTTGACCACCTGAACCATAATATACTGGCCATCGCGAATGAGCGTTCTAATGTCGGGCACCTGATTGGACTTCTCTGCCGCCATTTCAGGTGTGCATTCTTCATGATTGATGATGTCAGAGGCATGAAGAAATGCCGCTTTGTCTAAACCAATATCGACAAAAGCCGCCTGCATCCCAGGCAACACCCGGCTCACTTTACCAATATAGACATTGCCGACCAAACCTAAGGCACCTTGGCGCTCCATGTTCACTTCCTGCAAAACGCCGTTTTCGACCAATGCCACACGGGTCTCACTCGGGGTGACATTGATCAGCAACTCTGCACTCATCATACTTGCTCCTGTCCCATCTTATTCAGCAACTGCTCGGTTTCGACCAAAGGCAACCCCACCACAGCGCTGTAACTGCCGTTGATGGCTTTGACAAACTTACCGCCGATGCCTTGAATGCCATAGCTACCGGCCTTATCTTGCGGCTCGCCGGTTTGCCAGTATTGCTCGATATCCAGTTCGCTAATGGCACGAAAATACACATCGGTCGTCACCACCTCGGCTTCAATTCGGCCCTTGTAGGCAACCGCAATCGCCGTTTTCACCTGATGTACGCGGCCTGACAATTTACTTAAGATGGCGATAGCGTCCGCCTTATCGACAGGCTTTAAGAGTATCTCATCATCTACCACCACAATGGTATCGGCCGCCAACACCGGCCAATCATGGCGTTTTTGCGCGTCGGCCGCCTCGGCTTTTTCCTTGGCCATTCTCAGCACATAATCCTGCGCCGGCTCATTGGGATACACCGACTCGTCGATGTCTACGGGCATTGCACTGAACTCGATGCCGATTTGTGTCAACAGCTCCCGTCTACGGGGAGATTGTGAAGCCAGATATATCATCGATAGCCACCTACTTGATAGCGAATCGCCGCCTAAATTTACGTAAAATTAAAAACAACCAAGGCCATACGACAACCCCGGGCAACACCGGGTATAAATACTCCGGCACGAAATAGGTGTCTGACAAAAAGTGGCTGAGCCAATACACCAGCAAATGGTGCAACGCCAGCAACATCCCGACAATCAGCGATTGCTGCCAGACAGAAAAATTACGGATCATTTGATAATTGGTGGCGGCAACATAAACCACAATGGCGCAGCTCATGGCATTAATGCCAAGCACAGTGCCAAGCAACACGTCGAGCAAAAAGCCGCTTATCCAAGCCACCCCGACATTCACCCGATGAGGCAGTGCCAAGGTCCAATAAATCAACACCATTAAAGTCCAATCCGGACGATAGGGCTTAAATATCAAAGGCAATGGCATAATCGCCAAAATCAATGTCAGTAAAATACTGAGGGTAATGAGGTAGCCACCTTGCGGCTTAATCGGTGTCATTGCGCCTGTTCCTCTCCATCGATGGTCGCCGATGGTTTTTCAAACCACAATAGCACCACACGGCTAACCCTATCGAGCTGGGCAACCGGTTCGGCGGTGATCTGTGAAAACGGCAAAGACAAGTCATGCTCAACCTTGGTAATTTTTGCCACCGGATAGCCCTCGGGAAATACCCCGCCTAGGCCAGAGGTCACCATAATGTCACCTTCTTGCATATCGATACTGTGAGGCACATTATTGGCTTTTAACGAATTGATGCGGCCGGTCCCTTCAATCAGCGCCCGCACGCCGTTGCGCTCAATCCGCACTGGAATGGCATGGGTTGAATCGGAGATCAGTATCACTCGGCTAGAAGTGGTCGCCACCGAGGTCACCTGCCCAACTACGCCAAATTCATCGAGTACCGGTTGGCCTTCAAATACGCCATCGACGGCACCGCGGTTAAGTACCACCACATCACGAAACGGGTGAGAGTCTATCGCCATCACCTCGGCAATCATTTTTTTACCCTGCTGGCGCACCGGTGAGTCGAGCAAAGCCCGCAGTTTCTTGTTTTCCTGCTCTAAAAAGGTAAAGCGTTGAAGCTTTTCAGCCTGCATCAGTTGCTGGCGTTTGAGCATTTGATTTTCGCTTTGCAATGCTTCGCGGGAGGCAAACTCATCGACAGTCCAATTGAGCATATCCTCCGGCAAAGAGGCCAGATAGTAGATAGGGGTCACCAACGAGTTCAATAGCGCCCTTAAGGTCGCCGAACCGCCGGTATATTTATCTGCCCCCATAAAACAAAAGCTCAGAATGATGGCCAGCACCAATCTGAGTTTTATCGGGGGCGAACGACCGAAGAGTAAATTCATTCTCTAAAGAGAATTAGTCGTAATCGAACACATCACCGCCGTGAACGTCGATCATCTCAAGAGCCTTACCGCCACCTCGGGCCACACACGTCAGTGGATCGTCGGCAACAATCACCGGAATACCGGTTTCTTCCATCAACAGGCGATCTAAGTCTTTCAGCAATGCACCACCACCGGTCAACACCATCCCGCGCTCAGAAATATCCGAGGCCAGTTCAGGTGGCGATTGCTCAAGGGCAACCATAACCGCGCTGACGATACCGGTTAGCGGCTCTTGCAATGCTTCTAAGATCTCATTGGAGTTGAGGATAAAGCTACGAGGCACACCTTCTGCAAGGTTACGACCACGCACTTCTATCTCCTGCACCTCATCGCCCGGGAACGCAGAGCCGATATGATGCTTGATACGCTCGGCTGTCGCCTCACCTATCAGGCTACCGAAGTTGCGACGAACATAAGCAATAATCGCCTCGTCGAACTTGTCGCCACCGATACGGACAGAAGAAGAATAAACGATACCGTTGAGTGAGATGATGGCGACTTCAGTCGTACCACCACCGATATCGACTACCATGGAACCGGTTGCCTCAGATACCGGTAACCCGGCACCGATGGCGGCTGCCATTGGTTCTTCAATCAAATAAACATCGCGAGCACCGGCGCCTAGGGCCGATTCACGAATCGCACGTTTTTCAACTTGAGTGGCACCGCAAGGCACACAGACCAAAACACGAGGGCTTGGGCGTAAAAAGTTGTTGTTGTGAACTTGTTTGATGAAGTGCTGAAGCATTTTTTCCGTGACATAAAAGTCGGCGATAACGCCGTCTTTCATCGGACGAATGGCACGGATATTACCCGGCGTACGACCGAGCATTTGTTTGGCATCATGGCCGACTGCGGCAACAGATTTAGGCCCACCGGCCTTTTCTTGACGGATCGCCACGACCGACGGCTCGTTTAGGACGATGCCTTGGTCTTTTACGTAGATCAGGGTATTTGCTGTTCCCAAGTCGATAGACAAATCATTGGAGAACATCCCACGTAGAACTTTAAACATTTATCAAGGGGTCCCTTAAAAGGCAGTTATTAGCATTTTTGTGCGCAGGCGTAACTTTACCAACGGCTAATATACAGGGCAAGAAAAACAGTGATAATTATAATAAGAAATTTGTGATCGTAGGCAGAATGCCATCTGAACCGTGATTTTGCACGCCTCCCTACAACCGCTCACGCCAATAGATCACCCGATCGTTGCCACGAAATATACCAAACGTTGCATTTTGTCCCGGCAATGTAGTTTCTCCCGGGCCTTTGCCATTGGCGCTCCAGGCAAATTGCAGCCATGGGTAATGGCTAAGATCGATGGCGATTGGTGTATAGCCCTGCGCCCCTTGATTAAATTGCGGTGGACTCAGCACAAGGGAAAACTCGCCATTTTTACTGGCCATTGTAGTCGTTGTGGTATTGTCTGCACTGGTTAACAGCGAAGTTGTACCTACCGAAAAACCATCGGTCATGTGCACTACGTTGTAGCTCGGCGCAAATGGCGACGCAGCAACACCGGCAATGCTCAACTCATTGGCCTTGAGGGTTGAGCAATTGTCCGCTTGCGCTAGGACAAAACTGCGACCATCAAAATACTCGGTATAAAGTGGCACATTCAAAGGCTGAGCGGCAGGACCATAGGCAGCTTCGATGTTGACTCGGCCATATCTGAAGCGCTGGCTTTGATGGCTGAGCCTTAATGCATTACAGTTGTCTTGCGACGAGCAATCACCGCTGGCAGCAGCGTTCATATTGACCCCACCGCCAAGCCCATCGATAAGAGCAATCTCAATGGTCGGTTCGCCATCATCGACGACGACACCGATATCGGCGTCGTCAAACGGCCCATCGACCCATGGTGCGCCATTTAGCCGAGAAAATTGCGGTTGTATTGTGGTGTCGATTTTACCATCAAGCCAACTGAAGGGGTTTTGAGTCAAGCGCCCAGACAGATCGCGACCGTCGTCACCATTTTCAGCAACCAAGCGCACAGTGGCAAGCCCATGCCCATCGCTGAGATAATTCAACAGCGGATTGTTGCTGACGCCCTGCGCCTCTAAATTCAATGCGAGGTTAAAAGGTTGCGCCATATAGCTGAAATCACCACAAGCTGGAGTGATAGCCGCATTTTTTAAACGAAAGTGAGCAGGTACAAAGCGCCCCACATGGGCGATGGTGGTAGTCAAATTGTCACCACTACCAAGATAGTCGCCATCGGTCGAAGCGCTCAGACGGATCACCCCAACATCGTCAAAGTGCAGGCCGTTGCTGCCGGTTTTGCTTTGGCGGCCGCCAGTAAATGCACTAAATCGATTGTTTTCAAGCGGCGGGTTATTACCGCCTACCGGGCTGACAATGTTGCTCGTGACGAGCACAGACTCACTGTGTTGCTCATGACCAAAGCTCGGCGTTAACGGGTTGTCGCTCAAGTCGGCATGACTGTCGGGTTGACCGTCGAAATCATTGTCTTCTCCATTTTGCCACTGTACCGCCGATACGCTGACGTCAAACTTTTCTCCAGCCCGTCTGAAAATACCACCGGTTGCATCTTGAGCACCGGGGTTTGCGCCAATATCCACGTATAAGCCAAAGGGTCTTACCACAAAGCTGTTGCTGCTGCCGCTCAGCTCAGCGGTTTTACCCGGTAGCAGTTCGATAGACTTTTTGACTTTGAGCTTAATTTTGCCGACATCGGGATAGTTTAAGGCAATATTCGCTTTAGATTGCTCGGCAAACCGCAATTGTGCGTGAGTATAAGCCCCTGTAGTTGCCAAGGTATGTTCATTGCCGTCATTGAGGATCTTGAGCGGATTGTTCGAACAACTTCCCGGATCTTCACACTGATAGGCAAAGGCGACTTCGACATTCGCCCCATCGGCAAACAGCGCAGTACAGGCACCGGTTTGCGTATCGGTTTGCACCGCCTGTATCGCGATGCTCTTGGCGTTGTAACCGACATTGCTGGGTTTACCGGCGATTTGTGTCGGGATCATTTGGTTGCTATCAGACTCGTTTAAGATAATAAAACCGGTATCCTGCGCCTTGTAGTCACAACTGGCATCGGGCATACCATCTTCTAGGCACACTAAGTTGGCGCTCGGACTGGCAAGGCTCAATGACAAAAACACCGACCCTGGCGCCGTTTCAGCCAAGCTGACGGTTGTCGAACCACTAAAGGTAAATTGACTTTGAGCAACAGTTGGCTGAGCCGTCGCCGCCAGCAAGGTAATGGTGGCAGGGCTTTGGTACAGCGCCGAGCAATCGGCATTGGCACAGGCTTTTATCAAAACCTGCTGGGTTTCACAAGTCAGCGCCGAGGCGCCATATTCGAAGCGATAATGATCAACCCCACTGCCACTTGAATCGCAAATACCACCAAAATCCGTATCGTCCAAAGCGTAACCCCGATAGGCGATGACACTGGCATCTTTGACCGCTATCTCACCTTGGGCCGAAACGGCGCCATAAATCGAACCATAAGATTTCGCTTCAACATCACCTTTTGAATAGACAAAACCGGCCAAAGTCGCCGCGCTCTGTATCACCAACTTACCGCCATTGTGAGCATGGTGGTAAATAAATAGCTTTGAGGCATCGCCAAATAAGCCGTTGTTGATCAAAGACAGCCCTTTAAATTCGGCGCTAGAACCAATAAACAGCCTAACCGTGCCTGTGCCGACAACGTTGAGCCAACTGCCCTCTTTGACCTCTAACTCATCAATATAATAGTCACCCGGGGTAAGGTTCACCCGTGACAAAAATGACAAACTCAAACGTCCAAAACGATAGCTGGAAAACGCCGAACTCATATTGAGCTGACCGCCGTCTTTGACCTCAACCGCACGATAGTCGTTGCCGCTGATGGTCACCGGCCAGCTGTCAATCTCAAGGGTTTGCGACGAGCTATAGGTTTGAAATGAACCGGCAAGGCTCGGCACCACACTACCGGATGCCCGGCAGTCGCTACTGCCACAGGTATACATGATTGAACCGTTGTGCTCAACCAATGGAGATTGCAATTGCGTATCCGGGTTATCGATAAGTCGCCCCCAGTCACTAAAGCTCACTTTTCCGCTCATGGCGCTGTTGGTTGCGGCATCGGCAAAGGTGGTCGCACAGGTATTGCCACTGGCGCAGCCACCTGAGCTAAATGTCATTTGGCAACTACTACCGTTACCATTTTCGCAGCGATAGCCGTTGACAGGCGTAATGCTCATATTGCTAAGCCCTAGTGCAATGCTTTGGGCTTGAGTATGTTCAAACTCAATGGTGGTTGAACCAACAAAAGTATGGCTCGATTTGACCTCACCTGCCGCGCTAAAATCGAGGCTTAGACTGTCTTGAGATAACTCGGTACATTGAGCATTAAGACACGCTTTAACCGTCACTCGCTCCGCCTCACAGGTCGAACCGCTGCCATCGTGTTCTATCACGAAATGATCCACCCTCGCCGGGCCATTTTGGCAGGCGCCACCAAAGTCGGTCTCGGCCACCGCCGTATCACGATAGGTCACCCAAGCATCATTTTTGATCTGAATGTTGCCAAAGGCCGAGATCGCACCATAGACATCACTGGTGCCTTTAACCTCAACCTGCCCGGCAGAATACAACATCGCGCTTACCGCTGCGCCACTGTCGATTTTAAGCTTGTCATCTCCTTGAGCATGATAGTAGATAAACAGTTTAGAAGCGTCACCCGAGGCGCCGCCGTTGATCATGGCGCCATCACGAAACCTCGCTTGCGTGCGCGCATATATCCGCACCGTACCACTGCCATAAACGTGCAATACGGCATTGCCTTTTAGCTCTAAGCTATCGATAAAATAGGTGCCGGGGGTCATATAGACAGTGCTGTAGGATTCGACTTTAAGTTTGCGCAGCCGATAGGTGTCAAAGTCACTGCTAAAATAAAGCGAGCCGGAGCGTTTGACGGTGATATCTCGATAATCAGAGGTATTGACCATCGCCGAGTTGCCGTTGACGGTATAGCTGGCACTTGATTGACTGACTTCGAAAGCACCGCTTAGCGGCGGCACACTTTGGCCTGATGCACGACAGTCGGCAGTCGTACAGGTGGCAATAAAGCCATTGTTGTAAACTCGGGTGGTATTTAAGGTGATATCGGGGTTGTTGATGAGTCTGGCATAGTTGGTAAACAGGATCGCACCGCCATCACTGCTGTTGGTTAGGCCGTCACTAAAAGTTTGTGCGCACTGTTGAGCATAAGCAGGCCACAGCCCACCCCACAATAGAAACCAACATATGAATCGCCATGATCGCAAGCGCACGCAATTATCCCCAATACTTGAAGTTTGAGTTTAACTACCTGAAAAGCTTAAGTTCCTTGCGGCCAAATAGAACACATCTCTACTCTTACCAGCTCGCGATTATTATTTTAAGCGCGACATAATAGCCTGTGCCAGCAACACACTCAAGGCGCAGCATTAACAAATCAGCAAACAAATAGTGACAAAATAGACACATAAACACGATTGTATCGAAAGCTATCACTTCAGGCGCCGCTTAAAGCGTTAACTTGCAATAGGCGAGGAAAAAACCGGCAAATTCACCATTGAAAACAATCAATTTGTATCAATGCGTATCCAAGCAGCGTAAAAAACTTAACGCTTCTCACGCCAGTAGATCACCCTATCGTTACCACGATATTGGCCAAAGGTGACATTTTTGGTGGGCAAATAACTTTCCAAGCTGCCGGTGCCGTTGGTATCCCAGTCAAATTGCAACCAAGGATAGCTGCTAAGATCAATATCAACGGGTACGTAACCATCGTCGCCAATGACAAACACCGGCGCACTCAAGGTCAGATCAAACAGCCCAGATACTGCGCTCATTTGAGTCGAAGTGGTTTGCAGTGAAGTCACGACGGTTGTCGAGCCGACAACAATGCCGCTTTGCAACGACTTGACATCGTAACTCGCAGCAAAAGGACTGGCAGCGCTCCCCGTCAGTGCCACCTCACTGGATAACAATGTGCTGCAATTATCCAATGTATTGATCACAAAGCGGCTGCCATCAAAATATTGCGTATACAAAGGCAAACTCAATCGGCTATTGGCAGGACCAAACACCTCCTGCGCCCCAAGTCGTCCGAGACGAAAGATGGTCGAACTGCTATGCAGCGCCATTGCGTCGCATGAGCCACCTAGAGTACAAGCACCGGTGGTTGACGCATTCATATCGGTGCCGCTACCGCCGCTACTAAGCAATGACAGCGCCACACCGTTATCGCCATCATCGAGTTTGACGCCCAAAAACAGGTTGTCAAAAGGACCATCGATACCAGAGCGCGTGAATTTAGGTGTCTCATTGACATTCATCACGCCATTTTGCCAGCGGCCATCCCCGTTGAGACCGGCAATGTCAATTCTTGCACCAAGGTCGTTGCCGTCATCATCGTTCTCTGCGACTAAGGCAATGAAAGCCAGCCCGTGGAAATCATTACTGTTGCCGCTATCATAATTACTCAAAGCAATATCACCGACACCAAGCGCTGACAAAGTAAAGGCCAAATTAAAGGGCTGATCAATATAACTAAAAGCACCACAACCCGGGGTAAAGGTTGGTACATTCAAGCGAAAGTGGCTCGGCACAAAACGACCGACATTGCCAATGGCATTTTGCACCACCAAATTGCTGCCGGTGTTGAGATAATCACTATCGCTAGTGGCGCTTAAGCTGATTATCCCAACCTCATTCCAGCTCATGCCATTGTTGCCGGTGCGCGATGATTGGCCATTGCTAAAGCCAGAGAAAATGTTGTTACTCAGCACGCCCACATTGCCAGCGGCAGGGCTAAGTAAGGTATGCGTCAAAATAACCTGCTCAGGGTTACTCTCACGGCCAAAATTAGGGGTAAGGGCATTATCGGCAAGTGCTCCGTGACTGTCGGGCACCCCATTGTTATCGCTATCGTCGGCACTTTGCCATTGCACCGCTGAAACCGTTACATCAAATAACTCTCCGGCTTTTTTAAAAACTCCACCGCTAACATCACTGGCCCCTGGGTTGGTCGCCAAATTGACGTAAAAACCAAAAGGACGAACGATAAATGGCGCGGTATTGCCGCTTAGGGTTTTGCTTTGCTGGGCCGGTATATCGCCACCTAACTCAATGGTTTTTTGTGCAGAGAGCTGTATTTTTCCAGCATCGGGATAATTAAGCACAATTTCCGCCGCCGAACCGCTGGCAAACAATAAATTATGGCTGCTGTAGGCGCCATTGGTAGCCAAAGTGAAGTTATTGCCGTTGTTGCTGATCTGTAATGCATTGTTGGTGCAACTTGATGGCTCCTGACACTGATAGGCAAGCTCGACTGCAACCGTTTGGTTGTTGGCAAACAGCGCTTCACAAGCGCCCGTTGTGGTATTGGTTTGCACCGCTTTTAACACAATATTCGCCGCGTTTGGTGCGACATTGGAAGGTTTCGCCGCGATTTGCGTAGGAATGGTGGTATTGGCGGCGCTTTGATTATAAAAAATAAAACCGGTATCACTGGTCTGATAGCTACATGTGCCGTCAAGCACATTGTTTTTATAACATTTAAGCGCCCCGGTTGGGCTTTGCCCCGAGAGGCTCATGGTCACCGTGGTTACCGCCGACTCAGACACGGTAATAGTCGTTGAACCGGTAAAGTTCACATTGACGTTAGAACTACTGGGTTCGTCTGTCGCCACCGTAAAGGTTACGGCAGCCGGGCTAGCGTACAACGCCGAACAGTTGGCATCGGTGCAGGCCTTAATGGTAACAGTCTCAGACTCACAGGTTAGCGCACTGCCGTCATATTCTAAGCGGTAATGATCGATAGCCGCACCTGCCGCTTCAATGGTGCCGATAGCAACATGATCTGGCACATTGGCGTTGGTTACCGAGTCCAACAGCAAATAAAACACCTGCTCTTGCGTTGCACCGCTGGTCAAAGTAGGCACGGTTATCGTGCCGGTTGTCGTTCCAGCTGGTATCACCAGCGAGCCAGTTGTGATGGTATAGTCGGTGCCGCCGGTTGCGCTGCCATCAAATGTTGAATAATTGATCGTGACACTATAGCTGTTGCCGGGCAAGTTGATGGTAAATACGGCGTCAGTCCCTTGGCTCACAGTAACATCATCGATGCTTAGGGTTGCCGCGCCGGCAGGTGGTGTCGTATTTGACTCACCTTCTGTCGAAGGCTGTGAATTACCCGGTGGAGTATCCCAATCACCTGTACTATCGGGCAATCTGCGGGTTCGTCGAGTGGATGTACTCGACCACGCAGTGGAGTCATATTTTAAGCTGCATGAAGGGTGCTGAGCGCTATGGCTGTTGACGGTAACATAATCGATGGTATAACCCCATTTATCACGCAGCATCACATCAAAACTGCCGTTCCAGTTGATGAATCCCCAAACAAAATCATTATCGCGAGTAAAATAAGAGCCAGACTTGGTAAAGGTAGACAAATGTGCCCAGTTACAGGTGTTGGAACAAATCATCAAGCTCCATTCATCGGTGACCGAGGTTGGAATGCTCGAATCAAGCAACACCGCTTCGATATAGTCGCCGTAGTTGAGCTTCCAATTATGAATGGTGCTGATCTCATTGATAGTTGCACGACCCATATACTCTGAACATTGTGCAAAGGCATGGCTGCCGGTCAACATCGCCACCAGCAACACCGTCAAGCGCAACCCACTGTTTGTGATACTCGTCACCGCTTTTTGCATGTTCAACAACCACTTACCTTAGAAGCACAACAAGCTTCAGTATAGCCCGTAACCCCGCCGACGCTCAATCTATCGCTCTCGGCCTTCAACTGAAACCGTACGCACCGTCTTAAAGTCACCGGCCACACAGGTTGCAGTGCTCTCAACTCTGTAGTGGGTATAATCGTAAAAATAATCGCTATCGGTAATGGTAAAACGGCCAACGGTGACCGCAACGTTACACCCATTAAAACCGTCAATCGCCGAGAGGTTTAATGTCAGTGACGCCTGATCGGCATTAAAGCTGAGTTTATCGGCCTCCGACACCGGATAGAATATTTTTTGCAAAGCGCTTTCTGCGCCGGCGTTGGCCGCGCTCAGCGCTCGGGTACCATATACTTCATAAGCAACGGAACGGCTGGCATTGCTAAACACATCCTGCATCGACACCGCGAGAAATATCATCACCGTGAGAACAAATATCGCCACCAACAACATACTGCCGCGTTGCGACGAACGGGTTTTAAAACGTCTATGGTACATTGATCAAATGTACCTCGTGATGAAAGTTGACTTCTTCGCCGTTTCGCACCACGTCAAAGGTCATTTGTACGACCGCATTGGTCACCAAAGTCGCCGACGCGTAATCAAATGGCGCACTTCCCGATTTAAGATTCTCCGCCATCAATACTCCGATGGCGTTTTGCGGCGGAACCTGTTGGCCGGCCAAAGGCGGCCAGTAATTACCATAACGCCTTATGGTGCCACTGTTGCTGTCGGCACAATAGGCCACGGCATTTTTAACCAAAAAGTATCGTCCGGTAGGTGAATCGGCATCAAAACGAACGCTATTGAGCAAGTTGACCGTTTGCGCTGCGCTGCCGTTCCCCGGCACTGCCGCCAGTTTAAAAATATTACCTGTGGTTGCTGTTGCCGGGTCGCTGCCATAGACGTCAAAGCTCGACAGAGGGTAAACCACAATTTTATCGGCATCGATGCCTGCGACATCATGCATCACGAGCTTCACGCTACTATTTGGCGCCTCGGGAGCAACCGCAATATTGATATAAGTCGAGCTGGCGGCAATCGGCACAAATTCAATACACTGCACATTGCCCACCGTCGCCACTCTGACGCTGTTTGGCAGCGCTTCTCGTACTTCTCGGGTCGCTCGTTCCATCATGTAGCGAGTTTGACTGACCACTTGTTCACGGCCAACCGCATCCACATATACCTTAGTCCCCAGCCCCAAAAAGTCGATAAAGCCAGCGGTAACTATGCCAAGCACCACTATCACCGCCACCATTTCAATAAGGGTAAAACCGGCCGCTCTATGCCGCTTTTTACGCAGCCCAGCGCTCATCAAAAGTTCCCCTTATAGCCAGAAAACTGAAAAGTCTCGCCGCCGGGCGTGGTGATCGCAATATCGACCCGCTTGGCCATGGTCAGGTTGTCGTTCACACCGTTGAAATCGCCGTCATAGGCGACACTCACGGTAAAGCTGAAGTTGCGATACAAGGTGTTGTAATTGACCCCATTGTCGAGCTGCGCTTGCTGCTGAGTATAGCCATCATAATCATCAACATCGTCAAAATCATTCACCCCAGCTTCAGCCACATCGGGACCAAGAGCACCAGCCAATGTACAGCTCGTCCCCCCCTCGCCGCAACGTCGTCCTGTGGTATAGTCGGTTTGCTCATCGAACGCTTTGCCTAAGATCTCATTGAGTAACGACTGCCCCAGTTCGGCGGCACGCACTTGATAAACCGGATCGACGCTTTTTCGAGCATGTGGAAACAACACACCGGTCATGGCGCTTACCGCCACCGCAAAAATCACGATACCGGCGATCAATTCTATTAGGCTAAATCCCTGTTGAGCGCGCTTATTGGCAGACATAACTGCTGTCCACCTTATGAATGTATCCTTGTGACTCTATACACACATAAACGCTGGTTTGTGCGCTCACTTTGAATTTGCAGGCACCACTGCAATCGCCATAAGTCACCGCTGTGCCACCGACATTAACCGTCGGCTGGTAGGGCACACCATTGCTGTCAAATACAATGGTAGGAGCGTTTTTGATGAGGGCATTGGTGGTGCCATGTATTAAAGCAATGGAACTACCGTCAAGAGGGGTTCTTGAATTAGCATCGGTCGTGCTGTTGCACACCATGCTGTTATTGCTCGGTAAGCCAACAACACTCTGCCCTGAAATATCTTCAAATACAGAGTTATGACAGACGCCCCGTTGATTGAGCGCCTTGAGTTGCACCAAGCGCAAATGAGCAACATATTGATTGGCCGTCGCCATCGCAGAAAACTCGCCTTTACTGAGCAATTTCGGCCCAGCGCTGACGGCTAAAATACCCACCAGCACAATCACCACAATCAATTCGATAATGGTAAAGCCTTTGACAAACTCAGGTCGTGGGGTCATCGGTTTAGCTTAATTCAGGCTTGATCAAAAAAGGGGCGCGTACGCCCCTTTTTAAATCCGTTCAACCATTAGCAACCAGTTGAAGTGATGGCCACACCAGAGGCTGTGCTAGCATCAGCCGCCTGTGTGTATACAATATAGCAGTTAGTTGCTGTGATCTCAGCTTTAGTTGCAGCAGCACCGGCAATGGTGGTCAACTTATTCGTTGAAGTGATATGTACAGTTGGAGGCGTCGCAGTGGCATCGTCAAAGTAAACGAAATCACTGGTCAAGTTAGTCGCAGCAGATAAGCCGGCAGCTGAAATGACACCAGCGCTTGAAGCCGCTGGATAGCCATATACCATGTTCACGCCATTGGCAGTCGCAGTAGGGGCCTTTTCATTGCCGTCGATGGCCGCTTTCGCGTTGTAAACAGTGTTGGCACTGGCAATGCTGCCTTTAACACCGGCCAATGCGCTCTTATTGGCATCAGAGGCAAAATCAACAAATTTAGGCGCAGCAGTTACTGCCAAGATGCCCAAAATAACAATAACAACAATCAATTCGATCAGGGTAAAACCTTGTTGGCTTTTCATGGTTTTCATAGTAAATCTCCAAATCGGCCGCGTTTACGGCCAGTTAAAAGTGAAATAAAACGTGCTCTGTCGGTTTTATCCTTAAACCGGCATGTAAAAGTCTCTAACCCTGACTTAATCCAAATACCTCTACCTTGCCAATGCCCGGAGAGTAATAAAATCCTGTGCCTGTTGCAACTGTCGGAGAGCCGACATTACCCGAGGCTTTATCAAGCGACTCCATCAAATGATAAACGCAGCTTGATTGTCCACCGACATTCGCCGCCGAAACAAAGTATCGGCTGGTGACTTGGGTGCTGACCGTAGTCGAAGACGGTGAATTTTGTAAAATGTTATCGAAAGTCAACTCACAGGTGGCGGCCGTTGGCGTAATAGACGAAGGCACGCTACCTGCCGACACCGGGTAACCTGAGCTATTGACCCATATAGTGGTGTTTTCCATCACGACCGCTGCGGCATTGTTGGCCGACGAGCCGATGCTCGTTGTCAGCGCCTTTCCTGTTAACTCCCACTGCGCTTTTACTAGAGATACTGCCGACGCAATACCACCGGCGACCCCTTCAACCGACGCATCTTTAGCATCATCGGTCGCATTGATAAACTTAGGCACCGCGGTCGCCGCCAAAAAGCCCAAGATCACCACTACGGCAATGAGTTCAATCAGGGTAAACCCTCGAACCTTATTCATAAATGCAACCAACTCCCCTTACTGTCCGCCAGTATACTAATATTTACAATAAATTAAAATGCTGTAAACCTGTCTGACTTATGTCAATTTGTGTCAACTCATCGACTAAGTCTTCATCGATTCAATCGATACCAGTGAGTATTTCAACCTTACCAGTATCCAGCCGGTAACTAAAATGCAATTTACTTGCCAAGATGTTTTGGCAAAGCCAAACCTCACTGCCTTGTGTTCTGTCGCTAACCAGTTCACCGACGCCATTGCGATAGTATTTCAACAAGCGACTTTGAAACTTGAGTCTGTCGCTTTTTTGCAAGGCATACCACAAGGCGGTGCAATCGGGGACTTGCGTACCGTCCAGCACGTTTATCGGCCAACCATCGCGATTCATGAATATTAACCAGTCTTTATCCGGGTTACCTTGCGCATCTAGAGACTTCATATGAATACGCTGTGGCTTGCCCTTGAGCAACCACTCATTGTGCAGACTGCTCACCGACTGGGCAAAGTTCTGTACCGCAGTTTGCGCTTCAGCGTTCTCGGCAAAATCAAACACCGAAAAATAATGACGCATTCCGACAGACAACAAGATGATAAATAGCACCAGCCAAATAGCAAAATGAACAAGGGCATTGGGTTTGGCGACTTTCACTTTAGAGTGTTTCAATTGGGCTTCTCGCTTTGCTTAACCGACGTTCCCCATCATGTCCCACATTGGCGTAAATATGCCCAGTGCAAGAACCAAGACCATACTGGCCACGACAGCCACGAGAATAGGTTCTATTTTGGCTGTCAGGTTCTTTAGATCGTAGTCAACTTCGCGCTCATAGTAATTGGCTACCTCCGAAAGCAAATCTTCAACCTGACCGGTTTCCTCGCCTACCGCTATCATTTGTAATACCAACGGCGTGAACATTTCGGAGCGGTTAGACGCACGCAACAGGCTATCGCCACGCTCAATCGATTGGCGCATACCAAGAATCTTTTTCGCCATATAGACGTTATCCACCGCATCGGACACTAGCGTTAGGGCGCTGGTCAAAGGCACGCCGGAGCGCAGCATCATGGCGAAGCTGCGGGCAAAACGGCCCAGTACAGCCCGTTCTAAAATATTGCCGATCAGCGGCATTTTCAGCTGGTAGCGATCCCATTTATAGTTGCCTTCTTCGGTTTTGACATAACGCTTTATCGCAAAAATGCTACCACCGATAGCGACCAGCAAATGCGGCCAAAAGTTGACAAAAAACTCTGATGACGCCAATAGTGCTTTGGTGGTCCAAGGCAGTTCGTTGCCAAACTTGGCAAACATATTGGCAAAAACCGGGATCACTTTGATATTGAGCAGAAACAGGGCTGCGGTAATGGCGACAAGCACCATCTTAGGATAACCGGTGGCTTGTTTGATCTGCTTGCGGGTTTCTTGCTCTTTTTCAAAGTAATCAATGATTTGAATAAAAGCTTCGTCCAACTGACCGGTATTTTCACCGACATGTACAATACTGGCCAGCAGCTTATTGAACACCTCAGGGTGGGTCATCATTGCCGCTGAAAGCGTCTTACCGCGCTCCAGCTGAGAGGCAACATCAAACAAAGCCTTTTTAAGCCGCACCGAACTGGTATTTTCCGCCAGCCCCAACAATGCCCGAATGATTGGAATGCCAGCCTTGGTCAGCGCGTGCATTTGGCGCGAGAAGATCAATAAGTCATCAAGCTTGACCCCAGGGGTAAAAAAGCGCTCTAAACTCCACTGACTGTCTTCGGCAAGCTTACCGGGCTTGATTTCAACCGGAATAATCGAACGGCGCATCAACAGATCGGCAACCCCCGATTCATTGCTCGCTTCCAGTTGTCCTGTAACCAACTCTCCTTTGGCATTACGCCCTTTGTAATCATATAAAGGCATCGGCTTTACTCGGTGATGTGTTCGGCCACCCTAAGCACTTCTTCAACCGTGGTAATGCCTTTTAAAGCGTACTCAAAGGCCATCACCCCAAAAGGCTTGAAGCGCGTATCGGCTCTGGCTTCAATGGCGAAGCCTTCGGTATCTTCACGGCGCAACGCATCCATCATTGCCGTGTTCATTTCCAGCAGTTCAAAAACACCAATACGACCGCGATAGCCGGTATGGTTGCAACTTTGACAACCGGTGCCGCTATAAAAGGTCAATTCACTCATATCCTTGTTAGACAACTGCTCCAGCCACGCCAATTCTTGCGCGGTGGGCTTAGATTCGGTGCGGCATTTGTCACAGACTTTACGTACCAAGCGCTGGGCGATAACACCTCGTAACGAACTTGCCACCAAATAAGGCGGCGCGCCCATATCCACCAAGCGTAATGCACTGGTAATGGCATCATTGGTATGCAAAGTCGAAAGCACCAAGTGACCGGTTAAGGCGCCACGCAGACCTATCTGCGCAGTTTCCTGATCACGCATCTCCCCCACCATCAGGATATCGGGGTCTTGACGCAAAGTGGTGCGTAGTACGGTAGAAAAATCGAGTCCGATTTTTTGGTTTACCTGCACCTGATTGATTCGCGGTAGACGATACTCCACCGGATCTTCTACGGTAATGATCTTTTTCTCGGCCTTGTTCAGTTCAGATAAGGCCCCATACAGGGTAGTGGTTTTACCGGATCCGGTGGGACCCGTAACCAAAATCATCCCGTGGGGACGATGAATTAAGCCCCTGATCCTCGATAACAATTCCGGCGGCATCCCGGTTTGCTCCAACGTCCGCAAGCCGCCAGTCTGGTCAAGTAAACGCATCACCACTGACTCGCCATATTGTGTCGGCATGGTGGACATACGCACATCGACACTATGACCACGCACTTTGATATTGAAGCGGCCATCTTGTGGTAAACGCTTCTCTGAGATATCCAAAGTGCCCATCAATTTTAAGCGCAGTACCAAGGCAGAGGCGATGTTGGCTTCTTTGAGCACATTTTCCTGCAAAACCCCGTCAATACGCTGGCGAATGCGGATCACGCCCTCGTCAGGCTCGATGTGAATATCCGACGCCCCAGCCATCACCGCATCTTCGAAGATGGTGCGTAGCAGCTGCACAACCGCCGCGTCGCCTTCGGTGTCGGAGGTTAAGTTGGCAAAATTGAGATCGGAGGTTTCTTCGTATTCTTCCTGTAGCTGCTGAGCAAAAGATTCAATCTCTTTGGTGCGACGATAAAGCTTATCGAACACCTCTAAGATCTGAGACTCTTTTACCACCGCAATCTTGATGGCTTTTGGCGCCAACATTGGCGCAATTTGGTCAAGACCGCTCAAATCTGCCGGGTCGCTCATGCCAATCAGCACTTCTGAGCCGTTATCTTCTATTACCAAAGCGCGGTGACGTCGGGCATGAACTTCTGGCAGCAATTGAACCGCAGCACTGTCGATACGTCGTTGAGATATATCTAAAAATGGCACATCTAACTGCTGCGCCAAAAAGCGCAGGAGTTCTTCTTCGCTGATGTGCGCCAAATCGACCAATGCCGAACCGAGTTTTCGCCCAGAGCTTTTTTGCTCTTTGAGCGCTTCCATCAGCTGTTCTTCATTGATGATGCCTTCGTGAACCAGTAGATCACCAAGGCGCATTTTTAACTTAGGTCTTGCCATTCGCTTTGTATACTTTCACCGTTGCCACAGTAAACCTGCGGGATTAATTTGCCAGCCGCTGTAGCCTCGACATCACAAACTGGCGAGAGCTGGTTGAAATATTGGCCAAACGCAGGCTTTTGCGATAAGCCCGAATGGCACTGGGTTGGTCGCCCTTCGCTTCATAGGTCGTGCCTAGGCCAAGCCACCAACGACCATTGCTTGGGTCGGCGACGGTCAGTTTCAGATACGCATCTTGCGCCTCGTCATAGGCTTTGAGTTTATAGGCCGTGGTGGCTTTTAATGCCACATATTCAATATGATCAAAGGTTTGAACCGGTAACTGCAAATAGGCCAGCGCTGCGGCGTAATTGGTGCGCTTGTAATGAATCTTCGCCGCCAACAACGACCAGCCAAGATTAGCGGGGTCTAACTCAAGCCCCTCATCGAGCACACTTAAGGCCTCTAAGGTCATATTGCGACCATAATAAAGCGCCGCCAGCGCCGAACGGCCTTGCTGATTGGCCGGTTCAAAACGCAGCACTTCGCGATATTTGTCAATGGCTTCGACTATCATACCGCCTTTAGACAACTCTTTGGCCTGATGAAGCGCTTTTTCAGCACGTTGCTTTGGCGAGCGTTGTACCTTGTCCACTTGCATTTTGGTCTTTTTTACCGGCTCGGCCGTATTGTCGGGCGCTTGTACAGGCTCATCCGTCAGGCTTGTCTCAGTATTTGCATTTTGCAACGCAACTTGCGCTGAAATATCGTCAACGACGTTTTGTGCACTCGACAGCTCATTTTGCCCAGCTTCCGTCTTCTCTGGCTCTGTTTTCGTCACCACATCACCAGAGGATACATTGCCCTCGGGCGCAATCACTTTTAACGTTGACGGTCGTGGCTGTTCGACATTTTGCTGCGGTTTTAAAATGATCAGTTCAGGGGTTTCATTGGCCACTTGCGCCGTAGACGTATCATCGAGCTGTTGCGAAGCCATTTCAGCAGAACTCGATGTTGTTTGAGTGGCTGCGGCTTTAGCCGCCTCATCGGCATCGATACGCGCCTGCATTTGCTCGGCAGTTAAAAATTGCGGCTTTGCTGTTTTAACCCCCGCCAAAGCCAAAAGATCGTCATAAAAATAATAGCTGCCCCAAATCGCAGCTAACCCCAGCACCGTGCTACTGAGTAAAATCACCAACCACTTGCGTTTAGGCTTAGCCACTGGGGTTAAAAACGCCACTTCTTGTTGGGCTTGCTCGGCACTGCTGCGCTCATCCAAATCGTTGAGCATTTTATTGATCACGCTCATGCACTCGCTCCCGACATCAACCACCACACCAGCGCAGCACTCACCAAAGCCCCAGCCATAACAATAACCGCGATACGTTCGGTCGTTAAAGTAGCATTAGCCGTAACGCCGTCGGTATCAACAATGGCACCACCTAAATGCTGACGGCTCACTTCCTTTTTTCCTTGGCCATAACACAGCATCATTGCCTTGTGACACAAGATATTGACCAATCGCGGTATGCCGCGACTGGCTTTGGCCAACAACCGAATGGCGGCAGCGCTGAACAAATGGTTGGGCTGGGAGTAACCGGCTTTTAACAATCGTCTATCGACATACAGACTCACTTCTTCACTGGAAAGCGGCCGCAATTTATATGAAAAGGAAATACGCTGACGCAACTGCCGCAGCTCAGCCTTGGCCAAACGCTCATCGAGTTCCGACTGTCCAAATAAAACCACCTGCACCAGTTTTTTGTGCTCGGTTTCAAGGTTTGTGAACAGCCTCAGCGCCTCTAGCGACTCAAACGGCAGCGCTTGCGCCTCATCGATAATAAGCACCACCGACTTACCTTCTTTGGCGAGATTGAGCAGATGCACCTGCAATTGCTGCATCAACTGTTGCTGATCGACATCCTCAGACAAAGGCATTCCCAACTCACTGGCAAGGGCCCAGCGCAGCTCAGCAGGACTGAGGTATGGGTCTGGCACATAGGCGGCGACAAATTCTTCCGATAACTCATTGAGCAATTTACGACAGATCAAAGTTTTTCCGGTACCAACTTCACCCGTCACCTTAATAAACCCCTCCCCCATTTTAAGCGCGGTGGTCAAAACCTGAAACGCTTCATGGTGACAAGGCAGGTCAACATAGAAGTTGGTATTCGGAGTGAGCGTAAAGGGCAGCTCATTGAGACCAAAATGACTTAAATACATGGGCAATTATTCTGTATACCAGCTTTTGAGCAGGTCGGAAGATCGCTCAAGTTGTTCTTTCCAAGTTCCGGCACCGACCACCGTGGCTTTCACCAGGATCACCAGTTCTTTTTTCGTTTCTACCTTGGATTTTTGTGTAAATAGCCCGCCGATAATGGGAATGTCCCCAAGTCCCGGTGTTTTAGAGTTGTTATCAGACAATGAACTTTGCATTAAACCGCCAATCACCACTATCTCACCAGATTTTGCCCTGATGATGGTATCTGACTCGCGTATGTTGCTTTGCGCCAACGGCAAGACAATCGAGTCGCCACTTAGGCTGACCACTTTTTCTTGCTCGGAGGTTTGAGTCACCGAAGGATGGATATGCAATATCACTTCGTTGTGCTCGTTGATTTGTGGCGTGACATCTAAGGCGATGCCGGAGAAAAACGGCGTGAGTGTCAACTCGGGCGTAGTGGTGGTTGAAGTGCCGGTAGTGGTGGTGGTCGATACATCAGTGACGAAGTATTCGTCTTGGCCGACTTTGATCACCGCTTTTTGATTATTGGTAGCGGTAACCCTTGGGCTGGATAGGATCTGTACACTGCCTTGGGTTTCAAGCAGGCTGATCACGCCGGTAAAATCGGCGTTATTGAAACGAACATTGGTCACCCCGCCAAGTGAGGCGGTCAACGCATTGGCGGCGACCCCAGCGGTATTGCTGAAAATAAAATCGGTGCTGGCCACATGAGTCAGTGCCTGCTGCCAATTGATGCCTTGTTGAAAATCATCATTCAGTGACACTTCAACAATTTTGGCCTCTAAAATCACCTGACGGCGTAGGGTCTGCTCTGAGCGCTGCAAAAATTCGGCAATCGCATTTATCTCATGAGGATATGCTCTGACGGTAACCAGACCTGTCATCGGACTGACCACCACAGTACGCTCCATCGCAGCGCCCGACTGCTCGTTCGACAACCCAATCATCGCCCTTAGGGTTTTCTGTAAGTCTTTCCAGAAGTCGGTTTCACTGGTGGTTAATATGTTCGAGCCGCTAAACTGTTGGCCGACGCCACCAAATGCCCCTTGTTGGCCGGCCCCTTGACCCAAATTAGAGCCACCTTGTAAATTACCGCCGCCTTGCTGGTTACCTTGGGTATTACCGCCATCGGCTTGAGCCACACCGCCTGCACTCACCGTCACAGAAGAAGTGCCGTTACGGGACATCATTAAGTAGTTAACGGCAAAGGTTTCGGTGCGCAACCCCGGAGGTCTAACGGAAAAAATCTTTCCTTTTTTACGGATATCAAAACCGTACAGCTCTTTCACCGCTTCAATCGCTTCAAATAAAGTCACCTCTTTTAAATTAAGGGTGATGATGCCCGTTACCTCAGGGTGGATGATCACGCTATAAGGCGTGCCCTCAATCAGGCTGGCGAAAAACGGTCTCACGGCAACATCTTGGGCAACGACATTAAAGTGCGGATCATCAGTTACGGTAATGCCACCACTTTTTTGCCCCGATAGAATGTCATCGAGTACCGCCTCGGGCACTTCAAAGTCTTGCTCAGGACCGGCTACCGGTGCTTCGGCATTAAATTGTTCGTCAATTTCCGCCATGACTTTCGGCGTGCTGGACTCAGTGCTTTGACAACCGCTCAAACACACTGCTACAAAGAAGATAAGATGCCGCCAATATTTATTCATTTGAATGCTTAATAGTCACTTTCTGTAAGGTTAACGTAAACGCTTCATCCGCTCCTTGCAATTGTACTGTGTCCTGTGCTATGCGTATTACCTCATAGCCTTCAATGGTTTTACCTTCGCTCAAAACCTGTCCGTTTATCACTGCAAATCTTTTGCCACTTTTGAGCACAATCCCCTGTAATACCAAAGGCACCTGCTTTTCGTCTTCTTTTTCTCCTTGCCCTGCGCCTTGCCTGCCTGCAAACGTGTTCAGCAGCGGCATGGTCGGGTCTTTAAGTACCTCAGGGTCTGCTTGACGTGCGCTTTCGCTCGCCGCTGCCGGTAGCACTTGGCAAGTTGCACTCAACAGCAACAATCCCCTTAGCAGGAAGTTAGATTGCAATAAACTGCTCATTGGTACTTATCGTCATGATTTCAATGTTTAACTTAGCCTTAGGATACTGCTCTACCGAATAGGCAAAAGACTTCCAATAAAAACGCCAAGGCAACTGCTCAATACGCGATACATAGCGCTGCAAATCGTAATAACTGCCACTGATACTCATGCGAATACCATGCTGGTAAATGATGATGCCGCCACCGGCAGGCACGCCGTCAATATCGACTTTGCTCGCAGGAATGGCCTTAAACTCAGTGACCTTGACCAAATCATCACTTTTAAGCAACTCAGAAAGCACTTCTCGCATTTTATGAGGCGAGATAAAATTGGCCGTCAACTCAGACAAGGTTTGGTCAATGACCTTAATACTCTTTTCCGTCTCGGCAATCGACTTGTTGACCGCCTCATTGGGATCTTTGCCCAGCGCCCCTTGATATAACCCGATTTGCCGCTGGGTGGTGTCGATTTGTAGCGCCTGTTCACTTATGGTGTCGTTGGCTTTACTGATTTTGGCAATCACAGGCTCAATCAAATACATATAGTTGAGCCATAAAATAACCAACAAAATGCCGACAAAGATGATCCCTTTTTCCCGAGGTTGCAGCTGAGCCGTTTTGTCCGAAAGCCGACGCCAAGTTTGACTCATTGCTGCGCTCCGAGTGCCTGTTGATTGAGTGCGTCAATTGCCGCCATCTTTTGTTCGTCATCCATGGTTTGCTTCACCACGGTATTGATCTCAAAGGCTATCACCTGTTGCTTGTCGTGCTTTAAATTCATCATCGCAAACGACTTACCCGAGAAAAACGGACTTTGTTGCAAGCGGTTGAGCCACTGAGGCACCGCCAAAGCATCCAGTGCGTAACCTTTTAGCAGCACGCCACTGTCGTCAAATTGCATTTTGGTCAACCATAAGCGCTCATCATGATATCGTCCCAAATCCAACATGACCTGTGAGTAGTGTTGCATTTGCGGACCGCTATCCCCTTTTAAGTGCTGACTTAAAAAACGCTTGCCGTTAAGCTCTTGGGTCAGTCGCTCCAACTTAGTCATCAACTGCGGCGACGGCTTAAAATCCGCATGTCTTGCCTGAAGGGTTTCAAGCTCGGTTTTACTCACCTCAAGTTCGGTTGTGCTTTGTTGTAGCACTTGTGCAATATCAATATAACGATAATGCAAAAACCCGCCGACAGCAGCGCAAATACTCAGCGTCACCAGCCAAATGAACACCATCAAGGACAAAGGCAACTTTTCCTTTATCGGCCGCATTGACGGTAAATAGAGGTTGACCGTGATTTTATGCACTGTCGTGAGCCTCCTGACCTTCGGTAAACTCCAAAGCGCCACCTAACGCGGGATAAAACTGCTCATTTAACGGCGTATCGATGACCGCCATTTCATTGCTGATGGCCATGACCTTCACTTCTGTTGGAAAGTGTTGTGAGATCTGCTGTGCAATCAACTCTTGGTGTTCACTGGGCAATGCCAATTGAATGTTTTTGATCGGCGCCTGCTTGAGCTGAGACTCAAAGTAATCCATCGAACGTTGAATTTCCAAACTCAAGCTATCGGTCAGACCGTCTTGTAATTCCGCTGGAGTATATTCATGAATGCGGTTAAATCCCCGCAGTTTGCGAGCAAAGTAAATTTGCTCTTTTTTAACGATCTGCAATGCCGGTTCTTCGTTCTTTTGCTGAGTCAACAGCAAACTTGCCGTATCGGCGTGGCCGATAACATTGCGGATCACCAACTCCTCAGGAACGATACCGTTCAACTCGACCTTATGCTCGTTAAACACTTCAATCAACGATAACAGGGTTTTGCTGGATGTGACCACTACGTTGATCTTTTCGCCCTGCATCGCCACTTTGACCGGCACACTAAAATAGTCGGCAACCACTTCTTCTTGCGCCAAGGTGACCAAATCTTTGATGTGCCAACTTAATGACATCGCCAGTTCATCGTCGGGGATATTGGGTTTATCGATTTGCAGCAGCTGATAACGGTTTGGCGGGAGCGTCAGGCAACACTCGGCGTCTCTTAAATCATGTTTGACGATTAAATCTTCAATCAATTCAGGCCATTGTTCTTCCGAACCAGCTTCGAGTTCGTCGCAGCCCAAATAGTGCCATTGGCTACCTTGCATCTTGCCGATCACCAAGCGTACAAAATGCTGATGCAGCGATATACCAGCAATAAGACCGGTAGTATGACCGCGCAACAAACGCTTGAGGGAATCGAAAATAGCCAGTTTCATAGACAACAGAGCGACGTTTAAAATATGTAAATCTTTGGTAAACCCATTATCTTAGGCTTACCCACAAGATACAAGCATTTAGCGCTAATTAGCGGCGGTAAAAGCACTTTTTACCCAAGTAGTTACGTTCTTTGCTGCAATTAACACCAAATCAGGCACATGATTTTGTCAGTGGCTCGGGGTGATTTGATTTATCGACTCCAGCGGCTCGGTAAAATAATGCCCTTGAGCACCGGCCACACCAAGTTTTTGTAGCGCTATCCATTCACCAACCCTTTCGACACCAAGACCGAAAATAAGTACATGTGTGCCGCTACAAGCGGCTTGTAGACTTTTAACAAATAATTGATTCTCTGGCCGCACATCAATGTTTTTAACAATGCTGTTATGGAGCTTCAAATAATCGATTTCATACTCGCGAATGTATTGAGTATTGAGCACGTAGAGACCAACATGATCAACCAACAATCTCACCCCGACCTTGTGGAGTGCACGAAAAAAGAACTTCAAGCTCATCCCGTTATGCACCAGCTGATATTCGCTGATCTCGATGATCATTCGACAAGCCGCATCTGGATAGCTTTGCAGGTGTGCCAATAGCCATTGCTGAAATTGCTCATCGAGCATTGAATCCAAATGCAGATTCAAACTACAAATATCGCTAGAGCCTTTTTCATATTGCAACAACTTGGTGGTTTTTTCGACCATCAGCTTATCGACCCGAGAGATCATGCCGAACTTTTGCGCCATCGGCAAAAACACTTGGGCACTGGCCAGTTGGCCGTTGTCGTTGCGCATTCTGGCTAAAATTTCATGATGATGAATCGCATTGCCGTCGGTCATCACTACCGGCTGAAACAGCAACACAAAGGCTTGTTGGTTTATCGCCATATCTAACGAGGTACGCCATTTCACCGAGCCTTTGGCCAAATCTTTTACCCCGGTGCCTTTGTCATACATAAACCAGTTACCGGGGCCTTGCAATTGCGCCGCCCTCAATGCCATATCGGCTTCGGCAAGCACCTGATAACAGGTTTCGCCTTGGTGAAACGCCGCCACTCCAATATGGAAGAAATGATCTTTTTCGACACTTTCTGGCAGGTTGATGCGATTACACAGGCGCATCAGACGTGACGCCACTTTTTCCGCTTCACTGATCCCAATACAGGGGATCATAATGGCAAAGTCGCAATCGCTGCGACGAGCGAAAACCGAATCGGGAAAGTCTTCTAAGAATTTTGTCACCAGCAAGATAAAATAACTCAGTAACTCTTTGGCTTCTTGCTTGCCCTCTTGGTGGGCAATTTCATCGAGTTCTTTGAGCTGAATAAGATAAATACAGCCACCATCATGGTTGTCTGGTTCGGCCAAAAAGGCTTCGATGCGATGGTCAAAATACAAGCGATTGCCGATACCGGTATCATTGTCTAAGAAGGTTTGCGCCCTGACGACCTTATCGATTTTAAACGATTGCACCACCGCTTGTTGCAACACCTCGGCCATCGCCAAAATGGCGTCAGTAACCACCCACTCACCGTGATGGAATTGACTGACCTGAGATTTCTCTCCCTCGGTTTGCAAATATTGTCGCGCCCAGCGCTCGGTTTTCTTTACCTGAGCAAAACGAACCTTGATCCAGCGACGCGTTGCCCGATAGCTCAAAATGACAATCGCTAAAAACCACAAGTTGAGTGAAAAATAGACCGCAGCGGTGGTCGTGGGCATAAAGACCCAGAGCAGGAGATTCATGACGGCGCCGGCAACGACAATGGCCCCGAGCAGCTTAAAGCTGACTCGATTGTGCATCACAAGTGTGCACCATTGTACCAAGTGGTTGAACATGATTGTTCCCGACGATTGAATTGGCTAACCCGTTTATAAGTGTAGTGGATCCTCACCATAAACCCACATTAAAAAGCGATAAAAAAATGACTATACGTTGACGCTGGTTGTGGCGATCTCACATTCTGAAATTACGTTCAAAATTAACAATATCGACCCCGGGCTTAACTTTGTAGAGCTGCGCCAGACGACCACCGGATTGCACCTTTTCATCAATTGCGGCAAACATTTCCGACGCTTCGATACGGCGGATCAGACTTTTACGCTGGATCGGCTGGCCAATGATGGTTTCAATCACACATTTAAACTGACCGATGGTAAATTGCGACGGTAGGCAGAACACCGGGATCATAGAGTAAAGTGCTTTTTGCTTTAGCCGCTCGTAGGCTTGCGCGATGATCTCGCAATGGTCAAACGCCAAGGTCATCTGTGACACTTCGCTCAGCGCTATCCACTGCACGTCATCCACCGTTTCAATGTGCGCCGATACCTGCTGCTCAGAGGTCAAGGCATAATAAACCAAAGTCACCGAGAACCCTCTCGGGTCACGCTGTGCGCCCGAGAAAGTCTGTAATTGCTCTAAATATTGCGGCTCGAGGGAGGTTTTCTCTTTGAGTTTGCGTAGTGCGGTGGCCTCAGTATTGTCATCTTTAGTGACATCGACAAAACCACCGGGTAACCCCCAACAGCCACGAAACGGCTCAATGGCCCTTTTTACCAATAGCACCATCAAGGTTTTGTCTTTGACCGTAAATAGCACATTATCGATGGTAAACAAGGGGTTACGTTGGTCTGCCATACAGCATCATTCTCATTAGTGTCTTATTGACCCTAATACTATCAGCGGCAGGGAGAACTAAGCAATTGAAAAATGACACCTTAGTCAATTAACGCCATCCACCGCTTTGATGGCTAACATAATTTCCCTTCAATCACTGCCGTGCAATATTGACAGGGTGTTAAAGGCAGCCTTTAGCCTTGGTACATCCCTCTGATGGGATGCAACTTTTGCGTATACTGTGAATTAGACATTGTGTGATCACTCTTAGAAATGGCTATTGATGTGCGCTTCAAAGCGCTGCGACTGATCGGCGGAAAATGGACAGGCTCAATCCTCTATCATTTAAAAGATGAACCGGTCAGATTTAATGACTTGACCCGCATGCTCGGCGGCGCTAGCAAAAAAATGATAGGACAGCGTCTAAAAGAGTTGGAAGAGCGCGGCATGGTAAATCGAGAAGTGCTCAGCGAACGCCCATCGCCATTACCTATTCATTGACCGAATTTGGTCGTTCGGCGTTAGGGATTTTGGACCAGATACGAATTTGGTCAGAACAATATGAGTTAGGGAAAAATGGTGCCACCGCAACGCACCGCTAATGCCACTTACTCATATCGCTTTAAATTGGGCCAAAACCTCTTGACCGATTTGCAGCTTCAAATTGACCAGTGACAGCCCAGAGATCAGTGAATAAAGCTGCTGACTGCCAATATCGATAGTAACCAACATGAGATGTTGAAAAGGTGCTATGGCGACTATCCGGCCTCGTAGCCGATTCAATATGCTGGAGGTTTCAGTTTGAGTTCGGGTAATACTCACCTTATCAGCGTCAATCGTAATAATATTTGGCTCGCCCCTGCTGCTTGCAAGCTTCGATTCATTGTCCGCTTTGGTATAAATACAGTTTTGACTGCCGATTAAACGCCATTTAGTGAGATGATATTGACTGAGTGCTTGTTCGAATTGCGTTTGTAGCCGAGAAAACACAGGCTCCATCGAGGTCAAAGACAATTGATGAATGATCTCAGTACAGCTTCCTTGGTTTACTATTTTGCCGTCATTGATATGCACCAGATAATCACAGCACAATGCAAGCTCTCGCAATGAGTGACTGACAAAGATAAAGCGCATGTCGAAATGACGTTGAATATGTTTGATAAGACTAAGCATCCGCCGCCGATTCGTCCAATCCAGCGCCGAGAACGGTTCATCTAAGATCACAACGGGTTTACCACAGATAAGGCTGCGGGCAAGCCCTACCCGTTGCTTTTCGCCACCGGACAGGGTACTTGCCTTTTGCTCCAGCAGCGAGTGGATGGCGCACCACTCTACCACTTGCGCAAAACCGAGCACAGCTTGACGCGATTGAGTCCAATTTGAGTGGCTGGCCACCAGCTCGATGTTTTGCCTTACCGTTAAATGCTCAAATAATGCCACACTCTGCTGTTGATACACCGCCGGGCATTGCTCCGCCCCTTTTGTCACCTGAGTTTCTTGATTGTGACCAACCCAAGTGACTGATGCCCCGGCTGATAAAATGTTGCCGGAGCAGATCTTTAGCATGGTGGATTTACCATGGCCAGAAGGCCCATAAATGCCGACAATTCCGCCAGACAAAGGTATTGCCGTGTCTACCTCTAGGCTGAACTCTGCGCCGTCTGCTCGACACAGTTTGTATGCCATCTTTGCTTGTAACTCTCTATATGACATGAGGGCAGCCTACAAAAATCCACTATGCTTTCGATTGAACTTATACAACAGCGTCAAACTGACAAATGAGAACAACAACAAAATGGCCGCCAAAACATGGGCCTGTTGATAGTCCATCGTTTCAACATGGCTGTACAGCGCAATCGATAACACTCGCGTTTCTTCAGGAATATTCCCGCCAATCATTAAGACCAAGCCAAATTCCCCTAAAGTATGGGCAAACCCGAGGGTTGCAGCGCTAATAAGCGCAGGTCGAATCATTGGTAAAATGAGAAAAAAGAAGCGTTTGTGCTTTGGTAGCCCAAGACTTGCAGCCACTTGGTCATACTTAACGCCCAGCTGGCTAAAAGCCGTCAGGATGGGCTGGACCACAAAGGGCAAAGAATATATCAACGATGCCAACAAAATACCTTCGAAGCTAAATGCCAGCTGACGGCCAAACAAGTGCCGATACAGCTCACCAAACCAGGTGTTTGGAGAAAAGACGAGCAGTAGATAAAACCCCAAAACCGTTGGCGGCAATACCAAAGGCAACATGATTAAGGCTTCAATAACGGGCTTGGCTCTGCCTTGATAATGACTCAACCACCAACTCAGCGCGATAGCAATAGGCAAGAGTATCGCAACGGTCAAAGCCCCCAACTCAAAGGTCAGCCACAAAACGCCCCAATCCACTCGGCTACTCCTGCAACCCAGCAAGATAGCCAAGGGCGACAATACGTTTTTGTGTTGTCTTTGACAGTAACCATGTCAAAAATGCCATTGCCTGCTGTTTATTTTTGGCTTTGGTTAAAACTGCCGCTTGCTGGGCGATTGGCTGGTAGTGCTGTGGTGAAATGGGGGCAAAATGCCGATATTTATCGGCTTCGCTGCCGCCGAGGGCAAGCTGCGCTTGAATCAACTGTGCTTTTGAAAAAATCCCAAGGGGCGCATTACCGCTATCGACAAATTGAAAAGCCTGATTCACATTATTGCCGGTGATGATCCGGCCTTGGTAACGTTCAACCAGCTTTAGTTGATGTAAGACATCTTGAGCGGCGGCACCATAGGGCGCCAATTGGGGATTGGCTATCGCCAGCCTACCCTGATGTGTACTGAGGGTATCAAAAGCATTGCCCTGACTTGGCCATAACACCAACTGGCCATAGGCATAAGTTCGCACCAAGCTTGCCAGACCTTGTTGTTTTAACCGCTGAGGTCGCGCCTTGTCCGCCGACAAAAAAACATCAAATGGCGCGCCATTTTTGATTTGCGCAAACAACAAGCCACTCGCGCCGGAAGACAGCTTGATCTGGTCGCGATAAACATGGGATTGGGCGACCAACAGTTTCAGGCTGTGATAAAAATTGCTGGCGACGGCGACTTTGAGTTCATTCGCAGATGACAGGTTACTATACAAAGCCAGCAGAAACATGACTAAAAGACGATATCGCATAGACGGCAAAAACCCCAGTGTCGCTATATGCCCGGCCAATATTGGCTTGGCTGCGGCCACAGTTATGGTGACCGCTTAGGCATAAATTTCTCTAGTTCACCATCATTTCAATAGGCTGGCCTGCTCTATCAAAAACGACATATTGCGCGATATTAAGGCCCGAAGATAAATCGTGGGTCATTTTGTTGAGATAACGCTCAGCGCTTTCGCTCGATGGCGCCACCCCATTTTCCCCACTTAGACCGGCCACAAAAACAAAGTTCCAGTCTTTTTCGACACTATCGGCTTCTTTGACCAAGGCGGCATAATCGCTCAGCTCACTCGGCAGTTTATCGACACACATTCGCGGTTCGATCACCCCCGTTCTGGCATCTTTGTCTGAGGCAGACTTACTACTGGTGCTTTGTGCTTTGGCAAATAAAAACAGCAGTCGTTGAGGCTGCTCTTGTTGCGTCGCCATACCAAGTAATTGAGAAAACATATCAGCCATATTCAATCCTAATGCAATTGCTCTACTATGATTGCTCATCATAGAGTAAATCGACATAAATCCAATTGCCCCTTGGCGGTACTCACATCGGGGTA
This sequence comes from Alteromonadaceae bacterium, assembly GCA_041583135.1. Lineage (GTDB taxonomy): Bacteria > Pseudomonadota > Gammaproteobacteria > Enterobacterales > Alteromonadaceae > JABSOG01. Next base: position 30,513 of record JBFHGJ010000017.1, on the reverse strand, counting down.
TAGAAGCCCAGTGGACTAAGCCGAGGTAAACCCGGCAATTTGATGCCAATAACCGTTGCTGTGGTTGGCATCCATTAGGCGACTGCCACCCGCCTTAAACTGAGCCAGCGCAGTAAAGGTTTTCTCCGGCTCAGGGCTTATTCGGACGACATCCACCAGTCCTTGCATACTCTGAATATCGGCAGATAAGTCATAGCAGGCACCAGACATTGTTTGAATACCATTTAGCACAAACAGCGCCTGACCTTCTTGGCTCGCCGTCAATCGACCTCCGGGGTAGTTGATGCAGCAAAGCTCACACTGGTCTTTTTCTCTATTTTCAGCTCGAGAGGTAAAGCAGCGGGCAGAATACGCCAGTGGAAGATGACCAAAACTGAGCACTTCGACTTCGAATTTATCTCTAAATCCGAGCAGCTCTACCTGTTGTAAAATGGTGCTTAACTTGTCTTTTGAAAGTTCCACCGGCATACACCAACGAAACATGCCTTGGTTGACTAATAGCTTTAAAGCCTGTTGGTTATAGACATTCAACGCGGGCCCCGCGACAAAGGGCAAAGATTGCTGCCGCATTAAGTTGACCGCCGACATATCGTTTGCTTCTATGGCAAACTCGCCATTTTCACAATAGCGCTTCAGTGCCGCCAACTCCGACGGGGCTTCTAACAGCGCCATGGTCGATAAGATCACTTGCTTACCGGTTTGCGCAATCTGTTTGGCCAGCGCCAAATAATCTTGAAATTTAAGCGCTCGACGTTTAGAGCAGACGGTTTCGCCAAGATAGATAACGTCGCAGTCGGATTCGATAGCCTGTCGATAGAACGCTTCAACCTGAGGTTTTGGCCAAAAATACAGAATCGGCCCGATGGCATATTTCATTGTCGTCGTCCTCTATTGCCATTTTTTGTGGTAGGCGCCTAAGGTGGTCTGCGATCCCTCAGAAACAGCGCTTAAATCACGGTTCCACTGAGGTTCCACCTCAAAATGCTCGGCATCCTGTCGATATCTGTCGATGGCGGCTCGCCAAGTAGAAGTAACTTGTTTGACATAGGCACTGCTTCGTTGACGCCCTTCGATTTTCACCGCACTGATCCCCATTTCAATGAGTTCAGGTAACAGTGCTAAGGTGTTTAAACTGGTTGGTTCTTCCAGTACATGAAAATGACGTTTGTCATCATCCACACTAAAGCGGCCTTTACATAAGGTAGGATAACCGGCGCTCTCGCCTGGCTGATACTTATCTATCAATATGCCGTTTAAACGCGACTCCAAACCGTCTTCACTTTCTTGGTATCTGACAAACTTCGCCGGTGAGCAAACCCCGTTCATATTGGGCGATTCCCCAGTCAGGTAGCTCGACAAATGACATCGGCCTTCGGCCATAATACAAAGGCTGCCAAAGGCAAATACCTCGAGTTCGACATTTGTCGTTCTAGCCAGTTGCCGCACTTGATGAATCGACAAAACTCGCGGTAAAACTACGCGTTTGACGTTAAAGCAAGATTGATAGTAATTGATCGATTCGGCGTTGGTCGCCGAGGCTTGGACAGATAGGTGTAATTCCAATTGAGGATAACGCTCGCTGGCATATTGTAAAACCGCAAGATCGGCGGCGATCAGTACATCGATGCCCTGTGCCGCAACCAAATCAACCGCATATTGCCACCGGTGCCAGGCATCTGCATGGGCAAAAGTGTTGATGGCCACATGCAGTTTTTTACGATGCTCGCGCACATAGCTCACCGCCTGTTCCAACTTTTTGTCGGTGAAGTTTAAGCCGGCAAAATGACGGGCGTTGGTATCATTTTTTAGGCCGATATAAACCGCGTCGGCGCCGTGCTCTATGGCTACTTTTAGTGATGATAAGTTACCGGCAGGACAAAGTAGTTCCACTCTCAATCCAATACTCAATTCAAAACATAGCGGCTATTGTGATCAATCAGCGTAAAAATAGATAACGTTCATTGGAGGTAACAGCGGCGCATTCGAGGCATGGCAAACTATTACTTTAGAGAGTCACAAGAAATTAAGTCTATGTTTTTAATAAAAAATCATTCGTTGAAACGATTAACGTCAAAAGCGGCGGTTCATTTGCACGAGCCAAACAAGAGGTATACTCACGAGCAAAGCATTCATACAGGCGATTTATGTTGATCAACTTAATACACCAGCTGCCGGGCAGCCAGATTGTCATCCCTCGGTTGCAGTCATTGTGCGCGCAACTGCCCAACTACGCGCTAAAGCCAGTCAATTGCCTGCCGCAACGCATTCAAGTGACGGTGATTGAGAAATTATTGTCAGGCATCTTAAAGCAAGCCCTCGCCGATGATGAGTTGGCATTTTTGGTTGACCGCTGGGCGCACATCAACATCACCGACGTCCCTTATGAGTTTTTCATTTCTGTCAGTGAGCAGCAAACACTCATGGTGACAAAACAGCTCAATAAAGCCGCTTGCGTTAGCTTTTGTGGCACAACCGAAAGTCTGCTGCAATTGATGAGCCGCAATATTGACCCGGACACTTTGTTCTTCCAGCGCAAGCTGTTGGTGACCGGCGATACCGAGCTGGGGTTAGAAATTAAGAACTTTCTCGATGATATGAACTTAGCGAGCTTGCCTGAATTCGTACAAAGCGGATTGCAAAAATACCATCAACTGGTGCAACACCTGTCGGATCAAGAATAGCTGGTGGATATTGGCCGGGAGTAAGCACAAAGTGCAAACTCCCCACCTTAGCGGCTATGCCACCTTGTCTCGATTTTCCACATGGTAGTGTCGTCTTTCATGTTCTTCCCTGCGTCCTTGACTAAAGGCTGACACTCGCTTGAGGTAACCTATCACCCTTGTCCCATAGTCAATATTGCTTGAGCCACACGCCTGACAGCTTTGTCTGGTTTGTTTGTCGATGTGCTCGCAGTGATTGCAGATGGTAATTTTGACGTTAATACAAAAGTAATTACAGCCTGTTGTCGCGGCAATATTCAGTAAATTCAGCGCATTTTGCGCCGACAAATGCTGCTCCAAGTTAAGGTGTAGCGCAGAGCCACCATCGAGATAGCGATTGTACTCCTTACCATGCAAAATGAATTTATCGATGTGATGAATATCATGGTTTTCAACAGGATAGAAATAGGAGTTGTAGCAGTCTCGAGACACCACGTAGCCGTCTTCTCTATCCCACTTTGCATTTTTGACACCTAGGTTTTCTGCCGGTACAAACTCAGTGTTGAACATATAGCCGTAATCGAGCTTAGCTTGTCGGTTGGCGTCATAAATGATCTTCAACTGTTGCTGCACAAAATCCTGATAGGCCTGATTATTGCCAACATCGATGCCCTTAAACTCAGCGGCTTCAACCATACCGTTGATACCGATGGTTAAAAACTGCTTATCCAAGGTAATAAAACCGGCATCGTAAACCGGCAGCGCGCCGTGGGACAAATAGTCTTCTACCAGTTTGCGATAGGCGACCTGATATTTGTGCAACTTTGCAATTTCCAAAGACAAGTCGCGTCCATCTTGCGCCAGCCGATTCATGTTCAGTGTAATGACATTGATTGAGCCGGTTGCAATCCCACCGGCCCCTAAAGAATAAGAAAAAGTATTATCGGTGATCTCATTGCGTAAACGACAGCATGACGCCAACGAATCGGCATTTTCCGACTGATAGACAAAAAAGGCATTGCCTTCACTGATTTGTTTTGCACACATTTGTGCGAACTTTTGATCTTTCACTCGGCCCACACCATTATCCAATTCAGTCAGCATCGCCGCAGTGACCACCGGAAAAGTCAGAACCGCCTTTTCTCTTTCACGGTTGAACCACGACAGAAAAAAACCCTGCAACTTTTCAATACTGGACCATAAGGGCTTAGAAAAATCAGGAAAGACAAAGTCGCCGAACAACGACTCAAAATAAAATTGGTCATAGACCGAAATGTTCCAAAAGACACTTTGATAGCCTCGCGCCGCTGCTGGCTGATTGAGCGCATAAACAACATGTTGCAGATGATTGGCCACCTGATGTTGGTGGCGAGTTAAATAGTCTTCACCAAATTCTTTGCGAGCGAAATAGTCAAAATACGTCAGAAACTCCACAGTGGCAATAGCGCCGGCAAACTGGGCACTGACGGCAAATACCAGATTGATAAAGCTGCCACAAAAAGACTCCAAATGTTGCGGTGCCTTGGATTCGCCGCCGAGAGTCGTCAGGCCATCTAACAAAAATGGATAAAGCGATATTGAGGCACAATAGGGTTTTAGGCTGGTTTCATCATGTACATAAATTTCGTGGGCTGAAATTTGTCGCCGGTACTCATCTGCTAGAGCTTGATCAAATAGCTCGGCAATTTTGTTGCTCACCAAGGTGCGATTGACTTCAATAAAGTAGTCTTTCATCAACTCGGCCTCTAAGGTCGCAATGTTTTTGTGTGTCACATTGGCATTGGCATCCAGTTTCGAGCCATCGGCCGCATTATTGGCTTTTAGGTAATGCTCGATAAAGTTTATCTTTTGTTGTATTTGTTGTTCCTCAAGCGCTTGCATGCTCTACCTCTATTGATTGTCGTTATTTTGTTGAAATCGAAACGTAAGATCGGTATTGGTGGTTAAATCAATAAATTTCTGGTTGGTCTTGGGATTGTCTAGCCCTCCTCTATCCCCTATCCAAGGCCCGGTTTTCAGATAATCCAAATGTTGCGTGATGCGCTTTGGCAGACGTTCAAAGCCAGAATACAAACACGTCTTTAAACCGGCGTCTTTGGCCATTTTAAGTTTTTCAATCAATGGCTCGGCACACCACTCGCCGCCAAAAAACAGCACACAACTAATCAATCGCTCATATCGTCGTAAGTATTCGGCGAATTGGCTATTGGACAACGGCGTCCCACTGTTCAAAGACCAGGTATCGGTGCTGTGGCAACCATCACATTGCAGTGGGCAGCCACTGACGGTAAAGGCCAGTGCCACCTCATCCGGCACTTCATGAAACACAATTTGGGCAGGCCAAGTTCTAAACTCTGGTCGCTTCATTTTTAAATCACTTCCGGCAAATAAAAACAAAAAAAGCACAACATATGGTGTTTAGGTTGGCATTAAACCACAACATAGGCTTTGACTTGGATCAGCAGAAGTAGGTAGTCGTGAGGAAAAAATAAGTAGTTCGGCGCCAGAATCCGGTTTAATTGACCTGCCTCAAAACCAGACAACCTGAGACTCTCACAATGCGTAACAGTTTATATATTCTGTCATTTTGGAGAAGCCGCTGTGACCAACGACGATTTGTTATCCTGCTATCAACACAATTTAGGTGAAGATTACGCCAACTCACTGCCCACTGTAGGCGATGCGATAGCCCAAGTGCTCAAGTTCTTTGGTTGTCATACGGTGTTTGGCGTTGGCGGCGACTTTGCCGCCAACATCATTGCCGCACTCGATGGGCAAGTTGAAGTCGTGCCCTCAAGTAATGAAACCCACGCCGGGTATAGTGCCTGCGCCCAAGCGGAAATAACCGGAATAGGTGCAACACTAACCACCTATACCGTCGGTAGCTTGCCTTGCACCAGTGCAGCGGCGCTCGCACTGGCAGAGAAATTGCCGGTTGTGTTTATCTCAGGTGCACCCGGAGAGAAAGAGATCGCAGGTAGCACCTTGCATCATATGGTCGCATCGGGCCGAAGCTGGCATGCCAATCCCAATTGCGCACTCGATTCATTTCGCGCTTTGGGTATGAAAGCCGAGCGGTTGCAAGGAGAAAGGGCCAAAGGCCAACCCAACATGGCGGCAGAGAGGTTTTTCCAACTGCTCACCCATGCCTTTTTGAACAAAGAGCCGGTCTTTATTGAGATCCCCAGAGATTTACTCAGTCAAAAAACGCAATCGTTGCAGCTGCCGCAATCACCGCAGCAACTCAGCACTGAGCACTTTGTATTACAAGGCGCTTCGCACATCGCTGCGCATATTTTGACTAAGCTGCGACAGGCAAAGTGCCCGCTGCTGTTTCTCGGTGAAAACATGAGGCTCAACTATACGCTACGCCGTCAGATCAACGAATTTTGCCAACAGCATCAAATCCCCTATGCCACCTCTTGGCTGGCCAAAGGCACTTTTGATGAATCCGCCCCTCTGTCCATCGGTTGTTATAACGGGGTGTTTAGTGCAGCACATATCCGCCGCTTTATCGAAAACGATGTGGACTATATCTTTGAAGTGGACACCTCGATTCAAAAGCTCGATACCAATAACGCCTTTGGCTCGAACACCCATTACATCGACAACTTTCACAATAAAACCGTCATTAAAGGCACGGTGCAAAATCAACAAGGGTTGATCCATATCTTTGCGCGGCTGCTCAGTGCAGAGTTACCTAGCTACGACATCGACCTACCCGCCAAACCGGAAGTGCCTATAGAAGATCAAGCCAAACTCGATTTTCACAACTTGGCAGACGTGCTCAATACCATCCAATCGAACATCGAACCATCACTCATTTACCTGCCTGAGGTTGGCAACTCCTATTTTGCGTCTTATGGACTGCTCACCAAACAGTCGTCACTTGGCCGTTCATGGCTAACCAACCCTTGGTATGGCGCGATGGGCACCAGCCTGCCCTATGCCCGAACCATCGCCAAACTATTGCAAAAACACCATAGCAACGATATCCCTGTCGTCATCACCGGCGATGGCGGCTTTCATTTTCAACTCAACGAACTCATTCATTTTCAAAAAGAACAACTCGCCGTTGTTATCCTATATATGAGAAACGACATTTATCATTTGGGCAAAAGTGGCGATGGTGCAATTTATCATTGTTCAACGCCCGAGTTTGACGTACTCAAGCTGGTACAAGCGTATGGCGGAAAAGGTGTTCGCTGCGAAACCGTGGCCCAATTCAAATCTCAGTTCCTTGATGCGATCGCAGAAAAAAGCGGTATTACCCTCATTGAGGTACCGGCAGATACCGATCCGAGATATCAAAGCGATGAGATCAGAATGTTGAATTTATATATTCGCTGTCAAAATGGCGATAAAGACGCTCAACAACAATGGCAGCAAGCAATCAATATGGGCCGCTAGGCCCATGGGGACGATGATAAATGCCGAGTAAATCGCTTCGGCATTTTATTCATATTGAGGCTAACGTTAAGGTTAAAGCTAAAGACAGCCGCCACAGCTATTGCACGTCCAATCCTGTTCGTTGACGGCCTGATAAAACCATTCGATATATTGTGGCTGTTGAGGGATATTGTGTCTTTCAAACACATCGAGTAACCAATCGATATTCTCTTCAACCCAATCTTCAAGGCAGAGTCCTTCGATAAAGTCATCGTCATCGGCAAACATCCAACTGAAGTTGCCTCTGGTGTTCATTTCATTGTTGGCCTGTTTTTCCGGCAGGATCAGCTCAAGACCATTGTATTTGATTTGCCAATGTCCCAAACACAACGAGTGGCCTTGAGTACTCCATTTGGCTTCAAACGGATTCGACATCGCACGTACACCTTGATGGCCGTCTACGGAAGATCAATGCTCAATATTGGCGGGCATGTCACAACTCACTGCATACAGCCTTCTTGTATATCAAAATTGAAGCCGCTGATCTCAGCTTGTTCAATTAAGGTTTGAATATAGTGGGCCGTGGCTTTGCGTTGCACCTTGTCATGGAGGTATTGAGCCACTTTTTCTCTGACATAATCATAAGGCAATTGTTGCCCTTCAATCTTTTTATCGACCATCACGATATGAAAGCCGTAGCGGCTTTCTACAGGGTAATCAATCAACCCCTCTTTGGCTGCAAACAAAGCGCTTTCAAACTCAGGCACCGTTTGCCCTTTTGAGATTTGCCCGAGGTTGCCGTTTTGTGCTTTTGAAGGACAAGTCGAATGCTGTTGTACCAACTCATCAAACAGTGAAGGTTCGTCCGCCAAACTTGCTATCAGTATGTCGGCAACGGCTTTTAACGCTATACGTTCGTCAATATCATCTGGCGCAGCCGCAAGTAGAATATGACGCACCTCCAGCAATGGCGAGGTCGCAAACTTGTCTTTGTTGGCTTCATAAAATCGTCGTTGCTCGGCGTCCGTTGCAGTTGGCACCGACACCTCTTGTTCAATCAACGCATTCAAAGCCGATGCTTCTTCGGCCGAGTGTTTCTCACAGTCATCGGATATCAGCTGGCGCTCAACCGCCTTTTGCCGTAAAAGCTCGCCGATGATCAACGACTCAGCGGCTTTAACCATCGCTTCGCGCTTTGTTTCGGCAGGATGATGCTGCACTTCCGACAACACTTCATTTTCAGCAATCAGCACGCCATTGACTCTGATCTCAGGGACCTCTGGTGGGCTGGCATCCTTATCAAGTGGTTGATAACCAAACTCCTGCCGGTAAGAGTGTTGCTGTAGCGCACCATGGTGAACCGCAGGGTTTTGCACCTGTGTTGTTTCATGGCTTGCGCAAGTGTGCTCAGTTAAGTCGCCCTCATGTGGTGGCGCAGCATTGATAATTTTCATATGGCTCTACCCGAATCGTTTTAAGAAATATGGTCACAGCTGTGAAAAAGGGCACCCATAGCAAAGTGCCCTTTTCAATTGGCCTACCCTTTACAATTTTGCACGAACGATTTGGTAGGGGCGGCGGATATAACGCGCCGGAACCGACCAAATGTGCACTAAACGGCTAAACGGGAACAACACAAACAGACTCATACCCAACAAGATATGCAGCTTGTAGATGAGGCCGACAGAAGACAGCGCCGCTGCCGCTTCAGTTGGGTCTAAGGTCACGATGTTTTGTGCCCAGCTCATCATCTTCAACATTTCACTGCCGTCTAAGTGGCCGAAAGAGAACAAGATACTGATCAAACCCAACAGCAGTTGAATGAAGATAAGCACCAAGATCAAGATATCCATAGTAGAGCTGGTTGCTCGAACTCGCGGATTGGTTAAACGTCTTTTGAGCAAGATGGTGATGCCATAAAGACAGATCAAACCAAAAAAGCCACCTGCCCCCATCGCAATCAATTGCTTGGTTGCCGCTTCAATACCGAATAGATGCCATACTTCTGGCGGCGTCAACAGGCCGACAAAATGACCCGCCAATACGGCGATAATACCGATATGAAATGCCATGTTGCCTTTTTTGATCCCCTTGGCATCGAGCATCTGACTTGAACCGGTTTTCCACGTATATTGTCCGGCATCGTATCTGAGCATACTGCCGACAAGAAACACCACAAATGCGATATACGGATATAAACCAAATAATAAATTGTTGATGTATTCCATGCTATTTACCCCCTGCAATAGAAGTGCTCTGTGTCGCATCGTTAGTCAATGTCTCTGCGACGACAGCAGCCATCAGTTGTTCTGCATCTTGAAAGGAAATTGGCACCTCACGGTCACGACGTTGCGACTCGCTAGGACGGTGAGTGCCGCTACCACAGGCATCACTGTTTGAATCAGGGCCAAACTTGACCATTTCTTCTTCCCAGACTTTATCGATTGCCTCTTTGGTGTCATCGCGCTTTTCACCTTTGACCTGCGCCACAAGACCCTCATAGGCTATTGGCGCTTCAGATAGGTTAACCAGCGCACTGAATATCGCCTCATAGTCACTGTCTCTTTGTCCCAGTCTGACTTTAAGCACCGCTAAAATATGCGCCACATCCTGCAACCAAGCTTTGGCGTTGTCGTCACCTTGAGTCGATAAGAACTCTAAGAACAGCGGGATATAATCCGGCAGTTCTTTCTGATCCAACTGCAATCCCGCTTGCTTATATTGCGCCATCAGGTCGATCATTGCCTGACCACGGTCACGGCTTTCGCCGTGAATGTGTTCAAACAACAACAACGATAGTGAACGCCCCCGCTCAAACAACGCATCATAGTCTGACTGCCAATCGAGTAAGTCCATTTGCAGGCGGCCATCGAAAAAGGCAAGCAAACCGTCTTTATCCTCTTGCGAGAGGTTTTCGTCATCGACGATCAGTTGCGCCACATCCTCTTGAGCATCCACCAGCTCGGTTGTGGGATAATCGCTAAGTCGAGCCAATAAAGCTAAAATTTTCATACTGTTAGCTCCTAATCCACATCTACTAGATTGACCGGAATGATCTGACGTTTGGTCTGTTCTTTGCCACCAAACAAGTTGACACCTGTTGAACCTGTGGCGCAACCGTTACCAAAACTAAAACCACAACCAGATTTCATGTCGTAAGCTTCGCCAGCATAGGCTTTATGGCTGGTTGGCACGACAAATCGGTCTTCGTAGTTGGCGATAGCCATCGTTTGATACATTTCCTCAACCTGATATTTGGTCATGCCGACTTTTTCCAGCACCGCCATATCTTCCACCTGATCGACCTGCTCGGAGCGCTTGAACGCACGCATCGCCAGCATTCTTTCCAAGGCATGAATGACCGGCTTTTCATCGCCTGCGGTCAATAGATTGGCAAGGTACTTCATCGGAATTCGTAGCGATGCCAGATCAGGAATAACACCATTGTCGCCAACCACGCCCGCTTCAATCGCCGATTGCACTGGGCTTAGCGGTGGCACATACCAAACCATAGGCAAGGTACGATATTCAGGGTGCAGCGGGAGGGCCACCTTCCACTCCATCGCCATTTTATAAACCGGTGACGCAATTGCCGCATCCAACCAAGCCTGCGGAATACCTTCTTTACGTGCCGCCGCCTGCACCGCTTCATCATTTGGATCTAAGAAGATGTCGCATTGTGCTTGGTACAAGTCCTTTTCATTGGCAACCGATGCCGCCTGCTCGATACGGTCAGCGTCATACAGCATGACACCAAGGTAGCGAATACGACCAACACAGGTTTCAGAACATACCGTCGGCTGACCTGACTCGATACGCGGATAGCAGAAAATACACTTCTCAGACTTGCCGGTTTTCCAGTTGTAATAAATCTTCTTATACGGACAACCTGAAACACACATTCTCCAACCACGGCACTTTTCTTGGTCGATAAGCACAATACCGTCTTCTTCGCGCTTGTAGATAGCGCCACTTGGACAGCTGGCAACGCAAGCCGGGTTAAGACAGTGCTCACATAGACGCGGCAAGTACATCATGAAGGTTTTTTCAAACTCACCGTACATTTGCGACTGGATATGTTCAAAGTTCTTATCCGCTTTGCGGTGCTTAAATTCGGTGCCGAGAATTTCTTCCCAGTTCGGTCCCCAGTTGATTTTTTCCATGCGTTTACCGGTGATCAACGAACGCGGACGAGCCACAGGTTGATGTTTGCTTTCACCGGCTTTGTGTAGGTGCTGGTAGTCAAAATCAAACGGCTCATAGTAGTCATCGATTTCCGGCAGATCCGGGTTGGCAAAGATATTGGCCAATAATCGCCGCTTACCGCCTTGTTTGGGTTCTAGTTTGCCTTTGGCGTTACGCACCCAGCCGCCATTCCATTTGTCTTGGTTTTCCCACTCTTTCGGATACCCGATGCCAGGTTTACTCTCGACATTGTTAAACCAAGCGTACTCAACACCTTCGCGAGAAGTCCAAACGTTTTTACATGTGACTGAACACGTATGGCAACCGATACATTTGTCGAGGTTTAACACCATGCCTATTTGCGCACGTACTTTCATATCGGTTCTCCTACTTTCTAAACTCGTTTAATTCAGCGTCTGATTGATCATTGCCGCCGTTATCTTTGCCGCTAACAGCTTCATCGTCTAACCAATCGACTCTGTTCATCTTGCGGACGATGACGAATTCATCACGGTTACAACCTACCGTGCCATAGTAGTTAAAGCCGTAAGACTGTTGGGCATAACCACCAATCATATGAGTTGGCTTCATGACGGCACGCGTCACAGAGTTGTGAATACCACCACGAGTTTCCGTCGTTTCAGCGCCCGGCACATTCACGATACGCTCTTGGGCGTGATACATCATGCTCATGCCTTCGGGCACCCGTTGCGATACCACGGCACGTGCGGCAATGGCACCGTTGACGTTGAACACTTCAATCCAGTCGTTATCGACGATGCCCGCAGCTTGCGCATCTACCTCGGAGATCCAAACAATTGGGCCACCTCGAGAGAGGGTCAACATCAACAGATTGTCAGAGTAGGTCGAGTGAATACCCCATTTTTGATGTGGCGTGATCCAGTTCAGAGCTATCTCTTTGTTGCCGTTTGGTTTTTTGTTCATCAACGGCTGCACGGTTTTTAAGTTGATCGGTGGCTTGTACAAACACATGGTTTCACCAAAGTCGCGCATCCATTCATGATCTTGATAGAACTGCTGACGACCGGTAATAGTGCGCCAAGGAATTTGCTCATGAACATTGGTATAACCTGCGTTATAAGAGACATGCTCATCTTCTAAACCTGACCAGGTTGGTGAAGAAATGATCTTGCGCGGTTGCGCTTGAATATCGCGAAAACGGATCTTTTCTTCTTCTTTCGGTTTGGCCAAGTGGGTGTGATCTAAGCCAGTTGCTTGGCCTAGGGCTTCCCACGCTTTAACCGCAACCTGACCGTTGGTTTCAGGTGCCAGTGACAAAATCACTTCACAGGCATCGATTGCCGATTCAATTTTAGGACGTCCTGCATTGGCGCCTGCAACATGTGTTTTGTTGAGTTTGCCTAAGAAATCCACTTCAGTTTGGGTATTCCAATTGATCCCTTTACCGCCATTACCCAGTTTGTCCATCAGCGGACCGAGGGAGGTGAATCGCGCATAAGTGTTGGGATAATCGCGCTCAACTTCCACCATGTTGGGGGCTGTTTGGCCGGGGATGAGGTCGCACTCTCCTTTCCACCAAGCTTTCACACCAAACGGTTGTGCGATTTCAGCCGGCGTGTCATGCAAAATAGGTACGGTCACCAAGTCTTTCTCTTTGCCTAGATGCGGCTCGCCAGTCAGACCAGAGGTCAGTTCAGAGAATTTTTTCGCGATCCCTTTAAAAATATCCCAGTCGCTACGCGCTTCCCATACCGGGTCAACCGCTTTAGACAATGGATGAATAAACGGATGCATATCCGAGGTATTCATATCGTCTTTTTCGTACCAAGTGGCCGTTGGCAAGACAATATCTGAGTACATACAGGTGGTTGACATGCGGAAGTCCAGAGTCACAAACAAATCGACCTTGCCTTCGGCCCCTTTATCTTCAAATTTGACATCTTCTGGTTTTTTATCACCGGCTTCGCCGAGATCTTTACCCATCAACCCATGTTTTGTCCCCAGCAGGTGTTTGAGCATATATTCATGGCCTTTACCTGAAGAACCCAACAGGTTGGAGCGCCAAATAAACATATTGCGCGGGAAGTTTTGAGGATTGTCCGGTTCTTCACAAGCAAACTTCAGTTTACCTGCCTTTAATTGCTCAACCGCATAGTCTTTCGGCGACAAACCGGCAGCGGCGGCATCTTTGGTCAGCTGTAACGGGTTCATGCCCAACTGCGGCGCCGACGGTAACCACCCCATGCGCTCGGCACGGGCATTAAAATCGATAATAGAACCTGACCATTTTTCTTTGTTTGCCAAAGGAGAAATCACCTCGGACATTTCCAGCTTTTCATAGCGCCATTGGCTGGCATGATTGTAGAAGAATGAAGTGCCGTTCATATGACGCGGCGGACGCTGCCAGTCAAGACCAAAGGCCAGTGGTTGCCATCCGGTTTGAGGACGTAATTTCTCCTGTCCGACATAATGAGCCCAACCACCACCTGACTGACCAATACAGCCACACATCATCAGCATATTGATAAGACCACGGTAATTCATATCCATGTGATACCAGTGGTTGAGCGCGGCACCGACGATGATCATCGAACGGCCCTTGGTTTTGGCCGCGTTGTCGGCGAATTCTTTCGCTACACGCACCACATCTTGTGGACGGCAGCCGGTAATTTTCTCTTGCCACTTCGGTGTATACGGCAGGTCATCCTCATAGGATTTGGCACAGTTTGGACAGTCATAACCATTGTCTACGCCATAGTTGGCCAACGTGAGATCAAACACGGTCGTCACCAACACCTCTTTGCCGTCGGCCAAAGTGATTTTTTTGACGGGAACCTTACGATTGATGATCTCAGCATGTTCCGTATGGTCGAAGTAGTTGTGCTCGTGCGAGTTCGCTGCGGTAGCAAAATAAGGGAATGCGACCTCAACAATGCCATCGTTGTTGGCTTTGAGACTCAGCGCCAATTGCAGTTCGTCACCTGATTTGCCATCGGTTTGGGTGATATTCCACTTGCCTTTCTCACCCCAACGGTAGCCAACGGAGCCGGTTGGCGATACCAGTTGACCATCAGCTTCATTGATGGCAATGGTTTTCCACTGTGGATTGTTGTCCTGACCGAGGTTGTCGGCCAGATCTGAGGCGCGAAGGAAGCGGCCTTGGGTTAAGCCTTTTTCACCTTCGTCAAGGAGCACCAGCATTGGGAAGTCCGTAGTCGTACGAACATAGTGATTAAAATATTCACTCTTTCCTGTGGTGTGGTATTCCTTCAAAATAACGTGGCCAAATGCCATCGCCAAAGCCGCATCGGTGCCCTGCTTAGGTGCCAGCCATTGGTCGGTCAACTTCGACAGTTCTGAATAATCCGAGGTAATAGACACAACTTTGGTGCCCTTGTAGCGCACCTCTGTTAAGAAATGGGCATCAGGGGTACGGGTTTGAGGCACATTTGAACCCCAAGCAATAATGTAATTGGAGTTATACCAATCGGCAGACTCAGGCACGTCGGTCTGCTCTCCCCAGATCTGTGGAGAGGCTGGAGGCAAATCGCAATACCAGTCGTAAAAGCTTAAACAGTTGCCGCCAATGAGCGACAAATAGCGGGCACCTGCCGCGTATGAAACCATAGACATCGCAGGGATAGGCGAAAACCCGCTGACCCGATCCGGACCGTAGGTTTTTACCGTATAGACGTTGGCAGCAGCAATGATCTCATTGACCTCGCTCCAATCGGCTCGAACGAAACCACCGAGGCCGCGTTGTTGCTTATATGACCGAGCCTTTTCTTTGTCTTCAACAATAGACGCCCATGCCAATACCGGATCGGCTTCTTTCGCCTTGGCTTCACGCCACAACTTGATGAGTCTTTTGCGAACCTTAGGATATTTAAGTCGATTGGCGCTATAAATATACCAAGAATAAGATGCACCACGAGGACAGCCTCTAGGTTCATGATTTGGCAAGTCTGGTCTTGTTCGTGGGTAGTCGGTTTGTTGGGTTTCCCAAGTTACCAGTCCATCTTTGACATAGATTTTCCAGCTACAAGAACCTGTACAGTTGACCCCATGGGTAGAGCGCACGATCTTGTCATGTTGCCAACGGCGACGATACCCATCTTCCCAGCTTCTGTCTTCATCAGTGGTGATCCCATGACCACCTGAAAAAGGTTCAGTTGCGGGCTTGAAAAATTTTAGTTTATCCAAAAAACGGCTCATGCCACTTCTCCCGGTTTACAGACGTTATGAGGCATAGTAGGCCCTTGAACATCAAAAAACTTGACCTGGATCAATATCTAAAAATCATTCTTTGGTAGGGGTTGGGGCCTCTACCCACTAGGTGGTATAAGATGCATAGGCGACTTTCCGATATAATCGGCCTTACAGCCAATTTCGGCCGTTGTTGCTTAAAATGAATGGCATAGGAAGTCTTTTGGGGTATTCCTTTGAGTCAAAAGGTATTTGTATGAATAAAGTCATAAACAAACTGTTTAGCTCTATCGTTTTTCGGATGGGCGCGATGATGTTTGGCGTTAGTTTTGTTGCGATTGTCAGCATGTTCAGCTCGGTATTCATTAGTGAATTGGCAGATAAAGATGCCTTAGCCATCAATCATGCCGGTTCGCTACGCATGCAGAGCTATAAGATACTGGCTGACATTCAGCAGGCGTCCCTTGAGCGAAACATCAACAGCCAAAATCAATTGACCGCCGATATCGTCGAATTTGAGAAAAAGCTAAATAACCCGGTATTGACTCAAACGACCTCTAGCGACGAGCACCCCATTTCCTTGTCTTTGCAAAAAATCCAGCAACACTGGACACAAGGATTGGCCTTACAGATAGAGCAGTATCATCGCAATGGTAGCAGCAGCAACTGGGTAGCACTGAGAACTGAATTTGACAATTTTGTCGTCAGTATCGATTACCTTGTTAACCTTTATCAACAACATGCTGAAAACAGGATCTTATTGATCAGAATGATCCAAGGCGTGTCGTTGTTTGTCACCATCGTTTTGGTGATCCTGCTGATGTTGCATTTGAGCTACCGGGTAGAAAAACCACTCACGGAATTGACCAACTCAGCCAGAAAAATCATGGCAGGCGACTACACCGCACACACCAATATCATGCAAAATGATGAGTTGGGCTTTCTCTCTAGCACCATGAACCAAATGGCAGACGCAGTCTCTCAATCTCACCTGCAACTGGAAAAAAGAGTCAAGCAAAAAACCGCTGAGCTGCGACAAAGCAACGAGTCGCTAGAACTACTGTTTGAGGTATCGACCACTCTAGTTCAATCCACGAAAAAGCTCGAACTCGAACCTATCGTCAAAAAACTCTCGATGATCTCAGGGGTAAAAGACCTAGATTTGTGTTTGACCACTCAAGACGGTTCGGCGCCCTATGAGCATATTATTACCAACGACAGAGAGTTTAGAGACAACTGCAAGGTTGGAAATTGCGGCGATTGTCTCACCAGTTCAGTCGCCTGTGAAACCACACAGTCGCTAGGACCCATCGGCCTGCGTTATCCGCTGCGTAAAGGCGAGTTCAATTTTGGCGTTCTGGTGTGTAATCTAGAAGCCAACTCGTCTCTTGAAGCGTGGCAACATCAGCTGTTTCAGTCCATTGCTGCGCAAATTGCCACCGGACTTAAAATCAGACAGCAGACAGAACAAACGCGACGACTGGCATTGGTCAACGAGCGTACCGTCATCGCCAGAGAATTACATGATTCATTGGCACAAGCCCTGTCCTATTTGAAAATCCAAGTCACTCGATTGCAAAAACTCCATCAAAAAGAAGCCAGTATCGAGAAAATCGATGAAGTGGTCGATGAGCTCAAAAGAGGCTTAAGCTCAGCTTATCGGCAATTGCGCGAACTGCTCACGACTTTTAGATTGAAAATAGACTCAGATGGCCTACAACAGGCTTTTGAAAATACCATTGCGCAGCTCAATAACCGCGCGGAAGGAAACATTGAATTTTCACTCAACTATCAGATAGGTGACATACCACTGACCCCAAATGAAGAAATTCATCTGATGCAAATTGCACGCGAAGCCACCCAAAATGCGCTACACCATTCACAAGGAAGCTATGCCAAGGTGTCATTATTCTCAGATCAGAATAAATCAATCAACCTCGTTATTGAAGATGATGGCGTAGGTCTAGGAGACGCGCCGGAGAAGCTCAATCACTATGGACTGGCGATTATGAAAGAGCGTGCAAGCCAGTTGGGCGCCAATATTTCTATCAGGCCCAACAGCCCTACAGGCACGGTGATTAACGTCACCTACGCGCCGGCTTATGTCACCGGAAAAGCCGTAGCCACCGAGCCTCAATATACCAAGGCTTGATAGCTACGGCGGTCATCGACGACCCATAGTCCAAAAGCACTATGGGTTGTAAAACTCACCGTTTTTACGGAGGTAGAACCACCAGTTGATGAACAGGCACACGGCATAGAATATGGCAAAACCAATCAATGCCACCTCTGGCGTTGTCGCTTTGATTTGCTCACCCAATACCTTAGGAATGTAGAATGCGCCATAGGCTGCAACCGCAGAAGTCCAACCCAGTACAGGACCTGCCTGCTCTTTTGGAAAGACCATCGCGATGGTACGGAAAGTTGAGCCATTGCCGATACCGGTGGCCGCAAACAACACTAAGAACAAGATGAAGAATTCAACAAAGAACTGCTCAGGTGTGGCCGAAGCGTACGCTGCCTGCATGTAATAGGCAACGCCCAATGCACTGGCAACCATTATCGCGGCGCAAATCTGCGTAACCAACGCGCCACCCACTTTATCTGAGATCCAACCACCCACAGGGCGAATAAGCGCTCCGATAAATGGCCCCATCCAAGCATACATCAACGCACTTGGGCCGTTGGGGTTAGCCGTATCATGAGTCATCACGCCATCAACCAAAATATGTTGGTAACCAAAGATCACCTTTATCGCCAGCGGGAAAGAAGCAGCAAAGCCAATGAATGAACCGAACGTCATGGTGTAAATCACACTCATAACCCAAGTATGTTTGTTGTCAAAGATCTTGTATTGACGCTCCAAACTGGCACTAATTGCCCCCGGTAGCATCTTCAACAAGAACACCGTACTGACGATAACCAGCACTAAGACCATTTCTTTTGGCACACCAAAGCCAGAACCGTTGGCTGCCTCTGGCAGTAGAAGCCACAAACCGACACCCGCCGTTAAAAAGCCGATAATCAACATCACGCTGATTAAGAACCAAGAAGACAGTGGATTGCCGATATCAGGAGAAACTTCAGCCGTACGAATATTGTTAAGACCAAACCAACCGGCAAATGCCAATGGAATAAGGAAAATAAGCCAAAGCCATCCGGCGTTATGGATCCAAGTATCCGAGCCTGCCGGAATTTTGCCTATCAAGGTACCACTGGTGTTCATCAGCGTCATCGGATCGCCACCAAAAGCGGCAAAAGTCATAAACAGCGGCACCAATATTTGCATGGTAGTCACACCAAAGTTACCTAAACCGGCGTTCATACCCAGTGCATAGCCTTGCTGCTTTTTAGGAAAGAAAAAGCTGATATTTGACATAGATGAGGCAAAGTTACCGCCACCTAGGCCAGATAGAAACGCGAGTAACTGGAAAATCCACAAGGGCGTTTGCTGATCTTGCAAGGCGATACCGGTGCCAAATGCAGGGATCATCAGCAGTGCCGTGGTAAAGAATAATGTATTGCGCCCCCCACACAGCCGAATAAAGAAGCTGCTGGGAATTCTTAGTGTCGCCCCGGTCAAACCGGCGATGGCCATTAGTGTGAACAGCTCAGACTTAGCAAATGGAAATCCTAAGTTCAGCATTTGCACCGTAATGACGCCCCAATATAACCATACGGCAAAACCGCACAGTAAACTGGGAATGGATATCCATAGATTTCGTGTTGCAATTTTTTTGCCCTCGGATGCCCAAAAACCTTCGTCTTCTGGGTCCCACTTGTGTAGGTCAGCCATAGTATACTTCTCCACTAATTTTGAGTTTTGACCGGCCAACTATGGCGCAATGGCTGCGCGTCAACAATCCGCAACAATGGGTAGCTTTTTTTCGCTCAAACGCCACTCGATTGACGCACTGGGATCACAACGATTCAGACGAAACAGACAAGACCACAGAGTTTTAAAGGGCTTTGATAGATAAGGCAACACCTGATATATACTTCCTAATGGGTATTATCGAATACCAATTAATATGTGACACTTAGAATTGATAGCATTGAAAAGCATGATATAAATCAAATTTTTCAAATCTCGAATGTTTAAGATCAACTTATCTTGTTTACGGAGACCAATATGTCATCAGTTGAACCTGCCAAAATAATGATGGTTGATGATCATCCCTTACTCAGAAAAGGGTTAACTCAGCTCATTGAATTTGAAGACGAACTTGAAGTCGTCGCAGAAGCCAGTTCAGGTGCCGAAGCCCTGAAGATTGTCGAGCAGGCCGATCCTGACATGATCACGCTCGATTTGAACATGCAGGGCATGGATGGACTGGAAACGTTACGCGCCTTAAGAGCACAAGGCGTCACTTGCCGCATTGTAATGTTAACCGTATCGGATGCCGACGAGGACGTATTAGAAGCCATTCGCTCCGGCGCTGACGGCTACCTGCTTAAGGATATGGAACCGGAAGACCTACTGGACAAGCTAAAAGAAGCAACATTGGGTAAAATGGTGATGAGCGAAAAGCTCACTCAGGTGTTGGCAAAAGCACTACGTAAGCCGGAGAAAAAAGGCGCCAACGCACTTTCTTCTTTAACCAGCAGAGAATATGAGATATTAAAGCTGATCTCAAAAGGCATGAGCAACAAGCTCATTGCCCGAGAGCTGGATATCTCAGATGGCACGGTAAAAGTCCATGTAAAACACCTGTTGAAAAAACTGGACTTGCGCTCCCGCGTAGAAGCGGCGGTTTGGATGGTGAACTTTCAATCCAAATAACTGGTTTATGTCAGACAACGCACATGAACACCAACATATAGCAGGAACTCAAATGGTTGATTGTTGTAGCGCTCCAGGTTTAATGCCTTTCGAGCAAGCAAAAAATAAATTGCTACAATCAGTAGCAAAAGTCACAGAAACTGAATGTATCTCAATAGAACATGCCGACAAACGCATTCTTTGTCAGGATATTACCTCGCCCATAGCGGTTCCGGGCCACAACAATTCAGCAATGGACGGATACGCCATTCGAGATGACGCATTGGATGGGCGAAGCGACCACCTAACCTCATTTTCTCTTGTTGGCGCCTCCTTTGCCGGCAAGCCATTCGATGGGCAGCTGGAAAACGGCCAATCTATTCGCATCATGACAGGTGCAGTAGTACCACAATCGGCAAACGCCATTATTATGCAGGAGAACGTCGAGCAAATTCACAATGACATCGGCGCAACCATCACCTTGAGCCAACCCGCCAAACTAAACAGTAATATTCGCTATGCCGGTGAAGATATCGCAAAAGATCAGGTGGTCTTTCAAGCGGGCCACCAACTTAAAGCCGTAGATATTGGTTTACTTGCTTCACTTGGTCTACCGGAAGTGTCGGTATACCGGCAATTGAAAGTTGCGGTGTTTTCGACAGGCGATGAGCTTAAGCAGCCCGGACAAACCTTGTCTGATGGTGATATCTACGAAAGTAACTCACACGTTTTAGTGGCCATGCTGCAACGATTGGGTGTGGAAGTGATCCCCATGGGTATCATTGCAGACACCTATCAAGCGATTAACAAAGCTTTTATTGACGCAGACGCCATTGCAGATGCGGTGATAAGTTCAGGCGGCGTATCTGTCGGTGAAGCAGACTATACCAAAGAGGTGCTAGACGCGCTCGGTCAGATTGACTTTTGGAAAGTGGCGATGAAGCCCGGCAAACCCTTTGCCTTTGGCAAACTGCCCAACAGTGTCTTTTTTGGTTTACCCGGAAACCCGGTTTCAGCGACTGTGACCTTTCACCAATTGGCCCTACCCGCTTTAGCAGTCATGGCCGGTAAACGCACTGATAAAAAACTTAAACTACAAGCCATTACCTCTACGGCGATAAAGAAAAAACCGGGAAGAATGGACTTTCAACGAGGCATCGCGGCGATCAATGACAAAGGCCAGCTACAAGTTGCCGCACTAGGCGCGCAAGGCTCTGGTATTTTGTCCTCTATTTCAAAGGCCAATTGTTACATCATTTTGCCTCAAGACAATGCCGGGGTGGCTGCGGGCAACTTAGTTGAAATAGAGCTGTTTGACAGCGTGCTGGATTGACCGGGTTAAGAATGGCCCATTGGGGCCATTCTTATGCTTTGCTTGCGGTTTCCCAACGACGCTGGGCTTGTTGGTCTTTCTCTTGTGCTTCGACCCAGCGAGCACCATTTGGCGTCCGTTCTTTTTTCCAAAAAGGCGCGCGGTTTTTGAGAAAGTCCATAATGAATTGATTGGCTTCAAAGGCCGCTTCGCGATGACAGCTCGTCACCCCGACAAAAACGATTTGATCCCCTAAATCTAAATCGCCAATGCGATGAATGACTTTGACTCTGCCCAGTGGCCATCTTTGTTGCGCTTGGTTCACAATCTCCAACAAGGCTTTTTCCGTCATGCCCGGATAATGCTCTAACGATAATCCATGAACCATATTGCCTTGATTAAAGTCACGCACTAAACCGACAAAACAAACCACGGCACCATCGGCTGAATTGTCATCGATGAGCGACTGGTATTCCTGAGCAAAATCAAAATCGTGATATTGTACAGAGATCATCCCATTACCCGCCTGTTACCGGTGGAAAGAACGCCACTTCATCGCCATCGTTGACCTGAGTATTCTCATCGGCAAGTTCTTGATTGACCGCCATCAGCAAATATCCGCTTTGTAGGCAATCATGCCAATTGTCATCTTGATTGGCCAACTGCTCTCGCAACCAGCGAATACTGACGCTTGAGTTAATGTCTAGGTTATATTCGCTACAACCCAACCTTTCTTTTAACTGGGCAAAAAATAAAATTTTAACCATTTCATACCTCCCTACAAGATGGTTCTAACACATTTTGATTTTTCCATTGTCCTGACTTTCCTCCCTGTTTTTCCAGCACAGTAATATTGTGTATACACATCGCCGGATCAGACGCTTTACACATATCAAACAATGTCAGCGCAGCCACACTAACCGCCGTCAACGCTTCCATTTCAACACCAGTCTGTCCTGTCAGCTTACACATTGCCTGAATTCGGATCTGGTGTGACTGTGGCTGAATATCAAACGTCAATTCAACCTTTGTTAACGCCAAAGGGTGACACAAAGGGATCAACTCCGCGCATTTCTTCGCGGCCATGATCCCCGCTATCCGCGCAGTAGAAATGACATCGCCTTTTTTGTTAGCCTGATCCACCACCTCATCAATCGTCTGTGGCGACATGGTGATAAATCCTTGAGCCACAGCCACTCTCACCGTTGACGACTTGTCTGTCACGTCAACCATATTGGCTTCACCCGCTTGATTGATATGCGTGAATGTTGTCATCATTATCCTCGGCTTTCGCAGTGACTTTGTGCCGCCGCCAAGTGCGGCACAAAATTGCACGGACGATGGGAAGCATCCAATTGTGATTCAATGATTGACCAACCCGTTTTGCACGCACCTGTCGAACCCGGCATACAAAATATGACCGTACCATTGGCAAGTCCTGCCACAGCGCGAGACTGTACAGTAGAGGTGCCTATTTCGTTATAAGAGATATGACGAAACAACTCGCCAAACCCTTCGACCCGCTTGTCGAACAATGGGTCGATGGCTTCCGGCGTCGAATCTCTTTCGGTAAAACCGGTGCCACCAGTAATGAGCACCGCTTGGATCTGCGCTGAGGCAATCCAATTTGATACGACTGCCCGCATTTGATAAATGTCGTCCTTAACGATTTGTTTATCCGCCAGAACATGCCCGGCCTGTTGTAAGGCCGTTACAAGATAACCCCCTGAGGTATCTGTTGATTCATCTCGGGTATCGGAAACCGTCAACACCGCGATATTGAGCGGCAAAAATTCCCTGATATGATTGTGAGCCATAATACTTACCTTTCATTCACAAGCGTTGAAATTGTCATTCGTCAGCATTGCTGAGTGCAATACTGCCATTGCTTTGGTGTGTTGGCATTTGCCAGCTTATAGTCGTCACTTGGCGTTAGCTGCAAAGTACCGAAGTGGCGCAAAAAAGCTCGAATGGACATTTGCGACTTGTCGCCTTTTGGCTGACTTAATCGTTGTTCGAGAAATATCGAAAAGGCCCATCTATTGGGCAAAAACAGCGGCAGTGGGTGATCTTGATAGCAACAAGGCGTCTGTGACGCCAGACCTGCCGACACAATAGGTTGAAGCGAGCATTTGTCGAGTAGCGGCATATCGACCGGAATAATGACAATGGGTAACTCGGTTTCAAATAGTGCCGCATGAATACCACCCAAAGGCCCCATTCCCGGATAAATATCCGGCAAATAATCGGTGACGAACTCATTGCGGCTGACAAAGACCTCCTGTGCGCCGAGCGACTGCAACAACTCAACACTGCGTTGCAGCATGGTTTTGCCATCTAAGACCAAACAAGCCTTATCCTCGCCCATTCTACTGGACTTGCCGCCTGCCAATACCAACCCAACAAAATCGTTGCCCGTTGCCACTTTAACCACCTAAACCGGCCAGTTGCTTGGTCGCGCCGGTGAAATGATTTTGCAACTCATGACTAACCGCCTTATTCGACATTGCGGCAACAATAACATCACACACTTCACTGACATTGCCTTGTCTAAGTGCCGGGCGCAAATCAATACCCTGATCGGCAAAAAGACACAGGTGCAGTTGACCTGTCGATGAAACCCGCAGGCGATTGCACGACTGACAAAAGTCTTTACTATAAGGCATGATCAACCCCACTCTGCCAGCGTAATCAGGGTGATAAAACTCCTGTGCCGGACCTGCCAGTTTGTCACGAATGATCTGCGTCCAGCCTTGGTTTATCAGGCGATGTTTAATTGCCTCACCCGACACATGATTCTGTTTAAAGAAGGCCTTATTGTCGCCGGTTTCCATCAGCTCGATGAATCTGGCAGTCACCGGCTTATTTTTCAACCACTGCAAATAATCGTCGAACTGGTGATAGTTGAAAGTGTTCAATAAAACGGCGTTGAGCTTAACCTGCTTAAGTCCCAACTGAGCCGCCCGTTCAATGCCAAGCATGACCTTTTCCAGCTTGTCGTGGCCTGTAATGGCATTGAACAATCTCGGGTCTAAACTATCGAGGCTGACATTGAGTTGAGTTAATCCAGCGTCATACCAACTGGCGATTTTATTGTGTAAGTTAAAACCATTGGTCGTGAGGGCAACTTGCTGTATTCCCGGCGTATTTGAACAGATTGAAATGACCTCGGCCAAGTCTTTGCGCAAGGCAGGCTCGCCACCGGTGATGCGCACCTTCTTTGTGCCTAACTGTGCAAAAGCAGACACCAATGTTGCGATCTCTTGTCTGGTTAAATAGGACTTTTTCTCAGAACAATCGACCCCATCGGGCAAGCAATAATTGCAGCGAAAATTACACAGGTCGGTAATAGATAGGCGCAGGTATTCAAATCTGCGACCGAAGCCATCGGATAAAATAGGACTTTGTAACATAACACCTTTCCAAATGCGGGAGGTAACAACATTTCTATTGATACCCGGCAGCAAAATGGCTGCGGCTAAAGAACCATGATCACTATCGACGTTAGGTTTGTTAGCTCGGAGTTAACACTTCGAACCATCATAAACCGATTTCAAGAAAATAAAATTGAGCCTAGGGGATAGAAACACTACTCATTAAGGGATATAGAAACGCCAATTTGTCCATGAGTGTAAGGGCATGTTGACCTTTGAAGATGACTTTTGCAGCGGTATTTCAACAGCGACTTTGGAAAGGCGCTCATGAAACTCTTGGTGATCTTATCAGCTTGTCTCATCAATGTTGACATCGTAATACAAAGCAACTACTATGCACCCAATTTAACAACAATAATTAAGGTATCAAATGATACGCTCTGTTTTATGGTTTTTACTGCTCACAATAAGCGCATGTGTTGCCGCCAAAGACGCCACAACGCAACAGCAATTACTCAATGCCTTTATGGATCAAATCGAGCGACAGCTTAAAACCGAGCTAAAGCCCAATGCTCGCGTGCAACCTCATTTATCGGCAAGCTTATCAGGTGATGCTCAGGTGCAGGCATTGGTCGATTTTTATCATGCGACCGGCGGCGATAACTGGAAAAACAACACCAACTGGTTAGATGTATCGACGCCCGACGCGGTATGCCGCTGGTATGGTGTTACCTGTGGTGGTCTATACCAAGATGGCAGCGCCAAAATTGATGAACTGAACCTATCGAATAACAACCTCGTCGGCACAATTCCTGCCAGTTTCAAATCGCTCATCGATATTCGATACCTAAATTTGCAGACTAACTATCAACTCGATAGCACCTTTCCTGACTTAAGTGGCTTTTCTCAACTGTTGTCGCTGCGGTTAAGCGGTGTGCGCCTACGTGGCGAGATACCGGCCTATCTTGGCAGTCTGTCGGATTTAAGAACAATTGACTTATCCAGTACGATTTATTTGACTGGTAACGTCCCTGCCAGCTTAAACAATTTGTCTAAATTGATGGTATTAAATCTCAGTAACAACCAATTAAGTGGTGCGTTACCTGACTTATCTGGCACTCTGTTGCAATGGATTTTGCTGGCAAAAAATCAGTTCAGCGGCAGTTTTCACGCATCGTTTAATCAGACACAGTTGAGCAGGCTGGACATCAGTCAAAACCAGTTAACCGGTGCACTCCCCACAAGCTTAATGCAAGCGCAGAACATGTATTGGCTTAACGCCAGCGATAATCAACTTAGTGATATCGCCATTGATATTTCTGCAATGCCAGCCCTAGTGTCACTGAACCTGTCGAACAATCAGTTGAACGTCAACGTACAAGGGCTTTTTGCCAAACTCGCGACGCGCCCAACTGATTTTTATTTGAATCTGGCCAATAATCAATTAACTGGTGATATACCAGCTAACCTAGCTCAAGTGTTATCTAATCCCAAAATTCAGGAACTTGATTTAGCACATAACCAACTGACAGGGACTTTACCGCAAGGGCTGTTGGCGCCATCGAATTCAAGCTTAATACTTAACTTAAGCCACAATTCCCTTTCAGGCGAGTTGCCCGCTGATTACTACAGTTTGCTCAATGACAGTGATTTGGATATTGATTTGACAGGTAACCAAGACTTAGGTCAGCCCGTACCTGACGCAATTGCCGACGGTTATGACAACCTTTGGGGCAAGTTACTGTTTGGCACAAGTATCACCTTGAACAAACTACTGGGTGAGCAAGCCTGTATTCATGCCAATGAGACTTTTGCAAACCGCTTAAACGGTTCTCGTTGGATGTTGCTCAAGTGCTCCGATGAAGCCAATAGTTGCCCAGAGCAAGGCACCGGACCAAGCTGCCTGGTCGGTAACCCAATAAACCTGCGAAAAGGGGTAAAGCAGCAAAGTGAAACCGATTTTAGCTTTGCTCATGCGCCATCATTGGCGGTTAGGCGTCATTACAATAGTTCTATTGCACAATGGCGATTTGATTTATTGCCCGATGTCAGTCTTAGATTCAGTCAGTTGGGCAGTGATAATGATGTAACCGTGCAGCGCAGTAATGGCCGCAGTTATAGTTTTACCTGCTCACAAGCTAGTACTACTTGTGGTTATCTGAAGTCGGCATTTGAATCAAGGATCTCAAAACGTTATAAATTATCAAACATCGATGGCCTATATGTCTTGACCCTACCCAAAGAACAACAAGAAATATTTGATAGCAACGGCCGCTTAGTGAGAACGATAGATGGGACCGGTAACGCCATCACTATCAACTATAACGACCCTCAAGTGAGTATCGTTGACCGCTTTGGCAATCGATTGGACATAATCCTTAATGCGGCCGGCCAACCGACCTCCATTACAACCCCCGATGGCATCATTCGTTATAGCTACAATAGCGATAATCGTTTAATACAAGTGCTCTACCCCGATAACACTACCCGCAGCTATCATTACGATGAACCCGATTTTTCTGCGGCAGGAGAAAACCGAGGTATGTTAACCGGCCTTAGTGAAAATGGCGTCCGCTTTGCCACTTGGCGATACGACAACAAAGGCCGTGCATGGCAAAGCTATCATGGTAATGGACAAGATAAGACCACCATTGAATACCTGCCGAATAAACAAGTTGTGCATACCGCGCCAACAGGTGAGAAAAGCCGATATACCTTTGATACATCATTTGGGGTCAATGTCGAAAAAATCGAATATTTGGACCAACAAGATAACGTCATTGCCGATGAGTCGTACCAATATGACAGCAACGGTTACGTGATTGAACAGGTCGATAGACTCGGCAATAAAACCACTTTTGTTAGAGATGGAGAGGGTAAGCAGACCTATCGCTATGAAAATGCCGGGAGTAAGAACGAATTGGGGCTGCTTACCTCTTATGAGGGCAACAGTGGCCGTCTAAAGAGCACAGTAACCGCCAAGTTGGTCATCAGCTTTTTGTACGATAGCAAAGGCAATGTGACAGAGGTAAAACACACCGACCGAACCACCTATAAAGTCAGACGCTGGCAATACAGTTACAACGCGGCAAATCTACTGACCGCCGTCGATGGCCCAAGAACAGATGTTGCCGATATCATCCGGTTTGAATATGACGACAAAGGCAGGCGCACTAAAACCATCAATGCGCTCGGTCATACCATTGAAGTGATTGCGTTTGACGATGCTGGTAGACCCCTGAGCATTCAAGACGCCAATTTGGTGACGACACAGTTAAGCTACAACCCAAGAGGCTGGCTCACCTCAACGGAGATTAATGCAGGTGCAACCAGCTACGAATACTACGCCAACGGGTTAACTAAGGCGGTGCATTTCGCTCAAGGCAATAGCCTATTCTATCAATACGATGACGCCAAAAGGTTGACGGCAATTTCCGATAATCAAGGTAACCACATAGCATATACCCGAGACAATGCCGGTAACCTGTTACATCGGCAACTCAAAGACCCCACAGGCACTATCACCCATCAATACCATCAAGGGTTTGATGGGTTTGGTCAGCTGATTTCAACCACCAACAGTTCAGGTGAAGTGTATGCTTTGACACTCGATGCCAATCATCAACCGATAAGCCAAACCGACCCTTTAGGTGGCCAAAGTCATTTTACCTTTGATGATTTGGGACGGCTCACGCAAAGTCAAGATGAACAAGGCGCAATCACCCACTATAGCTACAATCAAGCGGCCGACCTCAGTACAGTCAAAGACGCCACCGGTAAAACCACACAATACCAATACAATGGTTTTAGCGAACTGACGCAAAGCATCAGTCCAGATAGCAAAACCTTTCGCTATCAATACGACGATGCGGGCAACCTTGTACAAAAGACCCATGTTGAAAGCCAAAAGGTTTATCTCTATCAATATGACGCTTTAAATCGCCTTGCTTCTGATAACGCCAACAATAGGCTATTTGAATATGACCAAGGTGCTTATGCCATTGGACGGCTAAGCGCGGTTACTGACAATAGTGGCCGAACCGAGTTTGGCTATAATGCCCAAGGACAAGTAGCGGTACAGATAACCACCATCAACGACATCACCTTTAGCGTTAAATACCAGTACAATGACGCCGGTCAACTCATTGGACTCACCTATCCCAGTGGTAGACAAATTGATTACACGCGGAATGAGCTAGCGCAGATAAATCACATTAGCAGCAGCAAGCATGGGCAAAGCGTGGTATTGGCAAGTCAAATTGATTATTTACCCTTTGGCCCTATCAGCCGTTGGCAATTTGGCAATGGCATCGTCGAGCAACGTAACTTCAACCAAGATTATCGTCTACTGGCTAAATCTAGCGGCGCAATAGAGAACATGACCCTGAGTTACACCGCCAATGGCAATATCGCCAACATTACAGCCAACCAATCTCAACAATTTAACTATTCGCCGACCAGTCGCCTTATCAGTGCACAAGGTCAATACGGCAATTTAAACTACGATTATGACGGTATCGGAAATCGCCTTAGTAAGGCAACTGACGGACAGGTAGACAATTACACTTACGCGACAGATAGCCACCATTTACTCAGTGCAAACAATACAGACTATCGCTACTCAGCCGCTGGTGAGGTGATACAAAAAGGCGAGACACTATTGCATTACAATGAGGCAGGTCTGCTCAGTCAAGTCAGTCATTTAGGGGTGAACACCGACTATCTGTATAATTATTTAAGTCAAAGAACGGTGAAGACTGATGCGACCAATGGCGAGCGCTATTACCTTTATGACTTGCAAGGGCAATTGATTGCCGAGGCCAATGCACAAGGTCAGGTTGCCGTTGAATATGTTTATTTTGATGGGCAATTGCTGGCGATATATCATAACGACCTTGGACAAAAACCAGCACCTGAGGACCTCACCTTCGATGATGCCGGTAGCAATGTAACCGTTAGCGGCCAATGGACGCAAAAAGCTTCACGCAAGGCATTTTTTGGCGCCCACAGCATGGCCTCAGGCTACACAAACTCAAGTATTAGTTGGTCACTGGCACTAATCGGTGGGCGCTATCAAATGTATGGCGCATGGCTTGCCAACAGAAAAAACACCACCAGCGCCCCTAATCAGATTCACAGCAATGGTAACGTAACACCAGTGTTGGCCGACCAAACCTCAAATGGTGAACCATGGCAATGGCTTGGTGATTTTGACTTTACCGGCCAAGGTAGTGAATCAATCAGCTTAGACGACAGCCAAGGCAAAGTCAGCGCCGATGGCATTCGGCTGGTGCGCATTAAAGATTTACCTCCTCAAGACAAACTCTATTTTGCCCACAACAACCATCTCAACACGCCGACAAAACTGACCAACACGGGTGGCAATGTTGTTTGGTCAGCCAGCTATACACCATTTGGTCTTGCGACCATCAACTCAGATGGTAACGGTGAGCAAATCACTTTCAATATCCGCTTCCCCGGGCAATACTATGATGCAGAAAGCGGATTGCATTACAATTGGCACCGCTACTACGACCCAGAAATTGGACGATATATTCAATCAGATCCGATTGGTTTAGCTGGAGGAATGAGTACCTATGGGTATGTATCTGGCAATCCGGTGGGTTATGTTGATCCTTTGGG
>JBFHGJ010000016.1:0-70253 GCA_041583135.1 Alteromonadaceae bacterium | reverse complement strand
TGACGTTTCATTCCCTGACGCAATGATGGTTCAGCGTAAATAACCCTTTTGTTATGCGCCTTGTCGGTGAGTATGGTTTACCTTGTAGCCACACCGACTGCGCATTTTTTGTGGTCTGCAAACAATTAGGCTATCATGTCCGACCAGATCCGTTTTTGTTTGCCACAATGAAAATACATCAGCTCGAAGGCTATATACAACTTATCTACTTAGTAGAGTACCCACATGGTTTAATGCTGCTTGACGGCTGCTCTAGGGCAGACGTGAGCCTTATCCGCAGTTACATTGTTGAAGTCTTGCAACGCCCGGTAGAGGATTTAAAGGTCGTCGTGGTGACCCATATGCACCCCGACCATGCCGGAGTTGCCCATATTTTGAGAAAAATAACCGGTTGTAAAATCATCGCATCCGACGTCCCCGGTCAGTGGTATTCAGGTTTCAGCGGCAGGCTAATGCACTTAACCGACATGCTGTTGGCCCACTGGGTAGCCGGAAGAATTGGCAAAAAGCGCAAACGGGTGTGGTATGGCGCTTACCTGTATCCTGACATCAAATTACCCGATGCCACCAGTATTCCTCAATTTGAAGACTGGCAGGTGATTTATTGCCAAGGACATACGGATAGAGATATTTCACTGCTGCATAATCCGACAGGGAAGATATATGTCGCCGACCTGATGGTCAAAGTGAGAAAGCGGCTGATCCCACCCTATCCGCTGTTTTATCCCAACCGCTATCGTCAGTCGCTGGATAAATTACAACAGCTGGCGCCAAGCCGTATATTGTTGGCCCATGGCGGCGAAGTTAGCTTAAGCGCCGAGGATTATGCACAATTGCGCGCCAGCGCCCCTAAAGTCCCCATGACCCATTGGCGCTCGGTAAAAGCTAAGCTCAAAAGCATATTTATTCGCCGTTAACGGCGCTACAACGGTAACCAGATACAAGTCGTAAATGGACGAAAATCGGCACTTTCATCACCATCATCCAAGGTGATCTTGATACCGCCACCCACTTGTTCAAGGAAGTCTTTTACCGCATCCATTCCGACACCGCGACCAGAAACCTCAGTGACCTCAGAGGCGGTAGAAAAGCCGGAGTCAAACACTAAGTTGGCAATGGTTTCAGCCGCTGGCCGCTTGTCGTCGGACGAAAACAGACCTTTTTCTATCGCTTTGTTGTAGATATGACCAATGGCAAGGCCACGACCGTCATCTTTGACACTAAAATGCACTTGCTCATTGTTCAAAGTCGCCACCAAGGTGATCAAACCCTGCTCATCTTTACCGGCATTTTTGCGCTGCTCTGCATTTTCAAGGCCGTGATCAACGGCATTTCTCATGACATGCATAAACACATTGTTCAGTAATGAGTGGATCTTATTAGGCAATTTAATGTCGTTGTGCTCAATCACCACCTTTGGTGGCACTTTATCCAGCTCCACCGCCAATGAACTGACCGAGCCAAGCACATCATCAATCACTTGGTCGATAGTACAACCATCATTAATGTTCGCCTCAAATAACTGACACACCTGAGCAACCCAATGCTGCGATTTTTCATCCAGTTGTGGCAGCCCTTGGGCTTCTTTAAGTAATTGCTCAACACTTTGAGAATCAACCTGCACCGTCGAATCGTCAAACAGATGGCCTAAGTCTTTATTCGCCACTTGGCGATAACGATCAATGTCTTTTTCGACCTGAGCAAGCTCCTGTAATAACTTATCCTGTTGCCATTCTATCTCGGCATCTTTTCGCATTTGGTCATAGCTGTTTTCAACCTCATGCACAGATTGCGTCACCTGATCAAAACCAAAGGTTCGGGCGTTACCCTTGATGGTATGCATATTACGAAACAGCTCGGCAATAACCTTTTCATCACGCTTGTCGGTCTTTTCAATCAACTCGCGACAGCACTCGATAAACTCTGTCGAACTGGTTAAGAAGCCGCTAAACTTAGCGGCAGAGACCGACAAAATCTGCCCAATCATATCCAGTTCTGTTTTACGCTCTTGGGCTTGGGCTTGTAGCGCCCTAAGCTCTGTGACATCCCTGACGGTAACCATGATTTTTTCAATTTCATCTTCTAAAACAATCGGTGCCCAATCAATTTCCAGTAGCTTGTTTCTGTCGCCGGGTAACTTCTTCACCACAGACTTTCGCAGCAAATGCTCATTGAAATCAAACATCATTTCGTCGCAACCGATAATGGCATCGATGGCCGTCGCAATCTGATTAAGTTCATCGGCACCAAGGTCGGTATCACTAAAGAGCAGATCCATAATACTGCGGTTATCGATTTTCTCGGTTTCAACAATTTTCTGCAAAAACGCCGAAAACTCTGGCTGAATGATCGCCCCTTTGGAGATGGTAAACAACCCTTGGGTGATATTGGCCAGCATCGCCGCAATATCGTTGGTTTTTTGCTGCAACGACGCGGTGCGTTCTTCAACTTTTTTCTCCAGCGTGCGATTTTGCTCCTCGATAACCTCGCGCATATGGATGTTTTTCAAGGTAGTAACCAGCTGCCTTGCCACAGAGGCGGCAAATGCATAATCGCTATCTTCAAAACGCACAGAATTGGCCACACCTGAAAAATTCATGACCCCGACCAACACCTTCTTATCGAGCAGCGGCACGCATAAAAGCGCTTTACCATTGTCGTTACTACGACCTTTAACAAAGCGCTTACTCTTGTTGGTATTGGGAATAAATAAAATCTCTTTGTCTGCGGCGGCTTTGCCCAAAATGCCTTCACCAAGTTCAAATATTTTGGCATTGGCACGATCGTCAATTTTTTTCGGGGGGTAATAGGCTTCGACTTCCAGTTTATTATCCTTATTGAGAAAATAAACCGACCCTTGCCCCACACCAACTTGTTCATGCATCACCATCAAGACTTCTTCAAGGGCTTGGTTTTTGTCTTTCATGGTGGCTAGGGTTTGCCCTACCGAGTTTAGCTTCGACAAGTCGGTCATTTTTTTCCTGATGGCCAATCGCATCGAATTGAAGTTGACGCCCATCAACACAATCAATACCGCCCATGCAACAATGGTGGCTTTGTGGCTAAGCGACACGGCGTTGAGCACATGGCTTTGCAATTCATTAAATTGCTGGTCTGCGGCCAGCAACAATTGGTCGATTTGAGCCACCGCTTGTGAAACCTCCTTTTCGGCCTCACTGAGCGCTGCGCGCGCCTGTAACATGTGTTTTACCTGCGCATTTTTTAACATACTCATGTTGCTCTGACCTTGAGTATGCTGTTTCAACAGCGCCAACTGTTCTAAAAAACTTGGCCAAATACCATCGGTATCAATGCCTTTTAAGTTTTGGTCGGCAAAGCCGACACGCAACTCGATTTCGTCAACCACAAACTTAATATCATCATAAGCGGTGCTTAACCTTTGCTCATCGACACTGCCGTTGACCTCTTTGAGGGTGTTGAGCAAGGTCAGCATTTGTCCATCCACTCGGCTGGCGATACCGGCGACCACCTTCAACGTTTCGGCATGTTTAGGTCGTTCGAGATAACTGATCTCCATCAATAAGGCACCACCTTCGTCGATAATGTCAATCAATGCATCGAGTTCGGCGCTCGCTTTGTCACGGTTTTCTAGCACGGCAACCTTTGACGCCAACATGGTCTCAACCGACTTGACGTAACGCTCATAATGCTGCTCGGTGGCGGCCATCATGGCATTCATTTGCCCATTGGTTTGAGTGAGTGCCTTGAGCTTGGAGAAGTTAGGTAGGAATGCTAGATGGCCCGCTTGGTAATCTTGACGAAACCGTTCGATAGATTCGATATCCGAGGCATTAAACGCCAACGCACTGAGCTTGGCCTGCTTGAGCAATAGGATTTGCACCTGATTACTTTGCTTTTCAATAGGCACCGCATTGTCGTTGACTCTATCGGTCGAATCTTTAATACCGAGCAGATTATACAAAGATATGCCGCTTGAAGCTGACAGCAACAAGACAATGATACAAAAGCCGAGAATTATTTTTTGTGTAAAGTTCAATCGAAACATCGCACACTCACAACCATTAGCAGACAGCTTAAGTATGATCGATAACCTCAGATGTTCAATTAACTTCCCTTTTTCACTGCCAACAATCTTCACATGTACTGAAAATCACAAAGTCAATAGCGGTAAATTCACACAAATAAGGCCTCAGCACCGAGTACACGCACAGCTACGGTGCCATCAGAGGCCCGATTGAAGTTAAAAAAGGTTTGATTTAGCGCCCCTTTTAGCAAAAAAGTGAGGAAGCGATAGACTGAGCAAAGCGGCAATCAACAACACACTGTATTCAATGCCGTTGCTACCCGAACCGACCACAAACCAGCCGTGTTGCCAATGCACCATCACAAGGCCACTAAAATAAATAACGATGTAGACAAGGCATAAATAGGGGACTTTTTTGCCGATAGCCAGCGCGATAGCGCCTAGGATCTCAAACCAGGTAATGAACAAGGCGACGGCAAAGCCAAAGGGGATGCCCTGCCCGTCTAGCCACTGACCAAAAGGTTCATAGCCTCCGCTTAAAAAGCGATGCCAGCCATGGCTGGCGATTATAATACTGACTGTTAACCGCAGGATAAGGGTCGGTATCGCGTCAACAAATGGGGAGTTACGCACAGTTGTTCTCGTCTATTTTCATATTGGTAACATGAGAATAACACAATTAACACCTGAGGAAACAACCCTTGCGATAAACGCACACAAGTGATGTTTGTGCCGTCATTTCTCGTTTTTAAAACGCAACACAAATCGGCTGGTTTGACGATTGGGAATATCCCAAATCTGTTTTGTTTTATCATCGCCCTCGTTGGCTAGAATGGACGACTCGCCGTCAAAACGAAACCCGGCTTTTTGCATATCGGCTTTCACACGGTTCGGGTCAATTCGATGTAGGGTATGGCCACTATTGGCAGGTGCCCCCTTTAGCGCCTCATGGTCAACAATGGCTACAGTGCCGCCGGGTTTCAAAAAACGCTTGAACTTGGCAAGTACCTTGGGCACGTCGATTTTTTCACTTTCACTGAATACATAATAAAAATCGTGATAACCCAAGATGATAAACACCGTATCGAGCGAGTTATCCTCAAGCGCTAACTGATTGAGTGAAATATCAATCCGCTGGGTATTATTAAGACGTTTGCCCGCCAATCGTGCATCGAGTGCGACACCATAATATTTCAAAAAATGCTGATCGTTATGGATGATAACCTTACCCTTTTCACCAACAACCCGAGACAACAATTCACTGTAATAGCCGCTACCGGCAAGAACGTCTAGCACTTTGTCGCCGGGTTTGATGTCGAAAAAGCTCAAGATGGCTTCGGGCTTACGCTTATTATCGTCGATAGCGTCGCCAGCTTGCCTATCGGGATGGCTGATAGCCGCACCAATCGCAGTTGATGCTTTGCCACATAAGGCGGGGTGACTCAATATCAAGCTGGCGACCAACAGCAGGGTTTTAGCGGGAGAAAACGACATAGATAATCCTTAGGTAACCAATCAATTTGTTGGTTTTGGATTATAGCGTCAATTCAATAAGATGGTTAGCGATAAACGTAGAGTGTTAACGCGCTGAAACTTGCATCGTGCAAAGGTTTGAACCATTATCTAACGGGTACATAAATCACACAGGTTCAATTGGAATGAAAATCTATCTAATGCTGATGTTGGCCTTCGCGCTACCGAGCGTCAACGCGATACAATACACCCCTTTAAAAAAGGCATTGCTCAATGACGATGCGCAATATTACGGCAAGCCGCTGCCTTTTCCTTATTTTAGCCAAACCGGTCAAATAGCCTTTAGTGTCAACGACCCGAAATTTTGCTCACCATCAGTCGCCTATGATGTGATCTTATCTCAGCGAGCACCGATAAAGATACAAACAGCCCAAGGCGTCAAAACAGTGCAACCGAGCGTGCTTGACGACAATAAAACCCTCAACTACACCCACAAAAAAGGTCATGCAAGGCGCATTAACGTCGGTGATAGTCTCAAAGGCATCCTAGCCAACTACAACCGGATTTTATTGACGTTGATGCAAAACGGCGATCCGGCGCTGAACAATCGACACTTTTGCGTGGGCTTTATGGACGTATACAGCCCAGACGCCAAATCGGCGCTGGATGGGGTGATCTTATTTGATCCAAGAATTTACCAGTTGCTCGATGAGTTCGACACCAACATGCACTCACAGATCATGGTTGAAATGCATGAGTTGGCCCACCAGCTACAGTTTATCAACAAAATTCAAGTTACCCGTGATCCAAAAACCGGCGAAACCGCAGTAACCGACATCATCGGCCAATACCTCAACAACGACAAAACCGTTAAACGCTTTGAACTCACTGCCGATTGCATGGCTGGCGCAATGACCTACTTGCTCTTTCCCATGGAAGACAACTTTGCCGCAGGTGGGCTGATGATGGCAGGCGTTGCCTATGGCGACTTTGACGTCAACGCTGCCGATCACCACGGCCGTCCACTCGAAAGAGCGGTCGCGGTCAAACGCGGTATTAATATTGCCAAGGCGCAACCCCAGCAAAAATGGCATTCCAACCAACTGGTCACAGCCTGTGAAGCGCAAGTAAAAAATATTGCACCACTTGGGGTTTTGGTGAATAGACACTGATTCAATCGTGTTGCAGGAATTAAAATGGAGCCGAAAATGGCTCCATTTCATCCACCTGTATATTCACATTGGCAAATGCTCTGAGCTATTGCATATTGCGCAAACAATAGATAGGTGGTTTGTTGATATAAGATCTCAAAGGAATATAGCAGGCGCAAAATACAATGGCGCCTATGGTCATTAGCGTCACCAGACCCGTCCAGATCAACTGAGCCCCCACATAACCAATCAATTCCCCATAATAAGCGGCAAACAACCCAGCTATCAACAAGACGCTCACCAATATGCCGGAGACAACGGCACCGTTGTTGTCTTTAAGTAATAAGCGTAATAATGCCTGTCCATCTGCACCAATAGCCATACGCG
Source organism: Alteromonadaceae bacterium (assembly GCA_041583135.1). Taxonomy (GTDB): domain Bacteria; phylum Pseudomonadota; class Gammaproteobacteria; order Enterobacterales; family Alteromonadaceae; genus JABSOG01. Next base: position 63,236 of record JBFHGJ010000016.1, on the reverse strand, counting down.
TGCCCATCTCAAACTTTCTCATTTGCGTGCTATAGCTCAAAATGCCATATAAGCCTATGGCAGCCAAAAACAAACTCAGCAAAACCAACACTCCACTGGTGATCACAATCGCGATTTGCGGCAACAAACGTTGGTGTATTTTATCTTCCAACGATTGCATCAAATACAACGCATAACTGCTATCGATTGACTTAAGTAGGCGGATCAACTGCTTAGGTTCAAGGGATTGGCCAGGTTTGAGTTTCACCATCAGATCTGGCGTAGCCAGCGGTGCCGGAGTGTACACTCGCATTGGTTGGGCTTGACCGCCGGGCAAGTGAATGCTTTTGACAACACCGATAATCGTAAAATCGCCACCCCAGCCAGGACTGAGTTTAAGCCCAATGGCCGAACCATTTGGGGCTAGAACACGGGCAAAGGTGTCGTTAATCACCATGACAGGACTACTATCGCGGATCTGCGTTTGAGTAAAAGTATTCCCCTCGACAACTTGCTGATTAATCATCTCAAAGTGCTCAGCGCTGGCACGTCTAGTTTCAGGGGTGTAGTTGGTGTTGCTGGCCACATCCGTCAGCGCCCATAAGCCAAACTCCCCCAAAGGCGAGCTAGAGCGACTCACCTGCACAACCTGTGGCAGTTCCGTGAGTTTTTGCGACAACTCATTGAGCACCGGCACCATCTTTGCGGGCTCAGGCCATTGGCTAGCAGCATAGGACAGGCGAACATCGACAAGATCTTCAACGATAAAACCCAGCGGTGTCTCAATTTTTTCCAGCGCTTCATGAAGTAAATTCAAATTGATAAATATCAATCCGCTGGCGACCGACACTTGAGCGGCAATCAACAGCTGGCGAATAGACTTAGACACCTGAATCGAGTTACCTTTACCGCTAGATTGCAAACTGCCATTGAGCTTACGATAGTCAATCATGTGTACACCTAAGTAGGAAAACACAAACGCCAAAGCCAATACCAACCCAACGGCGCACAGCAATGTCACAACATGAAGCTGTAGCTCTGCGATACGTGGCAACACCTCATCAAGGTAAGTATGGAATACCTCAAAACCAACCGTGGCAACAATCAACGCCAAAGCCATAGACAGCACCATCAGCTGCATAGACTCGGCGAACATGCCTTTGAACAGATCTTCTCGATTGGCACCGACAACGGCTCTAATCGCCAAGCTCTTTTGCTGCTGCGCGGTTCGCGACATGAAAAGGTTGGCAATGTTGGCTGCGGCAATCAACACCAATCCGGCGACCGCTGCAACCAGTAAAAACACCGCCTTGGCACTATCGCCCATGATCACACTTTGAAATGATTTCAGTTCCATGTGGATAGACCAACCTTTAAAGAATTTGATCCCAACCACATTCTGCCGCCAAATATCGTTGATCATCGGCGTCAACTTTTGCTCTGCCTGAGTTTGGCTATATTGATTGGACAACTTGCCGATAAAACTCAAGCCCCCAATGATGTTACCCCAACGCGCTTTGAACTGGCTGGCAGGATTAAAATCCCACGGCAACCACACCCCGGTACGCAGGCCGACCGCACGAAGCTCCGGCTCAATAAAATCAGCCGCTGTCACACCAACAACACTAAAGCTAACCCCATCGAAAGTGACCTTCTTGTTCAAAATATCCCTATCGCCTTTAAAGGTATTTTGCCAGGTGGCGTAGCTCAGCACGGCGACCGGATTGTTGCTACCGAGCTGTTCGGTCGCAGCAAAACTTCGCCCTAACGCCATCTTCGCACCGGTAATGGCAAACCATTGTTCGCTCACATAACTGAGTTGAACCTTGGGCTGCTCTTCATGAGAGGTCAACACCGCATCGGTTTGATTGACCATTGCAGCTTGGTTGAACACTTCTTGGTTTTTGTATAGGTGCAGCAAGGTCGGATAAGTAAACACCGCATTCTTGCGCTCACCGTTTTCGCCATGGATAACATGTTCAACCTTATAAAGACTTTGCTGTTCTGGATAGGGTAATGGCTTAAACAACAGCAAATAACCCAAGGTCAAAACACACAACAACGCCCCCAAGGTGAGACCCATAGTGACTATCACCGTCATCACAAAACCCGGGGTTTTAGCTAAGCTTTGCCATATCTGTTTTTGTCTGGCAATAAAGCGCTTCATACCGCCTCCTGCAAAGCGTCAAGGGCAACGATTTCACCGTCTAGAAGCTTCAAGCGTTTTTTGGCTTTGTGAGCATAGCGCGGGTCATGGGTAACCATACAGATGGTCGTACCGACTTCATTGAGCTGATCCAATACCGCCAATACCTGATCACCACTTTTCGAGTCCAGATTACCAGTTGGCTCATCGACCAACAAAATGGCTGGATTGGTCACCAAAGCCCTGGCGATGGCAATCCGTTGTTGCTGCCCCCCTGAAAGCTGGTTCGGTTTATGGTTGCTACGATGCTCCATACCAACCAATTGCAGGCATTCTTTTACCCGTGCAGCAACCTGTTCATCGGAGATATCCTGGCGGCCATAATTAAACGGTAGAGCCACATTGTCATACACACTCAGCTCATCTATTAGGTTAAAAGATTGGAAAATAAAGCCGATTTTTTCATTGCGAATTTTGGCCATTTCTTTGAGCGATAGCTGGGAAACATGAACACCCTCAAGATAATAGTCACCACCAGATGCCGTATCCAACAGCCCTAAAATAGACAACAACGTTGACTTTCCACACCCTGAGGGGCCTTCGATTGAGACATAATCCCCTGCCTCTATCACCAAATCTATGCCTTTGAGTGCATGGGTTTCAATGTCTTCGGTTTCAAAGATCTTAGTGAGGTTTTTAAGCTCTATTTTTATGTTGCTCATGTATTTGCCTTCGCTAATATTAATGTTGTTCTGTGGTATCGCGTTTTCTGTCTGGTAATAAGTCAATGATATTATTTAATAATTTAGTTAATTCATTATGCCCAGCTGGCGGGTACATAGCAATAGAAAGTCCACAATTCAATGCCATCAGGTCTAAGCCGACCCGCTTCTTTTAATGACCTAAATGATCATCGTCTTTTGGTTTTGACTGTTTTGTTTGGTCGTCGCCAGCAGCTCATCAACCACTGTTGCCATCGTGCGTATATTGTTGGCGCCGTATAAGTTCGACAGTTCCAGGTTAAGGTTTAACCGCTGGTTAACCATGAAGATCAGCCGCGTCAACACCAGTGAGTTCCCGCCGAGTTCAAAAAAACTTGCAACAACACTTATGTGTTGTGGTGGTAACTCCAGCATAGGCGCCGTCAATTCAACCAACAGTTTTTCCATCTCAGTCTCAGCGGTAACATGGGCGGTCTCACCGCTACTGACCAAGCCTTGCGGCAGCGCCTGCTTATCAACCTTACCATTTTTGGTTAAAGGCCAGCTATCGACCACCACCAATGACGCTGGAACCATATGCTCAGGTAAATTTCGACGTAGGAAAAACCGTAATTGCTCAGCCAACGCCGAATGCTCGATTGCTGGCGCTTGCGCGGTAGTAATCACATACGCGACAAGGTAACGCTTGCTTTGCCTATCTGTCTGCAAAATCACCAGCGCATCTTTTACCCATTCATGATTTTGTAGTTTGGCGCTGATCTCAGCTGGCTCAATCCGCAATCCGTGGAGCTTGATCTGGTCATCGCTCCGCCCCAAAAAAGTCAGATTATTGCCACCATCGACACTGTCAAACCCATCAAACACCGGCAAATAACGCACCACATCACCGGTACGATATAACCTTGAATCAACAGCGTCGCTATAGGGATTGGCGACAAATCTCGCTTGGGTTTGCTCAGCGTTATTGAAATAACCCAGTGCCAAACAGTCGCCGCCAATATACAATTCGCCGCGGCATCCCAAAGGCACTAACTTGCGGTTTTTATCCAGCACTAAAAGCTGCGTGTTGCTTATCGGTCGGCCAATCGGTGCATACTCCTGAGGGGTTTTACTGCGTTTATCGATACGGTAAAAACTACTGCAAATAGTTGCCTCCGAAGGTCCATATCCATTTAAAACCACCACATCAGGCAGCAGTTGTGAGATCTCATGTAAATCTTGCAACAGCAAAGACTCAACCCCAACAACCAAGCGCTTTAGCGGTGGTCTTTTCGTCTGCTGTCTGAGCCAAATGACGAAGTCTTTGACCATAAACGGCGGCACAAACGCGCATTCAATGTCCGCCTGAGTCATATAGTCAAACAATACCTCTGAGGGCATTCTGGTTTGCTCGCAGGTCACATGCAATGCGTGCCCATACAACAACGCCGACATAATCTCCAATACTGAAACATCAAAGCTGACGCTACTCCATAACAGGCTTGGCACCGGGCTGTTCAGCGGTGCTAGCTGTTGAATATGACTCATACAATTAACGACACCATTATGGGTACACTCCACCCCTTTGGGTTCGCCGGTCGAACCCGAGGTATAAATGACATATGCTGGACTAACAGACGCTTGTGGGCTGGCAAATTCTGGGTTTTGCTCGGCGTAAAGCGCGAGCTGATGTGCAGTGGTTTCGCTATCAAGTATGACCAGATGAGCGCTAAATACCGATTGCAGCCTTAAACTCAGGGCCTGTTCGGTGATCAGATGGCCAATAGCGCTATCTTTAATCATATAGCCCAATCTGGCTTCTGGATAGTTGGCATCTAAAGGCACAAACACCCCGCCAGCTTTGAGTATGGCCATTATCGCGACGATAAGCTCAGGTGATCGCGACATACATACCCCAACTTTATCACCCACCGCCAAACGCTGTTCACGCAGGTAGTGTGCCAGTTGATTGCTACGACAGTTCAATTGCCGGTAGCTAATTGAACGCATCATGCCATCACTACCTTTACCAACAACTGCAACTGCATCTCCTTTGGTGCGTGCCTGAGCTTCGAACAGTTGTGGTATCAAATATTCACTGGGGTATTGAGCTTGAGTGTTATTGAGTTCATTGACCAACAGTGACACTTCTTGTGGCGGCAATATACTGACCTGCTCAATGGGACGATGGGCACTGCCTATCAGCTCAAAAAGGTGATGTAGTAATCGCTCCCCCAACAAATTGGCCTCTTGGGGATGAAAATAACGCAAGTTAAAGTCAAGTTGTAATTCGCAATGATGAGCGGCATCTTGTGCACCATACTCCCACACGGTCAAAGTCAGCGGCGTTTTTTGATGATGGTTACTTAAATACACCAAATCGGCCGTGCCGGTCTCAAAGCTCAGCTGACTGTCTAACTTGAGATAGTTAAAACTGAAATCAAACTCTGACAGATTGTGGCCTGCGCGTTTACTGTCCTGAATAAGATGCCCAAGTGGATATCTCTGATGGCGAAAGTTTCGCTTTTGCGTGGTTTGGATCTGACAGAGCAGTTCAATAAAATTCAGCCCTTTAGCAGGAGCAATTCGTAACGGGCTGATGGTGGTAAACACCCCCGGCATCTGTTTTTGTCGAAACCCGCAGCGATTGTGGCTTGAGACACCAAACACCAGCTGTTCAAGCTGGTAGGCAGAACAAAAGTAGCTGGCACATAAGCCGAGAAATACCTGAGCGAGTCCTACCTGCTGGCCATCGGCGAATGCTTTGATTTTATGATATTGCGCTTCACTTAAGGCAATGCAATGCCGAGCGCTTTGTGGCCCATCAAGCGGCATTGCATATTGCTCAGTAACAATAGCAGCGGCGTTTAAGCCAAGCTGATCACGCCAATATTCTTTAGCGCGGACATACTTATCGCTAAGCAAATATTGTTCATCTTGCTGCACGATATCTTGCCAACTGGGTGAAGATGCCTGTTGGCTTTGAAATTCGTTGTAATATCGCCCCAACCAACGAGCCCAATTTGCAAACCCCCAACCATCCATGATCAAATGGTGGGCAAAGCCGGCATACCAATAGTTATCATCGTCCAGTTTTATCACGGCGGCTTTGTACAATTGGCTGTCTTCGATAGTCATCGAAGACTCAAACCACTGCGCCAGCCATTGTCGAGCGCTTTGTTGCGGCATCTGGCTATCGCTCAGGTCAACCAAAGGCAATAGAACATCCCAAGTCTGTGCAAGGTATTGTTGTACGCCATCGGCCGATGAGCGAATGCGCAGGGCAAATACGTCATGGCTCTGTACTAAGCGTATATGGGCCTGTCTTAAACGGGCCAAGTCTACCTGACCGATACGAATATAGCCGCCGACATTGTACATCGGGCTATTGGGGTAACGGCTTTGGTCGAGATAGATATCCATTTGTGCCAAGCTCAACGCAAAGGTCATCGGCGTATTGTTGTTTTGTTCAATCGTTTCCACGGTTTTGCTCATGTTGTTGATTTACGGTTTGCAAAGTTTGTATGTCTTGACGAACGATCGCAGTCATTGCCGCCAGACTCTGCGGATGTTCAAACATCGTTTCATGACTGGCATCGAGACGTTCAAGATAAACAGGCCCTCGATTGGCCTGCTGCCAGCTTTGCCTTAGAGCATCGACGTCCTCTCGCTCGGCGGCGCTAAACAGTCGCACTGGCACATTTAAGTTTGTCGGCAACGCTGGACGCTCGGCTTTAACAAAGTCGAAACCGGCTTTAATATACATAAGGTTTTGTGGCAGGCTGTCGAAACCATCGATATCTAATCGCTGCAGCTGCTCGGCAAGCCATGTGAAAGATGACACCAACGCCTGTGCCGTGCTGTCTGTTATAGCGGGTAGCGGCATCTGCGCAAGCGTCGTTTTACCCAAATAGAACTTAGCGACAATGGCGAGCGCCTCATCAGGGGCCATCTGTGGTTGTCCCACCATGGGAGAGTCGAATATGGCAAGATAGTCGAGCGACTCTCCTCGCGCTATCAGCTCAAGGGCTACATAACAGGCGACCACTCCGCCTGCCGACCAGCCCCCCAAATGATAGGGCCCATGGGGTTGTTTTGCGACAATGGCATCAGCGTAATATTGTGCCAGTTCGACAATCGAGTCATAACGAAAAGCATCATGATGAAAGCAAGGCGCCTGCACACCCGACACGTTGACAGTATCGCCTAGTGCTTTGGCAAATTCGGCATAGCAATCGACACGACCACCTAACGGATGGAACATAAACAGTTGTATGTTGGCTTCGCCATTACTGAGCGGTACGATTGAGCGCCCTCGACAAATCGAGTCAGTTTGAAGCTCAGCCTCGGTCAATTGTTCAATGGTTGGGTTTTGATAAAGCTGCGCCATGGTCAGTCGCAAACCACACTGTTGTTGCAGACGGCTTAGCAACGGCAAGATCAGCAAAGAGTGACCACCCAGCGCAAAGAAACTGTCGGTGATCCCCACCTGGTGCTCCGCTACATCCAACAACTCGGCCCACAGCTGAGCCACTTGTTGTTGTAACGCACTTCTCGGCGCAACATAACGACTGTGTCCCAAATCACCTTGTCGGTCCATGAGGCTGTGCACGTCGATTTTGCCGTTAGCTGTCAATGGCATTTCGCTCAACCGAATAAACTCCTGAGGCACCATGTATTGTGGTAATGTCTCGCTTAGATGTCTTTTTAACGGCGAATACCAACGCTCATCTTGCTGCTCATCGAGATCGCCAGCCACAATAAATGCCACTAAATGATGTCCGCCCTGAGCATTTTGTCGTGGACGCACAACAGCGTTGGCGACACTGTGACATCCCATCAACTGCGACTCAATTTCACCCAATTCGATTCGATAACCACGAATTTTGATCTGATGGTCTGTCCGGCCAAGATAAGCGACATCGCCACACTCAAGCCGTACCACTTTATCGCCGGTACGATAAAGCTTTTGCGCCTTATCAAATGGGCTGACAATAAATCGCTCTGCGCTGAGTTCAGGCTGATTTAAATAGCCCAGTGCCAAGCTGTTGCCAGCGATATACAACTCCCCTTCAGCACCTAAAGGCACCAATTGTAAGTTCGCATCAAGCACATAATGGCTGTAGTTGGCCAGACCATTACCCAATAGTACGCCCTGTTTTTGTATCTGCTCATAACTGAGCTTTTTGACCATAGACCAGATGGTTGCCTCAGTTGGACCATAGCAGTGCCAAAGGACCCGACTGCGTTCAGTTAACGCCAGCGCCAAAGTTTGATTTAGCGCCTCTCCTCCGCACAGGGCAATCAGGTCAGATTTTCCTCGCCAGCCGCTATCAACCAGCAGTTGCCAAGTCGCCGGTGTTGCCTGTAGACAATCAATGTCATGTTCGAGTAACCATTGAGTCAACACACGAGGGTCAAGACCCACATTTTGTGGTGTCAACACAACTGTACCACCATGCATTAATGGCCCAAACAGCTCCAAACCAGCAATATCAAAGGCGATAGTGGTGATTGCCAGCATCCGACAACGGGCCAAATGACCATCAAGGCGACAATTCATGGCTGTCAGATGATTGACCAGTGCCCGGTGGGTGATCATAACCCCTTTGGGGGTTCCGGTTGAGCCTGACGTGTAAATAACATTGGCCACAGCCGATACGCTCTGAATATCCACAGGTGCTAACTTGACACAAGGCATCTGCAATAACGCCTCACGTCGGTTTGGCTCATCCATAACCAAGCATTGTACCTTTTTACCCAAGGTCAATACCGATGCCGTTTGCTGTTGACACAACACGTAATTCAAACCGCTATCTTCGACAATATGCTGAAGTCGGCGGCTTGGGTAGGCAGGATCTAAAGGCACATAGCCGCCACCTGCTTTAAGTATCGCCAACATAGCAATTATCATCATCGGCCCGCGCTGGTATAGCAGACCAACCAGCGTATTTTGCTCAACCCCTTGTGATTTTAGATAATGGGCCAATTGATTCGCCGCCTGATCCAGCGCTTGATAGCTCATTGCACGATTATCAAGAACAACAGCATAAGCTTTGGGGGTTTTGTGCACTTGTTGTTCAAAGCATTCATGAACCAGTAAAGCCTTCATGTCGCTGTGCTCAGTATGGTTCTCCTGTTCAAGTAACTGTTCAACCTCTCCCTCACCAAGCATTTGCAATTGCCCAACGGTGACATCAAAAGGCTGACTTTGCGCAGCAAACGCGCTCAGCAATTGCTGTAAGTGTCTGCTGACTTGTGCAATAGCACTGCGGCTTAACAAGCCCTCAGCGACTTCAAACACAATCTCCAGTTGCTCGGTTTTTCGTGCGATCAACGTCAAGCCATAGTTCGTCCCCTCAACACTCTCAACAGCGAGTAACGCCAGTGCTTCTTCGCGATTGGTACTGGTTTCATTCATCGCAACCGGGTAGTTTTCAAAGATCAACAAGCTGTCGAACAGACTGCCTTTAAGGTCGCCCAAGCGCTGAATATCGCTTAAAGGTAAGTAACTGTACAGTTCGTTTGCGACCAGTTGGCGGTGGATTTTCTCCAACCACAGCGCCAGACTCAGGTCATTATCAATGGCAATGACACTTGGCAGAGTATTGATGAATAGCCCTATCATGTGTTCAACACCGTTCAGCTGAGCCGGTCGTCCCGACGTAGTGGTGCCAAAGGTAACAATATGATTGTCGTTGTATTTCGCCAGCAACAACCCCCACGCCGCTTGCAGCAGTACATTAAAGGTCACCTTAGCCTTGGCCGCCAACTCTTGCAGCGCTTGTGTGGTGGCACAGTCTAGTATTAACTGATGGCTTTGTGAGGTGTCGATGATTTGACCGTGAACTTGCCGATTTACAGCTAAAGGCACAGGGGTGACCTGTTCAACCGACGCCAGTTGCTCGCGCCAATAAGATTGCGCTTCGCTGCGACTTTGTTGACCTAACCACGCCACGTAGTCGCGGTAGCTATAGACACTGCTCAACTGAACATCTTCGCCCCGTTGCAAGGCACTATAGCACTGCGCTACCTCGGCAAAAATCAAAGGCACACTCCAACCATCGACAAGTGCGTGATGATACGACCACAGCAGCTGATAATGCTCCCCCGGCAAACGACATATGCTCATTCGCATCAATGGCGCTTGTGTCAGTTCAAATCCTTGTTGTTTATCCGCAAGGCCAATGGCCTCAATGCGCGCTTGCACGTTTGTGGCTGGCATTGCCGATAAATCATACTCTTGCCAAGGCAATTGTACATTGCGAAAAACCACTTGATGAGGTTGATGGCTATCAAGACCAACAAACCCGGTTCTGAAGATCACATGGCGTTGGCACACTTTCTGCCATGCTTGCTTAAACGTCTGCACCTGCAAAGGGCCGAAGGTCAGTCGAGTTTGGGTAACATAACGGCCGCGCTGCAATAAACTATGGAACAAAAGCCCTTGTTGCATCCCTGTAGCCGGATAAACATCTTCAATCCCTTGTTGCTGCTCAATATGCCACTGCCTTAATTGCGTGGTGTCCATCGTTGCCAGCGGGAAGTCGCTTGGGGTGAAGCGACCTTGTTGCGTCGCCAGACAATGATCGACAACCAACTCCAATGCCTCCAAAAACGCCGCCATAAGTCTCTCTATCACCTGTGGCCGATAGCGACTTTTGTCATAGCTTAAATCAAAATGCAGGCAGTCTTTATTGATAATACCGGTAAAGGACAGCGGATGCTGAGGCTTACGTAAAGCGCTCACCTCTTGGCCACTAGGCAGCTCAAGCGGGGCAAAATGGTTCTGATGGTTAACCACCTGGCCGAACTGCCCCAAATAGTTAAAGATGATCTCCCGTTCTGGCAAGTTAGCAAATGCGTTATCACCGCTAAATTGTTGCAACACACCAAAGCTTATCCCCTCATCGGGTGTACTGCGGTATTGTTCTTTTACACTACAAATGACACCGGCAATCGAGTCGTCTTCAATTTGTAAGGTCAACGGATAAATATCGGTAAACCAGCCGACAGTGCGGCTCACATCTAACGTTCTCGTCAGTTGTCCCCGGCCATGACTTTCCAAGTCTATTCTTATTGTCCTCAAATCGCAGCTACGATACAGGCCCAATAGTAACCCCGCCAGCAACAGCTCATTGATCCTCGTTCGATACACGCCATTACATGGACCAAGCAACGCTTGTGTCCGTGCTTTATCAAGCGTTATCGACGCGTTGGCACCACCGCTGAAATGGTTGTCGATAGGCTGATTGCCCGGCAGCGCTTCAAGCCGTGGGCTCTCTGGTTTGAAACGCTCAAGCCAGACCAGTTTTTGCTTATTGAGCGCGTCGTTCTCAGCGTAATCGACAAGAAAGGTTGCCCATTGCTTATAGGCGGAAGTCTTTGCCGCTAGAGCCAAAGGCTCATCAGCAATCAGGTGAGTGTAGAGCTGTTCAATGTCTTCAAGCAGTACCCGCCAAGACACGCCATCAACCACCAAGTGATGGAAGATCAACAATAGACACCCTTGCGCCCCTTCGGGCAAAACCCCCGGCACAAATCGGCCATAAACGGCTTTGAGTAGTACCCCGTTACTCGGGTCGAGACTGGCCTGCTGCATATCGGCATAACGCTGCCATGCACTGATGTTGCTAAAAACCTGCTCAGGCGCTTCCACCAAGCGCCCAATCGAGTGCTCATCTAGCACCTGGAAATAACTCTGCCACTTTTTGTTAGCCGGACCTACAGGGTCAAACCTTAACCTTAGGGCATCATGATGCTCCACCAAAGCGCTGATAATGCTAACAAGCGCCTGATTACTAAAATCATTTGGCACACGCAATACCAGCGACTGATTAAAATGATGCCAGTCGGTAAGATCGCTGAAAAAGCGCCGCTGAATCGGTAACAGCGGCATATAGCCGCTTTGTAACCCCTGCTCTGACTGTACTTGATTACGATGACTGAGACGCTGAGCCAACCCCTTAATGGTTGGAGCATCGAATAAGTCATTGATACCGAAATAAAGCCCTTTTTTAGCGGCGCGCGAAGTGACTTGAATGGTCAAAATGGAGTCGCCACCGAGCTCAAAGAAATTACTGTTTACCGACAGACGGTGAGGCTCGATGTTTAATAGCTCAGCCCAGATCTGACAAAGCAACCGTTCATCGTCATTTTGCGGCGCTTGATAAGTGGCCAACATCACCGCCTTTGGCGCTACTAAGGCTTTTTTATCTACTTTGCCGTTGGGTGTCAATGGAAAGGTATCCATCAGCACAACATGCTGTGGAACCATATGTTCAGGTAGCCGCTTTTGTAAGTGCTGTTTAAGCTGTAGCTCGAACTGTTCTTGTGGCAACCTTTTAGTTTCGGATGAACCAACCACAAATGCCACCAGCCGTTTCTGCCCAAGGGCGTCATCAATCTGTATCACACAACTATCGACATCAGGATGACGGGCCAATTGATGTTCTATTTCGCCCAACTCAACCCTAAAGCCACGAATTTTAACCTGCGAGTCTATACGACCGACAAATTCCAGCACCACCTGTCCATTGTCACTTTCGATATAGCGTGCCAGATCGCCGGTGCGATACAAACGTTGACCATGCTGACCCAAATGCGGCAAATGGACGAATTTTTCGTCCGTCAGCTCAGGCTTGTTGAAATAGCCTTTGCCGACCCCTCGACCACCAATGTACAGCTCACCTATCGCGCCAACAGGCACCAAAGTCTGATGGTCATTAAGCAAATACAATTGCACATTGTCATTGGCAGCGCCGATTGGCACCAAGCCGTGCTGTTGCCACCATTTTTCGTTTAGTGAAAAGTGACAGGCTATGTCAGTGCACTCAGTAGGTCCATACATATTAACCAGAGCTGGCTTCGCACCGTCGTATTCAACCCAGCGCTGCACCCACGCAGGCTCAATCGGCTCACCACCGAGCAGAATATATTTCAATGGTGGCCAATATTCGCCTTTGTCTGTGACCGCATAAATAGCGCTCGGAGCACAATTGAGGTGGCTTAAGTCAAACTGTTCAATCAACTCAATAGCCAAGTCTCTATCGAGATGCTCTCCGGGCAATAAACATACTTTGGCCCCACAGATCAAAGGGGTAAACAGGTTTTTCTGGGTCAGGTCAAACGCCATCGAGCTCAAGATCAGCGTACCGCTTGTCCCATCGAAAGCATATTGCTTTTTATACCAGTACAATAAGTTAGTAACATTGCGATGGGTAACCATTGCCCCTTTGGGCTGTCCAGTAGAACCAGAGGTATAGATCATATAGGCCAACCCATCACTGTCACCACAATCCCAATCAGGGTTGTACGCAGGCAGTCCTGCCAATCGCGCATTAAATTGCGGTTCATCGAGCGCAAATACGGCTATGCCTTTTTGCCTAAATACATCACTTGAGCTGGCATTAGTCAGCAAATAACATAAGCCGCTGTCATCAAGCATATATTGCAAACGTGCATCAGGATAGCTCGGGTCGAGTGGAACATAGGCGCCACCGGCTTTCAGGGTAGCTAAAACAGAAACAACCAAGTCTGCACTACGGGCAAGACAAACGCCAACAAAGGCGCCCTGCTTAACCCCTTCATTACGCAGCAGACGAGCCAGCCGGTTTGCCCGAGCATTGAGCGTTTCATAATCCAAGCGCACTATCGGCCGTCCGGACGGCGCATAAACCACAGCGACATTGTTGGGCGTCACCGCCGCTTGCTGCTCGAACAACTGGTGGACCAAAAGTGTTTGTTCATATGCCCGGCCGTTGTCATTCAGTTCATCCAACAAATAGTGTTGTTGCGCCGGACTGTGAATAGAAATAGAACGAAGCGCAACCCTTTGAGGCTCAATAATTTCAGCCATGTGCTCCAGCAGTAACCTGAAGCCCGTAGCTATTTGCGCCACAGCCTGTTGCGTAAACATCTGTTGCTTGCATTCCAACACAATGTTGAGCTGTTCGCTCATATGGGCGGTAAAGGTAATGGCAAAATTGGTTTGTTCAAAAGATTCTACCGAGCGAATGATAAGACCATCTTCACCACCAGATGCCTCGATATCTTTGTCGACAGGATAGTTTTGAAATACCATCAGAGTGTCGAACAGTGGCTGCTTAAGCCCCGATAAACGCTGGATCTCACTCAGCGGCAAATAATTGTACTGCTCGCGCTCAGCCATACTGGTATGTAGCCGTTCAAGATAACTTAACAGGTCTTGCGTCATATCGATGTCAATGACCAGTGGCAAAGTATTGATAAACAATCCTAGCATTTTTTCGACACCAGCCAACTGGGCTGGGCGCCCCGCTGTAGTACTGCCAAACACCACCTGTTTATCTCCACTGTAGTGCGCCAACAGCAAAGCCCAGGCAGCCTGTATGACCACATTGACGGTGGTCTTGCTATGTTGTGCCAAACGCTGCAATTTTAAGGCTTGGCTATGCGCTAAAGTGATTTTTTGATGATGCATCGCCGCGAGTTGGATGTCACCGCTTGCGAGCTGGTCTGGTGATGGAGCAATGCGTGCCAACGGCAAGGCCGTAACCTGCTCAACGTCCGCAAGTTTCTCACGCCAGAATTCACGGGCTTGTTGTTTTGGCTGCTGAGCTAACCAGCGTACATAGTCACGGTAGGAATACACCGGCTTTAATGTAGCCTCCGCCGACACTTGGTCGCCCCGGCAAATACTTTGATAACAGGCAAAGACCTCTTGCAGTACCATCGGCAGACACCAGCCGTCCAGCAAGGCATGATGGTGTGACCACAACAATTGATCAACCCCATCGCCGATGTGCAACAGCTGCATCCGCATCAAGGGCGCATCGGTAAGCTCAAAGCTTTGCCGTTTATCTGTACTGCGGATCTCCGCAATACGCTCATCGCGACGTTTTGCACTCAACTCGCTCAGGTCCACATGCTGCCAGTTAAGCAATACATCGGAATAAACCAACTGATGTGCATTCCCACTGTCAAGACCAACGAATGCCGTTCTAAAGATCACATGCCGAGCAATAACCTGTTGCCACGCCTGTTTAAAGGCCGCGACATTAAGATCTTCAAATGTAATCAAGGTTTGATTGACATAACCCCCTTGCTCTATTAGACCATGAAACAGCAAGCCTTGCTGCATACCGGTCGCCGGATAGAGGTCGGCGATCTGTGGACCTTGCGACCCCAGCCATTGCTTCAATTGTTCGTCACTGGCCTCTGCTAATGGAAAATCAGATAGACTAAAACGGCCAAAGCGGCACTGACAGCAATGTTCGATGATGTCTCCCAGGGCGTTGGCATACTCATCCATCAACGCTTGCATAACATCAACATCGTAGACATTGCCATTAAAGCCCAAGACAAACCCAAGCCGCTGCTGCGCTACAAAACCATTGAGCGACAATGGATTGAGCGGTTTTCTCCCACGACTTTTGCTGTCGCCCGAGGGCTCTTGAGCCGGTTTAAAGAAGTTATCTTGCTCACAGAGCTGATCAAACTGACCCAGATAATTAAACACCAATTCACTGCTGGGCTGTTGCTGCAATTGCGGCTCTTCAGCCAAAAATTTCAACAGGCCATAGCCGATGCCATTATCAGGCACTTGGCGATACTGCTCCTTTACCGCCACAATGAGATCGTCAATATCCGCAGACTCAATGGTTAATGTCAGCGGATAGATACTGGAAAACCAGCCGACCGTACGACCTAAGTCAAGTTGCTCACTCAACGCTTCACGACCATGGCCTTCTAAATCAATGCGCATAGCCACAACACCCACGCGTCGATGCATCGCCAGTAAAAGCCCCGCCAACAAAAGCTCGTTGATGGTCGTGCGGTAGGCACTGTTGCAACGACCCAACAACAACTCTGTCTGCTTTGCCTCTAATTCAAAAGACGCTTGCTGTGCCAATACGCCTACAGCCCCGTCTGAATCCGAAACAGCTTGTGCGCTTTCACGCAATAACGGTACTTCGACAGCCAACGAATCCTGCCAATAGCGACACTGCTCAGCCACAGCGTCCGTTTGGCTGAACTCATGCAAAAATGCGCCCCACTGTTGCAACGATGAACTTTTATCAGGCAATTGCAGCGGCTGCTGTGCAAGCCATTGCCCGTACAATGTTTCACAATCTTCGAGCAAAATGCGCCAAGAAATACCATCGACCACCAAATGGTGGATCACCAACAACAACCGCCCCGGCTGATCTGCTTGAGTATCGCTATAGCCGATGGCTTTCAGTAATTGTCCTTTTTGCGGGCTCAAACTTCGTTGGGCTTGATTTGCCGAATCGAGTAGGTTTTGCGGGTCTAGGTTATCTAGCTGTTGCCATTGCACTGCGGCGCGAACCAAAGCGTCGCCTAATGGCAGGTGCTCGGCCTGCCATTGACCATCTATTGCGCTAAAACACAATCTCAAGGCATCATGGTGGGCTAACAATTTAGCGACAATCGCGCGTAAAGCCTTGGCATCGAAACCTGGCGCAGTCGTGAGCATAACCGCTTGATTGTAATGGTGCAGTTCGGTCTCATCAGTAAAAAACTGACGCTGAATAGGCAACAACGTCAAGCTGCCTGTCACTGGCGCCTGCTCGGCGATAACGCCAGCACCTTGTTTAGCCAGCGCCGCCAGTTGACGAATGGTTTGGGCATCAAATAGATCCTTGATGCTAAAATAAAGCCCCGCTCTTGCCGCCTTGGATGCCACTTGAACCGATAAAATCGAGTCGCCTCCTAAGGCAAAAAAATTGGCCTCAGTACTAAGCGTGCTTTCATCGAGTTTAAGCGCCGACGCCCAAATCTTCACCAAAAGTGTTTCTTTTGGCGTTTGCGGAGCAACGTACTGGCCTTGAACATCTTGCGGTTGCGGCTGTGGCAAAGCTTTTTTGTCTACCTTACCATTGGCATTAAGCGGCAGTGTATCAACGGCCATAAATACCGCCGGGACCATATACTGAGGTAGGTTGGCTTGTAGATAGCTTTTTAACACAGCAAACAACGTTTCATTGTCGCCCTTTGTCATTGCCACCACATAAGCTACCAACCTTTTGGCTTGCCCCTCATCTTGCTGTACCATAACGAAACTTGATGCCACCTGAGGGTGGGCCGACAGCAAACTTTGGATCTCACCGAGCTCAATTCGATAACCACGAACTTTAACCTGATCGTCAATCCGCGCGATAAACTCAAGCACATGGGACTGCTGCCATGGTACATAGCGAACAAGATCGCCCGTTCTGTAACAACGCATCGCGCTGCCGTTTTCAAGCGTCACGGTGACAAACTTTTGCCGGTTGAGCGCCTCATTATTGATATAGCCTAAACCGACACCTTTACCGGCAATATACAATTCACCAATCGCCCCAATAGGCGCCAATCGCTGCATCGAATCCAATACCAAGAGTTTTACATTGGCGTTGGCACTGCCTATCGCGACCTTGTGGTAGCGCGCCCAATAGGCTTCATTCAGCGTAAAATGGCAAGCGATATCCGTACATTCTGTTGGCCCATACATATTGACCAACGAAGGCTTCTGCCCACGAGTGTCATGCCAGCGCTGGACAAAAGCTCCGTCAATCGGCTCGCCGCCAAGCAAAATCCAGCTGAGCTCCGGCCACACTTTACCGTGATCACTGATAAGATAAATGGCGCTCGGCGCGCAGTTGAGGTGCGATATCTGCTCGGCACAGATCAGCGCTCTAACGTCTGTGCCATCGAGATGATTACCGCCATAAAGACACACCTTGCCGCCGACGCACAAAGGCGCAAAAATGTTTTTTTGCGTTAAGTCAAATGCCATGGCACTGACAATCAAGGTTGCACTATCGCATGAGAATCGATATTGCTCAATATACCAGTAAAGCAAATTGGCCAGATTATCATGGCTTAGCATAGCCCCTTTTGGTTGACCGGTAGAACCAGAGGTATAGATAGCATAAACCGGGGCTTGGGCGGCATTGATGACACTGATTTCAGGATTGTCTGCTCGATAGCCAGATATGTGCGCTTTAAACGCCGGCTCGGTCAATGGATATAACGTGACCTCATTTTCCAGCGCCGCCAATGGCTCGTTGCGACTGGCTACAACTAAATGCTTAAGCCCTGTGTCTTTGATCAGAAATTCAATTCGTCCCCAAGGGTGTTCGGTATCCAGCGGGACATAGGCCCCACCAGCTTTAAGAATAGCCAACATGGCGACAACACTTTCGACACTGCGCTCAAGCCAAATCCCCACCAAAGCACCTTGAGCAACACCATCTTCAATCAATTTGTGGGCCAAGCGATTGGCCTTTTGATTCAATGTTTGATAGCTCAGCCGTACAACACCTTGTTGTGGATGATGTTGCACCAATGCAATGTTATTGCCATGACGCGCCACTTGCGCCTCAAACAGTTGGTGTACCAACCGCTCCTGTGGCCAGTGCATTTGCGTTTGGTTGAGCGTTTCGGTCAAATACAGCTGTTCGCCATGACTTAACATCGACAAGCACGTCTGGTCATATTTCTCAAAGGCATTAATGTCCAGTACAGCTATGCTTTGAAGCAAACAATTTAAATGTGCACTTAAAGTCTCAATACTTTCCCGGTTAAAAATCGCGCAATCATAAGTCCAGGCAAACTCAATGCCATCTGGCGTTAATCCAGCGTCAATGTCCAAATCAAATTTAGTCAACACCTCATCGGAGTGAAGCGGTTTAAAGACAATATCGGCAATGGTTAAATCGCTGCTTTGATTGGTGTTCATGCCAAACATGATTTGAAACAGCGGTGAATGTGCTGTACTTCTGGCAACCTGGCAATGCTCCACCAACTGCTCAAATGGCACATCTTGATGAGATTGGGCCGCTAGGTGAACATCGCGTACATGGGTAAAATACTCGGCTAAGCTGAGCTGATCGGTGCTGACTCGCAGAACCAGCGTATTGACGAAAAAACCGATCAACGGCTCTACAGAAAGCTGCGTACGATTGGCCACACTGGTCCCGACGACAATATCGTGGCTTTGGCTATGACGAGACAACACCAGCGCCAAAGCGCCATGGAGCAACATGAATAAGGTCATATTGCGTCTTTGTGCTAGCGCCTTGAGCTTTTGAGCATGCGCATTGCCTAGACGGGCAATGACCCGACCGCCAATGGGGTTACGCTCGGCAGGCCTAGGTTCATCGAGCAAGAGACCGTGAACACTTGGTACATCAGCCAATTGAGTTCGCCAGTAGGCCAATTGCTGTTGCAGCACCTCATCGCTTAACCACTGACGTTGCCATAGGGCATAGTCACTATATTGTAATGCCAGTGGCGTCAAAGGACTCGCCTTTTTCTCGGCAAACGCCTGATACAAAGTCACAAATTCTTTGAGCAGCACACCCATTGACCAGCCGTCACAGGCAATATGGTGAATGTTGAACAGCAACACCCCCTTGTGCTGTCGGTCGGTGTCTGCAAGGATAAGGTAGCTGGCGCGAACCATGAGATCTTTGCTCAAATCAAAGCTGTTAAGACTGTCTTGGCGTATGAGTTCTTCGACTTTGTTGCGCTGTTGCGCAGGCTCTATCGTTCTAAGATCCACCTGATTTAAACGAAACTGCCAACTTGGCATAAGCGCTTGACACACCTGTTCATCGACCATGACAAAATGGGTTCTAAGCACTTGATGACGCGCTATTATCTCGGTGATGGCCATTTCGGCTATCACAGCATCAAACGCGCCTTCAATATGCAGCGCACTGGCCATATTATACTCGCTGCTGCTCCCCTGCAGCTGATCGATAAACCACAACCGCTGCTGGGCAAAAGAGGCAGCAACAGGCTGGTTTGACGGCGTTTGTTTGACGATATCCGCAACCCCAAGCAGGGTTTTTGCCTCATTTTTCTGACTGTCTAGGTACACCATGATCTGGTCTTTGTGCTGCTTGATCTTAGCCAAGGTCTCACTGTTCATTGCCCCTTCGGGACATTGGATCTTCAACTTGCCGTTATTGAGCGTCAAAACAATGTGTTGCCGATAGAGCTGTTTGAGCAATTGTTTAATCACCATCAGGCCTAAATCTCCAATTCAAATAAGTTGTCGCTTTGTGCCAACGCATCGTTTGCCTCGGTTTGCAGTTGTTGCAACTCGATGTGTTGTGCTAAAGCAGCGATGGTCGGTTCGTCGAAGATGACCTCTATCGGCATTTCAATCTCGAAGCGTGATTTGATCTGCGCCAATAGCCGTACGACCAGTAACGAATGGCCTCCGATATCGAAAAAGTTGGTTTCAATCCCCATGTCATCGCTATCGAGTGATAGCAGTTCA
Source organism: Alteromonadaceae bacterium (assembly GCA_041583135.1). GTDB lineage: Bacteria > Pseudomonadota > Gammaproteobacteria > Enterobacterales > Alteromonadaceae > JABSOG01. The sequence continues at coordinate 43,135 of JBFHGJ010000016.1, read as the reverse complement.
GACCAGATAGCCACTAGCTGTAATTCAACATCGCTTGATGGTGGCACGTAACGCCGCTGAAGCTGTTGTAGGTCTGGCGGTGGCAGCTGAGCGACATCAACCTTACCATTTTGGGTCAGCGCAAGCTGATCAACGACCATCAACACAGCGGGTACCATGTAATCGGGCAGCATGGCCTGCAAATCCCGACGAACAGTGCCTATTAGATCTTCAGCGCTCAATGGCAATGAACCTTGCGTTTTTGCCGTCATGTAAGCCACTATGCGTTGGTTGTTGGCATCATCTTCACAGACCACCACTGCGGCAGACTCAACCAAAGGATGAGCACTGAGCTGACCTTGTACTTCGCCGAGTTCTACTCTAAATCCACGAATATTAATCTGTGTGTCACGACGACCAATAAACGCCAACTTCCCTTCCCCCTCCTCACAGGGTAAATAACGCACGAGATCGCCGGTTCTATATAGCCTGCGGGTTGTACCATCGATAAAGCAACACTCAACAAAGGATGCCGCATTCAATTTGGGCCGATTGAGATAACCACGCGCAAGGCCACAGCCACCGATATACAGCTCGCCGACAGCGCCATCGGGAACTAACGCCCTGTCATCATCAAGCACATAACACTGCACATTGTCGATAGGCGCGCCAATAGCAATGTCTTGGTTGGCATTTAACTCCGTCGCCGTAGTACACACGCTAGCCTCAGTCGGGCCATAAGCGTTAATCAGTCTGTACCTATTGGCCCAGCGAGCAACAACCCCTTTGCTACAGGCTTCGCCCGCAACAACAATACATTGCAATTGGTAGTCTAGGGTTTCATCCATACAAGCTAAAAATGCCGGTGGTAAAGTGACATGAGTTATGCCATTGCTGATCAGCAGTCGCGCTATGGATGAGGGATTACGCTTGTCTTCATTTGGGCATATATATAAGCTTGCCCCTGTACCAAAGGCCATCGCCCATTCAGACACGCTGGCATCAAATCCCATCGACGCAAACTGCAACACTCTGCTGGCGCTACATAGGGCGAAAAAACCTTGCTGGAAGTTTGTCATATTCACGACCCCGGCGTGATTCAATAACACGCCTTTCGGCTCACCGGTCGAACCGGAGGTATAGATCACATAAGCCAGGTTTTGACTACTTTGTTGCGGTAATAGCACTAAAGTTTCGCTGCTATAGCGATTGAGCTTGTCTGTCATTTGTGCGCTATCGATAACAAGCTTTGTCAGGTGATTGTCGTCAAATGCCCCAAAAGCCAGAGATGTCTGTAAATGTTCCTCGGTTACGACAAAAGACACTTGGCTATCATCGAGTATATAGCTTAAGCGCTTTAGCGGTAAATCATAGGCCAACGGCACATAAGCGCCACCCGCTTTCAATACCGCCAATATAGCTACCATAGCCTTGACATTACGTTGGCAATAAATGCCCACTAATGTATCGACACCGACGCCTTGTTCACGCAGATATCTCGCCAGACGATTAGCCTGCTGTTCAAGTCTTAGATAACTGGTGTGCTGCCAGCTCCCGTCGGCCATTTGTTCAACCACAGCAGTGTTGTCTGGGTTTCGTTTAACCTGGGCTTCAAATTGCTGATGCAACAGTAAATCAGTGGTCACGGCGGTTTTCGCTCCCGCCGATTTAGCGAGTAAAAACGACAGTTGTGCCTGATCAAACAAGGATAACTGGCTGATGTCGGTTTCGCAGTCTGCAATAAAGGCGTCGCACATCGATCCCAACAAATTGAACAGGTAATCGACCACCTTTTCAGCGCCGATGTTTTCCACGCACTCCAGCGTCCATACAATGTCTTTGTCGCTATAGTCCACCGAAGCAGACAGCAAGTAATTGGTATGTTCGACAGACCACAGAACGTCCATGCCGGGCACTTTTTCCGCCGCCACATCATGCACCAAACGACAATTGAGTAACGTATTAAACAACGGTGTAGCAGCCCCCAGTTCACTGCAATGCTGCTGAATATCACTCAAAGGAGTCTGTTCATAAACCATCAGTTGACTAAGCCCTTCGTGCACTGCAACCAAAGCCGATTGTAGTGTTGTACCAGCAAGCTGCACTCTTAAGGGCAGTGTATTGATGCATAAACCAACCAGGGCACTGGGCTCACCAAGACAATGAAATCGTCCCGATTGCACCGAGCCAAACACCACATCTTGCCGTGCCGACACTCTGGCAATAACGACAGCCCAAGCCATATGCATCACACTTGCAACACTTACGCCGCTTTGTACTGCCAACGCCCGTACCCGCTGTGCCAACACTGATGGTAAAGCACACTGGTAGTGCGTCATGTTCGATAAACTATCACCATGGCCTGTCATGGCAAAAGGCGCGTTTACCGTATTAAATCCCCTTAGGTGCTCACGAAAATAGTCTAAGCCTTGTTGTTTATCTGCCTGCAAGCCCTGCCAAATAAAGTCGCGATATTGTCTTGGCGGTGCCAAATCAAGGGCCTGACCCAACATATGCTGATTGATCTCATTAGAGATCAGTCGCAAAGACAAATTGTCTTCAACCAAATGATGGTTGAACATCAACACATAAAAGTGCTCGCCCTGAGAAACAACGTATAAACGCAATAAAGGCGCAGGTCCAAGACAGAGCTTCTGCGCTTCATCCAACCCATAGGTTTGTAGCCAATGCTCTAATTGCTCTGGTGCCCCTTGATAGTCTATAGCAACCGCCTCAACCAAGACTTCATTTAACACCACTTGAAAGGGCTGTTCGACACCTTCATAGATAATTTGCGTACGCAGCGCATCATGCCGACCAATCACAAACTGCAAGGCCACTAGAAAATCCTGATAGACCGCTTGCGAATCGCACTTGATGATAGATTTAACAACATAAGGATCTTCACCGGCCAACAAGGCATGGTAAAGCATCCCCTGTTGTAGCGAAGACAACGGATAGATATCAGTGATGTTTTCCGCCCCGCCCCAAACCTTATCGCACACCAGCGCCAATGTTTGATTGTCCAACTCAATCATTGCAAACATCTCAGGCGTCAGGTATTGCCTATTGTCTGCCAAATTGATTGCCGGTGCCGCCGATTGGATTTGATAGCCGCGCTGTAATTGAGCCGCCAACTGCGCCAGAGTTTGCGCCTTGTATAACAGCTCCACAGGCAAATCATAACCACTTTCACGCAATTGCTGACGATAGCCCATCAGCAATAGGGAATGGCCGCCAAGCATAAAGAAATTGTCGCGCCTATCAATGGTGTGCCAATCACGCTTGAGCAAATTGCCCCATACCTGCGCCAAAAGTTGTTCATGCACGCCCTCAGGCGCGGCAAAATACTGTCGTAGAACGAAGCGCCGAGTTAACAGCGCTTTTTTATCGACCTTTCCGTTTGCGGTAAGCGGCCATTCGGTCACGGCAACCAGCGTAGCTGGAACCATATACTGTGGCACTTCAATGGACAATTGTTGCAGTAAACCATCAAGCCACTCCTGACTACCACAAACACCCGAGACAGGTTCAACAAAACCGACCAAGGTTTGCTGCTCAAAAACCAGCACGTGGGCATGGGCAACTTCACTCATCGCCAACAGATGCGTTTCGATTTCACTCAGTTCAATACGACAGCCGCGTATTTTCACCTGGCTGTCAATGCGGCCAATAAAGCTCAATTCGCCATCTGGCAGGTACCGCACCAGGTCGCCGGTTTTATATAACTTGTAACCTGGCACAAATGGATGGTCAATAAAGTTTTGTGCCGTCAGCATCTCACGGTTGAGATAGCCCCGAGCCAGTCCCACGCCACCGATATACAGCTCTCCAATCGCCCCCATTGGCGAACAGCGCAAATGCTTATCCAGCACCAACAACTGAGTATTTTGGATGGGTTTCCCTATTGGCACTACAGGTGCAGTACAAGGTTTATCACAATGATAAAAACTGACATCGATTGTCGCTTCGGTCGGCCCGTATAAATTATATAACTGTAGCGAATCACTTAGGCCAAGTACCGTATTAGCGGTATTGCTGTCTAACGCTTCGCCGCTACAAATCAGTAAGCGAAGGCTGCTTGTCCACTCGCCATTTAGAGCCTCGACAAATACCTTAAGCATTGAAGGCACAAAATGCGCGATGGTGATCTGTTCGTTGTTTATCAACTGTTGCAAATATAACGGGTCTTTATGGCCATCGGGCCTAGCAACAACCAAAGTCGCGCCATAGGCTAAGGGCCACAAAAACTCCCACACCGACACGTCAAACCCATAAGGTGTCTTTTGCAAAACCCGGTCACCATGCGTCAGCGCAAACTGGTGCTGCATCCAATCGATTCGGTTTAGCAGTGCATCATGTTCTATCATCACCCCTTTTGGCTGCCCGGTTGAGCCTGAGGTATATAATACATAAGCCAGAGAATGCATTGAGCGATCACTTTCCGCCCCCAGCCGCTCTACAGACATTTGTCGCAACTTAGCATTAAACTCGGGGCAATCGAGGGGCAACAGCTGAACACTGGTAGCACTATCTATTGATTGCAATGCGTCCATCTGAGCAACACAGCACAGCAACATTTGACATTCACTGTCATCGATGACAAATACAAGCCGCGACGCCGGTAATTGCGGATCACACGCGACATATGCCCCACCAGCTCTAAGGACGGCCAATATCGCCACAACCATTTCTACACTACGATGTAGACTCAGCCCGACCAAAGTACCATTGCCAACCCCTTGGTTGCGTAAATAACGGGCAAGTTGGTTGACTCTTTGCGCCAATTGTCGATAGCTCAGATGTTGCTGCTCAAATATCACGGCAATGGCGTCTGGGTTAGCTATGGCCTGCTGGTCAAAATGTTGGTCGATGGTCTTATCTTTTGGGTGATTTCGCTCAGTGTCGTTAAGCCCATAAAGAAAATGCTCAAGTTCCTCCGGCGTATGCATTGACCATTGATTGAGCGCCTGGCCATCAATTTGAGCCAATGCCCCTAGCAAACGGTTGAAGTCACCATTGAGACTTTCGACAGTCGCTTGGGTAAATAGAGTGGTGTCATACAACCAACTCACCTTGATACCCTGTTGGTCGTAGGTGATACTCACCTCTAAATCGAATTTGCTTGCCCGTTGCCGGTTTTCGCGACCTTGCTTGAGCGGCTCAAGTTGCAACTGCGGCAAGTTGAGTGTTTGTTGCGCTTGTCCATCGACACTGAGTAAGATCTGAAACAGCGGTGTATGTTGAAGGTCACGTGGTACCTGGCAATGTTCCACCAACTGTTCAAAAGGCACGTCCTGGTTATTTTGTGCGTCGAGGTTGACGCTTTTGATGTGCGCCAAATAATCCGCCAGCAGGTCAAACTCGGTATTTGTCCGAAGCACCAATGTATTGATGAAAAAACCTATCAGCCCCTCTAAGCTAGGGTGACGACGACAATTTACCGGCGTGCCGATAATAATATCGTCACTATTGCTATGTCTTGACAGCAGCAACGCCAATGCGCCATGAAACAACATAAACATCGTCACTTGATGTTGTTGCGCTAGAGCTTCAAGAGATTTGAACACACTCGCGCCGAGCGTATTTTCTATTGTTGCGCCTTGAACCGAGCGAACCTGGGGACGCGGCCAGTCTAACGGCAAACTGTGTACCATCGGCGCATCAGCCAACTGCATCGCCCAATAATCAAGCTGAGGTTGCAACTTGTCTTTTACCAGTTGTTGCCGTTGCCAATAGGCAAAATCGGCATATTGTAACGACATTGGTGTCAGCGCAGGCATTTGCCCTGACACTAAGGCCTGATACACGGCGCAAAACTCTCGTAGCAATATCCCCATTGACCAACCATCGGCCGCAATGTGATGAATATTAAACAACAAAATATTCTCACCTTCAGCCTCTGAAGTCTTGCGAATGAATCCGCTTTGGATCATCAAATCAGCGCCTAAATCGACCACCTGATGCTGGTTGGCATATACCAGTTTTTGCACCGCTTTATCTTGTTGCTCAGCTGGCAATTCGGTCAAGTCATGTTCTGTGATAGCAAAATCAAAATCGTCACAGATCTGTTGCCAAACCTCACCATCTTGCAGGTAAAATACCGTACGCAGTACCTCATGACGCCGGATCACTGCGGCAATGGCACCATTGGCAGCGGCCAGATCCAAAGTGCCTCTAACCGTCATGGCGAAGGGCATATTGTACTGAACACTATTGCCTTGGAGTTGATCGACAAACCACAAACGCTGCTGACCAAAAGACGTCAAACAGTGCCCAAATGGCTCGGGCCGCTTGCTTATCGCACCACTGTCTACCACTTTAGCGCGTCCGTAACTCGACAAAAACTCAATTAACTCAGCCTTATGCTCAATCACTTGCGCTTTAAGTTGTGGCGGGAACTGTGCAACGGAGAGTTTGAAACCTAACTTGCCCTGTTCAACGAATAAGAAAACCCCAGCCTGGGCGCACCTTTCTACCAATTGCAACATGCTCATAAGAACCCTTCACTTGTGATCTCACTATTCGCCTCAAGACGACGAATATCATTCAATGCCAACCCCTGCACTATCGCTTTTGCCAACTGCTCAATACTGCTATGACCAAACAAATCCTTTAATGCAAAATCAATCGCCCACTTTTCTTTGATCTGCGCGGTCAATTGCAATGCCAGCAACGAATGTCCCCCAAGGTCGAAAAATGATGCCTCAATACCAAGCTTGTTTCTGTCTAAACCAAGTAACTCAGACCACAGCTCTACCAAGGCTTTTTCAATCTCATTGCGTGGCGCAAGGTACTGACTTTGCATATGTTCAATCGCAGGTGACGGCAAGGACCGCTTATCGACCTTACCGTTGGCGGTCAGTTCAAAGTGTTCAACCTCAATCAGCGCACTGGGTATCATGTGGCTGGGCAACTGCACTTTGAGCGCCGCTCTAATCGAGTCAGCCAAAGGCTCCTTTTCTCCAGAGCGCGCCTTATCGGCAACAAAATAGCCCACCACCTGCTTATGGCCCGGCATACTCTCTGCAATTGACACCACCGCCGAGCTCACCCCGGCACATCTGCCAAGGTGCTGCTCTATCTCACCAGGTTCGACTCTAAAGCCATTGATTTTCACCTGATCGTCAACCCGTCCAACAAAAACCAGACAATCCGGTCGCCCTTGTTCATCTGCCAAGTAACGAACCAAATCGCCCGTTTTATATAGTTTTGCGCCACTTTGAGCAGAAAATGGATTGTCGATAAACGCAGTTGTCGCCACTAACGCCTGCTCGTCGCTTAAATCCAAATAGCCTCTGCCCACGCCTTCTCCGCCAATATACAACTGCCCAACCACGCCACAGGCAACCGGCTGTAAACTATCATCCAGCACGTAGACCTGCGAATTGCACATCGGCCGCCCAATCGGCAGCACGCCAGCGCTCACCACTTGTTCATCGACTTCATGCACCACGGTAAACGCCACGGTTTCAGTTGGTCCATAGGTATGCAACAGATGCTTTGGCCGTGCGTTTTGATAGACGTCAATGACCGCATTGATGTCCGCCGTATCGCCGCCAAAGAGTAAGTAATTGAGTCGCGAGAAAGCTGGCGCCATCACTTTGGCATACTGGCGGAACAAACCGGCGGTCAGCTGTAAGACCGTCGCCTGTCCCCGTTGCAATATCTCATTAAATTGCGAGGGATGTAGTAAAGTGGTTTGTGAGATCAATAGCATGGTCGCGCCATTAAGCAGCGGTAGCCAAATCTCCCAAGTGGAGGCGTCAAAAGCCGGGTTAGCACAATATGCGACACAATCATGACTGTCGATAGCAATAGCAGGCTCCTCGATGACCAATTGAGTCACATTGGATTGTTCTATCATCACCCCCTTTGGCTTACCTGTTGAACCTGAGGTGTAAATAACATAGGCCAAACTCTCTGGTGCGACCTGAGGGTTAAGGTTGGTCGCCGGATAAGTCTCTAAACGCTTAGTAAAGCTCATCGCATCAAGCGCCAAACATGGCAACTCGCCGCAAGGTATCTTGTCACGCAGCTGTTGCGTGCTCAAAACCACTTTGACTTTGGCATGTTGGATTTGATACTGCCAGCGCTCGACTGGTTGTTCTGGGTCTAAAGGCACATAGGCCCCACCAGATTTTAAGATGGCCAATAGGCCGATAATGAGCTCAGGGCTGCGCGGTGCACAGACAGCCACCAGATTGTCACCCGCTTGATAATATTCGCTCAAGTAATGAGCCAACCGGTTGGCCGCCGCATTTAGCTGCTCATAGCTCATCTCGTTCAGCGTCCCTTCAGCACTGAGATAGCGTAGGGCGCAATGCTGTGGTTTCGCCTTGGCCTGTAGTTCAAACCACTGATGAAGGACAGTCTCTTTGGCAAAATCACTGGTGGCACCGTTGAGCCAAAATAGTTGCTGGTCGATTTGCGCTTTAGTAAGCATCGACAGCTCGCTGAGTCGGGATTCACCCGGCTGAGACAGCTCGGCAAATGACAGCAACAGCTGACGCAAATGCCCGGCGACTTGTGAGAAATTGGTTATCGGGCGCTGCGATTGGCGCGCCTCCAACTTAATTTTGAGCCGGTCAGACAAATGTGCCGTCAACGTCAAAGTATAGTGAGTCGATTCATATAGTTTGAAGTCGTTTACTGTCAGTCCAGCCTCATTGGCCTTGTCGCCGATGGCCTGCTCAACGGGATAATTCTCAAACACCAGCAATGAATCGAACAGCGGCTGATGGCACTGGTGCAAACGCTGGATATCAGCTAAAGGCAGGTAATTATATCGTTCGCGGCCTAACGCCTGATTTTGCAGTTGTTGCAGCCACTGAGCGACGTCAACCTCAAAGGCAGTATCAATCACCACAGGCAATGTATTTATAAACAGTCCAACTGTATGTTCAATGCCGCTGACCTGCGCCGGACGCCCCGACGTCGTTGCACCGAAGACCACAGTGCCTGCGCCGCTGTAATTGGCCAGTAACAGCCCCCAGGCTGCTTGAACAATAATGTTCACCGTGGTTTTAGCGGCGCTAGCGAGCTGCTGTAGTTTCTGAGTCTGCGCCTCATCTAACCACACTACCTGCTCTAATACCTCACTATGCTCAGGGGGATACTCATGTGCAACACCATCATACATTAGCGGTAACGGCGTATTTGCCGCAACCGTTGATAGCTGCTGCGACCAAAATTGCTTCGCCTGCGCCATCGATTGTTGCCCCAGCCACTGCATGTAATCACGATAAGAGTATACTGGCGGCAGTTCCGGCGGTTGTTGTTGACGCAATGCCTGGTAGCACTTCACCACTTCGGCAAATACCACAGGCCCACTCCAACCATCGATGATACTGTGATGGTGACTCCAAAGCACTACGCTGTGCAGTGACCCCAGTAACACCAGTGTAAAACGCATCAATGGCGGTTGCGTCAGATCAAAGCCCACAGAGACATCTTGCGCCCTTACTTCCTCAAGTTGCAATTGCTGTTGCGGTGGCGTCAAATTCGTCAAATCGACCACCTGCCAAGGTAACATCGCCGCGCGATAGACCACCTGATGTGCATCGCCCGACTCGACGCCAACAAACGCGGTTCGAAAGATCACATGGCGCTGGACTACGTGCTGCCAGGCCGATTTAAAACACTCAATATCGAGTTTCTCGAAGCTAAACTGGTTTTGCGTCACATAGCTACCGGCGTTGAGCAAGCTATGAAACAGCAACCCTTGCTGCATACCGGTTGCCGGATAAAGGTCTTCAACCTCACTGTTGTGTTCAAGTTGCCACAAACGCAACTTTGCCTGCGACACTTGCGCCAGCGGAAAATCGCCCGGACACAGCTTGCCCCAAGGCGTTTGCTGACAATGTTCAATCAATTGACCAAGGGCACTTTCAAAGGCCCCCATAAATTGCGCCATAGCGTCTTGGTGATAGCGACTGGCATCATATTTAAGTGAGAAACAAAATTTTTGCTCGCTGACCCAACCATTGATGGCCAAAGGATGACTCGGTTGGCGCAAAGGACTGATGTCCTGACCACTGGCGCGATCGCTTAAGCTAAAGCCACTGGCATCATTGCCAAGTTGGTCGAACTGCCCCAGATAATTAAACAGCAGCTCAGCCCTAGCCGCCTGCGCTTGAGCGGAAAAAGCCGCATCAAAGGCATTGAGTACACCAAAACCAAGACCGTTATTGGCAATGGTGCGGTAGCGATTTTTGACCTCACACAGCACATCGGCAATACCGGCGCCAGCCTCAAATTGCAACACCAGCGGATAAATACTGGTGAACCAGCCGACGGTACGGCTTAAGTCCAAATTATTCGCCATTGGCTCACGACCATGTCCTTCAAGATCAAGGCGCATCGCCTTCAAATCGCTATACTGATGGTAACCGAACAACAGTGCCGTTAGCAGCAGCTCATTGATTTGCGTCCGATAAGAAGCATTGCACTGGCCTAGCAGTTGTGTCGTTTTCCTGCTATCTATCGTAAATGTGATCACACGATAACGCTTGCCATCATAACGCGTACCCTGTTCTCCCATCTCGGGTTGATAAAAAGGCGCAATCGGTTGTTGCAACTGCGCCAGCCAAAACGCCTTTTCAGCCTGCAATTGCGCTGACTGGCTATACGTTGCAATGAACTCGCCCCACTGCTGATAAGAAGTTGTCTTCGCGCCAAGGCGCAATGGCGTTCTATTTTGCCATTGCTGAGCCAGCGTCAATAAGTCTTCAAGCAACACACGCCAAGACACCCCATCGACAACTAGGTGATGTATCACTATCAGCAAAAGCGGTTTATCGTCAACATGCAACAGTGCCGCTTTGAACAGGTCGCCGTTTTGCGGCTTAAGACTCCGTTGTACATCATCGACAATTTCGCTTAACGTTTCATTACTGCATTGCTGTTGGATGACCGCTTTATCGAAATCGATTTGCGCCATAGGCTGAAAAATGCCTTGCCAACTGTCGCCACGCTCAAATTGCAGACGCAGGGCATCATGTTGTTCGAACAACACCTTCACCATTGATTTCAGTGTCGCCAGCGTCAACGCTTCGGGTGCGTTTAGCATCACCGACTGATTGTAATGATGCAGTGCGGTTTCATCCTCAAAGAACGCGCGCTGTATTGGTAATAACGGCATATTACCAATAACAGTTACCTGTAAGGTATCGACCTGTTTATCATCGCTTATCAAAGGACGTAGCTTTTCTATGGTCTGTGCGCTGAACAGATCATCCACACTAAAGTGGATGCCTTGCGACGCCGCGCGCGAAACCAGTTGAATGGACAAAATAGAGTCGCCGCCCAATTCAAAGAAATTCGCGCCGACACCTATTTTGTCTTCATCCACCTGCAACAGTTGCGACCAAATAGTCACTAAAGTGTGCTCCAATGGGTTTTGTGGTGCGATATAGTGTTGTTTAAATTGACTAAAGTCGGCAGCTGGCAAGGCTTGATGATCAATCTTGCCGTTTTGATTGATGGGCATCTCCTGAAGCACGACATAAGCGGCCGGGAGCATATACTCAGGGAGCATCGCTGCCATTTCACTGCGTAATTGTTCTACCCACCTATCTGCCTCAAAGTTTGGTTGCATGTTACTGGTGGCTCTGGCTACCACATAGGCGATAAGCCGTTTATGAACCATACTGCCTTCACTTTGAGGGCTTTGGCTGACAACAACAGTAGCGGTTTCGACATGTTGACAACGATGTAAATTGGAGATGACTTCACCGAGTTCAATGCGATAGCCACGTATCTTAATCTGACTATCCACGCGTCCGACAAAGGACAAGGGCTTTTCTTTGCCCATCTCAGTCACTAGGTAGCGAGCCAGATCACCGGTTTTATACAACGGCCCATGACCGGGCACTTGTGGCGGTCGCGCAACAAACGACGCTTCACTTAACTGAGACTGATTCAAATATCCCCTGGCCAAACCGGCACCACCGATATAAAGCTCGCCAACAGCGCCAAAAGGCAACACCCGTTGGTACTTGTCTAAAATATACACGTCGGTGTTGGCAACGGCGCAGCCTATTGACAACGGCCCATGGCCATCAAGCTGGGCGATACTGGCACAAACAGATGCTTCTGTTGGACCATAGGCATTGAAGAAACAACATTGCCCGGCCCAACGCTCAACTAACTCTGTTGAACATGCATCTCCAGCGACAATGATACTTTTAAGCCGATGGTCAAAGTTCGGGTCGAGCAGCTCCAACAACACCGGCGGTAAGGTCATATGGCTTATTTCATCTTGACACAAACGCTGTGACAATGCGCTCATGTCCTTACGTTCATGCTCAGTACAAATGTGTAACGAAGCGCCGCTCAAAAGTGCCATAGCCCACTCAGACACGCTGGCATCGAAACCAAACGAAGCAAAGTGCAACACTTTTGCATCAGCACCGACATTAAAAACCTGCTGCTGATAGCGAACCATATTGTCCACCCCGCCGTGCTCGACCATAACCCCTTTAGGTTGTCCGGTCGAACCCGAGGTATAAATAACATAGGCCAAGTTACGCGGCCCCTGTTGCGGCAAAGCGGTCAAATTCTGCGTGTCGTACTCGTCATAAAACGACATGAAGGCTTCGTCGAGTAAAACCAAAGTCTTATCGGCAAATGGGTAGTCATTGAGCAAGCGGCTGTGAGTTAACAACACGTCAAAATCGGCATCGTCGATGATGGTTTCTAAGCGCGTTGTTGGCTGGTTAGGATCCAGCGGCACATAGGCACCACCCGCTTTTAAAATCGCCATAAGACCCACCACCATTTGCCCCGAGCGCTCTAAACACAGACCAACCGGCATGTCACACCCTACTCCCTGTTCACGCAGGTGGGCTGCTATCTTATTGGCTTGTTCGTTAAGCGCCAAATACGTCATTTGCGCTCGCTCGCCTTGCTCGTCTTCATATACCAAGGCAACGTTTTCAGGAAATTGCAGCACCTGCGCTTCGAAACGTCGATGCAGCATCTGCTGCTCTGACAAATAGCCACTTGGGTCACTTAAATGTTCGGCCAGGTAGCGCTGTTGGGCCGCATCGACAATAGAAAGCTGCGCAAGCGGCTGCTGCGGGTTAGCCATGATTGAGGTGAGCAACAAATAAAGGTGATCAGCCATCGATTCAATACGCTGGTGTTCAAACAAGCCACAGTCATACAGCCAGTCCAAGTGACAACCGCTATCACTTAGGTGTACGTTGATATCCAAGTCAAACCGAGTGACATCTTCAACGCCGGGTAACAGTGAGACGGCTACGTCATCAAGCGCCACTTGCTGCATTTCATTGGTGTTCATGGTAAACATGATCTGAAATACCGGCGCATGTCCACTGCTTCGAGGCACTTTCATTTTCTCGACCAGCAACTCCAGCGGAATATCCTGGTTGGCCTGAGCGCAGAGATTGACCTCACGAATATGCGCAAAATAGTCACCAAGACACTGGTGTTCAGTATTACAGCGCAACACCAATGTGTTGACAAAACATCCGACCAATCCTTCTACCTGCGCCTGAAGGCGGTTGGCCACCGACGTCCCCATTACAATGTCATCAGTATTACTGTGACGTGAAAGTACCAACGCTAATCCTGCATGAAGCAACATAAAAGGCGTCATGTTGTGTTGCAGCGCAAAGTCCTTGAGCCTTGCGGTAAATGCCTTACCCCATTGTCTTTTCACTACCAACCCTTGGCTGGATTTTTGTTTCGGCCTAGGTTTATCTAAAGGTAGGCTATGCACCGGCGGGATCTCTGCCAAGTGCGCGAGCCAGTAGTTGAGCTGGGTATCCAACACCTCGCCTTGCAACCATTCTCTCTGCCATAGCGCAAAATCGCCATACTCGATGTGCAAGGGCGCTAAGCAATGAGGCATGCCGTTTTGCAAGGCCTGATAGAGTTCAACAAACTCTTGCAGCAATAACTGCATAGACCAGGCGTCGGCAGCAATATGGGGCATATTGAACGACAGCACCCCTTTTGTTTCACCTTCAGCCTTAGATAGGTAAATAAAGCTAGCTCGGAACATCAGATCTGCCGCCAAATCAAACGCCTTGGCCCTATCTGCCGCCAGCAGCGCAGCCAAACGCTGCTGTTGCAACTCACTCGTGAGATCCGTCAAATCCACCACGTCGATAGCAAAATCAAATTCGACCATCACCGATTGCATCACAACACCATCGACTTCTTTAAACACGGTTCGCAAAGGTGCATGACGTTCGATAATCGAAGCAATTACCCGATTGGCAATATCAAGGTCAAACGCCCCTTCAAGCAGCAAGCTGGTGGGCATATTATACTCGGCGCTTCCCCCTTGGAGGTGATCGATAAACCACAGACGACTTTGGGTAAAAGATGCGACATACTGGGTTTGACCCGGTTGCAACCGGCGGGTTATCTTGGCACGCAAACGTTTACTTGAGTCACTTTCAACTCGCCTTGCCAGTTGGGCAACCGTAGGGTGTTCAAATACCGTCTTGATACTCAGCTCGCATTGCATTTGCTCGCGCACTTCGGTGACCAGCCGCACACTCAACAAAGAATTGCCGCCAAGCTTAAAGAAATTGCTGTCTCTTGCGATAGCGCCTGGGCAAAGATTGAGTAAGCTTGCCCAAATAGCCGTTAGGGCTTGCTCGGTTTTACCGTTCGGCGCTTGGTAAGACTCAGTTGATTGATTTAGCCCCTTCGCCGTCAGCGCCCGCTTGTCTATCTTGCCATTTGGCATTAAAGGCCACTGCGTCAGTAACTGCACATCAACCGGACACATATAATGAGGCAAGTGCGCAGCCATATGCGTTTTGAGCTGCTCTAACCAGGGTTTAGCAGTCGCAGAGACGTATTCGTCCGACACCACATAGGCCATGATGAACTGCTGCTGCACATTGTCGCCACACACCACAGCTATAGCTTCACTAACCCCCGAACACTGCCGCAGCACGAATTCAACCTCTCCCAACTCAACACGAAAGCCGCGGATCTTCAATTGATCGTCAATACGGCCTAGAAACTGCCATTGCACCTGAGATTGACCCCTGACCTCAATTTGGCGAACCCAGTCACCAGTTTTATATAACCTCTCTCCTTGCATGTCACTAAACGGATGCGCGACAAAACATTCGGCCGTCAACTCAGGCTGATTCAAATAGCCCCGGGCAAGTCCGTGACCACCAATATACAGCTCACCTGCCGTACCCGGTGGCAACAATTGCAAATCATCACTAAGCACGTAATGTTGATAGTTACTCAAGCTACCGCCAAGAGGAATGCTCGGCTGTTTGACATCCTCCGGCCCAATGGCTTTAACCATGGACCAAACAGTGGCCTCGGTCGGCCCATAACAATTATAAAGGCGCGCCGTAAGCGCCAGTAATTGCTCGGCAAGCTCGGTGTTTAACGCTTCACCACCAGATATGGCAGTCAATTGAGAATCGCCCTGCCAGTTGGCATTGATCAGACTTTGCCAGGTTGAAGGCGTTCCTTGAATTGCCTGACAAGGATATTTTGATAGCAGTCGCCCTAAGCGATAAGGATCTTGGCTATAGCACGCAGCGCCGATCACCAGCTCGCCGCCGAAGCACAGCGGCCCGAATAACTCCAAACCGGCGATATCAAAGGTCACAGTGGTGAGCGCCAAAAAGCGCTTGCCCGCACAAAAGACATCGAGCTTGGCCGCCATTGCTTTTAGTAAATTGGCCATTGCCGGGTGTTCAACCATGACCCCTTTCGGCTGGCCACTTGAGCCAGAAGTAAAGATCACATAGGCCAATGACCTAGGCGTTAAATTCAGCCGTAAATCATCATCAGCGTATCCGGACAACAAGCTTTTTGTCTGCAACACATCAAGCTCGACAACCTGCGCGGCCCCGCTCAACCATTGCGTCAATTCGGCCATCACCGGTAAGGTGCTTTGACCCAGCAGCAGGCGAATATCGGTTTGCTCGACAATCGCTTGCAATCTCGCTTTAGGGTGTTCTGGATCTAAAGGCACATAGGCGCCGCCAGCCTTGTGAACTGCCAATAACGCTACAATCATGTCAATACTGCGCTCAAGGCATATCCCAACCAGGCCCTCATGCTCTAAGCCTAGGGCCAGCAAATGTCGCGCTAAACGATTGGCCGCTTGATTAAGCTGGCCATAACTGCACGAATGTCGAATACCCTCTTGGTCGATATATTCAACGGCAGTAGCGGCAGCATTCATCTGACATTGCTGTTCGAATAGCTGATGCACTGTCGCTGAGTGATTAAAATCATCTTCTTGATGGTGCGCTTGAGTAAGCAGTCGACTCAACAACACAGGAGATAGTATTGGTACACCACCCAGTGCCATATTACCACCGTCAGCCATCGCCTCAAGCACTCGGCCGAGATCTTCACTCAACGTTTGCACGTGTTCGGAGGTAAATAACGAAATATCAAACAACCAATCAAACTGTAAAACGTCATTTTGCTCACGGGCTACGATGTCTAAATCAAATTTGGTCAGCTTGATATCGTTTGTCATTGGCATAAAGCCGGCTTGGTTCATCGCTTGCGCGTCAAACTGACTTCCATCGAGACCAAACATTATCTGGACCAAGGGGGTATATTGGGCGGTTCTTTCAATCTGGCAGTGATCCACCAATTGTTCAAACGGGATATCCTGATGCGCTTGGGCGTTGAGATTAACGTCCTTTACATGCATCAAAAAGTCGTTCAACCCATCAAACGCTGTCGAGGTTCGCAACACCAGCGTGTTGACAAAACACCCGATCAAGGGTTCCAACTCAGCCCGGCTGCGATTGGCGACTGGCGTGCCGACAACAATATCCTTGTTGTTGCTATGACGAGATAAGACCAAAGTCAGCGCGCCGTGCAGCAACATAAATAACGTCATGCCGTGGCTATTGGCACGATGTTTTAATGCCGTCAATATCGCCGGCGCCAAATGATAACTGACCAATTCCCCTTGCTCGGCTTTGGTGACTGGTCGTTCATAATCGAGTGGTAGTTGATGCACCTGAGGCACATCAGCCAACTGCTGGCGCCAGTAGTCAAGGTGCGAATTCAACTGTTGTTCATTGCTACGTTGCCACTGGGCGTAGTCGGCGTATTGAATACTCAGAGGGGACAAGCAAAACGCTTCATTGTGCTTGCAGGCTTGATACAGTTTGAGAAACTCTTCAACCAAAATCGCCACAGACCAACCATCACAAGCGATGTGGTGAAGGTTTAACAACAATATGCCCGCTTGACCGCCCTGCCCTGTGGCAAAAAAATGCGCTTTTAGCATCAGGTCCTGCTTCAAATCGAAAGGTTCAAGGCAATATTGTTCTACCAAACGTGCCAGCTCAGCGCGCTGTTGCTGACCACTTAGGCCAGTCACATCATGATGTACGATACCAAAGGCTGCGGCAGGTTGGATCACTTGATGTATCTGGTCTTGTTTAGCCTGATAACAGGTGCGTAAAATTTCGTGTCGCGCTATTAACTCAGTCAGAGCATTATCGGCTGCCGCCAGATCGAACCCAACAGCAACCTCAAACAAAGATGGCATGTTATATTGAGCTGTGCCCGGAAACATCTGATCGACAAACCACAGGCGCTGCTGAGCAAAAGACAGCTCAAAATGCCGACGGCAAGACCGCGGGCACGCAGGGATCTCATCATTTTGCACCATCGCCGAGCCATAGGACGACTGCTGACGCAAGAACGCAATCAATTGCGCCTTGTTGGCCTTGATCAAACTCGTCAGTTCTGCATTAAGTGCCCCTTTAGCCGCATCCACCAGCAACTTGCCTTGAGATTCGCTGATGCGAATATTGTGTTGGTGGAGTTTACTGATGAGTTCGAAAGTATTCACAGAGTCTGCCTCTTAATAGGATTTCTTATTGTTGCCACACACATCGGATAGTTAAAACAGCTAATCGATTTGATACCGTAGCTTCATCGCATCGAACTGCTTGCGCTGTTCGGCACTGAGCGTTTGTTGACCTTCACCTATCTTGCCATGACGAATGAAATCGCCCTCAAAGCTGGCAAGTTGTCGAGTGAATTCTTCACGTCGTTGTTGCAGTTCCATTTCAAGCTCCCAAAGCATCTCAGTACCATGGTCGAACTTTTCCTGATACTGTTTCATGAAGGTAAAGTCGGCTCGCTTCGCCACTTCGGCATATTTATCTTCACTGAGCTGCAACTGACAGAACTCGCCAATCTTACGCAATGTTGCCATCAGATCTTCTTTGAGCTCCCGATAGTTGATATACAAAACATCTAGACCGTCTTTATTCTCACGCCACTGTTTAACATGAGTGAACCAACGACCATTAGGGACGTTGCCAGTGAGAAACTTGTGTTGATAGAATTCGTCGAAGCTGCCTTGATAGCCAAAATAGCGATAATGATGGTAATAAGAGACAGCGACATCCATGCCGTCACGCATCACATAGATATATTTGCCGTTAGTCTTAGGCACTTCATCGAAGCGGAGGTGACATTTGAATACTCGTGGCTCTGGAAGGTTTTCAAGTGCTTGTGAGGACATTTTTGCAGCCAGTACGGCGCGCTCATACCACGGAGATACTGCCGAGATATGGTCAAAATCCACATCCCCTTCAGAGGTCATTTGATAGAGGATCATCTGCATCCAGGTTGTACCAGAACGAGGGTAAGTGACAAGGAAAATATCGCTCTCTCGTAGAAATGGGCTGGTGGTATCACCGCTGCGAATATTCAGCTGCAATGCAACTTCACTCAACTGCTTACCCACTCTGCCTAGACGCTTGAGCATGAGGCCGATATTTGAATACACAAACGCGATAACGCGCCAAATCACTCGTAATAAGATACGCCGACTCCGACGGAAATGAAAATGGAACATTTGTAAATCACCTTTGCCAATGCTGTTGTACTTATTTTCAAGGCTAAATAACCAACACGAAATAATTGAACTTAGGAACATTTGTTAATTGATAGATGACTAAAGTAGATATAAGGTGGTAGAGAAATCCCGTGCAAAACTGGCATAGACAAAGTTACTTTAAAACCATACAGCTAAATCTTCCAATACCGATTATCATCAAAATCACAATATTTTACCCAGTTCCTCCCCTAAAAATTTGACGTCCTCACGCTCACAATACCGGCATAATTTTTCCATTACAGACAATACCCTACCTAGGGGCCATGTGAGTTTTTGCCAACACTAACATAATATTCAGGTAATTTATAACAAAAGCAATATTTTATAAGTTATTAAATATAATTTATTAAATTTAAAGATATTTTACAGAAGCATTGAACAGTTATATCAGTAGTGGCATTATTGTTTCCGCTTTCGAATATCACCTCGTTGACGTATGGAATATAATTACACCTTTGTTCATTAAAATTATCTTCATGATATTAAAGTATTTTTATAACATTGAGATTCGAGAATGATGCGTTCACACTGAAACGCCGACATCAGATTCTACTGCGTAAATAATATGTATCTTTGAACACAAAAGAAATAACCTACGAATAGCAATTTAATATGATTTATTTATAACAACCTTATTTAATGTCACTTTTTGTAACCAATACATTGATATTGAATAGCATTATTAAGTCATAATTTTTTTTGGATAATAACAATTAGGAATAGAGTGCAACAACAATGAAGATAATGTGCTATAAATCCGGTCATAACGGCCACATCGCCTACCTCGAAGACGGCACACTGAAGTTTTCAATTGAAGCAGAAAAAGACAGCTGGCCAAGATATGAAGTAATGACCCCAAGTTTAAACATTCGTTGTATGCAATATTTAGACTCTATTCCAGATGTCATTGCCAACTCCGGTTGGACGAAAGGCTGGCACTCAGTCAGCGAACCCATCGAAGGCGGTTATTATGGTGAAGGTACAGATACCATCAAGGTATCAACACAAAACTTTCTCGGCAAAACCGTTAAAACGTTTTCATCTTCTCATGAGCGCGCCCACATTATGGCCGCTTATGGTATGTCTCCCTTCCCTCAAGGAAAACCTTGTTACGCGCTGATATGGGAAGGCACTTTTGGCGCCTTTTATCGCATCGATGAAAACGTCAATATCAGTAAAATCGGCGAAGTTGTCAGTTATCCCGGCGGTAAATACGGCTTTATCTATGGCTTGGCAGATCCATCGTTTCCAGTCAACAGTGGCCAGTTCCGACTCAATGACGCCGGCAAATTGATGGCGCTTTGCAGTTATGGGCAACCAGGCCCAGCAAGTGAGTCAGATCAAGCGCTAATAGATAGAATTCTCGCCCAAGAAAAAATCCTGCTGACGATGGACAAAGGGGATCTGCAAGATTGCGGTTATTTTAATATCGGCGTCGAGTCTGCTGAGTTTAAGCAATTCGCCCGCTGTTTTTCCGACAACCTTTTCGCCCGTTTTCACCAGTTTGCCAAAACCCACCTCACAGAAGGATTGCCGCTGTTGATTGGTGGTGGTTGCGGTTTAAACTGTGACTGGAACAGTGATTGGGTCGCCAGTGGTTTGTTCGAAGATGTATTTGTACCGCCTTGTCCTGACGACTCTGGCGTAGCCATAGGCACGGCAGTTGATGCCCAGTTCTATTACACCAACAATGCTAAGATACAGTGGAGCGTATATGCTGGTGAAGCGTTTATTTATGATGACGCAGACTTAAGCGATTTTGATATCACAGTTGCCAATAACCACACCATCGCCGAGCATTTGCAACAAGAAAAGGTGCTCGGCTGGGTTCAAGGAAAATACGAAATCGGCCCAAGAGCACTGGGCAATCGCTCGATTATCGCGGCTCCGTTTAGCAAAGACATGCTGGCGCGCTTAAATAAGATCAAAAACCGCGAGGGCTTCCGACCCATCGCCCCAATGTGCCTAGAAGAAGATATGGACATCCATTTTCAACATCACGGCCCAAGTCCGTACATGTTATTTTTTCAAAAAGTGCTCACAGACAAGCTCCAAGCGGTGACCCATGTTGACGGCTCTGCTCGCACCCAATCTGTCAGCCACAGCACTAACCCGCAAATGTATGCGCTGTTACAGGCTTTTAAGCAACGAACCGACTTTGGTGTTCTATGTAACACCTCACTGAACTTCAATGGCTATGGCTTTATCAACCGTATGAGTGATTTGGTTAAATATACCAAGCAACACGGCTTGGACGGGTTTGTCGTCGGCGACAAATGCTACCTGCTCAGAGCAGCCTAATCCGCTATTCATCTGCATTTGGAAACTGAGGTCCAATATTATGACTGACCAACTATATTACCTAAAAGAAGAAGTATATTTTGAGCCGTTGATCCACAACTGGTATGCCTGGCCATATATGTTGCCGCCAATTCAGTCGGCGTTGATCTTTTCCAAGCGCATTACCGGCTTGATGAAATCCTTCGTCAAAAATGCTCAATTGCACGTTACCGCCAATAAGAGTAAACAACTGACCGGCGGTAGCTTTGTCAATTGTACGGTTGATCAGGTCGAGGATGTCAAGCGACTGCTCGACACGCTGGAGACCGAGTATCAACATTACCATCAAATCAAAGACGCGTTTACTCGCCTCAATGACTTTTTGGAACAAAATGCCGACGGCTACGCGTTGGAAAAGGAGTATCATCACATCGACGAGATACTCTCTGGTTATATCGAACTGGTCTACAATGAGAATCACAACGGTTTTGCCCGTTTGATTGAGGGCCTGCTTTACCTCAGCCCACTGTACCGCAAGGAAGCCCAGAGTATCTCTTTTGGTTTGTTGTCCAAAGTCGGCGAGCGTCCGTTTGTGTTGAGCACACCGAGGTTACCCGATGAAAACCACCTACAGTTACAGGTGGCTTTCGATAACCCTCAACTTAATGATATCTTGCAGCTCAGACAGCAGCCTAAAAGCAAGGCCGACATACAAGCGATGTTTGCCCAGTTTCCATCGACAGGTGGGCTGGATTTAGCCGAACTGCTGACCACACAAGCCCCCTGCACACAACACCAGCCAGTTACCCAAGGCTCCAGAATTCGCTTTATCGGACATGCGGGTTTGTGTATTGAAAGCGACGGTTTGAGCATTTTGGTCGATCCGGTCATTCCTTCGCGCACCACGGCACAAGCCGAAGACTTTTTAAGCTTTGCCGATCTCCCGGAGAAAATCGACTACATCTGCGTAACCCATACTCATATGGATCATGTTTGTCTTGAGACCTTGTTACAGCTGCGCCATAAAGTCGATACGATCTTAGTTCCCCGCAACAACAGCGGTACCATCACCGACCCATCATTGAAATTAATGCTCAGCAACATCGGCTTTAACGTCCGTGAAATGGACGACATGGAACAGATAAATCTGCCCCAGGGGATCATCCGAGCCATTCCATTTCTAGGAGAGCACGCCGATTTGAATATACGCTCAAAAACTGCTTGGTGGTTTGAGTTCAATGGTAAGAAAATCTTCGCTGCCGCAGACTCATCCAACTTAGATGCTCAAATGTATCGCAACATTCATCGCAGTGTCGGCGATGTCGATTTCCTGTTTATCGGCATGGAGTGCGTCGGTGCCCCGATGAGTTGGTTGTATGGCGCGTTTTTTACTAAGCCTATCCCAAGAAAGATGGACCAATCTCGCCGCTTTAACGGCTCAGGCTTTGAAACCGCAAAAACTTTGGTTGATATTTTCAATCCGCAACAGGTATACGTCTATGCCTTAGCATTAGAACCATATTTCAACTACTTCATGGGCTTAAACTACGCCGAAGACTCCGAGCAAATTATCGAATCGGACAAACTGCTGGCCTATTGTAGCGAACGCCAGATCCCTTGCGATCGCTTATCTGGGTCACGTATCTGGCAGTATTGACGCTTTTGATTGAAACATCACGTTGGGCAATGGTAAATAAAGGTAACAACATGGCATTATATGAGTTAATCGAATACTTAAAACAGCATCACATCAAACTCGATGTGGTTGAAAATAACCTCAGTATATCGGCAACCAATGCCCAACTAAGTGATGCCTTAATCAGTCAAATCAAACAGTACAAGCCTCAGCTGATAGCGTATCTTAACTACAAAAGCAGCGCCATCACACAAACGGATAGCAACGGGCAACACCATGCGCTTTCTTTTGCCCAGCGGCGCCTATATTTTCTCTATCAATATCAACCTGATACGACTCATTTCAATCTCCCGGTAGAATTGACCATCGAGCCTTCACTCGATCCACAGGCTTTTCATCAAGCGTTGTTACAGGTACTCAAACAACAGCCGATCCTCAGTACCGTCTATGGCATAGACGCACAAGGTAGTGCCTTTAGTCACTACGACGTCAAACGCCCAGCCGATTACGAATTTATTGACCAAAGCAGCGCCGAACCCCAGCAATGTCAAGATGAGCGGCAACGTATCATTAAAGAGGTTTGCCTTCAGCCGTTTGATCTCCATCAGGATCTGCCTTTAAGAACACGACTGATTAAACGGCCGGATCACCACTACAGCCTATTTATGGTATTTCATCATATCGCCACCGACGACTGGTCGATAAAGTTGTTTTTGGATGAATTACGACAAAATTACCGTGCGGTTGTCGAACAAATTGACGATATACCGCCAGCCTCTGCGCTTCGTTACACGGATTTTGCCCACTGGCAAAACCACCATCACAGCCAAGGTTGTTTTGAAGTAGCCAAATCCTACTGGCAACACTACTTCGCCGACGTTTCCGGCTACCTGCCACTACCACTGGATAAAAAACGTCCCAACACTCAGCAATTTACCAATGGCTTTATGGCAAAAGCCCTGCCCAAGGGTTTTCATCAACAGTTGAACACTCGATTACAAGGTTACAATGTTTCACCTTACGTATTTCATTTGAGTACACTTAACCTGTTACTGTCTAAGTTGACATCCGAGCAGGATATTGTTGTCGGCGTAGATACTTTTGGTCGTGATCATCACGCATTGGATAAACTCCAAGGCTTCTTTGTCAATCAACTGGCACTGCGCAGCCGCCTTAATCGCGATGAAACCTTTGAATCATACCTGCAACAGGTTAACCGCGATACCCTACACTGCTTTGACTATCAGGACATGCCGTTCGACCTGATGCTGGAGAGCCTGCAACTGGAGCGAACGACCGCCTACGCTCCGCTGTTTCAAGTCAAATACCTGTATGATATCAGCGACCAAGACGTAAAACTGTTCGATGACATTCAAGCGCACAATGAAAACACCTTCGCCATCGAATCGCAGTACGACATTACCTTTAAGGTCGTCGATGGGCAAATCTATGCCTATTACAACAACGCACTGTTCCTAGAGCAAACCATCAATAACTGGCTTGGCTATTATCTGGCTATCTGCCAACAGGTGCTAGACAATCCGGCTATGTTATTGGCCGATGTCCTTGAGCCGCAACTTAAAGCCCAGTTAGCCCCCTTCATTCAAGGGCAGTCGGTAGTTCATCAAAGCCATCAGCTTATCAGCAGCATAGAACAATCAGCCGAGCAGTGGCCTGAAAAAATCGCCCTTGTAGACAATTCGACCAGCCTAACCTACCAGCAGTTAAGTCAGATGTTCAACGCCGTTGCTGCCAATCTGATTGAGGTTGGCACATTACCCGGTACACATATTGCTGTTTACCTTAAAGCCGGTATCTCGTATGTCATCTCAATACTCGGCATCGCCAAAAGTGGCGCGGTGTTTATTCCACTCGATCCCAATGCACCGGACGAACATATCGACTACATACTCGACGACTGCGACGCCGCTATTGTGATCAGCGACGACGAGCACTTATCAGAACTGACGGGCTATTATGGTCTGACACTGGATATTCAGTCGTTGAGCGAATACCAAGGCTCATTGCAAGCGGTTTGTTTTCCCGATATACACCCGCACCACAGCGCCTATTTGCTTTACACATCGGGCTCAACCGGACGACCTAAAGGCGTTAAAATTGCTTGGGCATCACTCGATAACTTGTGTCACTGGTACTCGCGATTTTCCGAGGTCAATCAACAGAACAATCACCTGTTGATAATAGCCATCAGTTTTGACGCCTCTATCAAAGAGATCTTGTCGCCCTTAATGAACGGCGCCCAGCTGGTCATTGCCGATATTGAGGTTTTTGACCCAGACTATCTGTTAGGGCTGATAGATGAACATCAAATAGCCCATGTCAATATGGTGCCGAGCGCCGCCTATGCCTTGCTGGCACAAGATAAAGACAACGATTATCGGCGTTTAAGCCCCCTTCGCTTTGTCGCCTTTGGTGGCGAGCCTTTAAACTTGGCGCAACTGACACCTTGGCTAAGAAGTAAAAACTGTCAAAGCAAAATTGCCAATGTCTATGGACCAACGGAATGTACCGATATAAGCACGGCCTATATCAACGATAAACAGCATTACCTCACCCACCAACAAACACCAATCGGCCGTCCGATCGATAATGTATGCGCGTACATAGTCGATAGCCATCTCAAACTGTGTCCACCCGGCGTGGTCGGTGAGCTACTCATAGGGGGCGTAGGGGTCGGCCAAGGTTATCAAAACAACCTTGACGAAACGCAATCTCGCTTTATCGACTCAGAAATAAGCGATACCAAAATCTATCGCAGCGGAGACTACTGTCGTTATGATAACGCAGGCAATATTCACTACATCGGCCGTAAAGACGGGCAAATTAAGATCCGTGGCAAACGGGTCGAAATAGACCAGATAAACCACCATATCGGCGAGTTTGTCGGCAACAAAAGAAGTGTTGTCCAACTCTGTCGTAAAGATGGCTTTGAAACCTTAGTTGCCTTTATCCAAGGTACGGCCGAACCTGGTCAAGATGTCGAAACCATTCGGGCCTATTTGCAATCGCAGTTGCCTTTATATATGGTCCCTCAGGCATTCTTTTACCTCCCCAAGTTTGCCACCAACGCCAATGGTAAGACCGATATCAAGGCTCTGGAGCAATATTATGTCAAACAAAAACACCAAACTGACAAATCCATTGAATGCCAATTGACGCCCTACCAACAGCGCATTGCCGAGGTTTGGTCAGAGGTACTAGGCACAGGCCAGATCCATCCCAACGACAACTTTTTCAATATTGGTGGGGATTCCATCTTATCGATTCAAATGGTGTCCACCCTAAAATCGCTTGGGTTTCAATGCAGCGTTTACGACACCTTCAAATACCCGCAATTTAAGCGTTTTTGCGATGCCTTGGCTGAGCAGTCTCATGCAACAACTGACCTTACAGCGGTTGAGTATATAGCACCTTTTGCCCAACTCGATGAGGCCGAACGCAAACAGATTGACGACGAGTATGAAGATGCCTATCCGCTGACCTATCTGCAACAAGGCATGTTGTTTCACAGTGAATTGTCACAAAGCCACTCACTATACCATGATGTATTTGCCTTTAAGCTGAGCTTTAGCCAAGACTTTAATTGCCAACACTTTGTCACGGCTATCGAACAGGTCTGTGCGCAACACCCATCTCTTAGAACCGTATTCGATATGCACAGCCACCCTCGGCCGCTGCAATTGGTTAAAAAAGCGCCTCATCACGACATACGGGTTAACTCGCTACTCGAACAAAACGCCGAACAGCAACACTGTGCCATCGCACAAACATTTGAGCAACTCAAAGCCACGCCTTTTGATTTGCGTCACGATCCTTTGATCCGCTTCACCCTTAACCGACTCAACGATAAAACCATTGTTCTAATCATTGACTCTCACCATGCCATTATCGATGGTTGGAGTGCGGCATTGATCAACCGCCAAATCTATGAAAACTATAAAGCCATCGGCCAAGGCCAAACGCTAACGCCTGCCAAAGCCAGCCCGTCGGTCAATTTCAGTGCCTATGTTGCCAAACAGCAAGCCGCCGCAGACAGTGAAAACAACAGGCTGTATTGGCAAAACTACCTCAAAGATGCCCACAGCACGCCGCTAGCACCTCATAAGGCTTTTGATAGTAATGAATTTGGCACAATACAAGTTGCGCTAGGCAACGAGCTTGACCAAGCCATAGCCGATTTCTGTCAGCAGCAAGCGCTCCCACCGAAGTCGCTGTTTCTCGCGGCGCATCTTGGCATGTTGGCGCTCATAGCTGGCGATTCAAAACCTACCACCGGCATCGTCGAAAACGGCCGCTTTGAGTCGGTTGACGGTGCCGAGTTGACCGGATTGTTTTTAAATACACTACCGTTGTACACACCGTTGGAAGGCCAAAGTTGGCAAGCTGTCATGGGCCAGCTAAACGACTTGCTTACAGAGCATAAAGCCTATCGCGATTATCCTTTCTCGCAAATGATCCAGAATCATCCACAACTGAATATAGATGCCCTATTTAACTTCATCAATTTTCATGTGTTAAAACCTATTGCCGATGAAGGACAGTTGGACGCCACTGTATACGGTGATCTTTTCGAACAAACCAACTTCAAACTATCGACGACCGTCAGCGGTAATATCGATGACGGTTTCAATCTTGCACTAAGTATCGGCTTTGCGGCCTCCGCAAACTTTTTGTCCGTTTTACAACGCCTATATTGCCAGTTACTGCTTGATATTATTGCCAATTACCATCAGCCCAAACTGTTGCTCAACAAACCACAAGAGCAACTAAAAGCGCCCTCAAGACAATCGACCTCGGTAGATTATGGTATGAAGTTCAGCGATGGCTTTGACCGTGACAGTTTAAAAATGACGGTGGATTCATGCCTTGATTTGATAGACATACAACAAGCCAGCGCAAGCTGTCGGTTCGATGCTGATACTTCAATAGATAAAAAGTCAGCAATGGCAGTACATCAAGACACCGTAGATAACGACACGGTGTTGCGATTTGCAGCCCAGCTCGATCACTTAAGCCCCACGCAAATCGACGCCCTTTTTTGCCAAATCTCAATGTTCTATTGTGCAATCTCGCATTCGGCCCCAGAACAGATTGCGTTACAACAAAACTCCACCGCCCCATGGCGTTCCCTAAATCAAGTTATGGCATTGCTCAAGGCACAAGAATATTGGCAACAGCAGCTCACCGCGCTGCCATCGGCCATCAATTTAGGTCACAAGACATCACCCCATGGCACAATAGAAAGCGTTAGCCATTCAATGCCTGATTCATTGACCCGAGCAATAGAGCATACCACCGCAGATCATCAACTGACGCCATATGCCCTAGTCCATAGCGCGCTTGCCGTAATGTTGAGCCATTACAGTGCCGTGGACGATATTCTTATCATGGCACAACTGGACGCCGATGCGACATTGCTGCCTTTGAGAGTCAATTGCGGCGCGCAAACCGTCGCGCAATTTTTTGAACATATTGCCCAAGTACACCACTTGGCCCAGCGCCACGATAGTGTCAATTTAAATGAACCACTGTTTGACAACCTGATGGCAACAGCACACGAACCACTTCTCAGCCTGATTGTTCTTACGCATAACTTGCCACCCCAGCATATTGAGCGCAAGCTAGGTGAACGTCATTTACTGCTAAACCTAGCGCAGACACATGGTACATTGACACTACAATGGCACTACCAAAACCACCATTACGATAGGGCCAAAATAGCGCAATTAGCTGAACACTTAGAGCGGCTACTACATGCCATGACAACGTTGAGCGCGGAGCAAATGGCGCATTCACCCAAAGCATTGACAATGTTGTCACAAGCAGAGCTTACGCATCTCATTCATACGCTCAATGACTCGCAACAACATTTTCGCACTGATTTGAGCTTCGCTCAGCTTTTCGAAACACAGGTGATAAGAACGCCTTCGAACCTTGCCGCAGCAATGGGTCAGCAGCAGTTGAGCTATACCCAACTCAATAAACAAGCTAACCGTTTGGCGGGCTATTTAAGTGAACAAGGGGTTGGCCCGGCTGCACGCGTCGGGGTTTGTCTGCCAAGTACGACCTCTCTTATCGTCGCTATCGTCGCCACATTGAAAGTTGGCGCAGCCTATGTGCCAATGGACCCAGACTATCCTGCCGAACGCCTCCATTTCCTGATAGAAGATGCGCAACTAAGCATCTTACTGTGTCAGTCTATGCAGCTCGAATCGCTCGACAGCGTCTGCAAAACAATCCCTTACTGCGCCATTGATACGCCACAATTTGAACAACTACTCGATACCTATAGCGATGAAAATGTTCGGTGGCAAGAACACTACGACCCTGACGCCGCGCTATATATGGTTTATACCTCCGGCTCAACCGGACAGCCCAAAGGCACCCCTGTCAGTGGCAAAAATGCAACCAACCTGTTGAGTTGGTACATTAAACACTATGACATCCAAGCTGACGACAGAGTGTTGGTCATCAGTGCAATCGGCTTCGACCTTACTCAAAAGAACCTGTTGGCACCTCTATTGGCCGGGGCTGGTGTATATTTCGACAATGCCTTGGAATATCAACCCCAGAATATCGTCAATACCATTAACGAGCAGCAGATCACCATGGTCAATTGTGCGCCAAGTGCACTCTATCCGCTGATTGAACAAGCACAAAAACAGCACTACCTGCAACTTAGCAGTTTGCGTCTGACACTTTTAGGCGGTGAAGCCATTGACTTAGCAAAGCTGCGCCATTGGCTTGAGCACGTAGACTGCCAGCTAGTCAACATGTACGGACCTACCGAGTGCAGCGATATCGCTTGTGCCTATACGTTCACCCAGCAAGATTGGCACGCCACCACACTACCTATCGGCAAGCCCAGTGCCAATGTTAGACTTTATGTACTAGAACCACAAAAAGAAGGTCAGCCAGCAAGGTATACTTTAGTGCCTTTTGGCACGCCAGGAGAGCTTTACATTGGCGGCGCGGGCGTAACCCAAGGCTATTTTAATCGTCCACTGCTCAGCGATGCCCGCTTTGTCAACGTTTCTCTCAACGATGAACCAGCCCAACGCCTTTATCGTACCGGCGACTTGGTGCGCTGGTTGCCTGAGGGCAACTTGCAATTTCTCTCGCGAGTTGACGAGCAGTTCAAGCTAAGAGGGCAACGCATAGAGCCGCAAGAAATAGAACAACAGCTGGCCAGTTTAGCACCTGTGCATAGCTGCGCCGTTGTGTTGACGCAAACCAAACAGCCACAACTTTGTGCGTATATCGTCTGTCACAAGCAAACGTCGGGGGAGCCATCAACCCAGAAAATACGTCAACAATTGCTCACAAGGTTACCCGCTTACATGGTGCCGTCTCTCATTACCATCTTACCGAGCCTACCACTGACGCCCAACGGCAAAGTCGATAGAAAAGCCCTTGCGGCAAAGCCTGTTGAAGTCTCTAAGCACGCCTATTGCGCAGCGACAACAACAACCGAGATACAGTTAGTTGAGATATGGGCCGAGCAGCTGGAGATAGACCCTCAGAGTCTGAGCGTCAAGGCCAACTTCTTCGAACTCGGTGGTCATTCACTCGTAGCGGTTAAACTGATAAACGCCATCCGTCGTCAATTCGCCCAGCAGTTGCCCCTTAGATTGGTATTCGATTGCATCGATTTGGCGCAAATGGCTGAGGTCATCGACGCTCAGCGTTATCACAGTGAAGCACAACCAATTGAACGTTGCGATAGAAGCGAGCCTTTAGCACTATCAAGCGCTCAACAACGATTATGGTTTATCCATCAATATCAGCACGGCAGCAGTCAATACAATATGCCCACGGCCTTTGAAGTGGATGCCGGTTTTGATGTTGCCGTTGCCAACGAGGCCATGAACAGACTGGTTAAACGTCATGAGATACTACGCACTGTCTATGCCCAAAACGAGGATGGGCCAATACAGCAAATAAGAAACGACATCGAATTCAACATTCAGGTCCATGACCTAAGCCTGTCAGAGCCGCAAGCACGCGAGCAGCAACTAGCCGCCTTGATTTCACAACAGCGCCATCAAAGCTTCGATTTAAGCAACGATTTAATGGTGCGTACGGTGTTTGCCAAAACCCATGACAGTGGTCGTGGTATCCTATTGTTCAATGTCCATCATATTGCCTTTGACGGCTGGTCAAAAGCAATAATGATTGAAGAGTTCGCCACACAATATCGAAGCGTTGCACAAGGCGTTAGCGACAATATTCCCCCACTTGCGCTGCAATATGCCGATTTTGCCCATTGGCAAAACCAGCAACTTAGTGCCCAAAAAATTCAGTCTTCTTTGGATTATTGGCAAACCAAGCTCCAGGGGATCCCCGCCGAACATAGTCTGCCGCGTATCAGCCGCGCCAAAGCACAAGACAGGCCAACCGGTGCCTTGGTTTCGGCGCAGCTCAATCGACAATGTGCAGACAAGTTACAACAACTGGCTACCACTTTACGTATGACCCCATTTATGCTGCTGCACAGCGCACTGGCGTTAGTGTTGAGCCGACATAGTTACAGCAATGATATTGTCTTAGGCACTGCTGTTGCCAACCGCACTCACCCATCGGTAGCGCCGTTAATTGGCTTTTTCGTCAATACGTTGGTGCTTAGAGTCGATACTGACCACTCCAGCTTAAGCGACTATCTTGCTCATGTGCGTCAGGTAAACCTTGAAGCGCAATCCCATCAAGATGTGCCTTTTGAATATTTGGTTAGTCAATATCACAGTAGTAGAAATGATGCTGCAACCCCTCTGTTCCAAATCATGTTCAGCATGGACACCAATGAGCAGCGCAGCTTAGAACTCGGCCAAACCAACATTCGCGAGTGTCCACTTAGCGAAGTGATGGCAAAATTCGACTTAGATATCAATGCTCAAATCAACCAAGACGGTATCAGTTTTGACTGGATATATAACCAAAACTTCTTTACCGAACATTATATTCAAACCCTGAGCGAACACCTGCTGACTGTAGTCACTGCAATAGTTGAGACGCCTTCGGCTCCGCTGGCAAAAGTGCCGATGTTGTCACAAGCCGAGCAGGCACATTTGCTGTATCAACTCAATCAACCGCTTGAAGCGCCCGCTCAGCTCGAAACCATCGACTGTTGCTTTAGCGCGATGGCTCAGGCCGTGCCAAATAACATCGCTTTGGTATTTGAAGACCAAACGCTCAGCTATGTCCAGCTCAATCAGCAAGCCAATCGACTTGCCCATTACCTACAAAGTCATAAGATCGCCAGCAATACCTTGGTCGGGGTATGCATCGACCGAAGCATAGATTTGGTGGTTGCCATCTTGGCCATTTTAAAAGCGGGAGCGGCTTACGTACCGTTAGACCCAGACTATCCGGATGAACGACTACGCTACCTCATAGAAGATGCCCAGCTAAAACACATCTTGGTCGCCGACGATAGGTTAAATAACCTCAGTAGCGAAGTAGATTTTGCAACCTACCATCCCGAACCGTCACTGCTTGAGCAGTTCAGTGACGCAGAGCCGATAAAAAGCGCCGAGCACAACGAACACAGTTTGGCCTATGTCATTTACACTTCAGGCACCACAGGCCAACCCAAAGGTGTCATGCAAACGCACAAAAATCTGACTCGTCTATTTAGTGCCACCCAAGCCGAGTTTTCATTTAACAGCCAAGACGTTTGGTGTCTGTTTCACTCAACCGCGTTTGATTTTAGCGTGTGGGAGCTATGGGGCGCGCTTATGCATGGCGGCAAGCTGGTCATTGCCAGCAAACAGTGCACTGTAGATACCCACCAGTTTGCTGATTTGTGTCTAGCGCATGGTGTCACGGTGCTAAACCAAACCCCCAGTGCCTTTGCACTATTTACCGATGTGTTGATTGAACAACGCCGACAACCACAATCGATGCGCTACATTATCTTTGGGGGAGAAGCCCTCAAAGCACATCATATTATGCCTTGGAGTCAGCGCTTTGGATTAACTCAGCCGCAATTGGTTAACATGTACGGCATTACCGAAACCACTGTACATGCCAGCTTCAAACGCCTGGAGTTGAGCGACTTGGACAACCCAAGCATTGGTACTCGACTCAACGACCAGAGTATTTATTTACTCGATGAACAGCTCAACCCAGTACCCTTTGGCGCTGTTGGTGAAGTGTTTATCGGCGGTGCCGGTCTTGCAAAGGGCTATTTAAACCGCCCAGAACTAACCGCTGAACGTTTTCTCGACAACCCATTTGCCCTAAACACAACACACAATGCACGGCTATATCGTAGCGGCGACTTGGCTCGGCGGCGTGAAAATGGCGAGCTGGAGTATATCGGCCGTAAAGACAGGCAGGTCAAGATCCGCGGCTTTAGGATAGAGTTGGGCGAAATTGAGTATCAACTCTCAAACCTTGAGTCAGTCAAAGCGGCTGCGGTAATAAGTCACACAAACAGCACAGGTGACCAGCAATTGGTCGCTTATGTCGTCTACCACCAACAGACAGATAATCAAGCGCTAAAACAACAGCTTCAACAGCGGTTGCCGCAACATTTTATGCCTGCACTGATCATTGCGCTTGACCATATTCCTTTGACGAAAAACGGCAAAATAGACACAGGCGCATTGCCGACACCAGAGGTGATTCTTGAAAAAACGTCGTATGTTGCCCCACAAAATGACAACGAACGGTTATTGGCGAGCCTGTGGTCTGAGTTATTGTCTTTACCGCAAGAAAAAATCAGCACCGACGCCAACTTTTTTGAACTCGGTGGGCACTCTTTGTTGCTGGTGCGCCTGATCAGTGCGATAGAGCGCGAGACCTCCATCAAGCTGGATTTACGACAGGTGTTTGCACAGCCAAGCATTCGCGAAACGGCCCAGCTGATCCAGTTCTATATCCAGTCCCACCAGGTCGAACAGCACTTTAGCAAAAGTCATACAGATGAAATAGAGCGGGTCGAGTTTTAACACTCGACCCTACCGGTTCTCACTTAAGCCTACTCCCAATCGGCAATGGTATCGTTTAATTGCGCGTAGGTTCTGAGTAATTCCTCGCGTTTCATTTGGAACAGCAAGTAGGTGGCAACGAACAGCACACCCACCACCAAGAACAAAATACCGACCGCAAACAGCGTTTTACCTTGTGGCTGGGTGATAATGACATTGGCTATCATGCCGACCACATTAACCAAAATAAAGGCGCTGCCCAAGTACAAGAAGATACGCACTCTCAGCGCTATCCCGAGGACCACCACGACGGCCGACATCAGCGCCGCGTTGGCGGGATACCAAATGGAGGTTCTAAACTCAAGTATGTTGTATCCAGCTGAGGTGCCAAGCAATAACAGACCACAGAGCAGTCGGATCTGTTTAAGTTGCTGCTCGCCTAGGTCATCTTTGAAGATCTGACTCAGCGCCAACACACTGGCCAGCACCGGCGTGATATACACCAGCAAATTGTCATAACCGCGAGCCATAAAGAACAAAGCAATGGCAACGTTGGCAAAAACAAAGACAGGTATCTTCAGTTTTTGATTGCCAAGCTGCGAGAAGCGGTAGAACAAAGCGGCCAACAACATAGATGCTATCTCGCCATGGAGGCTGAGCTGGTGCATAAAGTACAAATACAACATGTACGCCCAACCGACTAATGCGTATATAACACTCATAGTCATTAAATGTTGACTGAGTACGCCACCGATTGCTCGGATTTTTTCGCGCATCCCGGCCACTATCACCGCGACCGCAATAAAGATATAGCCATCAATGGCACTGCCAACAGACAAGATACTCAATTGCTCCAACTTCCAGCGCACCAGTGCCAGTACCAACCACAACGTCACCTCAGCCAGCAGCACTTGACGGACAGACCTGCCCTTATCGGCACAATACAAAATGGTGGCAGCACAGGCTACCAACGCGATCGCCGTTTTTACGGTGACTGTCCAGCCCAACAAAAATGTTGATTGATTGAGTACAAAACTGGCGCCACAAGCGATAAGCGTCAACACACTGTAAAACCGTAAGTACGAATGACGCCCACGATAAAACGACAACAATCCACTCAACCCTCGTTCGCGCACAACCGCCATGAGTTGAGCATTGCTTAAGGCCAGCGCTAATATCAGTGGCGCGGCAATCAGCACCAAGGCAAAGTCACTCAATAATTCGATGGCTTTAGCTTGATTGAAACACAAAACCATCATAGCAGCGGCCACAGGCCAAAGGTAGGCCTCATAGCGTCTTAAGCGCGCGCCGGGCCTATCGGGTAGAAACAACCAAACCAACGGGATAAAGGCAAAGCCGACAAACCCCATCGGGCTAAACACATCGCCTGCACAGAAAACCGCAACGTAGCAGCCAAGCATACCGATAAAGCTCCAGTTGCGGACCCAATGGGTTGTACGATAATGGCGCTTTAACACCACCATCACCACCAAAAGCCCTGCCAAAGTCCACTGCATCACTGACAGTGGAATACGCATATCAAAAGGCTGAACAACGCTCAGCCACACAATAATGAGCGCAGCCTCAAGCAGCATTAAAGAAACGCTCCAGCGGCGATGTCCATACAAAGGCAAGCTCAAAAACAACAGAATATTGGCCCACTGCTCAACCAAAGAGAGGCTTGAAAAGCCAAGCAAAATAATGATTAACGAGACCAGTAAAGCAATTTTACTCACCGCCAACAGCACCCAATACAGGCTCTTTCGAAAATTCAGCGCTTGAGCGTCAACACCACTAAAAGCGATAAATGGCCGGTAAAATGGATTCGGCACGTACAAAAACGCCAAAACACCATGAGCACATAAAGCGAAGAAGAAAAGTTCGTGGCCAATTTGGGGCTGGCCGCTCAGTAATGACATACTCAGCGTCGCCCCTGCCACCATTAATAAGGTGCCAAAGGTTGCCACCAGATCCCATTTCACCCAATACTGAAAGCGCACCAAAGCCAGCCCCACCAGCAGTATCACAGGCGCATTATAGTAATAGGCCGCGCTGCTGAAACTCAGGTTCTCAAACAACACCATTTGCAGCGGCTTTTGCTGCAAATACAAAAGTGCTGCCAACGCAAACATCAGCCCGGTGGTGATCTTGTCCTCAACCAACGCATCTGGCCCT
This sequence comes from Alteromonadaceae bacterium, assembly GCA_041583135.1. Lineage (GTDB taxonomy): Bacteria > Pseudomonadota > Gammaproteobacteria > Enterobacterales > Alteromonadaceae > JABSOG01. The sequence continues at coordinate 7,209 of JBFHGJ010000016.1, read as the reverse complement.
TTGCGCTCAATGCGATAGAGAAAATAAAACCCCGGCAAGGCCACAAGGGCGATGAGCATTTGCGGATACGCAAAGAAATACAGCCCCAGCATCCACACCATTAACACCACAGAGCTGCGGTAACCGGCGCGAAACAGCGCGTTATTCCGCTGACTGCCAAAGCGTAGATAGGCCGTAGTAATGGCCAGCAGCACGGCATTGAACAAAAATCGCACTTCATAGGCACCGTGCAGTTGATGTGACTGGATAAAGCTCAGCGCAACCACGACTAATACCAGCAATGTCGAGGCGACAGCGACCTGTTTAATCGAACGATTCAAAAGATTCATCGGGCCACCTCCAACGACTCAGCCTCAACTGGGGTTGCTGATGTCATAGATCCCCCCATTGTACGCATCAGCTTATTGGCAAGGGCAAGGCCCAACACAGAGACCACCAACGCGCCACTTAACAGGTTAATCGGCGCCAGTCCATAACGACTGGCCTGCGCGCTAAAGCCCAGCACCACAAACACGTTGGCGTAAACAAATATCAAGGCAACCGCGTAGCTGAGCATTGGCCAGCTTAACTGTCGATACAGATAAACCGCCAACGGCAATAGCGCCCACAACCAATATGGCGCAATAGTGTCAACTCCAGCCCCGAATATGCCAGCCAAATGTACCAGCACAATCACACCTAAGGCTATGACGCCAACTTGGGCAATCTTGTCACTCGGCGTTTTTCTAAGTGCACCAATCCCCTGCCACTGCATTGGATTTTTCGATAACTGATGCCATAAGCCTTCAACGGCGAAAAACACAAATACGCCACCAAGCAGCGCATAAAGCTGATTATCAAGATAGATCTGAACCCACAGGCTACACACCAGCCACTTGGCCAAAAACCCTAGCCTTAACTGATACGCCCGATTGGCCAGATGCAAACAAATTAACGTCATCGCCATGAGCGGCGAATTCAAATATTGGATCCCCGCCGGAGGGTCATTATAGAGCGTCCATAACACAGCCAACAACAGAGCAGATAGACCGACTAACCAGTGCTGGATAGTATCGTGATAGGTTTTGGCCACGGCCAAACCAAACCAATCGCTGATATAGGCAAACACAAACATGCCCAAAGACAAGCAGATCAGATACCAGCTCCACTGACCGTAGTAGTTCGGTTCAATGCCCTGTGCAAACGATAAAGCGCAGATGATAGCAACGTGCAACAGGTTAAGGTGAGCAAATCGTCCCTTGCCTGCGGCGCAAAATACCTGGTCGATATAAACCAGCGTCATCACCACATAAGCGCCAAACAGCCACAAAGGGCTATGGGCTTTAAGCATTAACGGATAGGCGAACACACTCGCTAAAACAAACAGCCACTTAAGCCACTGGTGGGCTCTCGTTAGTGGCTCAGTGACAACCTGCCGCAATGGGCTTTCACCATGCAAGCGTCCAATCCCCCAAAACAACAACAACAGCAAGGCAACAACAAACACCGGCAAATAGGCGCTACCGATGCTCACCCCAATTGCAGCAAGCACCACGGTCAATGGCAAAAACGCAAGCGCGGCCAGCGCAGGCTTTTGATAACGCACCGCCAAAAGCAACAACCCGGCGATTTGACAAACACCGGCCAAACTCAGCTTGAAGTTTTCCATGATTGGGGCAAACAACATGATGGTTTTGACAAAACTCGCCGCCAACAACGCCCAACTCATTTGTTCAAGGGCCAAACGCAAATAATGTTTAGAGTAAAACGGGAAGTATTGACCAAAACAGCGCGGTGGCGTCTGTGTTGCAGCAAAATAGCGGCTTGATTGCAGCCTTGGTGCCAGAACAATGAGCGCCAGCGCCCCAAGTGCCGAGCCAAGACCACTGTTTGACACCAAATCAAACTGATATCTCGCCCAAAATGCCGCGATAGCGACCAGACCCGCCGCGCCGTACAAAGGCAACAGCGACTGAGCATTGCGCGCGGCAAGCAACAAAGCGACTAAGTTCAGCGCCAATGCGCCAAACCAAGGCCACACTAACTGAAACTCAGCTTCAACGGCAACATGTACCAAAAGCCCGGCTGCTGCCGCACTTAACGCCCACAACATAGTGCAGCGCTGTTGCTTTGCACAATCATCTTGAAGATAGCCGCTGCCAAGTGCCCACAACGCGGCAACAGCGGCGCAGTAAAGCGCGAGGTACAGTGGCATTTGCCAAAGCTCAAACTCAATGACAGGCAGTCCAGCCAGAACCAAAACCGCAATATACCAAGTCGTCACATCACCAAATTCAGCGCAGCGGCGGTAATTGTACCAAGCCAAAGCCATTAAGATGGCGAATATGCCATAGCCGATGGCTCCCGCGACATCAATACCGGCCCCTGCCGCCAAAAGTGCCAGCGGTAGCCCCCAATTGAGCAACTTGAGCGCTCGGCCTAACCAGCGCTTTTCAATCAAGACAATCGATGCCAGCGCCGCCAAGGCCATTGCAAAAACAATCTCGTCAGAATAGCCAAAGTTAAATTGTAACGCGGCAACATAGGCAACAAAGTGCACGGCAAATATCTCTGCCGGCCACTGCCGGTTGACAAATAAGCGACGGTGGCCTGCCCAAAACAGTGCAGATAACAGCAACGTCACCAACAGATACAATGGCTGAGCCCAAGCCAATAGCTGACTCAGTAGCGTCGCGGCGCTGCCCAAAATGACCATTTTTGCCTTTTGTTCAGTGTCTATTTGCGTTTTGCCCTTTACAATATAAGACAGGCACAGTGCAAGTAGCGCCACAAATACTGCGGCAGTACCTAGCGAAGGCATTTGACCATAAAAGGTGTGACTGGCCGCCAAACACAAGCTCAAATGAGCGCCACTGAGCCACAGAACAAAGCTCTGTTCGGCGCTCTCTGAACCCACTTGCTCGCCATGGTAAGCCTTGCTTAAGCGATACATAAATAGCCCAAGTGCAAGAAAGCTCATCAGCGCCAAACCAACCGCTACATTGCCCGGCCACATGCCTGCAACGACCGTTGGTAGCAACAGCAAACCATGGCTGACAAGTAAATACCGCGTGGGATCCGCGCCAAAGCCATGACTGAGCCAAGGTGCGATTAACCGAAGCGACACTCCGTACACCGCCAAAAGCGCAAACGCGATGGTATATACGCCAGAGTCGAACATGCTGATGGCCATTAAAATATTAAATGGGATAGTCAATATACTTAAGGCGCAGAACAGTTGAACCGGCTTTTGATAAGCCTCTTTAAACTCACCTTTTTGGCACTCATCTTTTTGGCGCTCGGAGAGTTTAGCGAAAAAATGACTGACTTTCGCGCCGCCAATACTCATCAACAATAAAGGCAAAGCGCCTGCCGCCAAGCGATAGTATTCACTTTGATCCCATACCATCATCGACAAAATGGCCCATGCCACCATAATAAAGCCGATACCGATTAGCCCCATCCAGTTTTCACTCATAAAGGGCTTAACGTATTGATCCCAGCTGCTGTGGCGCTCAATGATCTCATCGGCTTTAGTGAGTTTGGCCGCAGGCGCGGCCAATTCGGCAATATCTTGGGCGTCGGCTTGCTCAAGTAACGGCGGCAGAACAACCGCTTCAAATACCACTTCAGGCTGAGGATCACTATGCTCGAGTTGACTTTGCACCGGCGCGATTTTCTTTTGCGCCAATTCGACCGCAGCGGTCAACCAGCGCAGTTTATGCTCGGAGGATGACTGGCCGACAGCACTAAACGCGGCCATTTGCAACACATCGAAAATCAACTTGTTCGTGTCAATCTGCTCAAGTAATTGCTGATATTGCCCATATTCTTCATTTTGCCCGTCGTCACACCACTGATAGAGCGCCGCTTTACCACCGGGGGTGTCGATATCAATACCGCTTCTCACCAGCAACAGCCTCTTTGCCGCAACGCTTTGCTCAGATTCAAACAATTGTCGGCACAACTGATATTGGGCGGGCCCTTGCCACAACAAAATTAGGAGCGCCAAATCGATGCTCGGCCGCGGCAAAATAAGCTCTTTTTTCAGCAAGTCGAGCATTTGCTGCTGCCCTTGGTAAGGATGGTCAATCGCCACCTCAGCACAATTGAACATCAGGCGCATTTGCGCTTCATTATCATGCAAATACTGACGCACCTCATAGAGATCGGCGCGGTAAGCCTGTTTTTGTTCCTTTTGACCCACACCGGCAGCAAACAGTTCACGTTCAAGGTTATCGCCAAATTCTGGAAGACCTGCCAACCTTTTAGGACCGTCTTTACTGTCAAAAAACGCCTCGACCAGCGGATAGAGTTTGGTCAAATCGCACTGCGGCGCGCCAAGCATGAAAAGTATTTCAGTAAACTGGCGTGATTTAGCCGCCCAGCTAAAAGGGTCGAGCGGGAGGCGGTAAGGCGTACCGCCGATATCACCAAACAAGCTGCTGTCGGCTTCAACCCAGCGCCGGCCGTTGGCATCAGGTCGCGCGGCCAAACCTTGTTGGCGTAACTCAACTAAAGCGCTCAGGCTTTGCTGCTGATAAAAGGGTTTTAGTCGCGATAGATCCAGTTGTGGATCGATCTGTTGTAATCGCTCGATTAACTGTGGTAGTTGCTGTTGGCTTAACTCATCAACCAAACCATAGGCGGTGTTATCGAGGGCGCCGTTGAGCGCTCGATAATCTAAAGAAGGGAGCTTTTCCTGTTGCGCCAACTGGCGTATATACGCTTTCAGCTGGACGATATCAATCACTTCACTGCGCAAAACCATATTCCATGTGCATTTATTGTAATAGCCGAAGTTTAAGCCATAATAAGACTTTCGTCATCTGCTCAATAGCGACATCGAACCAAATAACTTACATATTGGCTTTATTTAATTTACATAGGTATTGATTTGATCCCTAGAACCTTGGCAAACACCTTTATATTGCTATTGAGCTTTTGTTTATGCGCTTGCAATGAAGCCACTGACACAGCGGCAGCGGCACCATCACAAAGCAGTCCGGAGCAAAGCAAAAGTGATAGGCTCCCGTCTCAGCAGGTAAAACGTAAAACCCCAGGGCTGAATTTTAGCGTCAATGCCGGTGCGGACTTTTGGGTAGATGAACTTGAAGAGGTCAAGCTGTATGGCACGGTTTCAGCCATAGACAACAACAAACTCAATATACAATGGCTACATGAACATCAGTTCAAGCGCCAGTATTTAAGCGATGGCCTTGATACCGCTGAACAGGAGACCGACAACAAAGTCAGAGTATTTTCGATTTATGGCAGAGATGGCGTGGAAAACGCCGGTTTTAAAGCGCCTGCGGTCACTCGTCCACAAACCGTTAAACTCTATCTGGTTGCCGATGATGGCCAAGGCCATTGGCAAGCTGATGATATTGAAATAACCATCAACCCAATTGAACCTCCGCCGACAACCTTTTCCGAACTCGACTTTCCCGACAAGAGGTTACTGGAGTGTGTCAACGAGGTTGCCGGTAGACAAGGCATTTCCTATATTCATAGACTCAAGCACTTGAGCTGTATCGGCCGTGGTATTACGTCAATACGCGGGATTGAAAAGCTGGTCTATTTAGAGCGCTTGGACCTCAGCGAAAACCATATTAAAGACGCCGACTATCTTGCCGCTTTGGTCAAACTCTCTAAGTTAAAGCTGAGCCACAATGCCATAAAAGACGTGAGTTTTGTCACACATCTAGCGCTTTTACAAACACTGAACTTAGCGCAAAATCCAGTGAGCGACCTTACCTTCCTGAGTGATTTAAAACAGCTAGAACGATTAAACCTCAATGCCACTGAAATCACTGACTTGTCGCCACTTTACCCACTTAAGCAATTAAAATCGCTGTCACTAGACCGATTGGAGCGGCTCAGCTGCAACGCGCTTTATCGCTTTAAGCGCCAAACCGACGCGAGGGTGCGGTTTGGCCGTTGTATTGCAGGCATTCCTGCTAAAAAGACTCAGCCACGATAAGCCCACACTCTAAACAAAACAACAAGACAGTTGAACACAATAGACCCTTCGTACTGTGACGCCATTTGCTCTAAGCTCTTGAACTCTGCGCTCGCCTTTATTACCCTGTTCTGAATGCCGGATCAGCCGTATATTTTTAAGGACGTCATCATGCCCCAATCATTCACCCCAATCACAAATACCACCAAGTTATTGAGTACTCTTTGCCTAGGTTTAATTATTAGCGGCTGCAAGCAAACGATTAATATGGGGGTTTCTGAGGCTGTGACAAATGAACAGGTCGCTCAGCTAAAGCTCACGTCAAACTTGCAAATAACCAAACTGGACGGCCAAACCTTTCGTCAACTAAACGGCAAATGGGCAAACAATGGCGATATTATCAGGCTTGCTCCGGGTAAGCATACTTTCACTTTCAATCATCGAGCAAATAACTATATTGGTGTCATTTTATCCCGAGCGCCGACAACTTTAGGTGATACCTTTGTTGCCGGTGGTATATACGAAGTCAAAGCCACTTTTGAAGGGCTAAACGGCCATATCGAATTGGTTCAAACAGCGGGTCCACAAGTCGATCACCTTGCTGATTTGCCAGATGACATCATCAAGTTGATGCAACTTTTGCAATTAGATAACCACGCCTATGGAAGTGTCATGGGGATATACGGCAAAATGGAAAAGCATAAATCACCTAGTCAGCCCGCCATTGACTGTGCCATCAAAAATACCTCCCTTCGAATCGTTCAAAAGCATGTAGCCAAAGCTGTGTTGGAAGGATTTGACCCGCAAGCCGCAAAACAATTCTTAGCCTTTTTTTCAACACCAACCGGTCAAATCGCACTTGATGTCAGCGTAGGTCGCCTACCTTTTGAACAAGCACAACAAAAGCTATCTAAGCAACAAATAGCAGAACTGTTAACCTTTCAACGGGAAACGGACTTAGATGGCAGACTCAACAAAGTGATATCAGGGCTTAAGAGTTCAACTCAAAGTTTAATAGACGAAATTTCGCTTAAATGTGGCTGGAACCTAAAGAATTGAGTTCAAGCCCTGAACCATACAGGGATGGCTCAAGGCATTCACAGAGTCATAAATTCACTTAATCCATAGGACTCACCGGCGCATTTTCCACCGTCACTTGCAGCAGGTAACGGCTGCCTTGTGGAATATGATCCGCCGGGTAAGATTGCACCTTAATATAATACGTACCAAGGGGCAGTCTCAGCTGCATATAACTGTCGGCCTCTGAG
>JBFHGJ010000015.1:0-74989 GCA_041583135.1 Alteromonadaceae bacterium | reverse complement strand
TCATTTGGTTAATTATCTGCCACTGCGCTTCGGTGACGGGTTGAACCGATAGCCTGCCTTGTTTAACCAGCACCATATCGCTCAGTTCTGGGTGGGCTTTTATGTCTTTGAGTGGGATCACTTGATTGAGTTTTTCTACAAAGGCGATATCGACCCGATACCAGCGGGGGTTGTCTGGGTTTGCTTTGGCATCGTGATATTTATTTTGTGGGTCAAACTGGTCAGGGTCGGGATAGGGTGCTGTGACCACTTTACCGATACCGGCAATGCCCACCTGTTTGCAGCTGCTGTGGTAGATAAAGGCGAGGTCGCCTACGGCCATTTCATCGCGAATGAGGTTGCGTGCCTGATAGTTGCGAATGCCGTTCCACGGCTCCGGGGTTTGTCCAAGGGCTTTTAAGTCGTCGATGCCAAATTCGTCAGGTTCGGTTTTGAGTAGCCAATAGGCCATTGCGATTACTCCTTTATTTCAGTCGGACTATTATGCCATACCTTAGCCAAAGTGCCTGAGGTTAGGCTCTTTTGAGTTTACGGATAACCTCGGCAACGCCCTCAACATGCTCTAGTTCGAACAAGGTGCCATGAAAGCCATTAAGCAATTGCTCGTCTAAATGTTTGCCGAACAGCTTCTTCCACGGCCTGAACAACAAGCGATACCAACGATTAAAACCCGATGAAATAATAAGACTGACGGGAATTGATAACGGCGCTGGACGATAGCCACGGGTGGCGTATATTTGGCCGTTGAGACCGGGGTCATTAAACAGCGAGCCTAAAGTGCGGTTGTTCAAGCTCAAGTGCTCTATGTGCAGACTGTTGACCAGTTTACGGCAGGCGCGCCATAGCATCGGTCTGTTGAGCAGCCGTTTGGGAAAGGTGGTATCTATCATCACCAAACCGCCGATGGGCGTGCCTTGACTCACCAATCGTCTTGCGGTTTCTAGTGCCGAGATCCCGGCAACGGAAAAACCGGCAATAATAGGGGCTTTGTTGTGCGGTCGCTGCTCTATCATATCGGCATAATATTGTGCCAGCTCTCCCATGGTGTGGTAGGTGGTGTAGCCTTCAAGCTCCGGTGGGTGCAGCATAAATAGGTGATAACCTTTGCCTAAGGCTTTGGCAAGGTTGCTGAATCTCACCGCGTCGCCATGCCCTGAGGCGGCCAGATAAACCGGTATGCCCGATTGATGTGGGCTGAGGTTAACCACCAAAGGATGATGTTTTTGTATCAGCGCCCGCGCCAGTTTTTTTGGCGTCGGGTTTTGGAGCAACATCGATAGCGCCAAGCGTTGACCCATTTGCGCTCTGATCTTGTCAAGCAGCGAGAGTGCCTTTAATGAGTCGCCACCGGCGGCAAAAAAGTCTTCATCCAACCTGCCTTGACTATTTGGCAGCAATTCTTGCCATAAATGGCACAACAGTTTTTCCAAGTCATTGCCACGGTTTTGTTGTGGCGTATCGTCTTGTTGGAAGGCGACTGGATTGGGCGTCAGTGCGCGGTAGTCGGTTTTGCCGCTACTTTGTTGAGGCATGTGTGCAAGCGCAGTGAAATGGGTTGGGATCATATGGGCCGGTAGTTTACCTTGTAGCATCTTACGCAACTTGGCAATATCTAACGGCGACTGACTGTCATTGGGCACAAGCCAAGCGTGAAGGATATCTTGCCAAGGCTTTACGGCCGCTGCCTTTATCTGCTTGAGTTCGCAAAGGGCGGCCTCTACTTCCCCGGGTTCTATGCGTTGCCCGCGCAATTTAATTTGATTGTCGATGCGGCCGACAAAACAGATCTGACCGTTGTCGTCGATATAGCCGTTATCGCCACTACAATATAGCTTTTCACCGGGCACAAAGGGATTATCGATAAATTTTTCATTGGCTTCGGGGTTGTTCAAATACCCTCTCGCAAGCCCTTTGCCGCCGATGTAAATCTCTCCAACAGTGCCTTGGGGTAATACTTGTCGGTTGTTGTCGAGAATATAAATCAGAGTATCGTCTACACAGTGTCCAATTGGTACGGGATCGTCTGTGGCGGCCGGGTCGTATGGCTGTACGGTGGCAAAAATGCAGGCTTCGGTTGGGCCATAAAAATTGTAGATACGGGCGCCGGTCAGCTCGACAAACTGTTGCGCCAGTGATTTGCTCAACACCTCGCCGCCACTGATCGCCAAGCGCAATTTCAAGTCGGGATGATGTGCCGCCACTTGGTTGAAAAATCGTAAGGTGGTGGGGACAAATATCATGCAGCTGACCTGTAGCTGTTCGGCCAAAGCCGCCAATTCCGCTGGTGGTACCTGCGCCGGAGGTGCCAAAGCAACGGTAGCACCGCGGCAAAGAGGCAAAAACAGCTCTAACATGGCCGGATCAAAGGTTAGCTGAATCGATTGCAGCCAGCTGTCGCTGGCGCTGAAGGCAAAGGTGCGTGCAAGCCAGCCCAAGCGCCGGCTCAGCGGCCCGTGCTCCATCAATACGCCTTTGGGCGTGCCGGTCGAACCTGAGGTGTAAAGGCAATAAACTAGGTTGTCGATACTGGGTTTTTGCGCGAGGTTATCGGCGCGCAATTGCTCGTCATACTGCGGTGCGTGTTCATGACGAATGTTGGTACAAGGGATCTCAAGCAACTGCGCCAAGTCTTGATTGTGCTCGCCGATGATGGCTGCTTTGGCGTTGCTTAAGGACACGAGTTTACTGATGCGTTCAAGGGGCGCGTCGGGGTCTATCGGCACAAAGGCGGCGCAGGCCTTATTGATGGCCAAAAAAGCCATCAGGGTTTCAATATGCCTTGGCAGAATTACCGCGACAATATCGTCACTTTCAACCCCTTGGTTGATGAGTGCGCGAGCCAAACGATTGGCCTGTCGGTTGAGTTGGTAGTAGCTAATACAGTCATCTAAGGTACGAACTGCAATGGCGTTTTGTCGCAATGCAGCTTGGTGTTCAAACTGAACAATATAAGGCTCAGGTGCGCGGAGCTGTGGCACATCATGGTGTCTGGCGTAGAGCATTTCGTGACGCTCGGCGTCTAACAAAAGCGGCAGCTCGCTTAAGGCAAAGTCGGCATGACACATGTGGTACATCAAGTGCTGTAATCGCTGGCCGAACAACTCGGTTTGACTGTCGGAGAAATGGCTTTGCGCCGACTCAATTGCCACCTCTACCGGGTCATCGTCATGAAACTCGCAAATTGAAAGCGACAGCGGATAGCGTGCGCTATCGGAAAACAGCTGTTGTATTTTGTTCAGTAAAGCCTCACCAAAGTGCACGGTAAAATCTTGGATCTCAAAAGAAATGATAATATCGAACAGTCTGTCTTGGGCATGTTTTAGCGCTTGTAAATCTTGACCAAGCTGACTCAGAGGGTAGCGGGTATGGCGATAGGCCCGTTTGAGGTTCTTTGTGATATCGCCAACCAGTTCGGCTACGGTATTATGGCCCGTCAGGCTGACCTTAAACGGGATCATACCCACAAACATGCCAAGGGTTTCTTTATAGCGTTTGCCACCGCGATTGAGCACCGGCAGTCCGATGACAATCTGATCTTGCTGGTGTAAACGACAAAAATAAATTGCCACAGCGGCAATATACAAATGAAATGTGGTGGCATTTAACGACTTGGCAAAGGTCTCAAAGCGACTGTATTGCTGACGTTCAATGAGGTAGTAGTGATGCTGCGCCTGGGCCGGGTCTGTGGTTTGTTGTTGAGGCAAGATCAGAGGTGGCAATTGGTCTAGGGTTTGCTGCCAATACATTTTATCTTTCTCATAGGCGCTACTACCGATGTAGTTTAACGACTCGTCGATAAACTGTTGATATTGCGGCCTATCATTGACAACCGGCTGGTTATTCACCATGGCGTTATAGATGCTGCTCCAATGCCGAAAGGCCATGGCGACCGAGTAGCCATCAAAAACAAGATGATGAAAGCGTCCAATCAGTGCGTGGCGTGTATCATGTTGTTTTATCAGCGTGATCTGCCAAGGGCGGGTGTTGCCCTCAAGTGGTATGGGCTGACAAAACTGCTGCTTGCTCCAGTTATGGATGGCCGCCACCGGATCGGATTTATCGCTAAAATCCAGTATCTGCAACAGTGGCTCGGACCAGCCCGCGCACAATTGTTGCTGAGCGTTGGGTTGTGGTAATAGCCTCAGCGCCTGACTTTGTTCGACCAGTTGCTCAAGTGCCTGTGACAGTGGGGTTATCTCGATCACACCATCTACCCAACCGATACCGCCAATATTGAAATGGGGGCTGTGTGGGTGTGAAAGCTGGTCGAGCCAGATTTGCTGCTGACTGAGCGACAGTTCGAGTGTGTGTTCGGTTGCTAGCGGCAAGCGGCTTTGTCTCATGGCTTCAAATATGACTTAGTGTGGTCTTTGCTGGGCTTTTTGTCTAAATCGATAAAGACATTGGCCAGATTGTCTACTTGAGATTCTGCAAATAGGTTGCCGTGAAAGCCCGGCAGATGTTGCTCACTGAGGTGTTCGCCAAACAGCTTGCGCCAAGGTCGAATAAAGCGGCCATACCATTTTTTAAGCCCGGCAGAGATCACCAAAGTCACCGGATAGGACAGCGGTTTGGGCTGGTAGCTGCTTAGGGCTTGTATTTGACCGTTCAGCCCGGGGTCTGAAAACAGGCTGCCGAGGGTTCGCTGATTGATGCTTAGCTCCTGCAATGACAGCTTGTTGACCAGATACGCAGCCAAACGCCAAGCCGGGGTGTGTCTTATCAGCCACGACGGATAGCTTGAATCTATCAGCACCAGCGCTTTGATACTGACGCCTTTGGTTATCAGAATTCGGGCGGTTTCAAGGGCGGTGGTGCCACCGATGGAAAAACCGGCCAAGACGGGTGGGTGTTGATGGCTATTGCGTTCAATCAGCTCGGCGTAATGTTCGGCCAAGTCGGTCAGCGATTGGTATTTAATGTAATCTTGATGCATCGGTGGCTGTAGCATACGAATGTGGTATCGACCACTTAACGCTTTGGCCAACGGCTCAAGGCGCATGGCATCACCATGGCCTGAAGCGGCAAGGTAGAGAGGAATACCCTGTTCATTGTCGCTCAACAAAACTTCAATCGGCGCGTGTTGATGCATAATGGCTTTGGCCAAATCGCGTACCGTGGGGTTTTGCAGCAAGGTCGTCAGGGGCAAGCGGTGACTGAGCTGTTTTTCGATGGCGCCAAGTAAGTTCAAGGCGTCGAGAGAGTTGCCGCCGAATTTGAAAAAGTCGCTGGTCACTTGTAATTCAGGGGCTTTTAGGGTTTGTTGCCATAACGTCAATAAGACTTGTTCTAGGTCGTTTTGCGGCTCGACCTGGTGTTGCGTACTGGCCTGATACTTCGCTGCCATGGGGTCGTACACCAAGGCTTTGTAGTCGAGTTTGCCACCGCTTTGTCGCGGTAGCGTTTCGACTTGAGTAAAGCCCGAAGGCACCATATAGGCAGGCAGCTTACGTAACAGCGCTTCACTGAGGTTTTGCTCTAGAATATCGAGCTTGTCATCGGGCATCAGGTGGTTGGGTTCAATCCAGCCGTGTAGTTGCTCCTCATGCAGTTTGACCGCCGCGCCTTTGACAAAAGACAGGCTGGTTAACGCCGCCTCAACCTGGGTCGGTTCAACCCTTTGACCACGCACCTTGAGCATGGAGTCGATGCGACTGACAAACTGGAGCTGGCCTTGGTCGTCAAGGTAGCCCAAATCACCGGTGACAAACAGCCGGTTTTCCGGCTCAAAGGGATTATCGATAAATTTCTCTGCGCTTAACTGCGGCTCATTCAGGTAGCCGAGGCTAAGGGCACTGCCGCCAACATAAATTTGTCCGGTGACGCCTTGTGGCAATGGGTTTAGATTGTCGTCAAGAATATAGACGGTGGTATCGTCTATCGGCTCGCCCACCGGTAGCGGATCAAATCCGGTGGCCGGGTCAAAGGCATATGAGGTGGCGAAGATGGTGGTTTCTGTCAGCCCCCAGAAGTTGTATACGGTGGCGCCGGTCAGCTCACTGAACTGTTGAGCTAGGGCGCGAGTAAGGCGCTCTCCGCCGCAGCCGACAGCCTTGAGCTTGATGTTGGGGTGCTCTGAGGCGCTTTGACAAACATAGCGCATGATGGTCGGTACGATGGAAATATAGGTTGCGCCGAAACGCTCGCAATACTTTGCGACAGCTGTTGGTGCCAGTTTGCCCGGTGGCGGTAATGCGACACTGCCACCATGGGTCAAAGGCAATAGGATCTCTATCAAAGAGGGGTCAAAGGTGAGCTGAATCGATTGCAGCGCAACATCTTTGGGGCCAAAGTGAAAAGTGCGGGCAAGCCATGCCATGCGCTTGGCAAGACCACTGTGATTCATCATCACGCCCTTAGGGGCACCGGTCGAACCTGAGGTAAACAACACCACCGCCAACCCATCGGGGTTTAGCTCGATATCTGGGTTGTGACTGGGCAGGGCCTTATCATACAAAGGCCCATGAAGTGTGTCGATGTCGATAGTTTTACGCTGATTTGGCAACTCGATGCTGTTGCCGCCGGATAATACCGCCGGGGCCGTGCAGTGACCAAGCAGCAGTTCAATCCGTTCGATGTTGGTGTCCGGGTCTATCGGCAGATAGGCCGCGCCGATTTTGGCGATGGCAAAATAGCTGATCAGGGTTTGCGGTAGCCTTGGCGCCAGTACGGCTACAATGTCATTGGGTTTGAAGCTTTGGCCCAGTAGATGGTGAGCCAGACGATTGGCTTGCGCATTAAACTCGCTGTAGCTCATTTGCTGCTCGGTATTGTGCTCATCAAGCCAGTGTAATGCAGTGGCATTGGGGTTAAGCGCAGCGAGGTGTTCAAAGGTGGTTATAAAGGGTTTGGTGTGGCTGTGACAGGGAATGTCGGCGTGCTTGCTGACCAGCAGGTCGTAGCGCTCATCGGCCGACATCAAAGGCAAGTGCTGGGTTTGACAATCGGGGTTGTCGGCGATGGCTTTGAGCATGGCTTGCAGTCTTTGGCTCAATTGCGACGCGCCCTGTTCGGTAAAGTAGTCGCTGCTTGCTTCAATGGCCAATTCTACCGGGGCCTCACTGTGATATTCGCCAAGATTGACCAACAGTGGGTAACGGGCATTTTGGGCGATAAACTTACGTGGATGGCATTGTTGCGATTGACCGAAATAAACGCCGAGGTTGTGTGGCTCAAATGACAAGAACACGTCGAACATGCTGTCGCGGCCGCTATCGAGTAGGTTACGCTCGCGGGTTAATTGATAGAGTGGGTAGCGCGAGTGACGATAGATGGCACGCAATGAGATGGCTATTTCTTTTAGTAGCTGTGCCACGCTTTGGGTCGGGCTGACATTGACCAGCAAAGGGATCACCGCAGAGAACATGCCGATGGTGTTTTTAAACCTTTTGCCTTTGCGATTGAGCACAGGAATTCCGAGCAGGATCTGATGTTTGTTGGCGGTGCGGCAAAAGTAAATCGACAACGCGGCCATAAACAGGTGATTGACGGTCAGACCATAATTTTTGGCAAATTCGCCTAGTGCCCGGTAGTCTTGCCGACTGATCAAATCATATTGATGAATGCCTTTGGCCATGGCACTGTTTTGCTCTTTACCAAAACGCTTGTGCAAAATGGCAGGTGGTAGGGAAGGCAGGTAGTCGTGCCAAAACGCGCGGTCTTTTTGGTAGATCTCACTTGCCTGATAGCTTTTGCAGTCGTCGATAAAGTCATCAAAGTCGAGTGGATCGGTTTGGTTGGGGCTGGCTTTTTGATTATAGATGGCGCTCCAGTTTTCAAACAGCACGGCCATGCTAAATCCATCCATCATAATGTGATGAAAGCCTACCCACATACGATATTGGCTGTCGGCTACCTTGCGCACATAGACGGCCCAAGGCCGGCTTTTACCGTCAAACAAGAATGGTTTGGCCATGGTTTGCTCTATTTGTTTGAGCACTGTTGTTTCTGGTTGCGGCTGATGTTGCAGCTCGTCATAGTCGATGAGTGGTCCCGGCCAGCTATCGACTACTTGTTGTTGGCCATCTTCACCCGGTAATAATCGTAGAGCAATATTCTCGTCTACCAGTTGAACCAGCGCGGCCTCTAAGCGGGCGATGTCCAACTCACCATTAAAGGTTGAGTTGCCGCCTATGGTCAAATGGGCACTGCCGGGAAAGGATTGTTGGTCAAGCCAGACCTGATATTGGCTTGGGGCCAAATCTAAGCTTGGCTGGTCAAAACGAGTAGGCTGATTCACGAACGACTCTTATTTTTCTCACGCCATTGGGCGATGGCTTGTTTGGTATAGTGGTAGCCGGCATCGGCTATCTCAGGGCCTTTGCCATAGCCCATTAGGTTATATTGGGAAACCGGTGGCTGGAGGTAAAAATCTGCCATCGCCATAGACGCTTCGCGGCGCATTAAACCGCCCAAATGACCTGAGCGGTTGAGAATGTCGAAGATCCCCGGGATCGGCTTACGGTTTTTTACAAACAAACGCTGCCACAGCAGTTTCCAAGGATTGATGTGTGTGACCGACGGCGAGACTCTGACCTCATCCCTGACGTCAACATCGACCGCAACGACACTGCCAAAACCGAGCTTGGTGCGCATCGATTCCACCGGTACGTTATCGAGCAACGCGGCATCGACAAGAAAGTCGCCTTGGTGTATTACCGGCGGAACCAAAGCCGCCGGAGAGTTACTGGCCAATACGGCCTCCCATAATGGGCCTGTGTCATGCACATGAATGGTGGCATGACTTAGATTGCATGAAACGGTAAACAAGTGTATCCACTGCTCATGTACCATGGCATCGCCAAACATTTTGAGCAGATCGCGCCTAACTCTATTGCCGCCAAACAACGAATGAATGGGTAAGGTCGGGCGCTCTCCACCTTTGGCGAACTTTTGTGTTGTATGGGTTAACTGTTTGAGCGGCGTGCCGTTGACATATTGCGCGGCAATGAGCGCGCCCATGGAATTGCCGCAGATCATATCGATTGGAATATTTTCTTCGAGCATCGCCTTTATCACACCCACATGGGCAAAACCGCGGGCGCCGCCGCCGCCGAGCACCAAGCCGACGGCGTTATCGGTCAAAAATCGCCCGAGGCGCTGCATGTCATCGACATTGTTTTGCCGTATCGGGTAGATGCGTCTGAGTTCAAACACCTGATGCCATGCCAAATCGACCGTGGGTTTATAGCTGTTAGCCGGATGCAGTAGCACCAAGGATTTACTGACCATGGCAAAGCCGGGGCAGCAAAACTGTGGTTCGTTCAAATCAATGGTTGTCGGGTCGGTATCTGGCGCCGCGACGAAGATCACTTTGTCAGCCTGTCGCACTGCGAGCTGTGACCAAGGGGTAAATGCATTTCCGGCTTCGTAGATCAGCGTATCGTATTGCTGCTCCATTTGACTTAGCGTTTGATTTGAAGCCAAAGACGCACCTTCACCGGTGTGAAACGATTCTCCTTGCTGTTGATCAAAGTGATAGACGCTGCCGTGCTTGCTGAGGGCGGCTTTTAATTCAAGGCAGAAATTGGCGATATTTAGCCCTTGGTCCAATGGCACAACGGCAATGGCCATCGCACCGGCAGAGGGCGGTTTGCCACTGTCGATACTGCTGTATTCGAAGATTTTACGGGCGATAGCCCGATTAAGCTCTACCGGATGGCGCTTGAGCAGCTGTTCGTAATCTTCGCGGTAGAGCTGGGCGACAGAGGTATCACGAATGGCCAGTACATCGGCTGAACGGGGCTGATTAAGTACCAGACCCACTTCGCCGACACTGCTGCCGGGGCCGATTTCTCCCAAGCGTTTGGTTTGACCGTCATTGGTACGGTGCACTGCCAGTAGCCTGCCGCTGATCACAACGAGCATGGAATTGGATTCTTTGCCTTGGCTCAGCAGTTGTTCGCCGCCTTTGATGGCCATCACCTTCATGCTGGCTGCCAAGTCATCTAGCAGCGCTTCGCTGAGGTCGCCAAACATCTTGCTTTGTTGCAGTGCTCTTTTTAGTGGCATGTTGTCCTGCTTGGGGAATGGGGTCGATGAGGTATGACTCATTTACCGGTTAACTACCTGTTATTTTTGTGTTTATGGTTATTGCATAGCATAGTTCCCCAATCTCCCTTAGTCCATCGTTTGCTGTGCCAAAACGGCATCGGTGTTGACAATTTGAGCGTTATCAGCACAAGACGAAGTACCATTGTAGGTTCAAACACATCGCAAGCCTCAGCTATCTGGCTATTGTGTGTACGGTTTGAAACCGTTATGCCAACAAGTGTCTGTTGTCTTTTTTGGATATGTGGGCCTTGGTAATAGGTCTGACGCCGCACAACTGGCGCAAGGTAAACTCAGCGCTGTAAAGCAAAACGCACAGAAAAAGCACAATGAGATCGGATAAATGGCTTTTCAGACGTCTAAATGGCTGTTATAGTTGCCATCAATGGGTGTTTGGAAGTCTAGAAGTGTATTTTCATGAGCGTTTGGTTACAAAATAAGGGCAGCGACCCAGATGTCGGGGTGTATTTATTTGGCACAACGCCGCCAAAACAGGGCATTGGCGAGGATGATGTTCGCCAGATTGCGCAAAAGCTGGTGGCGCGTTTGGCGGATTTTGATTACGACGGTTTGGTGGTTTACGACATTCAAGATGAAACCAGTAGAACCTCAGTACCAAGGCCATTTCCGTTTAAGCATACTCAAGATCCGTTGCGATATGGCGAGCTGCTTGGCGAACTCAGCGGCAAACCGGCGATCACCTACAAAAGTGTGGCTCAGCGTTGTGTTGCCAGTTTTAATCAGTGGCTGGCACAGCTGCAACAGACCGGGCGTCATCGTCATATCGTGTTGGTGGGTAGCCCTTCGTCTCATGGCGACATAAGACTGTCGCTAAATGATGCCTACAAAGTCGCCAGTCGTTATCGCCAGCAGGTGTGTCTAGGTGGTGTGACTATCGCCGAGCGTCATGCCAAAAAGCTCGATGAGCACCATCGGCTACTTGCCAAAGCGCAGCAAGGTTGTGAATATTTTATCTCGCAAGCGGTTTATGACGCCGAAGCGACCATTGATCTGTTGACCAGTTATAGCGTGTTGTGCAGGCAAAAGAAGGTGGCTCCCAAGCGCATCATTTTGACGTTTTCTCCTTGTGGTTCACAAAAGACGCTGGCATTTATGCAGTGGTTGGGTATCAACGTACCAACTGACGCTAAACGCCGTATCCTAGCCGCCGATGATATGCTCGATGAATCGGTTGCGGTGTGCGTGGCTCATTTTCGCCACATCTTGCAAAGTACCGCTCACTTGAATTTGCCTTTGGGGCTGAATATTGAAAGCTTGACCAATAGAAAGGCTGAGATTGATGCGTCGGTGGCACTGTTTAAACAGTTGAAGCAAATGTTGCAGCAGCATTTGAGTCGCGGTAGGGCAACTCAGCGTTATGCCCTCGGTTAATTTGCCATCTTGCCATTTTGCATCAATACTTTAGCTTAACTTTTAGCTAATTTAAGAATAAAAACCATGCAGATAGGCATTCCAAAAGAATCGTTCGATAATGAGCGTAGGGTAGCGGCTACGCCTGCGTCGGTTAAAGCGCTGAGCAAACTGGGCTTTCACGTTTGCGTTGAATCGGGGGCCGGTGAGCTGGCCAATGTCAACGATGACGACTACCGCGCCGCAGGTGCCAGCGTAACGGCGCAAGCCGATATTTGGCAAAGCGACATCATCTTAAAAATCAACCAACCCAATTTTGACGAAGTACATCGCTTAAAAAGTGGCGCTACAGTGATTGGTTTTTTGGCGCCAGCGCAAAACGCCGATCTGTTGCAAGCCCTTAGCGACAAAGGCTGTAATGCGGTGGCGATGGAGGCTATCCCACGTATTTCTAGAGCGCAATCAATGGACGCATTAAGCTCGATGGCCAATATTGCCGGTTACCGCGCGGTGGTGGAAGCATCGCATTTGTTTGGCCGCTTCTTTACCGGACAGATGACTGCTGCCGGGAAAATACCGCCGGCGAAGGTGATGATCATCGGCGCGGGAGTGGCGGGCCTTGCGGCACTTGGTACTGCCGGCAGTTTGGGGGCAATAGTACGTGCTTTTGATACCCGCCCCGAGGTAAAAGAGCAAATTGAAAGTATGGGCGGCGAATTTTTAGAACTCGATTTTAGTGATGAAGCAAGTGGTAGTGGCGATGGCTATGCCAAGGTGATGAGCGAAGCATTTATTAAAGCCGAAATGGCGCTGTTTGCCGAGCAGGCCAAGGAAGTGGATATTATCATTACTACGGCAATGATCCCCGGCAAACCGGCACCAAAGCTGATCACCAAAGAGATGGTCGCTTCGATGAAGCCCGGCAGTGTTATTGTTGATTTGGCGGCGGGTGGGGGCGGCAATTGTGAGTATACCCAGCCGGGTAAGCTGGTGACTGAACATGGGGTTAAGGTAGTCGGTTACACCGATTTGCCATCACGCTTGCCAACCCAGTCAAGTCAGTTGTATGCCAATAACCTGGTCAATCTGATGAAGCTGCTTTGCAAAGACAAAGATGGCCTTTTACATTTTAACTTTGATGATGACATTATCCGTCAAGCAACGGTGGTCAGAGGGGGCGAGATCACTTGGCCACCACCACCGATTAAGGTTAGTGCGGCGCCAGTTGCCAAGCCGAAAGCCGAGGTGACAGAAACGGCCAAAACGCCACAAAAGCCGTCTTCATCCCATAAAAAACATGGCTTTATGGCTGTGGCCGGCGGCCTATTTGCATGGGTGGCCAGCGTTGCGCCTGCTGAGTTTCTTTCTCATTTTACCGTCTTTGTTTTGGCTTGTATTGTCGGTTACCACACGGTTTGGCGGGTAACCCATGCACTGCACACGCCTTTGATGAGTGTGACCAATGCCATTAGCGGCATTATTGTCATCGGTGCCATTTTGCAACTGGGCAGTGAAAACAAGCTGGTGCTGATATTGGCAGGGGTTGCGACGTTGATTGCGATGATCAATGTGGTGGGTGGTTTCGTGGTGACTCAGCGTATGCTGAAGATGTTTAGAAAGGAGTAAGTCATGGACGCATCGAACTTGATCACCGGCATTTATATTCTTGCCGCACTTTTGTTTATTTTCAGTATTTCTGGCTTGAGCACCCAACAAAGCGCCGAAAATGGTAATCACTATGGCGTTATCGGTATGGTGCTGGCGATTGGTGCAACCATCTTCGACCCGCGAGTCGGACACTTTGAGGTATTGCTTGCGGCAGCGGTGATAGGTGGGCTTATCGGCACTAGGCTCGCGCTAAAAGTGGAAATGACGCAAATGCCGGAGCTGGTGGCAATACTGCACAGCTTTGTCGGCTTGGCCGCCGTTTTGGTTGGGCTCAACAGTTATTTTGCCCATGGCGAGCTCAGTGGCGTAATGCTCAATATTCACAATGTAGAGATATTTTTAGGGGTTTTTATTGGGGCGGTCACTTTTACCGGTTCGATTGTGGCGTTTGCCAAGTTAAGAGGGATTGTCAATTCGGCGGCGTTAATGTTGCCCCATCGTCATAAGCTTAATTTACTCGCCGGTATCGTCTGTGTCGTGTTGATGGTGATGTTTGTCAGCGACGGTGGGGCCGACCCGAGACCTTTGTACGTGATGGCGGCGATTGCGCTGTTGTTTGGCTGGCATTTGGTGTCTTCGATTGGCGGCGCCGATATGCCGGTGGTGGTTTCGATGCTTAATTCATATTCTGGCTGGGCTGCGGCGGCGGCAGGGTTTTTGTTGAGCAATGACTTGTTGATTGTGACCGGCGCTTTGGTCGGCTCATCGGGGGCAATACTGTCTTATATTATGTGTAAAGCAATGAACCGCTCGTTTATTAGCGTGATCGCCGGCGGCTTTGGCAGTGATGTCAGTGTATCAGGTAGCGAAGATGAACAGGGAGAATACCGGGAGATCAGCGCCGAAGCGGTTGCTGAAATGTTAAAAGAAGCCCATTCGGTGATGATCACCCCGGGTTATGGTATGGCGGTGGCGCAAGCGCAATATACCATTCATGACATTTGCCGGGCCTTACAGGCAATGGATATCAAGGTGACCTTTGGTATTCATCCGGTGGCCGGACGATTGCCCGGACATATGAACGTATTATTGGCTGAAGCCAAAGTACCTTATGACATCGTATTTGAAATGGAAGAAGTCAATGAGACCATGGAGCAATGTGATGTGGTCTTGGTGATAGGCGCCAATGACACGGTTAATCCTGCTGCCCTTGACGATCCTGCAAGCCCCATCGCCGGTATGCCGGTCATTGAAGTGTGGCGGGCAAAGCAGGTGGTGGTGTTTAAACGTTCCATGCGTCCCGGCTATGCCGGTGTACAAAACCCTCTGTTTTTCAAAGACAACACCCAAATTCTCTTTGGTGATGCTAAAGAAAGCGTAGAAGACATTTTCAAAGCCTTATAGCTCAACTCAAGAGGTCGTGCACGGATGCGCTTATCACCAAGGGCAAGGGTCGCCCAAATTTGGGGCAGACGCTGCCAGACTTAATTTAACCATTGCTTATGTTTGGTGTCTGACCCTTTGATTTTTTGAAGGGCTTGGCTATTATGGGCGCACTGTTGTGATCGTTTGAGGTAGGGGTTGTGGAGTTAACTGCGTGGTTGTCGTTGGCGATGATTTGTTTGATGGGGGCAATGTCGCCGGGTCCAAGTTTGGCGGTCGTGCTCAAGCATACTGTCGGTGGCGGTAAAGCCAATGGTTTAGTTGCTGCTATTGCCCATGGCGTTGGCGTTGGGTTGTATGCGGTGATGACGGTGGTTGGCCTTGCGCTGGTGATCAAAAGCTCGCCGTTGTTATTCAATACCATTCGCTATGTCGGTGTAGCGTTTTTGTTGTATTTGGCTTTTAAGGCCCTAACGGCGAAATCGAGTATCGCTAAACTTGGCGCCGATGGGGTAGAGGTAAGCCTTGTACAAAGCGCGTGGGAAGGCTTTATGATCGCGTTTTTAAACCCTAAGTTGGCGATTTTCTTTCTGGCCCTGTTCAGTCAGTTTATTCATGTCGATGCCGATTTTAGCCTCAATCTTATTTTGGTTACGACGGTTGGTGTTATCGATACGCTGTGGTACTGCCTGATTGCCTTGGTGCTATCACGACCTAAGGTGTTGGCGATGTTGCGTGACAATGTTTCTGTGGTAGAAAAGTTAACCGGCATTGCCCTGTTGAGCGTTGCAGCCAGAGCGGTATTTTAGCGCGCTATCAAATCACCGGAGTCAGCCCAAGGCGGTTGATGGCAATAAGGGTTATTTGCTTTCCGATGCCAAAGTGGGCACTGTGATGAAGTTGTCTTGATAGTGCTGCATATGACGGTCGATTAGCTTTTGTATCGTGCCGTCTTGTTTTAACTCGCCGATGCGCTGGGAGTAGTAGTCGAGGTAGCGGGTAAAGGGCGATTTTTTCGAAAAGGCCTGATAGGCTCTCGGAGCATCGACCAATTTGGGCAGGGCGACGATACTGTCTTGAAGTCCAAGCTTCATCAGGTTGATTTTACCCGGATACAGCGCGTAAATGGCGTAATCGAGGCGGTTGCGCTCAATCATCTTAAAACCTTGAGTGATCTGAACCAAACGCTGAATGTTGAGGTTTTGTTCGGCATAGTGGTCAAATTCGTTGCCCCATGACTCGCCGATAACGGTGGCACCAAAACGGTTGTTGAGATCTTGCCAGCGGTCAAAGCTAAAGCGGTTGTTTTTGTTGATGAAGATCACCACCGGTTCTTCCAAGTAATGCTCCTTGGGAAAGAGTAAAAAGGATTCTCGTTCTTTGGTTTTGTAGGCGCCGACAATCAGGTCGATTTTGCCGCTTTGGGCTTGGCGCATGACGCGCTCCCAAGGGCCAACGTGGCGTGAGATCACTTCCACCCCGACTTCGGCAAAGATCATCTTAGTCAGCTCAGGACCGACGCCGATAATCTCATCGCCGTCACGATACATAAACGGCGGATACTGGGTATGGCCTGATGCGATCAGTACATCAGCTGCCGTTGCCGACGAGCCGATACTGCCCAACATCAGTAATATTGAGCATACGATTGATTTCATTGTGATAGCTGTGTTTTTTGTTATTGGCGCGATTATAGTACGATTTTGCCGAATTAACTAGCGAATGCCGCGGATAAGTTGCTTCTTTTTTATCCGCGTGATGTTTGTGGTTTGTGCCGCCCCAAATGGCTTTGGGGCGCAGTGTGGCGCAACACCAAGATGCGATGAGCGGGTAACATCTTGGTGTTGACCAATTACTCTTTTGCTTGCTGCTCTGATACCTGTGGGGCATCGTCAGCAGCAGGTGTGGCGGCTGCTTCTTTGCCTGTGACTTTACGCCAGTAACCCTGTCGGCCTAAGCATTGCCACGCCCACTTGCACCAGTTGATAAGGGCAAAGCTCAGCCACAGCACCCACAACAGCATTATGCCTTTATAGATGTAAATTGAGACATTGAATACTTCTATATGTGGCGTCAAACCTGTGGATTTGTCACTAAACCATTGCAGATAGTGACTTTTCGAAAAGTAACCTTTTATGCCCATCTCTGGGCTGCCGAGTAAAGTGGCTGGAATACTTATGACCAACTTATAAAGCGTTACTATCGACAATAAGTAAAGGCTCAGCTGCGACAGGTTGTATTTGTCTGCGTTCATCTCGGCGCTACGTAGTTGTGATAGCTTTAACATGGCAAACCAAAATACCATGGCACTAAAGGTCCACCAACTGTAAAGGCTTAGACCAAGCCCAAGTAGCAACCAAGAGCGAGTATTTAATGGGGAAAACGGATAACGGCCAAGTAACACCGCCAACACCAAAAAGATCAATAGTTCACCCCAGTAAATAACCGCAGGGCCAATCAAAGGACCATCGGTATACAGGGTCCAGCGAGTATCGGTTAGCTTAATGACACTCTTGATATTGCTGGTGGCGGTATTGAGATCGGTTTGCGGCATGGCTAGCCACATGTTCGGCTCGGCATCTTTACGCATACTGATAGCCACTTCCAGCTTGCCGGGGGAGATAGGCAATGTTAGTTGAGCATTGTTGCTTTGTAGATTGAGCGCTTCGTCGTTGACACTGACCTTAACCAATTCAAAGTCTGGTGGCAGTTTGATGGTATGTTCGCCGCCTTTCGTTGCACGATAGCTAAAGGTCAGTTCATAGTTTGCCGAACGCTCACCTTGAGACAACACGGCCATCACGTTATCGATTGCCACGATATTGCCTTTGACGGCCTCTGGCTTTTTGACCTGCAAAGTTAAGGATTCACCTGGATAAGGATAAAACAGCCTTGAGGCATAGTTCTTACGTCTAGGTGGCGTGTAGGCTTCATCAAACCGGCCCATTTGTGGCGCAGTGTCGTCTATCTCGGGTAGACCTGAGGTGCGCACATGCCATATCGGTGCGCTGCTGATGTGCCAGCGATGGCTTGCTTTGAGGTCGCTGGGCGCCTCTAAGGTGATGTTTTCTCTGATATCTAGGGTAGATGTCCAGACCAGCCGATTTTGCTTCGCACCCAGTGACACCTGAGCCTTTGTGTCAATGACTTTGATGTTCGCCGTGTTGATGTGTTCACCCGGCAGCAATGGTACATCTATGTTGATAGCGCCTTCATAAGGAGCAATACGTCGAACTGTCGTGGTGACCAGCCACTGGCTTTGCAGGTCAATGTCACGGGCGATACTCACTATCGGATGTTGAATGTAGCGACTGCTTTGCCTTTGTTGGTTGTCTTGTTGTGTTTGTATGGTAAAGCTCAAGGTATTGGCGCTGAGGTGATTGCCATCCAAGCCTACCACGTCCCAGTTGCTAACCTTGTTAAGTGAAACCTGTAATGGAACAGGCTCAAACAGCAACTGAAATTGTTCAACCGGGGCGATGGCACCTTTTAGACTCACTTGGCTGATGCCGGATCTCACCGCAATATAGGTTTTGTTGTTGTAGTTGAGCATCAAGGATTGAGGTTGGCTATTGACGCTCACCTTTTGTGCTCGCCAATAGGGTGAGCTGGGCAAGGAGATTGCGGTATCGGTCAGGGCGTGGACTTGCATTTCGATGCTGAGTGTATCGGCGCTGATATCAACTGTCATATTGGCGACAGCGAAGCACTGGGGGGCGCATTTTGGCGCTTCGAGTACCCGCTGTTGGAGCGCTTTTAGCATGTGCTCATCAGGTAAGTCACTGGCATAGGCGACATTGCCGCCATAGGGGGCAAACAGACCAACCAAGACAAATGCGACAGCGGCTTGTGGTATCGAGTTCAGCAACCCTTTTTTTACTTGAGTGTTAAACAACATGAGCAACCACAATGCCAGCAAAATGACGCCCAATACTTGTAGCAATCGCGTGAGCCAAGCTGGCTGAATGATGATACTGACGTTTTGCCCGGCGGTTACCGGACTTTCCCAGTCGATGTGATACATGCGCCATCGCCAGTCGGGCTTACCCGGGCCCGCCTGAAGGTTACTATCGGGTTGATAAAGTGCGATTTTAGATGGCGTGAGTGATGCCATTTCCTCAGAAAGCACTTTAAACGCCTCAACCTGTGGCATAGTGCTAAATTGATCTTCGCCATCTTCTTTTTGGCGGCCGAATTTGGCTTGTCGTTCAACTGTCGGTTGCGCTGCATTCACCGGTTGGTGCGCTTCTAGCTGGGGGTGAACGGCGTGCTGCAATTGGGTTGCTGCAAAAGCCAGCGCATTGATGCCAAACAGCACAAAGCTGATGGCCAAATAGCCTTTGCACCATTTTTGCAACTTGGCAAAGGGGTTATGTTTGAGCACGATACAGGCAAAAACCAGGTTGACCAGTAATACCACAGGCGATAGGCTTTCATGTAGGGTTAAGACCAATACCAAGGCGGTGAGTATACCAAGGGCCGGAGACATCATTCGGGTGACTAGTATCACGCTAAAAAGCACGATGAACATGCTCCAAATCGTCCATTTTCCGAGCCAGCTGCCATAGGCCGTGTCGGCGCCAAAGACGGCAAACAGTCGATAGGCCGGCGGCAAATGCACGGTCATTTTGACTTTTTCAAACTCGCTATCCCAGCCGCTGACTGGCAGTTCGCTGGCTTTATCAAGGTGACCAATGGCTTCTACATCGACGTCATAATTGCGTAACTCTACGCCGCGTCTGTCATTGTCACTTTGGGTGATGAGTATTGGCGTGGTATCGGCAGTGGCAGATTCTAAGTGATAAGGCGGCGCCATATTGAGCCGCCAGTGTTGTGCCATTTCGCCCGATACCTTATCGACAAAGGTATACTGTTTTGCATCAAAATCGAGCCACAGGTCACGTTTTAACTGTAGTTTATTCTTACTCAGCTCGGTTTGACCTCTAGCATCGATGGCATAAGTCAGGCTTTCTCCGGGATTCAGCAGGTAGGTTGGGTATTGTTGCCAAGCCAGCGGCATTTGCGTTTGGCTGACGTCAATACTGCTGCCGCCTTTGATTTTACCGCTGCGAAATCGGCTATCGGCATTAAAGGCCCATAATTCCTGTTGTGGCCAAGCATAGCCTAGGGCAGAGTGCTGCCAACTGGTTAAATTGGCATTGGCAAAGGCGACTACCTCAAGCTGCCAACTACCCGGTTGTAGTTTGGCATGAAGCACGCCCTCAGCGTCAAGGTAGGCAGAAATATCGCTGTCGATTTTGATTAATGAAAAGCCCGGCGGCAGCACTTTACCCAGTGCCTGCTCTCTTTTTTTACCCGAGACTTTGAGCTGAATTTGAGTGACCAGACGAATGAAAGGGCCATCTTCAACAAGACGATAAACCTCAATGGTGCTGCTGTCCGCTTGAGTACCGCCAAGGCGCTGTTCGCTGAGCCATAACTCGCCTTTTTCAAGCTTGGCAAAATCGACTGGGTGGCTGTTGACACTCAAGTTGACCAAAGCGTATTGCTTGGGAATTTCTATACTTTGCGGTATCTGTTGCCACAAAAATTCGCCTTTGATGTCGTAGCGACCTTTGTCTAATTGGGCATAAGGTTTGTTGTGTCGTGTTACTACGACCAGCGGCTTGCCGTTGGCGCTGACGCCTTGCGGCCAGTGACGAGGATCGCCGGGCAATGGAATAAGGCTTTGCTGGAGTATTTGCCATTGTTGGGTGAATGTGCCGCCTGAGTTGGTGACTTTGAGATCCAGCGGACTTGGCCAAGCGCAAAGGTGGCTTTGTTCACTTTGATAATCGCCATGATTGATATAGGGGCAGTCGATAAACTGATGATCTTGTTTTACCCAAGGCACCCAAGGTTGCAGAGGTTTTGGTATGGTGCTGGCCGCCTGCGAGGCGAGACTGAACAGCAGGATAAAAAAGATAAAAAATATTCTTTGAAACATAGGTTTAGCTGTCAAATGGGGGTATTTTACTCAGTGTAGCCGTAATTGCTGCTATTTGACAATGGGCTAATTATCTCAAGTTACCTCGTTTCTAACCTGTGTTTTTGCAAAATACGCTGGAGTTGGCCGCTTTGCTCGATGGCCGCCAAACCGCGATTGAAGGCATCGACTTTGAGCAGGTGATCTTTGACTTTGCGCGAGACGATTAGGTAGTGCGGTGTGGTCGTCAATGTCGGGTTGAGCCAGTGGAGCTTGTTGGCGCATTCGGAGTATTTGGTTTTCACGATGTAGCTCCCGACCAAGCGGTCAGCCAAGGCGAGGTCAATGTTGTTTTGACACAACAAGACGATGTTTTGTTCATCTTTACCCACCGCGATGGTTTTGAGGTTGGCGGCGTTAAACGGGTCGGGGTAGCGATAGCCTTCGACAATGCCGATGAGCAACCCTTTTAGGTCGTGTAGCTGACGATAGTTTAACTGTTGCTCGCGTTTTTTAAAAAAGACCAACTCGCCGGGCACAAATGCTTTTGAGTAGACGAAGGAGGCTTCTCTGTCGGCAAAATGCCACGCGGGAAAGACGCCATCGAACTTATCTCCTGCGCCATTTTTGATGGCACTGCTCCAAGGTACGATGTAGACATTGGTGCGATAGCCACTGTGACGAAACGCTTCGACGACTATTTCGACAATTGGACCGCGATCGCGCAAGTGCTTGCCGACATAAGGAGGATACTCTGATGTCAGTAAATTCAGCTCTTTGGCTGCGAAGCATGGAGTCATAACGAATAAAAGCAGTGATATGAAGGCGCTTTTGCTGATGCTAATAATGTCTCTCCGGCGTTATCGAGCGCTAGTGTTAATTAAAGTTGAATATTGGATGATTGGCAAGGCATAGGTGTGCAGCAATAAATGTGAAGATGATGTTCGGTTTATTTAAATGTCGTAACCGGCAGTCGGGGTCTATAGTGTAACCCAAGGGTACGCGTTAACGCGTTCATGTTTTGCATTGAGCAGCATCCAAAGCGATGCCAATAGGAGATAGACGATGAACAACAATAGTGATAGTGGCGGTAAATGTCCGGTGATGCATGGCAGCAATACCAGTCTTGGCGGCAATGGCCGTCAAAATATGGATTGGTGGCCAAATCAGCTTAACCTCAGCATTTTGCATCAACACGGTGCTCGCTCCAATCCGATGGATGAAGGCTTTGATTATGCGACAGCCTTCAATAGTCTTGATTATGATGCCTTGAAACAAGATCTCGCCGCTTTGATGACCGACTCTCAGCCATGGTGGCCTGCCGATTATGGTCATTACGGCCCATTTATGATCCGTATGGCTTGGCACGCAGCCGGTACTTATCGTACCGCCGATGGCCGTGGCGGCGCAGCGACCGGTAATCAACGCTTTGCGCCACTGAACAGCTGGCCGGACAACGGCAACCTCGATAAGGCCAGACGTTTGTTGTGGCCGGTGAAGAAGAAGTACGGTGAGAAGATCTCATGGGCTGACTTGTTTATTTTGGCCGGTAATGTTGCCCTTGAAACCATGGGCTTTAAAACCTTTGGTTTTGGCGGTGGTCGAGTGGATATTTGGGCACCTGAAGAAGATATTTACTGGGGCGCCGAAGACGAATGGTTGGGCAACAAGCGCTACAGTGGCGAGCGAGAGTTGGAAAACCCGCTTGCGGCGGTACAAATGGGGCTAATTTACGTCAACCCCGAAGGTCCTGACGGCAATCCCGATCCTGTCGCCTCTGGCAAAGATGTCAGAGAAACCTTTGCTCGTATGGCCATGAACGATTATGAGACCGTCGCATTGACCGCAGGTGGACACACCTTTGGCAAGGCGCACGGCGCCGGTGATGCTGCCCATGTCGGTCCTGAGCCAGAAGCCGCCCCAATAGAGCAGATGGGCTTTGGTTGGCAAAGCAGTTATGGCTCGGGTAAGGGGAGCGATACCATTACCAGCGGCATTGAAGGGGCGTGGACTCCTAACCCGGTACAATGGGATAACGGCTATTTCGATGTGTTGCTTGGTTATGACTGGGTGCTGTCAAAAAGCCCCGCCGGTGCCCATCAATGGGTAGCGAAAGGACTCAGCGATGGCGATCATGCGCCCGATGCCGAAGATAGCAGTAAACGGGTCGGTATTATGATGACCACCGCCGATATGTCGATGCGTGAGGATCCTGAGTATCGTAAAATCGCTGAGCATTTTCATCAAAACCCCGATGAATTTGCCGACGCCTTTGCCCGTGCCTGGTTTAAGCTGACCCATCGCGATATGGGACCAAAAGTGCGCTACTTAGGGCCTGAGGTGCCTGCCGAAGACCTTATTTGGCAAGATCCGCTGCCCACTTGTGAACATGCTTTGGTGGATGGCAATGATATTGCCGAGCTGAAGCGCAAAATCAATGACAGTGAACTGAGCGTTGCTGAGCTGGTTTATACCGCTTGGTCGAGCGCATCGACCTTTAGAGGCTCAGACAGCCGTGGCGGTGCCAACGGTGCCCGTATTCGTCTGGCGCCGCAAAAAGATTGGGTGGTCAATCAGCCAGCACAATTGAACAAAGTACTGGCGGCGCTTGAGCAGATCCGCGCCGAGTTCAATCAGGCGCAAAGGGGTGACAAAGCCATTTCTTTGGCTGACATGATTGTACTTGGCGGCTGTGCGGCGATTGAGCATTCCGCCGAGCTTGGTGGCTATCACCTTCAGGTGCCTTTTAGCCCGGGACGTGTTGATGCCAGCGATGAGCAAACCGACGCCGATTCTTTTGCGGTGCTCGAACCTTTGGCCGATGGTTTTAGAAACTATCAAAAACAGCAGTTCTCGGTCAGTAGTGAAGAAATGTTGCTCGACAAAGCGCAGTTGTTGGGGCTGAGTGCCCCCCAAATGACGGTATTGGTTGGTGGCCTTAGGGTGCTTAATGCCAATTTTGAGCAATCTCATTTGGGTGTGCTGACAGATAAACCCGGTGTATTGAGCAATGACTTTTTTGTCAACTTGGTGGACATGGGGGTGAAGTGGCAACCGCTCGATAGCAGTGCACAAACCTTTGAAGGCCGTGATAGTGTTAGCGGTGAGGTGAAGTGGCAGGCATCGAGAGTTGACCTTATCTTTGGTGCCAACTCACAGTTGCGCGCATTGGCTGAGGTGTATGCCTGTGACGATGCTAAAGGCAAATTTGTCAGTGATTTTGTTCAGGCATGGACGCAAGTAATGAATGCCGACCGCTTCGATTTGAACTAAGCGCGTAAGTCAAACGATGGATAGGAAGTACGAAGTTGCTCTAGGTAAACTTTTGTACTTCCTACTGCTCATCGCCAAGTGCCAATCTCCTTGGTGATGACTTACGCCGTATATGACTTAGAGATTTTGGATCAACGCATTTAACTCATCATTGGTTAGTAAACGATCACCATCCATCACCTTTTCAACCAGCGTCATCATGGCTGGGTAGTCCTCAGGCTGAGGGTTGCCTTGTTGGACTTTACTTAAGCCGTGCATAAAGTCTCGATAAGGTATATCACCAGTTAAATTCATTCGATACCAATAAGGTTGGTCTTTTCCTTCTACATAAGTTCGAATTGGAATGTGAAATTCGCTGTCTTCACTATTGCTGCCAACAACAGTCATTTTTTGCGATAGCTCTTGCAAGAAAAAATGCACAAACATAAAACGTTGATCAAGACTGTGAAGTCTATCAAACGTCTGCAAGTAGTTTCTATATACAACTCTGCTTTGTGTGCCTTCACCTACAGTCCTCGTATCGTCGAAGTAAAACGTATACATCGAAGCAGCACAGTTACCATAGATTCTACATAGCTCATTTTCCAAATCAGCACCGTCATCAGGGCCTAAACTATACCCCCGGCTGGCATAGCCTTGCCAATCATATGAGCCGCCATAGCTTGCACCACCATCGGCAAGAATTTGGTCAATATGGTAGTAGCAGTCAAAACAATAAGTTGATGAACCGTCAGGTAAAAGCGTATTGCCAATGCTATCAAAGTAGTCCATCTTGCCTTGACCGCTAATCACCCACTTGATCAGCGGCTTCATATCCGGCAGGGCACTTAAATAGTCGTCAGGGTTGGCGATTTGCGCAAGGGTTTCTAAACCCTGTTTGATGGCATAATAGTCTTGTATGTTGTTGCTAAGGTTATGAGTTATGAGCGTTTTTCATTTTCCGCTTTACTTGGTAGTACGATGGTCAGTTGCTCGGCAATACTGGTTTTGGCATAAACCTCATAGCGCTTTGATAACGCTTGTAAAAAGTAATGGTCAAAGGCTACTTTTTCATCGCTCGTGGTTAAATTTGCCCACACAAGAGTGTACCTAGCAGTGATGCCACTGGCTTCACGGGTTGTAAGCTTGGGCGCTTTTGTGTTGTATCCGAGTTGAGATTTTTGCTGAGGGAGATACGCCGAGTCGCGTCCTTGCGCTCGTATATTAGGGCGTGTTTTTTAGTGCTTGCGGCTATTGGCTCTGGCTATACCGATAGCGCCTAACATTAGCCACAGCCAGTACATTGTACCACCACCTGAACTGGTGTTAGCGCTGTCAGCAGAAGATTGTGACTGCGGTTGCGAAGCGCGGTTGACCGTCACCAGCACTTGTGCGCTAGCCTGACCACCAAAGCCATCATTCACGCTATATTGAATAACCACTTGACCGGCAAAGTCATTGTCAGCGCGATAAACCAGCTGCTGTGCTTGATTGACGCTTATAGATCCACGCTCGGCACTTACGCTGTCAATGGTCAACATATCGCCGTCGGCATCGCTATCATTGGCTAAGACATTGATCTGCACCTCTTGACCACCGGTTACGCTGGCACTATCGTCATTGACTACTGGCGCGCGGTTCATGCTGACAGCAAGAGCGACCTTGGCAAAGCTGGTGCCTCCATTGTTGTCACTGATCCCATAGGTGATGGTATCTTGGCCGAACAGGGTTGCCGGTGGCTGATAGTGCAGTTGGTTGGCGACAATGCTGACCTGACCAAACAGGGCCGTGGCCGAACTGATGGTGAGACTATCGCCATCACTGTCACTGTCGTTGCTCAAAGCATCAATGACCTGAGCGACACCGGCGCGCGCTTGCACGCTGTCATCAATTGCACTTGGACGATTGTTTTGTAGCGCCGCTCTAAGACCTGCGCGTACAACGATTCGGTTGTCGGCTTGGCCATCGATATCGTTAGGACCGCCGTCGCTAATCACCATCATCACACACCAGTGACCGGCCTTAAGGCCGCGTTGCCATGTGTTGCTACCTGCCGCCGGGCAGAAACCGGCATCGCCTTGGGCCGACACCAAGTAGTTATTGCTATCACTGACAAACTCAAACCACTGGTCTTGACTGGATTTGATTTGGAAGCTGGCGTTATCGGCAAGTGGTCGTTGCTGTGGCATGATCACATAGCTTGATTGGCCGCTAATGGCCAAGTGCTCGATAACCAAATCGAGCCAGCCATCTGTGGTGTCGTCATCTTGAACCAATGCGGCCGCTTGTGCCGTCTTAAGCGCGGTTTGGCCCAAACTGAGACAGTTGCCTGCTGCGCCTTCAATTAAGAAACGTTTGGCTTCTAGGCGCGCACTTTGCAGCACATCACAACTGTTGATGGCATCGAGGTAATCGGCAATGCCGTCGCCGTCACTGTCATTTAAGCCCTCAAGCCTGTCGTTGATACCGTCACCATCGCTGTCGCTTTGATCTAACTGGGCGACGCTTTGTGCAACGGTGAAGTTTAAGGTTTTGTTGAGGCTGACCCAATCGTAGTCCGTGTCGGTGACTGTAACGTTTAAGCTATAGTTGCCCGGTGCAAGCTCATCGAGCGGGAAGCTTAAGCCTGGTTCAGTACCCATGTACTGTTGCAACGCTTCTTCCTCAGTTGACCATTGATAACGATATTGTTTACTTGGGTCGGCGTGGGCGGCCAACGCATCGATGTTGACTAAACCGCCATCTTTATACACGCTGATGTTTTCCCGCTCGTCTTGCTTAACTTTAAAGCTAAGCATCGGTGGCAGGTTACTTTCGCTTAGGCTCAAGGTGTGGTTGCGCTGAGCGCCCAAGTTGAGCGCGTCATCCAATTTAACGGTGAGCGTTTCCAGATCATCTAAATAGTTGTCTTGATAGAGGTTAACCACAATACGACCTTCGGTGCCGGATTCAATGCTTAGGACGCCATCGGTGAGATCATGATCTTCACCATAAACCGCACTACCCTCAACAGAGTAAGGCACTGTCACTGGATAGACAGGCGACTGTCCGTTGAGGTGCACTGTAATCGTTGCAGTAAAGCCCTCAACTGCCACCTGATCGCTGGCAATGCTGACTTTCGGGTGTACCAGCACTTGCTGGCTGGCTACTGTGGTATTGCCTTGAGCATCGGTCGCTTGCCAATACACCGTATTGACCCCTGGCTTGAAGTAGTTGCTGTCATTGAGCATGGTCACTGCCAGTGGATTGCCTTGTGCGTCTATAGCCGTGGCAACGCCAAGGTCAACTTTGGTCAGCAGGCCCGTTGCCATGACTTCAATGTCGGCAGGGACACTGACGAGCGCGCGATTATTACCGCCATCGGCGCTGATGGTCAACTGAACAATGGCACTCGCAACGCCGCCATTGCCATCTGCAATGGTATAACTTAACGCCGTGGCGCCAATGAAGCCGTTTACAGGCGTGTAGTTGACGGTATTGCCATCGGTGGTCGCGGTGCCGGAGGTGGCCGTTACGCCGGTAATGGTGATGGTGTCACCGTCGGCATCACTGTCGTTACTTAGCACGTTGATATCAAACGGCGTCCAACCGCTGTGGCTAACCGCATCGTTTACGGCTGTTGGGGCATCATTGATCGGGTTAATGGTAATGTTGACTGTTGCGGCGGCCGAATCGACATTGCCGTCGTTGGCAACATAGGCAAAGCTGTCGCTACCGTTGAAATTGGCATTCGGTGAGTACACTAAATTTGGCGCATTACCTGAGAGCGTGCCTTGTGTCGGCTCGCTCGTGACTCGATAGCTTAAGTTGGTATTGTCGATGTCAGAGCCGACCAAAGTGATGGACAAAGGCACATCTTCGTTGGCGGTAACATTAAGTGTTCTTACCGTCGGGCTATCGTTAACCGCATTGACGTTGATGGTGACCGTCGCCGTGGCCGAGGTCAGACTGGCATCGCTGGCGGTAAAGGTAAAGTTGTCAGTCCCTTCAAAGTTGCTGTTGGGGGTGTAATTGAGATTCGGCGCCGAGCCACTCAAAGTGCCGTTTCTTGGGTTGGATGTCAGAATGTAATTGATCGTCGCCCCTTCCGGGTCTACCGCCGATAGCGTAATGGCAACACTGTTGTCCTCATTGGTGGTGACCGTTTGACTGGCCGCAATTGGCGCGTCGTTGAAGCCAGTGACGGTGATAGATACCGTTGCCTCTGGCGAGTTTTGCGTGCCGTCGTTAACCACAAATTTAAAGCTGTCTGAGCCGGAGAAATTGGCACTGGGGGCATAAACCCGTGAATTGCCGGAACCGGTCAGTATACCGTTGGCAGGTGCTGAGGTGATCACATAGGTCAGGGCGTCATTATCGATATCGCTGCCGCTTAAGAAAATGGCAATCGAGGTATCTTCTAACAGCTGCACCTGTTGTGAATTCGCCTGTGGTTGATCGTTGACGCCGTTGACCGTTAGGGTAATGGTGGCACTAGCCGATTGGCTGTTGCCGTCATCGACGTAGAAGGTCAAACTGTCGGCGCCATTGAAGTTGGCCTGCGGGGTATAGGTCAGGTTGGGCACCGTGCCGCTCAGTGTGCCGTTTGATGGATAACGGTCGAGGAAGTAGTTCAGGCCATCGTTTTCGGCGTCGGTAGCCGTCAAACTAAAGCTGACCGAACTGTCTTCGTTGACTTGAACATTTTGACTGGCGGCGACCGGCGCATCGTTCACCGCGATCACGCGAATATGGGCGGTTGCAGTGGCTGTGGCACCATTATTGTCTGCTACCCGATAAACAAAGCTGTCGTTACCGGAGAAATTGCTGTTGGGGGTATAGAATACCACGCCACCGGCACGGTTCACCGTCACGCTACCGTTGGTTGGATTTGAGGTGATGGTGAGCGAGCTGCGATCGATCACACCGTCGCTGTCTGAGTCGTTGCTGAGTACCGCAATAGCGATAAATTTGTCTTCTTGGGTTTGAGCGTGGTCATCGTTGGCAAGTGGTGCTTCGTTAGGGGCGTTGCGGCCGATACTGACCGTTGCCGTGGCCGAGGTGGCGCCATTGTTGTCTTGCACTTGATAGGTGAAGCTGTCGGTGCCGCTATAGTCGGCGTTAGGGGTGTAACTGACCAAGAAGGTTTCGCTATCGAGCGACAACGAGCCTTGAGTCGGCTGAGTGATGATATTTACGGTGGTAATACTGCCGTCTACATCAAAGTCGTTACCGAGAATATTTAAGCTGTGGGTGTCTATGGTGTTGAGTAAGACCAAGACATCGTTTAACGCCTCTGGCGCGTCGTTTACCGCCGAAATGCTGACGCTCACTGTTGCCAAATTAGAGTAGGCACCAAGGTTGTCTTTTACGATATAGCTAAAGCTATCGCTGCCGTTATAGTTGCTCGCCGGAGTATAGAGGATAGTGCCGCCGCTTTGGACCGTTGCAGTGCCGTTGCCCGGAGCGGTGAGAACAATCACTGCGCTGGTATCGAGACTGCCGTCACTATCGCTGTCGTTACTGAGTATATCTATGCTGACACTGTTATCTTCAGTGGTGCTGGTGCTGTCGGCATTGGCTGTCGGCGGTATATTGTTGCCGCTTACATTGACATAAACCGTCGCCGCGTTAGAGGTGAGTCCAGCATTGTCGATGGCTACATATTCAAAGCTATCTGTGCCTTGGTAGTTGGTGTTTGGCGTGTAGCGTGCCTGTCCACCAATCACTTCAACCCAGCCGTTGTGAGGTCTAGAGACAATACGTAATCCGGCGCTGTTGAGTGAACCGTCCGGGTCTGAGTCGTTGCTCAAAACATTGATGGTTAGCGCATTGTTTTGCGCTGTTGTGGCAACATCATGGTTGGCAACCGGCGCATCATTGGTTGCGTTGACGGTGATCTTCACACTGGTTTGGGCCGACCTGTCGCCTATCATGTCACTGACGGTATAGCTAAAACTGTCATTGCCGTAGAAATTTGCCGTCGGGGTATAGGTGACCAAGCCGGTGGCACTGTTGAGTTGCACCTTACCTGAGGTCGGCAGGCTGGAGAACAGCACCGAAGCTGGGTTGATGTCGCTGTTGTTGCCGCTGTCGTTGGCCAAAATATCAATTTTGGCACTGTTGTCTTCATCGACGACGACGGCATCGGCCACGGTGACAGGCGGTAGGTTTATAACCTTAAACTGCCATGTCGTATTGTTGTTGAAGCCGGCATAGGCATTGCTGGCGAGGTCGGTAAATGCGCCAGCATCAACAGTGACGTAATACTGGGTGTACTCGGCCATGGTTTTCGAAAGGGCGACTTTTACCGTACTGCCGTCGATGGTCACGGCTTGAGTATTGGCGGCTACCGCCTCAAAAACGCTATTGTCGCTCAATTGCTTCACGCTGATGAGGTTGTTGCTGCTTCCGGCGAGCATACTTTCGCTAAAGGTAAGCACCAACTCTGGCTTGGTCGCAACATCAACCGAACCGTTGGCCGGTGAGAGTGAAACCAAAGTCGGCACCGAGGTGTCATATTGGACATTAAGGGTATTTGACGCGGTATTGGTGTTGTTGGCCGCATCGCTGACGACACCTTCGTTGATGACCAAAGACACTTGCCCGGCTGCCGTTGGCGTAACCAAAACGGTATAAACCGGCGCCGAACTACTGTCGAAATTACTCAGCGCGGCATTGGTTACCGTTATCTTGCTGGTATCGAAATTATTGACTGCTTTAGTAAAGGTCATGGTTGTGGTGAATGGCGCATTGACCGATGAGCTGGGACTGGTCAGTTTGATCCCGGGTCTGACGTTATCGTAGGTGATCGAATACTCGCTGGCCGCAAGATTGTTGTTGCCAGCTAAGTCTTGCGCCGTGGCAGCAGCAACATTAAGTGTGAGGGCGCCGCTGTTAATCGGAGTGATAGAGGCGGTGAATATCTTATTGTCACTGGTGGCAAAGTTGGCGATAGAGGCGTTGCTGAGTTGAATATCCCCTTGGGTAAAGCCGCTGACCTCTTCGCTAAAGGTAAAGGTGGCGGTAAAGGTGGTGCTGACAGGTCCAGCGGGGCCAGAGATCACTAAGCTTGGCGCAACGCTATCGTAATCCACAGTGTATTGTGTTGCTGCGTCATTGTTGTTGCCTGCGCTGTCTTGGGCGACAGCGGCGGCAATATCAAGGGTGACGCTGCCTTGTGACGATGGGGTGATGGTTGCGGTATAAACCTTGGCGCTGGTAGTGGCAAAGTTACTGAGCACGGCATTACCGACAACAATGTCTGATGCCGTGAATCCAGTGACATCTTCACTGAAGGTAAAAGTTGCGCTAAAGCCACTGTTTTGTGGCACTCTTGGGCCAGAGATAGTCACGGTTGGGGCAACCGAGTCGTAAACAACACTAAACTCATTGGCGGCGCTATTGCCGTTGTTGGCACTATCGATTGCCGCCGCAGTAGGGATGTTGAGACTGACGGTATTTTGCGCCGTCGGAGTGACCAAGACGGTATAGACCTTGGCACTGGTGGCGCTAAAGCTGCTCAAGCTGGCGTTGCTGACGATAATATCCGATTGCGCAAAGCCGGTGACATCTTCACTGAAAGTGACGGTGGCGGTGAACGCACTATTGCTCGGC
This sequence comes from Alteromonadaceae bacterium, assembly GCA_041583135.1. Taxonomy (GTDB): domain Bacteria; phylum Pseudomonadota; class Gammaproteobacteria; order Enterobacterales; family Alteromonadaceae; genus JABSOG01. The sequence continues at coordinate 43,803 of JBFHGJ010000015.1, read as the reverse complement.
GTGGTTGGGCCGGTGATCACCACGGTCGGCGCGATGGTGTCATAGGTTATGACATGATTGTTCGACGCGGTATTGGCGTTACCGGCAAGATCGAGCGCAGCAGAGGCTGGCACATTGACGCTGACATCGCCTTGCGCCGATGGTGTGACCAAGACGCTATAGCTGCTTGAGCTATTGCTGGCAAAGTTGGATAAAACGCCGTTGCTGACATTGATATCGGATTGGATAAATCCGCTCACGTCCTCCGAGAAATTAATGGTTAGGGTATAGGCAACATTGCTTGGAGTATTCGGGCCAATGATGGTTACCGTAGGTCCTGTGGTGTCATAGGTCATGCTAAATGGTGTCGCCGCAGTGTTGAGGTTACCGGCTTTATCTGCCGCTGCCGAAGCGTTGACATTCACAGTGACGTTGCCCTCGGCACTAGGCGTAATGGTCGCGCTATAGACGCTTGCTGATGTGGTCACAAAGTTCGTTGCCGTGCCATTGCCGACCTGAACATCGTTCACAGTAAAGCCGCTGACTTCTTCACTAAAGGTAAAGGTGACGGCAAATGCGGTGTTGGTCGGTGAGTTGGTGGTGCTGGAGATCGCCAAGGTCGGGTTGACGGTATCATAGGTAACCGCATACTGAGTGGCTGCGGTATTGTTGTTGCCTGCACTGTCAATGGCGCGATTTGCAGCAACATCTAGTGTCACTGTGCCTTGTGAAGAAGGGGTGACGGTTGCCGTGTAGACTTTTGCCGAGGTCGCGGCAAAGTTAGTCAATACGGCATTGGCGGTATTTATGTCAGATGCATCAAAGCCGGTGACGTCTTCAGAGAAAGTAAAGGTGGCGGTAAAAGCAGCATTGGTTGCGACCTGTGGACCGGAGATGGTCAAGGTCGGCGCAGTGATGTCGTATTTTACCGTATATTGGCTGGCAGCGTCGTTGTTGTTGCCAGCATTGTCTTGCGCAGCGCCGCTGGCGATGTCTAGTAAGACATTACCTTCGGTTGTCGGGGTGACTGTGGCGGTGTAAACCGAGCTGCTGGTTGCGGCAAAATTGCTGATGGCGGCATTGGTTGCGGCGATATCGGCGCTGCTGAAACCATTGACGGCTTCGCTAAAAGTGAAGGTAGCGACAAATGCGGCATTGACTACCGACGCCGGGCTTGAAATGACGACCGTTGGTTTGGTGCCATCATAGACTGTTGAATATTGTGTTGCAGCCGCATTGCCGTTAGTGGCGTTGTCATTGGCGGTATCGGCGGCCAAGTCTATTGTTACTGTGCCGTCGGCCGAAGGCGTCACTGTGACGGTGTAAACCTTGGCGCTGGTGGCGCTGAAGTTAGACAGCACTGCGTTGCTGACGCTCAGATCGCTTTGAGTAAAGCCGTTAACGTCTTCATTGAACGTGATTGTTGCGGTAAAAGCGGCGTTGGTTGGGTTGGCGCCACCACTGATGACGACCGTCGGCTTAACTGAATCATATTCAACTGAGTACTGGCTTGCCGCACTATTGTTGTTGCCCGAGGCATCATTGGCGACATTGGCTGCAACATCTAATGTGACATTGCCTTGCGCCGAAGGGGTAACGGTGGTGGTATAGACTTTGGCGCTGGTTGCGCTGAAATTGCTCAATACGCCGTTGGCAACCACAATATCGGCTTGCGTAAAACCGCTCACATCTTCACTGAAGGTGAAGGTGGCGGTAAATGCCGTATTGGTTGGCGCCTTAGGACCGGTAATGCTTAGTGTTGGTGCGATGCTGTCATAAAGCACCGTCAATTGATTGGACACCGTATTGTTGTTGCCAGTGGCATCTTGGGCCGAGTTGGCCGCTACGCTTAAGGTCACATTGCCTTGGGCGCTCGGTGTTACCACCGCGGTGTAGACACTGGAACTGACGGTGGTGAAGCTACTCAAAACGGCATTGGTTACACTGATGTCGCCTACGGCAAAATTACTGACCGCCTCGCTAAAGGTAAAGGTGGCGGTGAATGGCGCATTGGTTGTGGTGACACTACCGTTGCTGATAGTAATGCTCGGCGCCGTGTTATCGACAGTGAAGGTGCTGCTAGGGCCTGCTGCCGGAGCGGTTTGTGTATTGTTTCTGGCGGTATTGGCGGCAAGACTAATACCCAAGGTGCCGTCGCCGGAAATGCTGCTCAGTGTCACTGTTGGTGTCGTTGTTGTGCCGTTCGTGACGGCAACTGAAGCGTTGGCTGTGCCGGTTTTATTTAACGTGATGTGTGAGCTAGTCAAACCTACCGTTTCGGCATTGGTATAGGTGATGGTGTAGCTGATCGGGCCGCTATTGGCTTTACTGGCACTTGGGCTACTGATCACAAGGCTGGGCACCGGCACCGGTTGACTGGCAGCGTAGGCTATCGACAGCTGGGTTGCCGCTGGATTGGTGACCGCTGGAAATACCTGGTCATTCACCACACCTGCTGCCAAATCAATGGTGACATTGCCGTCGGCCGCTGGTGTGACATCAACGGTATAAGACTTGCCCGAACCGGCAAAATTGGAACCACTGCCATTGGCAATGGTTAAGTCGCTAAGAGCAAAGCCTGTGACATCACGGCTAAAGTCGATTTTCAGCGGTATTGGTGAAGTCGAGGTGCTGCTGCCTGCGGTAGAAGAAAGTAAGACACTCAAAGATTCAACGGTTAGCGAAGCGCTCGAAGCATCGGCCGTAATGTTGCTGGCATTCACTGTTGCACTTAGTGCCGATGTAATGCTGCTATTAATACCATCGGCGGCGTTTGCCGGTACTAGAACAGTGACGTCAAAGGTACAGCTGGTACCGGGTTGCAACTCACCGCCACTTAAGATCAAAGTGGTTGTGCCTGTCAGCGTCGAGCTTGCGCCGCAAGGCGTTGTTGCTAATGCGCCACTGACGGCCATGCCGCTGATGACTTGAGTGAGGCTATGGGTAAACGCTATGGCTGTTGCTGCTTGCGCGGTTGCCGCATTGGTGAGGGTATAGCGTATGGTCGTGGTATTGTTGGCCAAAATTGGATTGGTGAGATATTGATGGCTAAGCGATAAGCCGGTCACTAACAACGTGTCAGAGGCCGCCGCGCCAGTAACGGCTTTACTGGCGGTTGTGCCGGTGATCGTTGATGTGTTTACCGTAATGCTGCCAGCCGGAGCGCTGCCGGGGACTTGTAAGGTGATACTGAAACTACAGCTGTTACCCGGAGATAAAGAGCCGCCACTAAAGGTCAGGGTTGAGGTGCCTGAGATGCTTGAACCACTGCCGCAGACATTTGATTGTGTCGCGCTGGTGGCCACCAGTCCGCTCAATGCGCTGTTTAAATCGACAGTGAAGCCGATGCCGGTGACATCTGCGCTGGCATTGGCGCTATAGTTCATGGTGATTTGAGCTGCCACGGTCGCGCCTGGGGTTGCGGAGGACTCGGTAATGGCAAACTGCAAAGTGGGCGGGGCAACTATCACCAAGGTATCGGTAGCGGCACTACCATACAGGGTATCGCCCGAAATTGTCGCTTTAACCGAGCTGCTGGTGTAGACAAAACTCCCCGGAGTGGCATCGGACGGGATGGTCAATATCACGTCAAAAGTACAATTGGCACCAGCGGCAAGATTGGCGTTGGTGGTGGTGAAATTTAGGTTGTTGTTGCTGTCGGCCGATGCCGTAAAGGAAGAGCCTGAGCCACAGCTGTTGGCAGCTGGTAGCGTTTTGATCACCGTACCTGAAAAGGAGTCGTTAAGTGACGTCGTAAAGGTTATTGCCGAGGCCGTATTGGCAGTATCGGTATTGGTCAAGGTATAGCGTAACGTGACGTCTTGCCCGCTGGCCGTCGGGTCATCGATAAATGACATGGTCAGTCGTGGCGCTTTTTTAACTGTCAAAGTGTTGCTGACCGCTGTTTTGGTGGTCGCCCCACCCAAATCTAAATTAATGGTACTGGTGTTGTTGGTATAGCTGCCAGCAGCGGCATTGCTTGGCACTAACACGGTTATTGAGAAGGTACAGCTTGTCCCGGAAGCGAGGGAAGCGTTGGAAACTGTGATGTTACTGGTGCCACTAATGGTCGAGCCAGCACCGCAAAAGCCGGTTGATGGTAAGGCCGTCGCCGCAAGGCCGCTTAATGTGGCATTTAAGTCGTTGCTAAACGTGATACCCGTGGCGTCATTGAGCCTATCGGCATTGGTCATGGTGTAGCTTAATGTAATCGAAGCTCCCGGTGCGGCATAGTTGGGGAAGGTCATGTACATAAACGGTACTTCAACGTTCAATTGAGCGCTTGCAGGGCCACTGGGGTTACTATTGTTTTGGCTTAAATCTCCGGTTGTGGTGTGGTATGTGCCAGCAGAAGCTACGGTGACATCGACTTTAACGGTACAGATCGAACCGGCATTAACGGTTGGAAAGCCACCTTGAAAACTCAGTGAGGACGAACCAGGGCTTGGTGCCCAAGTTAGGGCTGAGCAGGTTCCGCCTGATGTATTGGGATTGGAGGCAACTGTCATGCCTGCCGGTAAATTATGGGTAAAGACCAACAAGCTGGCATTGGTACCATTTAAAGAGTTATCAATCGTATAAGTCAGCGTTGAAACGCCACCTGGGGTAATGGTCGAAGGTGAAAATGCCATTGAGAAACCCGGTCTTGCGGTATCGACTGTTAAGGTGGCACTGGCTGCGGCTGTACTGCCTGCACTACTGGTTAACGTGCTGGTGGTATTGGTGTGAGAACCCCCGGTTGAACTGGTGACATCGACCGACAGCGTACAACTGGTTCCTAAACCAATGCGATAGTCGCTGAAGTTAATTGTGTTGCTACCGGCGGTCGCGGTAAAAGTACCGCCGCTACAAGTGGTAGACGCATTGTTGGGATCCTTAATGGTCATGCCCGCCGGTAACGTATTGTTAAAAGCGACGCTTGAGATACCGACATTATTGGCACTGTTGTTGATAGTGTAGGTCAGGGTCGAGGTGGCACCGGGGGCGATGGTGGTGGGCGAAAATGCAATGGAAAAGGTCGGTGTGCCTGCCCATGCCGGTAAACTGGTCATTAACGCCGTGACCATAGTCAACAACATTGCCCCTAAAGAAAGTATCCTGCTCACAATCGATTTATCCTGCCGCTTGGAATTAAAAGTTTGTCTATTCATGTTACTGCACCAGCCTGTAGGCACGTAGATACCACACTTGCGTCGCGTAGCCACTGACCTGATTGTTACCGGCAATCATTAACCCGCCATTGCTCAAAAGCTTCACAACAACGACATCGTCGCTGGCATTGAAGTTGATAAGGAATAGACTGCCGTTGTTGAATAAAGTATCTATGCTGCCCGCAGCGGTCAAACGAGTCACATAGACATCGTCATAACCGTCGGTTGCATTGTATTTTACCCCGGTGATAACCGGCAGGTTATTGCTGCCGATTGTGATGGCTCGAGCGACACTGGCTGCAATGGTCTTAATGCCGTCGCCATCGAAGCTGCTATTGACGCTACCGTTCGCATTGAGACTGACAATGACACTGAGGTTACCATTGCTGCCACTGCTGTGGCCCACAGCATAAATCAGCCCATTGCTGTCTAGTGCTATGCTTTGTAGGTGATCTGAGTTGTCGCTGATGGATGTATCGGCATCAATGGCAATATAACCATTGCCCCCGGCAAACCCTGTATCAAGCGCGCCGGTGCTGGTAAATTTGGCGATCAATGCCCGGTCATCTTGTCCTGAGTTGTTCTGTTGGCGACCTGCTATCACGATTGAACCGTCGGTGTTGAGCGCCATATCTGCCGCACCTTCATTGCCGCCTAAACTTTGCAATACTTCGCCTGCCGAGCCAAAACCATCATCTAGTGTACCGTCTAAATTGATTTTTCCTAAGTAGATGTCGATATCGTCATTGGAGATATTTTCGGCGATACCGGCAAATACCAGTTGATCGTTGCCAGTGCGTGCCATGGCGCGGATCTGCAACTTGATGTTGCTGGCGGTTCGACTGAGGACTTTAATACCGTCACTGTCAAAGCTGGTGTCGAGGTTACCTTGCGAATCGAGCATGACCAGTAAGGCTTCATCGCCTTCGCTTCCGGCAACGACGATACGGCCGTCGCTTAATTCCACAACGCTGTGTCCGACCAAAGAGCTAACGCCGTGATTGCCCAGTTTAAAGTAGCCGCTATTGCCGAAAGTGGTGTCTAATGCACCGGCATTGTAGTAACGGGCCACGATCAACTCGGAAATACCATCGACGCCGCTGGCGCTGCCAGTGTAGATGAATTTACCGCTATTGATTGAGCTGCTCAATTCGATGCCATCATTTAGGGTGTCGTCACTTGGCGTGTGGTTGCTAAAGGTGTAGCCGTTGTGAGCAAAGCTGGTGTCGAACGAACCGGTGGCAGTAAAGCGGGCAATGGCAAAATCTTGATTTTGCGAGCCTTCAATACTGGTGGCGACCACGGCTTGATTGTTGCTATCTAGCATGGCTCTGACCATTTTGTTTTGCCCGGATTTTAAGTCTTTAACAGCGATACCAGCGGCGCCATAGCCGCTGTCGAGTTGACCGGCAAGGTCTAACTTGGCTACGGCGAAGTCTTGAGTGCTTTCGCTGATGCCAGTTTGCACACCAACAAATAGGTGATCGCTGGCGTCAAACACCACACTGGTCGCATAAGAGCTGCCAGTGCCTGCGCCATTGTCGTTATCGGCATCGATGACCTTGACACCGTTGCTGCCGGTTGTTTCACTGAGATTGCCACTGCTGTCGAGTACGGCCAGCACTGCATCATAGATGTTGGTACCGGCAGCGATGGCGCCAACCAAGGCAATATTGCCACTGCTATTGACGGCAACGTCATAGACCTGCTCGTCATAGCGATGGCCTGAATCAAATACCTTGCTGCCTTCGCTACCAAAGCCGGTATCGAGTGTCATGGTGGCATAGTCTACTCTTGCTACGGCAAAGTCATAGTTGAATTGATTGGTGCTATCGGCGGTATAGCCTGCCAATAGCACTTTGCCGTCAGCTTGCTCGGTCATGGCGGTCGGGGTGTCATAGTCGCCACTTAAATCGATGTTTAAGGTGGAATCGACTGAACCTGAGGCGCTGTATTTGAGCAAACTGAATTGATTGTTGATCCCCGCCAGTACCGCAACAGAGCCGTTGGCATGAACCAACACGTCGGCGACTTTCAAGCTGCTGTTGGCCATAGACGATACAACTACGCCACCACTGCCAAAGCTGCTGTCCAAGGTGCCGTTTGAGAGCACTTTGGCAACGAATATTTCGGTGCTGGTGCCGTTGAAAACTTCCCCTGCAATGTAGATGTTGTTGCTGCTATCGACGTCTACGGCCTTAGCGGACTCAAAGTAGCCCAGATCTTTGGTCAACACGCCTTGTATGCCGAAGTCGCTGTCGATTTTGCCATCGTTGGTAAAGCGAGTCAGGGCGATATCGTTATTGTTGTTGTCTACACTGCCGACAACGACGGTTTTACCGCTACTGTCCATGACTGCGGCATTAGGGGTGTCTTTGTTGTCATAGGCAAAACCGTTTGAGGCGGTTAAGCCGGTGATGCCGGTATTGCCAAAGGCGCTGTCGGCAATCAAGGAGACATTTTCCGCGACTTCGGTGACGTCGATGGTGACTTGACCAAAACCTGCGGCGCCTTGGGCATCGGTAGCCGATACGCTAAGGACGTATCTGGCGTTGCGCTCAAAGTCGAGGAAGGTTCTGTCAGTTACACTGATTTGACCGGTTGCACTGTTGATACCGAAGATACTGTCGATATTGCCGCTAACAATGGCGTATAACAGTTGTGTGTCATCTACGTCGCTGGCAGAGACGCCAACAACGGTGTCGCCATTGCTGGCATTTTCTGCCACTTGGGCGCTGGCATCGGCAACGACCGGTGAGTCGTTCACTGCGGAAATGGTAACAGTGACGACAGCGCTATCGCTGTGTTGCTCGGTACAACTTTGCGCGCTGGCGCAATCGGTATCGGCAATGGTGTAGGCGATGGTTGCTTGGCCATTGAAATTTTGCAGCGGCACATAGTTGATTAGATCACTGCCGCCGATATTGATCACCGATACTGAACCGCTGCTGGTTGTGGCATTGATAATGCGCAGTGTATCACCGCTGTCAGGGTCGCTGTCGTTCACCAGTACGGCAATGTTGGTGACTGTATCTTCATCTATGGTGAGTTCATCAGGTACTGCAATCGGTGGGTCGTTGACCGGAGTGACGGTGATGGTGACAGAAGAACGACCTGCGCCCCCCTGACCGTCAATGACGGTATAGTTGATCACATCTAAACCGGAGAAGTTGCTATCGGGGCTGTATTGCAGGCTTTGATCGCTGTTAATTGAGACCACGCCATTATTGGCCCACGCATCGGCGACGGTGAGCGAGTCGCCATCGGGATCGCTGTCATTACTCAAAACGTCGATGGTGTTGTTGGAGTCTTCTGCCACCGTTACTGTATCCGCTTGTGCTACCGGGTTGTCGTTTACTGCGACCACATTGATGGTAACCTGCGCTTGGGCGGTACTGTTGCCATCGCTGAGTTGGTAAACAACTTGTCCTTCACCGTTGAAGTTTAATGTCGGGACAAAGCTGATCACGCCTGCACTTTGGGTGGCGGTGCCGTTACTGACACTTTGTATGGTCACGCTTAGCGTGTCGCCTTCGGCATCGAAGTCATTGCTCAGAACATTTATGTTGACCGGTACATCTTCTTGGGTGATGGCGCTGTCATTGTTGGCAATAGGCGGATCGTTGACTGCGGTGACCGTAATGGTCACTTTGGCATTGGCGGTGAGTCCTGCGGCATCTGCTACGGTATAGTTGATTAGCGCCTCACCAGAGAAGTTTTCTTCCGGGAAGTAGGTTATCGAATTGTCCGGGTTGACCAGTGCACCGCCATTGGTGACCGAAACAACGTTGACCAGTAGCACTTCATCATCGACGTCGCTATCGTTGGCCAGTACCTCTATGGTGACATTGGTATCTTCAACGGTTGTCGCACTATCGTCGGCGGCTACAGGGGCATCGTTGACGGCGGTGACGGTCACATCGACTTTGGCCGACGCCGTACCAAGAGCACCATCGGATATTGCATAAACAATGGTGTCTGCGCCATTGAAATTGGCATTAGGAGTGTAGTCTAAGGTGTTGTCGGCTTTGATCACTACGGTGCCGGATGTTGCCGTCGCTTCTGTTACGGTCAGTGTCTGACCATCTTTATCGCTGTCATTGGCCAATACATTGATGTTGACCAACGTGTCTTCTTTGGTGGTTGCGCTATCGTCAACCGCTACCGGCGCATCATTGACTTGATATACCTTAACAGCCACGCTGGCACTGGCGCTAAGACCTTGCGGATCGGCAATGCTGTAACTGATGGTATCATCACCGGCAAAGCCGTCATTTGGTGTGTAGCGCAAAGTCGTACCGCCATCTATGACCACGCTACCATGGAGCGCGCTGGCTGCGGTGATGGTCAAGGGATCGCCGTCGATATCAGAGTCATTGCTTAAAACGGCAATCGAAATGGCAACTCCGTCATTGGTTTCGGCAATGTCGTCTTGTGCTACCGGCGCATCATTGATCGCCACGATTGTCACGGAAACAGCAGAAGAAGCAGTTGCGCCATCGCCATCTGAGATGGTGTAGTTAATGGTATCGCTGCCGTTGAAGTTGGTGTTTGGTTGATAGAGCAACGAGACACTGTTGACTATTTCAACCGTGCCGTTGGCGGCCTCGGCAGCAACCACGGTCAAGTTGGCGGAGTCAATATCGCTATCGTTGCTTACAACATTGATAGTTAGCGGTGTGTCTTCGTCAATTTGGGCGTTGTCGGGTTGTGGTATCGGTGGATCGTTAACCGGCAAGACGCTGACCAAAACCATGGCTTCGGCCTGCAAGCCCTGTTCATCTTCGGCAGTATAGTTGATGATGTCGCTGCCGTTGAAGTCAGCCGCAGGCGTATAAAGCAAGCTAAAGTCCGGCAAAATAACGACACTGCCGTTGCCGGCTTGGGCGGCACTGACTCGCAGGCTGTTGCCGTCGTCACTGTCATTGGCCAAAACGTTAACCGTACCCGATGAATCTTCATTGGTGATCAGTTCGTCATTATTGGCTATCGGCGCATCATTTTGCGGTATGACGGTGACGGTTACTTTGGCCGAGTCGAAGTTGCCGGTGCCATCGGCAATGGTGTAGTTGATGGTTGCCGTGCCGTTAAAGTCGGCGAGGGGCGAATACAGCAACTGATTGTTGCTAATCGAAACACTGCCAATATCGGCAGTGGCTTCTACGATGGTTAGGGTATCGCCATCGGCATCGCTGTCGTTGGCCAACACATCAATTTGTACATCAGTATCTTCATTGGTGGAGATAGTATCATCGGTCGCAACCGGCGGACTGGCGCCGCTGATAACGGTGACAAACAACAAGCCGCCAGCGGTGCCACCGGCTTGGTCGCTCGCCGTATAGTCTACGGTGGCAACGCCCAAAAAGTCTTGCGCCGGGGTAAAGGTTAAGGTGTTGTTGGCATTGATCACTACAGAGCCGCTATCGGCGGTAGCGTCAAGTAACACTAGGGTATCACCGTCAATGTCCGTGTCGTTAGCCAGTACATCGACTGTTACTGCGACGTTTTGTAAGGTTGTGGCATTGTCGTTGGTGGTTGATGGTGTGTCGTTACGGTTGACTACCGTCATCATGACCTGAGCGGAGTCTGTGCCGCCATTACCATCAGAAATACTGTAATTGATAATGTCGCTACCAAAATAGTTCTGTTGCGGCGTATAAACTAAGGTTTGGGTTTCGCTGATGATGACACCACCGTGGCTGGCAGAGGCTGAGGTAATGGTGAGGCTGTCGCCGTCTACGTCCACATCGTTGGCCAGTACATTGACCTCCATGGTGGTTTCTTCTGCCGTTTGTGCAGTGTCGTCAACTGCTACCGGGCTGTCGTTTACCGGATTGACGGTTATGGTTACCGTGGCGACATCGGTTCCGCCTAAGTTGTCGCTGACTTGGTACTCGAAACTGTCGGTGCCGAAAAAGTTGTTGTTTGGCTGATAGGTGAAGTTACCGCTGGCGCTTAGAACGAGTGTACCATGGGAGACATTGCTTACCGGTTGGGGGACAACGATCAAGACATCGCCGTCGCCATCGCTGTCGTTGGCGGTCAATATCGGTTGAGTTGAAGCCGCGTTGATGATCAACATTTCATCTTCTGTGGCGCTGTAGCTGTCGTCGTTGGCAACCGGTGCCTGATTGGCGGCGCCAACTAATACGATGACGCTGCTTTGTGCGGTGCCGCCGTTACCATCACTGATGGTGTAACTGATCTGCGCGGTGCCGACAAAGTTGGCTCGTGGCGTAAAGGTCAATGTCTGGTTGTTGACTATCTGTACTGAGCCTTGATTGGCGCTGACAGACGCTTGCACTATGGTGAGGCTATCGCCCTCGGGATCTGAGTCGTTATCTAAGACGGCAATACTGACGGCGACGTTTTCTGAGGTTGACGCGCCATCTTCAATGGCCACTGGCGGATCGTTGACATTGAGCACCGTTAAATTGACTTTAGCCGACGCTGTGGCGCCGCTGTCATCAAGAACTTCATACTGGAAGCTGTCGGTACCGCTGAAATTGGCTACCGGAGTGTAGCTGAAACTACCGTCGGCGCTCACCGCTACTGTGCCGTTTAACGGTTGTTGTAAGACGCTGGTGTTGACGCTAATCGGATCGAAATCTGCGTCAAAGTCATTTCTCAGCAGACCCGCTACGCTGTCGGCGCTAAAGGTGGTGTCTTCATCTAAACTGTAGTTATCTTCCACTGCTATCGGCGTTGTATTGGTACGGTTGACTACCAGCCTAACGCCTGCTTGGGCACTATTGCCCTGAGCGTCGCTCACGGTATAGACGAAGCTGTCAACCCCATAATAGCCCGATGTCGGCGTGTAGCTGAAGGTGCCGTCTGCATTCATTGCTAAGACACCGTTTTGCGGTTGCTCGACAATATTGCCCGATACCGTGAGGCTTTGTGGGTCGTCACCGTCGCTGTCATTGCTCAGCACTGACAAGGTGTTGGGTGAGCTGTTGTCGGTGACAAACACTTGGTTTTCTTGCAGGCTGTAGTGATCGGTCGTCGCGATGGGGGCTAGGGTTTGTGCGTTAAAGGTGATGACTACGGTTTTTTGCTCCGATAGGGCGCCGCTGTCATCAATGGTTTGGTATACAAAACTGTCTTCACCTGAGGCGTTGCTGTTGGCGGTGTAAATAAAGCTACCGTCGGCATTTAATTGTAAAGTCCCTTGAGTTGGCGCGCTGACAGGTTCGGTCACTATGCTTAAATTGAGACTGTCGATATCGACGTCATTGCGCAATAGTCCCGGCGCGGCAACTTCTAAAACGGAGCTGGCGAGATTGCTTGTCGTGGCAATATCGAGGTTATAGCGATTGGGTGATGCAATGGGGGCGTCATTGACTTGATTGATGGTAAAGATGACTACTGCGGTATCTGTCTTGCCGACCCCGTCGCTGATCTGATAGACAAAGCCGTCACGACCATTGAAGTTGGCGTTGGGGGTGTAGCTGAAGTTGCCTTGTTGGTCTAAGGTGAGGGTGCCATTGCTTACGCCGGTTAGCGGCACCGGGTTGACGGTGAGAACCTCCGATTCGGTGTCAAAATCATTGCTAAGGACGTTGTCGCTAATGCTGTTGTCTTCGTTTAGGCTAAAGTTGTCGTTGACCGCTGTCGGCGGCAAATCGACGGCATCTTCAAGACCAAAAAACGTCATTTCTTCACTAAAGGCGCTTTCACCTGAGCCATCGACAGCCGTCACCAAGGTGTAAAAGGTCTTGGTGTCTTCTTTACCGGTCAGGGTGAGGCTGGTGTTTTTCAATGCCAAAAATGCTTGGCCGTCGGCGAGACTGGCGTAGTTGCTCGATGAGATATTTGGCTCGGAGGCAACATAGACGTTATATCTGAGATAATTGGTCAAACTGTTCCAAGACAGTTCGATGGTGTTGTTGACGCGATTGCCGCTCACGCCACTGACAATGGTTTGTTGCCAGTTGTAGCTGACGCTATCGACCAAACTGCGGTTGCCCGCTGTATCATCGACCCAAAGTTGCAGCAGCTGTTCACCGGATGTGCCGCCAAATGCCAGTGGGTTGATGCCGCTTATTGTCGTTGAAAAGGTGGTCGCGCAGTTGCTCTGGCAGCTGCTTAATTGCAGCGCTAAATTGTTGTCGCTAAAGCCGATATAGACTGCTTTTATGCCTTCGGGGTCTTCAACATCGAGTGACACGGTAATGTTGCCGCTCAGGCTTTGGCCGCTGATTGGCACTTTAAACTGGCCTGAGCCATTGGTGAAGGCTTGAGACTGGATATTTTCTGAACGGAACGCGCCACCATCGGCTGCGCGAGTAAAATCAAACTCGACGACCTCGTAAGGCAAGGGAACAGGCGTCGGTTCGGCTGGTTCACTAGGCTCTGGCTGAGGGGACGGCGTTTCGCTGACGCTATCAGGACCTCCCGAACCACAGGCAGACAGAAACACTGTTGCTAGCATTGAGATAAGAGTCAACCGCAAAGGTTGCATTAATGACTGCTGAAAAGAACTGGATTCAACTTCAGACTTTGGTGGTAAGTTATTATTTAACAACACTTTTTTATCCGACATCCTGAATTACCGTTAGGCACACCCTAGTTTATTATAGGCCAATAATGCAAATTTGCCCGGAACAGAACATAAAAATAGCCAATTTAAGCAAAACCGCAAATCAAACTAAAGCCAATATAAAACATAAAGTTAGCCACAACAGACAGCAAAGCCTTACTGGCCGCAGCGGTTGCTGCCGTTTATCAAATTTGTGGCAACATATGTTTACTTTTTATTCCCGTAAAATTTGACCGCAATGTTGTCCAAATCTGTCCATCGGCTCAATGGTTGTTGTAAATAGAGAGAAAACCCATGACGTGGATAAGCACCATTGCCTATGAACAGGCGCAAGGACGGCTCAAAAACGGATATGATAGAGTAAGAGGTCCAGACAACAATGTCTATAACATTATGTTGGGTCATAGTGTGCGGCTCTCAATGATGGCACCTAGATGCCGATAATGAGAGGAGAGCATCACATCAGGTTAGATAATTAGGGGAAGGCTGGAATGGGCATGTACAATCCAAAGATTGGACGCTAAATCCCGGCGGTGAAAGCGGCGAGGGCTTTGAGCTGGGCTTCGGGCAAAGCAACGGTGAGTTTGACTTGTTGGCCGTATTGCACCTCTTTGACGGTACCTTGGTGTTGGCTTAGCCAATGTCTGAGCAGTTGCTCTTTGGCGAAGTCGATTTCGATGGTTTTGTCGCAGGTCAAAACGTGTTGCTCGGTGCTGAGTTCACTCATAACCTTTTCGGCTGCGCCGCTGTATGCTCTGACCAAACCGCCGGCGCCGAGCTTGATGCCGCCGAAGTAGCGGATCACAACCACCATGACATCACCAACGCCTTTGTGTTGCAATACGTTGAGTATCGGCTTACCGGCAGTGCCTGACGGTTCTCCATCGTCTGACATTGCGGCATTGTTTGGTGAGCGCGGGTTACCGGTTTGATAGGCCCAGCAATGATGGCGGGCATCGGGATATTCGGATTTGGCTTTTTGTAAAAAGGCCATGGCCTGCTGCCTGTCTTCTACCTTTTGTGCCCAAGCGATAAATCGGCTTTTTTTGATCTCCAATTCACTTTGGGTAAACGCTTTGGGTGTGGGGTAGGACATCATGCTTGGTTTGCTCTCATGGTCGTTGACGAGGGGGTGATAGTAAATACCGTTTGGCGTGTTTGCCGTAACCTGCAATTGTGCGTGTGCTGTATTGTACATAAGTTGCGATAAGATCTCGAATCGACGTTTTCATCAATGAAGGCAAGCGGTGCTACGGCTGGATCTCTGTGTGGTTTTCGGCTATGGTGTGGCGAGGCATTGAGGTACACAATCATGGCAATAATGAAGCGCATAAAAATAAACGATTTGAAGCTGATTGAGATCCTCAATCGCATTCCTTTTTTCAGAAAGTTTAGCGTTGAAGAACGTAAGGTGTTTTTCGCCCGCAATTTAGATTTTATTCACTGTCGTGCCGGTGAAAGCATCATCAGAGAAGGCGAGGTTCAAAACGGCTTTTTTATTATTCTCTCGGGTCGCGCCAGTGTTTTGGTCGGTGAAAACAAGCAGAAAGTGGCAGAGGTGCAGGGCGGCTACTTCATTGGCGAAGGAGCCTTTATCAACAACCAACCTCACGGTGCGACGGTTAAAGCAGACGTTGAAACCTACCTGCTTAAACTCGATAAGGACACCCTCAACCGCTTTCCCGCCAGTATCCGTGAAAAGCTCAAAGATCAGATCATTTCGGGTATGGCGCTTAGGCTGCGAGATATGAATATTCGTTCACTTTTAAAGTGAGCCGTCTATTGCAGCAGCGCCAAAAAGCGTTTCGCCAATGTATGAACATCACCCGGCCAGCGACCCGACAGGTAGTTGCCACATTGCACCACATGAGCAGGCCGCTCATCGCTTAATGTATCGCGAAAAAAACCGGACGCTTTATAAAAGTAGTCGGGAGCGCCTTTTGGCACATCGACAAAGTCCGCTTCGTTTGCCAACACTCGGGTGATCTCTGCTTGAGTGCTGCGATAACCTGCAGGCTCACCGGGGTTTTCCGGATACGTTCGGTAGTAGCTGCTATCCCAAAACCTAGCGCCAAATTTAGTGACTTGCCATGCGGTTTTTTCCAACTGCCAAGTCAACCCTGTGGTTTTCTTGCCATAAAGGCAAGATTTGCCATTTTTGCTGGAAATGGCTCTTGCTGCCACCAATACGCCATGGCAAACGGCTGCAATGGGCTTGTGGCTGCCTTGAGCATCTTGATGGTCAAAAAAATCGGCAACGAATGTTGCCAGCGTTTTATCTTCTAGATAGGGCTTGATGCCTTTGGCGTGACCGCCGGGTAATATCAGTCCATCAAAATCGTCAACTTTAAGGTCTTGGTAGCTTAGCGGTTGTTTAAAGTTGGCATCTTGTTCGAGCTGACTATACGCTTTACGGGCGTTGGCATCGGCCCGTAGGGTCAGGCCGATGAGTTTGATTTTTTTCAGCACCGGAATAAAGCCCCAAGGGTCGAGTCCCTCACCACTGAGCATGAGCGGATCTGCCTGACCTAGGTTACCGTCGGGGGTGGCAAAGTAAACGGCTACGCCGTTGTCGTTTAAGATCTGCCAAGGTATCGCGACTTCGCTTGGGTCGAAGTCATGATTGGATATGGGAATGATGACTTTTTTCATGCTGCGTCCTAAAAATAATATTCCAATGCCAGTTGGACAAAGTCGTCACGGCGCACGGCGTAGGCAAATTCATCGGGGTGTTCTGATTGGAACAGCCAAGCATCGATTCGCCATTTCCAATTGCCGTTAATACGGCTCGATGCTTCCAGTAGACCACTACGAGAGCTGCTGCGCTCTAAATCCTGGACGATACCGAACAATATCGCGGTGCCATCTTCGTCGTTGAGCGCCAATCTTGCGCCGACGAAAAGGTCGTTTTGCGCAGGCACGATTGGTGCTTCATCACGGCTGTCGTATTGATATTCCATTAGCACACCTAAGTCCCACACTTGATCAAATACACCGCTATAGGTGTATTCAAAGCCAATATCGGCGGCGGTGTACGACTCTAGCCCGGTGCTACGGTGTATCGCTTCGACTTTCCACAACCATGAATCGACCGTTGCCTGAATGTCGGCACCGATTTGCTCCATCTGCCAGTAGTATGGCGTAAAATACAGGCCGTTGTTGTCGGCGCCAAGGTTAAAGTCGGCGTCGCGGTTGGTGCCGTTAAAATAGGACAGACCAATATCCCAGACATCGATGGACTTGCTCCAGCGCAGGGCAAAGTCGATGTGCTTTTCTTCGGCGCCGGATTCAAATTGCGCCAAATCATCTCGTACCGGCAGGCCGTATGAGAAACGACCATCCAATGAGTTGAAACGTGACTCTCTAAAGTAAGGCAGAACAAAAGCGTCGATGGTGCCCCAGTCTTTTAGTAGGGTCAGGTGAACCATTGGTTGACCAAGTTTTTTCTCACCATCGACCGACTCGACCAAATCGGTTTGATTGATCACATCAACCAAGTGCAAAGACTCGGTGACGCCCCAATAGACCTTGCCGATACCGCCGCGTAGCTCCCAGCCATCGCCGACATGGAGCCACATCAGCTCTCTGATATCGCTGTGGGTTCTTTCGCTGTCTTGACTGTCAAAGCGGACAAACGGTTTGAACACCAATGAGTCATTGCCATCGTTCCATGAGGTATAAAGCTCGCCTTCGGCCATTATCGACAATTGATTGTCCGGCTGACTGCTGTAAAGGCCGCTTTCGCTAAAAAAGCGGCTCTCCATAAAGATTTTGCCGTTAAACTCTGTTTGTGCAGCGGCCATAGTGGGCAAAAGTGCCGCCGCCAGTAATGCTCTTTTCAATGGCTTGTCCTTTTTTATCGGCTGCGTTTCAAACTGGCTTTGGTAAAGTCGCTGTCGCTCAGCCCGGTGCCAAACGCGATTGAATTGGTGATAAAGTCGGTTTGTTTGCCGGTCTGGTGATTAACCATTGCCATGAAGTGAGCACGCCAGTATTTGTCTAAGTACAATTTGTAGTCTTTAAAGGTTAAGGTTTTGAGCAAGGCGCCTTTGCGATCGTAAAAATCGATTTTCTTGGCGCGGTAATGCTTTTGATCCAACCAGACGTGAATTTTGGTATAGCCGGAAAATTTATCTTTGGGAATTTGTTCAACCACAAAATGTGCTTCACCATCGATGGTTTCATCTTTTAAGTATTTAAAGCTGTATTTTTCGATTTCAAACGAGCTCAAATCTTCATAAGAGAACTCGCTGCCCATAAATGGCCCTGATTTGTTGCGCGACGCAATACGCTTCACCCGCTTAAGAGCGGGCAAGTAGAGCCACTGCTCGTCCGGTTTAACGGCGTGAGAGAAGTTCAAAAAGGCGGTGCCTTTGACATCTCTAGGTTCGTCAAACACGGTTAAACCTTTGTCGCCATCGCCTTGAACTTCAAGGGATTTCAAACGCATTTTACGTACGCTCTCGTCGCCGTGTTTGTTGCGCAGGCGCATTTCGGTTTCCGCTTGAGAATCACCCCAGCCTTTGTCTCTGGCTTTGCGCTCTTTGGCAATGGCAAGCCCTTTTTCTTCGGCGCTTTGTGCCAATGCCGCCGTTGGGGTTGTTGCGCCAACCAAGGCACTCACCAGTGCTATCAGGGTGAAAAACTTACGATGTTGCATTAGCGGTTTCATGCTGTTCATTCCTTTTCGGTTTGTTATCAAATACCATTAAAAATGCCGGTAAGAAGAGGAAGTCTACGGCCAACGCGACAACCAAGATAATACCGGTTAATAAGCCCATATCCGAGTTGAGTCGGAAGTTTGACAGGGCCAGAATAATAAAGCCGATGGTCAGTACCATGGTGGTGATCACCAAGGCGCGTCCAACACTATGAAAGGCATATCTCACCGCATCTTCAGCCGTTTTGCCGATATTACGGGCGTGTTGATACTTACTTAAAAAATGCACGGTGTCATCGACGATGATACCTAGGCTCATACTCGCAACGACCGACAGCCCTAAGTTGATTTCACCTGAGTATAGACCCCAGATACCAAAGCCCATAGCCGCCGGAATGACATTCGGCACCAAAGAGATAAGTCCTAAGCGCACTGAACGTAAGGCAAACACCAACAAGATGGAGATCATAATAAGCGCGGTGGGCATACTCTTGAGCATACTGGCCATGTTGGTTTCACCGATATGGGCGAACATCAACGATGGGCTGGCAGCGCTTATCTCTAGCGCTTGCGCTTCGGGTTGGCTGCGGAACCAGTCAAGGGCATGGCGCTCAAAAGCGATAAACTCGTTCGAACCTAAGTCTTTCATGGTGACGGCCATTCTCAGTGCCGACTTATCGAGGTTGATTTGGTTGTTCAAATCAAGCCCGTAAGGCAGAGACATTTCGTACATCAGCAGGTATTGCGCTGCGAGTTCTTGCTCTAGCGGCAGCTTATACCAACTCTCGTCGTCACCATGCATACTTTTGTTGAGTCGTTTAAAAGTATTGCTCAAACTGGATACATGGTCTACCTCTGGTTGAGTCAACAACCATTGGTTAAAGCGCTCTATCAAGGCTAAGAATTTAGGGTCGTTAATGCCGCTGTCTTTACCGGTATAGATGCCGAAATATACCATCGACATCCCCGAAATATTGTCGGCCATAAAATCTGCCGCCTGACGAAACTCCGTTTTGTCGGAGAAGTATTTGGTGGCTTCGTCATTGACTTTGTTTTGAGTAATAAAGGCACTTAGACCAATGAACACGACGATACTTAGCGGCAGCAGTATTTTATGCTTGCCGATAACCCATTCTGCGTAGGCTTCCATGGTGCCTGATGTTTGGCGCTGTTGTGAGACCTTGATTGGTACTAAACGCAACATTGCCGGTAGCATGGTGACAGAGAACACAAAGGCTATCATCACGCCGAGTGCCGTCATATTGCCTAAGTCGTGCAGTACCGGCACATTGGAGAAGTTCATAGTCAAAAAGCCGATGGCGGTGGTGACTGAGGTGATAAAGATCGGCATCAGGTTGAGTTGCATACTGTGCTGTATTGCTTCGCTACGCGATTGTCCTTGACGCATGCCATAGAGCATAGAGCCGATAACATGAACACAGTCGGCGACGGCCAAAGTCATCACAATGATAGGCACATTGACGGTTGCAGTGCTTAAGAAAAAGCCAAGCCAGCCGAATACGCCCAATGTTGCCACAACCGAGGTGGCGATGATGATCATAGTGATCAGTGTGCCTGCCACTGAACGAAGCAATATTGCGAGCATGATCATAATGCCTAAGAACATGGCAGGTAGCAGGGTTTGTCCGTCTTTTTGAGCCTCGCTGGCAAAGCTGTTATTCATGAGAACGATACCGGCGAGGTGGAAGTCGGCTTTGGCGCCTTTGTCTTTAAACTCTTTGGTGAGGTTACGGACAAAGTTGGCGACCTCTGCTATCTCTTTGGTTTCGTCTTTGGCCGGTAGCTGCACGGTGATATTGATCAGCGCCACATGGCCTTTATTAGAGACAAGCGAGTTGACCAGGTTTGGCTCATTCATCACCACCGATTTGATTTGCGCGACTTTCTCGTCATCTAACTCGGTCTCATCATAAATCATTGCCTCTACCAATAGGTCGTCGCCTTCGGCGAAGGTATGCTGGTAGTTGCTGATCGAATCGACCCGGTTGGAGTAGGGCGTTTGCCATGCCGCTTCGGTCATTTCATGCACCAACTTAAGCGATTCGGGTTCGAAAATATTCCCCGAGTGAGGTGCGATGATGATGCTGGCGCTGGTGGTTTTGTTGAACACGCTTTGCATCTGTTCAAAAGCAACACGCTGAGGGTCTGTCTTTTCAAAGAAGATCTTATAATCGCCACGAAAATAGAGGTTGCTCGCCCCCATGCCCGTGGCCACGATAAAGATCATCCCCAACAGCAGTGTCATCCACGGACGGTGAATGATGATACTGAGCCATGCTTGTTTCATTGTTTTCTCCATATGTTGACGTCTTGTCAAACGGTTGCTAATCGGATCCTGTTCTCTAGCCTTTTCGGCTATTGATGCTGTTATTGTTCGGTCTTATCTAGTGGGTAATGGTCAAATAGCTCTGTCGCAATGCGTTGCCAGCTTTTTTGATAGTCCCATTGATGCGACAGCGGCTGCCAATCGATGCCGTCGAACAGCAAATTGGCGTGTGTGAGCGTCGCTAAATCGTTATTGAGCCTCTTGAGGCTTTCAAGTGCATTGGCCGAGATCAATAGAGCGTTGGTGCCAAAGGACATTGCCCATACTGCAAAGGTGAGTTGCTCGACAGCAAGATCAGGCTTGGCTTTTAGTGAGCCATCGGCAATACCGGCCCGAAACAGGTCGTCACACATATCTGTGACCACTCGGGCCAACCGGTTTTGTTCGGCGATACGCTCCGGGCTGGCTTTTTCTAACACTGCCGGGGTTTTGGCCGTCAATACGCACATAAACTGGGTCGGGTTGTTGACTGCATGAAGCTGATAGGCATAAAGCGCAGCTAGGCAGCGCTCGCGGGAGTTACCCGCAAAGGTTAGCGCGTGTTTAAATAAAGCGGTTTCAATTTGCAGGCTTTTGATACACAAGGCACTGATCAAATCTTCTTTGGAATTGAAGTGATTATAGACGGTGCCTTTTGAGTAGCGACAATTGGCGGTGAGCTTGTCCATGGTAAAGTTGGCAAAGCCTTCGGCCTCAACCAGTTGTTCGGCGATATCCAATAGCTCGGCTTCGCGCTCGGCCAGCGCTTGCTTACGCTTATCGGAAAGCTTTTTGACAATACAATTGCTGCTTTTGTCGCTGCCTTTTCTACAAAATAGGTTCATTTGTCAACTCTAGCACTGAGCCATGTGGCAATTAAAGTTTGTTTTTGACGAAACGTCAAATTTGACGTTTCGTCATTTTAGCCGATTAATTATGCGATGCAAGTAAAAGTTTGGGGAATTTTGCTGCGGATTTACCTGAGGCCATGACTGATTGGATTTATTGCAGCGATGAGGGGCTATTTTATGCTACACTTACGCCCCTTAACCCTCCTTAAAACCTAAGTTAAAGAGATATTATGTCTGAATATACTACCTTAGAGCAGCGCGCCAGCTATGGTGTGGGTTTGCAAATGGGCGAGCAATTGGCCGCCAACCCTTTCGATGGCCTTGATTTCAATGCCGTTGCCGCAGGTCTATTAGATGCCTTAAACGGCGAGCAAAGCAAAGTCAGCAACGCTGAATTGAACGAAGCGTTCACTCACATCAACCAATTGATGCAAGCTAAGCAAGCTGAACAAGCCAAAGTATTGGCAGCCGAAGGCGAGCAATTCTTGGCTGAAAACGCCAAGCGTGACGAAGTGACTGTGACCGAATCTGGCTTGCAATATGAAGTATTGCAAAGCGGCGAAGGTGCCAAACCTGATGCGTCTTCAACTGTACGTACTCACTACCACGGTACTTTAATCAACGGCAACGTATTTGACAGCTCTTACGAGCGTGGTCAACCGGCTGAATTCCCAGTGGGCGGCGTGATCAAAGGCTGGACCGAAGCGTTGCAAATGATGAGCGTCGGTTCAAAATGGCGTTTATACGTGCCTTACGACTTAGCCTATGGTGAACGTGGTGCTGGCGGCGCGATTGGTCCATACGCCACATTGATTTTCGATGTTGAGTTGTTGGATATCCTGTAATTTTTCGCTACGCGCAAAATTATAGAAAACCCCTGATTGGCTGCGCTAATCAGGGGTTTTTGGTTTATGGGGTTTGGTGTGCGTATGTTGTTATCGATAAAGACAAATATTGCGAAGTTTAGGGCTGATGTGGCGTCGCAAATTGTTGGGCGTTGATTCGCAACAACCAACCTATAGACAAGATAACAATGCTTGGTTTGATTAAAACCGTCTTTTCTTTGGCTGGATCACTTGGGCAAAGCGGTTGGCGAAGATGCCGAGGTAGCCGTAGGCCATGATGAGTATAGCGGGTAGAGCGATGGCTAGGCCGATGACTTGGTAGAGGTGATGGTGATAGTAGCCAAGGGCGATAAAGCCCCCGGCGACACAGCACAACAGCAATCCTGCGATAAAGTATTTGACGCTGCGCTTGGGGTTACTGCCGAGCTTATAGATGAGGTTACGCACCGTCATGGTATTGGGCCAAGCAGTTGGGCGAATTAGTAGTAAGAGTGTTCGCCGGCCATATGTTCGGTGGCGTCTTTAACCCCAACGATTTCACCTTCAAAACGGGCAAGCAGTTCTTTTTCGATGCCTTCTTTTAAGGTAACGTCAATCATTGAACAGCCATTACAACCACCGCCAAACTGAACGATGGCAATACCGTCGTCGGTAATACCTGTCACTAGGCAGTTACCGCCATGATTGGCCAGTTGTGGGTTGATCTCGGCATTAATGACGTAGTTCAAACGCTCGATAAGTGGCGCATCTTCGCCAACTTTGCGCATTTTGGCGTTAGGTGCTTTTAAGGTGAGCTGTGAACCCATTTTGTCGGTGACAAAATCAATTTCAGCTTCTTCAAGATATGGTGCGCTCTCACTATCGATAACGGCATCAAAACCATTGAAGTTTAAACGAATGTCACTGTCTTCTACCGAGTCCGATGGGCAATAAGATACGCCACATTCAGCCTGTGGAGTACCGGGGTTAACCACGAATACACGTATATTGGTGTTTTCCGGCTGGGTAGACAACAATTTGTTGAAGTGCTCTTGTGCGGTTTCAGATATAACAATCATAGTTTCTTCTATATTCGGTTACCACTCGGGGAATACCCGAGTATTTTACTCAAGCTTTGCTGCCAATGATACGCCCTAATGTGGCTTTGAGCAATTTTATTTGGCTTTGCCTAGTATTATTGTTAATTTACCTGCTAATTCCAACCAATCTAGAGAGCTTCTTATTCAATGCGTTTGTTTGTAGCAGTGGTATCTTTATGGTTTAGCTCCTTGGCTTTTGCTATCCAATCTCAACACTATTTTCCTGAGCCTGTGACTTTTAACCCTGATATTCCAACACCTGAGTCGGTGCTGGGCTATGAGGTTGGACAATGGCATGTGCGCCATGATCAATTGGTGGAATATATGCGGGTTTTGGCGCAAAAGAGTGACCGAATGACGCTTAAGACCATCGGCTACTCTCATGAGCATCGTCCACTGGTACAGTTGATTGCCACACGCCCCGATAGGCTGGGTAAGCTGGAAACCGTGCGTCAACAGCACGTAAACAATATCAGCGCCGAGCAGCCGCTGGGCGATACGCCGTTGGTGATGTGGATGGGGTATTCTGTTCATGGCAATGAGCCGAGTGGTTCAAATGCTTCTGTATTGGTGGCGTATTATTTGGCTGCGGCACAAGGGCCAGAGGTTGAACGATTTTTAAATGATATGGTGATCATCATTGAGCCGAGCCTTAACCCGGATGGCTTGAGCCGTTTTGCTCAGTGGGTCAATGCCAATAAAGGTAAGACTGAAAACACTGACGTTGCCAACCGTTTGCATAACGAGCGCTGGCCCAGCGGCCGCACCAATCATTACTGGTTTGATTTAAACCGTGATTGGTTGCTGTTGGTGCATCCTGAGTCGCAAGCCCGCATTGCCCAATACAATCGTTGGATGCCCAATGTATTTACCGACTTTCATGAAATGGGGTCGAACAGCACTTTCTTTTTCCAGCCGGGCATTCCAGCACGTAAAAACCCAATGACGCCACAGGCCAATGTGGATTTGACCAAGGTGATTGCCAAATATCACGCCGAGCGTTTTGATAAGCAAAATGTGCTGTATTTTACCGAGGAAAGTTATGACGACTTTTATGCCGGTAAAGGCTCAACTTATCCCGATTTGAATGCTGCGGTGGGGATTTTGTTTGAACAGGCCAGCGCGAGAGGGTTTGCACGAGATACCGTTAACGGCAAGCTGACCTTTACCAATGCCATCAAAAATCAACTCAGTGCGTCGCTGTCGAGCCTTAAAGGGGCCAGCGAGAATAAAGTTGCGCTGTTGGCTCATCAACGTCAGTTTTATCAAGCGTATCAAAAACTGGCAGACAAAGACGATATTCAGGGCTTTGTCTTGACTGAAGCGAAAGATAAAACCCGTTTTAATGCGCTGCTTAAGTTGCTAAAAGCACATCGCATTATGGCTTATCCTTTGGCCAAAGATTTTAAAGCGGGCAATACTCAGTTCGACAAAGAACACAGCTACTATGTGCCGCTCAATCAACCCCAGTATCGCTTGATCCGCTCGGTATTTAGCCGTCAAAAGAGTTTTGACGACAATACGTTCTACGATGTGTCGAATTGGAATATGGCATGGTCGTTCAATATTACCTTTGAAGCGGTATCTTCTGAGTGGGGGCTGAAATATGGCGAAACGCCATGGCAGGAGCCAGCGCCGCTGAGAATGCGTAACTTAACTGATGCCTACGCTTATGCGTTTGCTTGGGATGATGCTAAGGCGCCGGTATTGTTACAGTATTTTCTGGCCAACGGTTTAGAGGTTCGATTTGCCGACAAGGCGTTTAGTGTGGCCACCGACAGTGGTGCAAAGCGCTTTGAACCCGGTGCCATAGTGATAGCCAAAGGGTTACAACAGAGCGATAACTGGCTTGAGGTGCTCCGTAGTGGCCGCGATAAAACCATGGTTGAGCTTAGCGCCATTCACACTGGGTTAAGTGCTAGCGGTATTGATATCGGTAGTCGCTCTATGCACAAGCTGATTGCACCAAAAGTGTTGTTGCTTGGTGGCAGAGGTGTCAGCAACACTGAAGCTGGCGAGATATGGCATTATTTGGATACCGAGCTAGGTTTGGCACCTACGATTGTTGAGTGGACAAGGCTCGGCCGTGTTGATTTGTCAGATTACACCCATTTACTGATGGTCGATGGCCAATACAGTCAGTTAAGTGATAAGCAGGTTGAGAAAATCCAAGCCTGGGTGCGCCAAGGTGGCGTGCTGTGGGGGCAAAAAAGTGCGGCGCAATGGCTCATCGATAAGCAGATGTTAAAAGGCGGCTATGTCTCTGAGAAGGAGTTGGGCAAACGCTTTGAAAAAGGTCCGCTCAGTTATGGCGATATGGCTACGGTTGCAGGTAAGCAGCGTATTGCCGGAGCGGTATTTGAAGTGGAATTGGATTTATCTCATCCGTTAGCCTTTGGCTTTGAAAAATCGGCGTTACCAGTGTTCAAAAACAGCACCTTGTTGTTGGATAAGTCTGCGACGCCTTTTATCACTGTCGGCAGTTACAGCAAGTTTCCACAATTAGGTGGCTACGCGGCGGCGGAAAATGTCGAGCGGATCGCCGGTAGTAGCTTTATTTTGGCCCACTCTTTAGGCCGGGGTGTGGTGATTGGTGTCGCTGATGATGTCAACTTTAGAGGAATTTGGCACGGTACAAGACGTCTTTTGAGCAATAGTTTGTACTTTGGTCATACCATTGAGGCTTCAGGGGATTGATTATTAGCGCAAAAATAACTATGTTATAAATCAACTCGGTAACCACTCGTTACCCACAGGGTGGTAAATCGTAAACAATAGTGAGGTGTAGAAAGTTGGCATCAGTGAGTATCAACGTTAATACTTATCAAGGCCAAGCAGGTACACTCATAAATACCAAAATAAGTAGGTCGGACATGAATGTTGCATCAGGAAGCAGATTGTCTTTTATCGCCGACCTTACTTATTTTTATCCTTTCTTTATTCCCTTTTTGTCTTTGCCGAGATAGCGCTGTTTTGGTGTGGCGCAAATTGTCCACACGGAAATAAAGCCAACGCGATGCTTTTTAAGTTCACGGCATAAGGCATTAACCGTGGCGCCGGTGGTGATCACATCATCGACAATGGCAACATGGCGATAGCTTGGGCCGCGATAGCGAAAAGCCTGTTTTACATTATTTTTTCTTTGTTTTGCGCCAAGACCGCTTTGGGCTTGGGTGGCCTTAATGCGTGTTACACTGCGATTGTCTATTGGTAGGTTTAGTCTGCGAGCAAGCTCTTGGGCGATAAGAGCGGCCTGATTGTAGCCGCGAACAAAGCGTCTTTTGTAGTGTATCGGCATTGGGATGATGACATCGGGGCAACACTGGGGTTGGCGGTCTACCAGATGGCATAATAGTTTGGCCAGTTGTTGCCCGACACTGCGGGCAAGGTTGAATTTTTGGTTGAATTTGATATTGACCAACCATTGATCGAATGGCCATTGATAAGGCGCAAGGCTTATCAAACGGTCAAAGCGAATTTGCTTTAATCCTGCTTTGATATCGGGCTGCATCAGCAGATTGTCAAAGCGTTGATAGTCGAAATAACGGATATCGACATGACAAAAAAGGCAGAGGCCAGTATCGCTTTGGCTTGGCTGTTGGCACAGTAAGCAGCGATTGGGGAGTAAGATATCTAGCGTTTTTCTGAGTGAATGGGCAAGCGTTACCATGATGACTTCCTTTATAACCATAATTCCTTAAAATAACCGCTTTTATCACTTGCGCTTTATGCGCTGAAGCACGGTTTCGATTAAATGATAAGCAAGCATTCAAATAATGGCAAATTACCGCTGGTATTACTCCATGGCTGGGGCGTCAACAGTGGCGTTTGGGACAAGCTGTTTGACGACTTGAGCCAGTGGTTTGATGTGATCTGCCTCGATATCCCCGGTTTTGGCTGCAATCAAGCACAATTGCCACAACCTTTTGACTTAGATAGTCTCAGTGAGCGTTTGGCACCTTTGTGTCCGCCGGGTAGCATTGTTGTCGGTTGGTCATTAGGCGGCTTAATTGCCTGTAATATGGCGCTTAAATTTAATCACGACATTCGTTCGGTTTGCTTAGTGGCCAGTAGCCCGAAGTTTTTGGCAGAGGATGACTGGCTGGGTATTAAGGCTGAGGTATTGGATGCGTTTTCACAGCAACTGGTTGTCGATATCGACAAGACCGTGGCGCGATTTTTGGCCATTCAGGCGATGGGCAGCGAAACGGCGAGAAAAGACATCGCCGAGTTGAAACACGCCGTAATGGCTCACCCTGTCGCAGCGCCGCAAGCGCTGAGCGGAGGTTTGGATATATTGCGCGACAGCGATTTGCGGCTGGCGCTTGAAACACTAAAACTGCCACTTAGAGGCATATATGGCCGCTTGGATACTTTGGTGCCGTTACAATCGATAGAACGTATGGCGCAACGATTGGATGATTTTGAGTATGGGGTGGTGCATAAGGCGTCCCATGCGCCTTTTATGTCGCATAAAGACGAGTTTATCGAGCAATTGCTTAAGTTTTACCGACACTGGCTGTAGTGATTTGTGCTTGCAAAAATGCTGTCGTTATAACTAAAGGTGCTTAATAGTAACTTAAGCATAGGAATAACCGCTAAGAATAGGCTTTCAATTCGCGGCGCAATGGTTAATAATTAAACATGTTGTATTAGATTATTAATTTGGGGGCAGTGTATGGAGATCGGTTCAACATTTTCCTCTGGTCTGCAAGGCTATCAACGGGCTTCGAATCAGATCAGTGAAGAAACGGCCAATATCAACAGACAAACGCTCGCGCAAGAGCAACAGCCTCAGCAAGCTGAGGCCCAACCGACGCAGCCACAGCAGCAGGCGCTTGCCGCCAGCAACGGTAATGGCAACTCGGTTGAAAGCTCTATTGTCAACTTAAACGCTGAGCTCAATAATGCTCAAGCCAATGTTCGTTCGGTTGAAACCGCCGATCAGGTGCTTGGTAGTATTATCGACATCAGGGTGTAAAACTTTAGCGCTAGGTTTGATTTTTTTTTAACGTAACGATTTACCCATTAACTAGGATTGTTCAACTAACTGACGCATTATGAATATTGTAACGCCATATCCGACCAATATTCCCATTAACACGGTTAATGTGACGACGGAGCTTGCCCGTCGTGATAATCAGTTGCGTGAAATGATCACCAAGCCCAACCCTACCGAAGCTGGCGTCGCCGAACGCGGCGTTGCCAAAGAGCATGATAAGCAAAGACCTGGACAACAACAGCAAAACTCGATTGAGGTGAATCTGCGCCATAGCGCCGACCATCAAAAAATTGAAGAACGCCAAGGCGGCCAAGGTGAAGGCGACTCACAAGAGCAGCAACAGCAGCAAAAAAGGGAAGCCGAGCAAAAACTCGCCAAGGTTGAAAAAGAAGCACAACGTCAACATGACACCGAAGTCAGACAGCTTCAATCGCGCGATACCGAAGTACGTACACATGAACAGGCACACTCGGCCATTGGCGGTCGTTATGCCGGTAGCCCAACCTATGAGTTTAAGCGTGGCCCCGATGGCCGTAACTATGCCGTAGGCGGCGAAGTGCAAATTGATACCTCGCCCATTCCTAATGATCCTGAAGCCACCATTGCCAAAATGCAGCAGGTGCGCGCCGCCGCGCTGGCCCCAGCCGAGCCTTCAGGGCAAGACCGTAAAGTTGCCTCTCAGGCGAGCCAAACCATTACCGATGCCAAAGCCGAGCAGGTTAAGCAAAACTCTGAAGCCGTGGCGCCAAGTGCAGAACGCTCAGAGGCGGCTGAAGTTGAAAGTGCCAGCGCAGAACGTGCCGAGGCTGCTAGCGGCGCAGAAGAAAGTGCACAAGGCGCGGAACGCGCTGCTAACAACGGCGCGCCAGTCGCCGCTCAAGCACAAGCGGCACCAAGACAAGGTGGTTTCGACCCGTTTGAAGCCTTATTTGGCCGTGAAGACAGTGCGCAAAATGGTGCTCAGTCTGACGGCAAAGGCGCGATATTCGGCGCTGCCGGGTTACCCGGTGGTGAGCGCCGCGATGAAGTCAATGCCAATCGTGCCGCTGCTGAGCAGCGTAATGCCGATGTGGTTGCCCGCGCAGGTCGTATCGAATCGTTTTATGCGCGCTCAACTGTGCCGCGTCAAGGCGGTTTTTCTCAGTTTGCCTGATCTCTTTCACATTCTACTCACCTTGTACAAACAACGATAAAGACGTTAGCGGCTTGCCGTTAGGGTTGATTCGATGGCTGCGCACAAACTTGAGTACAACGGGTAATTGATTGTTTGCCGAAAAAGGCAGAGCTAGTTCAATAATCTGACTGCGACTTTGAGTCCATCGACGACCCAATGCTGGTTGAGAGGATTGTATATGACCCGGGCGATCAAGGTCTCAAAGGAGCCATCTTGATAATGCACATGCATTTGGCAAAAGTGATTGTGGGTTTTAACCAAGTCGCTAAAGTGGATTTCAGCAATGGCTTTGGTGGTGTCCATTTTCCGTCTTTTGGACCAAGACTTTTCAATAATTTTATATTCCATAGCCTACAATTGTAAGCGCGAAATATTATCGCTGGCAATGCTTATTTGATGTTTCTTACCCCGTACTTCCTGCATTCTCCGTACTTAAGGTGTCTCGTGTCCATCCTTGGACTGTCGAGAATATCGGCAGATAGGCCACCTTTGTGACGCTAGGTTCCCGCAAAGCCATATGGTATCGCAGAAACAGAGCTGACGGCCATGTGGGCCGGGTTATTTCTTCATTTTGGCAAAGGCATCGGCAAACGCATTGCCCATCGCCGAGTTTTGCGGCTGAGCTTTTGGCTTCGCCTTATGGCCTTTAGCGGCATGGTTTTTGGCGCTCTTAGGCTTGTGTCCTTTGTCTTTGTTGTGCGCGGCCGGTTTGTTGGTCGGCTGCAGAGTCTCATTAAGACGCATGGTTAGATTGATGCGTTTGCGGTTCGGGTCTACTTCAAGCACTTTGACCTTAACGACATCACCGGCTTTGACCACATCGCGTGGGTCGGAGACAAACTTATCGGTCAAGGAGGAAATATGTACCAAGCCATCTTGATGCACGCCGATATCGACAAAGGCGCCAAAGCTGGCGACATTCGATACTACACCCTCTAACAACATGCCTGGGGTTAAGTCGGCAATCGACTCGACCCCTTCTTTAAATTGGGCTGTTTTGAACTCGCCCCTAGGATCACGTCCGGGTTTGTCCAACTCACTGATGATGTCTGTGACAGTAGGCAGGCCAAAAGTGTCATCGGTAAAGTCTTCGGCGTTAAGGGCATTGAGAAATGCCGGGTTGCCTATCACATCTAAAAGCGTGACCTGATGCTTTTGCAAAATGCGCTCGACTACGGCATAACTTTCAGGGTGAACCCCCGAGGCATCGAGTGGATTGTCGCCGTCACTGATGCGTAAAAAGCCTGCGCACTGCTCAAAAGCTTTAGGACCCAATCGCGTCACGTTTTTGAGCTGGTCGCGATTGCTAAAGCGGCCATGGTCGTCGCGATGGGCAACGATATTTTTCGCCAAGGTCTTATTGAGGCCAGATACTCTGGTCAGCAGGGCGCTAGAAGCCATGTTGAGGTCAACCCCAACGCTATTCACGCAATCTTCAACGACATTATCAAGCGCACATGCCAACTGATTCTGGTTGACGTCGTGTTGATATTGACCGACGCCGATGGCTTTGGCTTCAATTTTCACCAATTCTGCAAGCGGGTCTTGCAAGCGTCTGGCAATCGACACCGCGCCTCGAATGGATACGTCGAGATTAGGAAACTCCAGTGCTGCCAACTCGGACGCAGAATAAACTGATGCGCCAGCTTCGCTGACTAGGACTTTGGTCATTTTAAGCTCAGGATTGGCTTTAATCAGCTCGCCCGCCAGTTTGTCGGTTTCTCTTGACGCGGTGCCGTTGCCGATGGCGATCAGCTCTACTTTGTGCTGACGGCATAGGTGGCTGAGGGTACGCAGCGCCTTGTCCCAGTGATTTTGCGGGGCGTGAGGGTAGATGGTAGCGTGGTCACAGAACTTGCCGGTATTATCGACGATGGCTATTTTGACGCCGGTGCGCAGTCCAGGATCTAGCCCCATGGTGGTTTTTGCCCCGGCTGGAGGCGCCATCATGACGTCTTTGAGGTTTTTGGCAAACACTTCAATGGCGCCGGACTCCGCTTTTTCTTTTAGAACCGCCAACTGTTCGGTTTCGATGTGACCGCTGAGTTTCTTTTTCCACGCATTATTAACGACGCCGCTGAGCCATTGCTTGGCATCTGCCTGATTGACCGGCAACTTCAAATGGCTGCGAATGATGGCTTCACAGTTTTGTGCAAGGCTATCTGGTTGCTCGTCACCTGCACCAGATACTTTGAGGCTAAGGGCGCCTTCATTGCGGCCACGGAACATTGCCAAGGCACGATGGGAGGGCACATTTTTAAGTTTTTCACTGTGCTCGAAGTAGTCGCGAAACTTATCTAGCCCTTCTTTTTTGACGATTTCATCGGTTTTGCCACGGGCGCGGCGACTGTGTAAAAAGCCATTGTCGATAACGGCTTTACGTAGCTTGGCCAGCAGTCCGGCGTCTTCTGCCCAACGCTCAATCAAAATGGCTTGAGCGCCTTCGAGCACCTCGGCTATGTCGGCAAAACCGTGCTCGGCATTGAGGTATTGTTGCGCCAGTGCCTGCTCATCGGCCGTCGGCTGTTGAAACAAGGCATCGGCCAGTGGTTCAAGGCCGGCTTCTATGGCAATTTGACCTTTGGTACGACGTTTGGGTTTATAGGGCAGGTAGATGTCTTCAAGTTCAGTTTTACCACTGGCTGCGAGGATTTGCTGTTTAAGCGCGGGGCTAAGTTTTCCTTGCTCGGCGATGGAACTTAAGATCACTTTACGACGGTCTTCGAGTTCGCGAAGGTAGCCTAATCTTTGCTGTAGAAGACGCAACTGACCGTCATCAAGCCCTCCGGTTGCCTCTTTACGATAACGGGCGATAAAAGGCACGGTTGCGCCTTCGTCAAGTAAGGCAACGGCAGCATTGATTTGGTTTTGACTGGCTTTGAGTTCGTCGGCCAGTAGGGATACGACATTGGACATTGAAAAGGTGACCTTTTTATTCATCAGTTTGGGACAAGTTGAACATGCTGGGCGGCTCTCATTCAACCTGCGTCTTGTTTAAAGGGCTGGTATTGTATCTTATTGATATACCAGAGCTTTATCCCAGATGGGGTTTTGACTCTCACTTCGTCATCAACGGCTTTGCCTATCAGCGCGCGTGCCATGGGAGAGTCGATGGTGATATGGTTGTTTTCGGTGTCGATTTCATCAGGACCAACGATACGGTAGCAGGCGATAACGCCAT
The DNA here is from genome assembly GCA_041583135.1 of Alteromonadaceae bacterium. Taxonomy (GTDB): domain Bacteria; phylum Pseudomonadota; class Gammaproteobacteria; order Enterobacterales; family Alteromonadaceae; genus JABSOG01. The sequence continues at coordinate 11,014 of JBFHGJ010000015.1, read as the reverse complement.
CGTCGTTTTCCAGTTCGACATAGGCGCCAAAATACACTTTGCCCTCTTGCTCAGGGGCGTACTCTACAATTTTTACGTCTTCTAAACGTTTTACCAAAAAGCGCACTCGTCTATCGATAGATCTGAGTTCGCGCTTGCCTTCTTTGTACTCGGCATTTTCAGAGCGATCGCCCAAAGCGGCAGCTTCGGTGACGGCTTGGGTGACCTGTGGGCGTTTGACTTTCCACAAGTACTTTAGTTCTTCATCAAGCTTTTGCCATCCGGCACGGGTGATCAGGTTGGTCTTCATGGTGGGTTTAGGGTGTCGATTCAACTTTAAAAAATAGCCAAGGGCCAAGTTTAAACCGCTCTGGTGAGTTGTTTCAACTAAAAACAAATTGTAACAGCGTCGCTATTGCTTTTAAGGCTGGTTGACTTATATTTACTTCATGTATTTTGGCGCAAAAAGAGAAGATTTGTAGATGGGCAAAGAAACCACCAAAATTCTGGTTGTAGACGATGATATGCGACTGCGTTCGTTACTGGAGCGTTATTTGGTAGAGCAAGGTTATATTGTCCGCTCGGCGGCCAATGCCGAGCAAATGGACAGGCTGTTGGAGCGTGAGAACTTTCATCTGATGGTGCTCGATTTGATGTTGCCGGGTGAAGATGGGCTGACGATTTGCCGCAGGTTGCGTCAACAAGACAATGAAATTCCAATTGTCATGCTCACCGCCAAAGGCGATGAAGTAGACCGCATTATTGGTTTAGAGCTTGGCGCCGATGATTATCTGCCTAAGCCGTTTAATCCAAGAGAGCTGCTGGCTAGAATTAAAGCAGTACTTAGACGCAAGACCACAGAGGTGCCGGGGGCGCCGACGACTGAAGAATCGATTGTGACGTTCTCTACCTACAGTCTCAATTTGGCGACTCGTGAGATGAAAAACGGTGATGAGCAAATGCCGTTGACCAGTGGCGAGTTTGCGGTGCTTAAGGCGTTGGTGACACATCCTCGCGAACCACTGTCTCGCGATAAGTTGATGAACCTGGCCAGAGGCCGTGATTATAGCGCACTTGAGCGCAGCATCGATGTGCAGGTCTCACGCTTGCGTCGTATGCTTGAAGATGATCCGGCCAATCCTCGTTATATTCAAACCGTGTGGGGCTTAGGATACGTTTTCGTTCCTGACGGTTCACAAGCTTAATGCGTATTTTACCTCGCAGCGCTTTTGGTCAGACGGTATTACTGGTTGGTTTACTGCTGTTTATCAACCAGATCTTCTCTTTTATGACGGTGCTGGCCCTCGTCATTAAACCCACCTATCAGCAAACCATCGACCTGCTGGCGAAGCAGGTCAGGGTGGTATTTTTAAACGTCGATTTGGGCGATCCTGCCCTTAATGCCCAATTGGCTCAGCGCTTTTTCGATGCCACCGGCATTGCCGTGTATGGCAAAGCTGAAGCGATGGAACAAGGTGTCGAGCAAATGCCTTATTACTATATCTACTCGCGGGAGATGTCCAATCGTCTTGGTGGGCCTACCGAGGTGCGGATATCGCAAGGCAAGGATCTGGCATTTTGGGTCAAGCCGCCGCAGGCTTTGTTGCCTAACGGGGTGAGCGATTTGTGGGTCAAGGTGCCGGTGGTGCAGATTGATGAGTACGATATCTCGGTGGTGACGGTATTTTTAATGGTCATCGGGGTACTCAGTGTCATCGGTAGTTGGATCTTCATCCGCCAGATCAATAAACCGCTTAAAGCACTTCAGGGCGCAGCTGAAACCGTAGGACGGGGTGAGTTTCCTGAACCTTTGGAAGAAAAGGGCGCACAGGAGGTCAAGGAAGTGATTAGGGCCTTCAACCATATGTCTACCGGCATTCAGGAGTTTGATCGCGACAGGGCGGTGCTGATGGCCGGTGTGTCCCATGATCTGCGGACACCATTAACCCGAATTCGTCTGGCGACCGAAATGATGTCTTCGAGTGAAGATTATCTTAAAGAAGGTATTGTGGCCGACATCGATGATATGAATGCGATTATCGACCAGTTTATGGATTATATTCGCCACCATCGCGATGAAGATCTGGAACTCGATTGTCTCAATGCGATTGTCGGTGAGGTGGTGGCGGCAGAGAGTAATCAGCCGCGCAATATTCATTGTCATCTCGATGAAGACTTGCCAAAGGCACCGCTGCGCACGATCGCTATCAAAAGGGTGGTGAGTAATATGCTGGCCAATGCCCTACGCTATTCAAACGATGATGTTGAAGTGGTCACCGGAGTCGATAAAAAGCGTAAACGTATTTTCTGCAAAGTGTTGGACCGAGGTCCAGGTATCGCCCCTGAAGAAATCGAACGCTTGTTTCAGCCCTTTACTCAAGGCGATATCGCCCGTGGCGGTGAAGGCAGTGGCTTGGGTCTTGCTATTATTAAGCGCATTGTTGAATTGCATAATGGAGAAGTGGTGCTCAGTAACCGCGACGAGGGTGGTCTAGAGGCTGCAATTTACTTGCCGCTACGAATGTAGCTTATGGCTTTGGGTTATTTCTGCTTACTGCTACGAATGTCGTTGTAGCTTGTGGCTTCAGCCACGAAATTTAATTGCCTAGGCGCTGTCATTGCAGCACCTAGGCAAGACAAATTGTCAAATTAGGCTTTAGGGCCTGCGTCAACAATTTCTTGAGCAACGTCGTACTTGGCGAAGTTTTCATTGAAGTCTTTCGCTAAGCTTTGGGCGTACTCAACGTACTTGTCTTTATCAACCCAAGTGTTGATTGGGTTAAGCAACTCAGGTTCGACACCAGGCACTTTAACCGGCACGTCTAGGTTCAAGATATCGATATGCTCGGTTTTGGCGTTGGCGAGCTTGCCAGAAACGATAGCGTCGATGATGGCACGAGTCGTTGGGATGCTAAAACGCTTACCTGTGCCGTATGGGCCACCGGTCCAGCCGGTGTTGACCAAGTAAACTTTTGAACCGAACTCACGTACACGCTTCATCAACAACTCGGCATAAACGCCAGCCGGGCGTGGGAAGAATGGTGCACCAAAACAGGTTGAGAACGTTGATTCGATGTCTGAGGTTGAACCAATTTCAGTTGAACCCACTTTGGCAGTATAACCACTTAAGAAGTGATAGGCTGCAGCTTGCTCAGACAAGATAGAGACTGGAGGCAACACGCCAGAGACGTCACAGGTCAAAAATACCACGGCTTTAGGCTCGCCACCACGGTTTTCCGCTACGCGCTTTTCGATGTGCTCAAGCGGGTAGGCGGCGCGGGTGTTTTGCGTGAATGAGGTATCAGTGTAGTCAGGGATGCGCTGTTCATCTAAGAACACGTTTTCCAAGATGGTACCGAAGCGAATGGCATTCCAGATCACCGGCTCATTTTTCTGAGACAGGTCGATACATTTGGCATAACAACCGCCTTCGATGTTAAATACGCTGCCCGGCGCCCAACCATGCTCGTCATCACCGATCAAGAAGCGTTTAGGGTCGGCTGACAAAGTGGTTTTACCTGTGCCTGACAAACCGAAGAACAAAGTGGTGTCGCCATCTTCGCCTACGTTTGCACTACAGTGCATAGGTAATACGCCTTTAGCCGGCAACAAGAAGTTTTGTACAGAGAACATCGCTTTTTTCATTTCGCCGGCATAACGCATACCCGCCAAAAGCACTTTGCGCTGAGCAAAGTTGATCATCACCGCGCCATCAGAGTTCGTGCCGTCACGCTCAGGCTTACAAACGAAAGAAGGCACGTTGAGCACCTGCCAAGTCGGCTTGGTTTTGGCACTAGCGGCTTCAGGGATGATGAACAGGTTCTTGGCAAAGACATGATGCCATGCAGTTTCAGTGGTCACTGACATCGGAATGGTATATTCAGGATCTGAACCGACTTCCAACGATGATACGTAATGGTCTTTCGCTTGAACGAAAGCTTCAACTCTGGCCCATAGAGCATCGAATTTTTCGACTTCGATAGGCTGGTTAACATTGCCCCATTGGATCTCGTTCTCGGTGGTCGCTTCTTGAACAATGAAACGATCTTTGGGTGAACGACCTGTACGACGGCCGGTTTTGGCAACAAAGGCACCATTGGCGGCAATAATACCTTCTTTGTTGCGAACGGCGTGTTCGATTAATTCGGCTACGGTCAAGTCGACATAACGGGTGGCGCTGGATGTCATTTTAAGGCTGCTCCTCGGATGCGTACCTAGTATAAGTGAAATGTAAAGCCGGAATATTTAACGCTGATGACCATAAACCGTCCAAAACTTGCTTGTCGGCAGCAGGTCCTTGGTGCAAATGTCCCAGGCAAGGTGATGTCATATTTGGCGCGGTATTGTACAGCAATTACTACAATGGATCGACATTTATTACAGCATTATTTCAATAACTTATTATTGTATGCGATTTGTTTGGGGAGGGTTGTGGTTGTTGAGAGGCAATCGCAAAAAATTGCTTCGGCTTTGGCATCGATGCGTCGCTTTACCTCCTTAGTCCATGAAGTCGCCGACAACGCCAGCATACCGTATATCCATGACATCGCCTACGAATGTTCCCGACAACGTAGTCATACCGGTCATCCATGACCATAAAAAAAGCCCAGCGATTGCTGGGCTTTAGTTCAAAGGATTAACTTAGGCTTATTTGAATTTTCTGCGACGGATGAACGCCAATGGCGCCAACAGCAGAGAAACCAGACCTAAACCACCACCGCTAGAGGCGTTATCGATGTTCACGGTAATGGTCGCAGGTTCACTAGGATTGCGGCCATCGTGGGCGATAACTTGGATCTGTACGGTTGTGTCGGCAGTGACACGTGGTGCATCGTACTCATAGGTTGATGAGTTGTTGCCAACGTCAACACCGTCTACCAACCAAGTGTAGGTCAACGCTTCGTTGTCTACGTCACTACCGGTAACAGACAAGGTGACGCTTTCTCTTTCTTTAACGCTAACACTTGACTGGTTGGCAGTAACCACTGGCGGTGGGTTACACATGTCGGCATCGTCAGATACGATAGACCAAGCTGGGCTAGCGTTGGTGAACTGAACGTTGTCGATGTTCCAACCCCATTGTGCGGTATTTGCGTCAGTACCGATGCGGAAGCGGAATTGAACTTCATGACCGTTCAACACACCTTCGGCATAAGTGAGGCTCTCAGGCTCCAACCAGAAGCTAGAGATCACATCAACGAAGCCAGCACGGCCACCCAATACTGGGTTAGGACCATAGTTTTCGTTGTCGCCTGGATTGATAACGCCGTTGTAGCCAGTGGCAAATACACCGCCTGCGTCTACTACGTCAACCCAGTCACCGCCATCGATGCTGACTTCCATTACGCCGCCGTCCCACATGACATAATCACCAACGTACTCGCTGGCTTCCATCCAGTAGAAGTGGTCGAAAGACAACATGAATTCGCCGCTTTCGCCAACGGTGACTTTAGGTGTCATCAGTGCAAGATCACCTTCAACACCACGGTCTGGACCCATCATGGTCGAGGTTGCACCTTCACCCATGTATTCCTCAGGAACGATTGTCCATTCTTCAAGGAAGTGACCGCCAGTACCTTCACCCGTTTTGAATTGGCTCCAGTCACTCTCGCTCAAAAACGCCATTTCAAAGTCTTCACTGGCGCGGGTATCGCTCTTGACAAGGTCGCGATGAACGTTAATGGTGGCATTGATATCATGAGGAATGCTGAGGTTTTCATCATCGCTCATAAATTCAATGTGCAGGTTGACTTCTTGGTTGGTCGTTGCACCGTTCAATTTCACTTCGATAATGCCGGTAGCGACATCATTCCAGTTCTCAAGGCCGGTGAACTCAACAACACCGTCATTGCCAAACTCGATGTCTACTTCAGAATCGGTTGTTACTTTGGCTTTGAGTGAGTTGGCAGAAACCACACCCGCGTTGCGAATGGTTAACTTGATTGCTGCGGTTTCACGTACGTCCAACACGTCATCGTTGTCACAGAAGCCGCCGTTGGCACCTGTGTAGGCAGTATCTAACTCGGCATTGACCAGCTCAGTAGCTGCAAGATTTTGATCGAAGTCTTCGACTACGCCAACGTGGCCATCGCCGTCCCAACCGTTGTCGTTACGGTCTGGAGATACAGCAGCAGGACCCATACCACGTTTGGTGAAGGCTGCGCGCATCAGGTTGTAGTTTTCAATGTCATCGGCAATTGCCGCAGCCAACATGGCATCACGACCTTCGGTGAAGGTTGGTGTCGCTGGTGTGATCTTCATACCGGCAACCATGTAGTCGCGCATTTTGCCTTGAACTTCAGAGAAGGTCATGTCGGTACGGTTAAGCATGGCTGCATAACCTTCCCACAATACGTTTGCCCAAACTTCACCGGCCGCGTGAACTTCTGAGTTGTACTCACCACCTTGGCCGTATTGAATAGGATGATTGTCAGGCAACGCGACGTAGTCTTGGATATGCTTGAAGGTCAAGCCATTGTAGTTCATGTCGGTTGAGTACGGCGCACGACGAATACCGAAGTAGTAGCCGTTTGGTGTATTACCGTGGCTCACGGCAAAGCCGCCGTCGTTGTAGATACCCGCCCAGTTGGCGTTGTTGAAGGCGTTACGGTCTTCTTCACGAACCATCATCATCAAGGCGAAGAAGTCACCCCAACCCTCACCCATTGAACGGCCTTGGCTGTTGGTGTACATGCCGCGCTCGGTCAAACGTGAAGAAATGTAGTGACCCCATTCGTGCGCAACGATGGCATTATCAACAGTACCGTCACGCATTTTGATCTTACCGGTCATGTTGGCGCTGTCGCGGCCTTGTTTCATTTCGGTGTAAATGGCTTGACCGCTGTTGTAAGACACCATCAATACAGGGATGGTCACACTTAAGAAGCCATCGCTTGGTGCCATACCGATAACGGCATCTGGGTTGTTTCTGTCAGAGTTGGCAACAATCACACCTACAGCGCCAGCCGCTTGAGCATTAATGGCTTTTTGGGTGAAGCTACAGCCGCCACGGTCGATGATGGCAATCTTGCCGGCCAATTCGCTGGCATTGGTGGCTTCAAGACAGGCTGTGGTGCCATCTGAGTCTTGATAGCGAACTACAGTACCGTCAAGGTTGTAGTCGCGAGCACCCCAACCGCTGGCAACGCGTGAACCCAAACCTTTAAGGTCACCAACGCTTACGCTACTGCCGCCATCGGCTACCCACAAGTACATTTGCATACGTGGCGGAGTACCGTCAAGTGGCGTCAACATGTTGGCGTTGTCAAAACCTTCGCCATCTAGGCCTTGAGCCTGCATTGGATCAAGCTCTTGACCACCACGGCCGTAGTTGTTTAGCTGTGCAGTACCCCACTGCTCGTTAAAGCCGTGGTCATAGTAGGTATCGTGCAATTGGTTAATGGTGTAGAACAAGTTAACGATTGCCGCTTTGATATTGGTTTCAGTGTTGGTGTCGGCATTGACATCATACTGATAATCAAAGGTTCTTTCACTGGTGACATCGGCGCGCATATCGCCGCCTTCGGTGAAGAAGTAATCACCTGGTACCAAGTCGGCATAGGCATCAACATTGTTACCGTAAGTGTAAGTCGCGTCGGCCGGCAACCATGGATCGTTGGTTGAAATACCTGAGTTCTCGATGGTATTCATGTTCATGTCAACTTGCGTTTCGGTGATGACATCATCATAAACACCAGTTGGATGCGGCGTTAACGCGGTACCCATCGGGCTGTCGTATGGGGTATAAGGTGCAGTTGATTCTGCAAAGACACGATAGCTGAACGCCTCATTGGCGACTAAGTTGGTGCGTTGCAATACTTTGCCGTCGGTGGCAGAGACAACGTATTGATAACCCAAGTGCTCGCGGTCGCCTTTCTCTGCTGCAATCACCTCGATGAGGTAGGCTGGCATGAGGGTTTTAAGACCTGGATAGTAAACTTGCTTCACCCGTGGGTTGCTGAGCAAGCGGAACTTGTCTGAATCACCTTCGAAAATGTCAAAGCCGCCTTTTTGGCCAACGACCTTGAACTGGGCGTCTTTGGCACCCATGTTGACCAAAGCATTTTTCAGGGCATTGTCGGCAGAGAGTTTGAACTGCTGAGCGACGGCGCCACGAGGGCCTTTGTCATTAAGGAAGTAACCGGTGGTGGCGACCAATTCCATACGTTGGTTCATGACCACGTTCATTTGGCGATTCAATACTTCAAGGCCATTCACTTTTTGCTGGTAGCGGGCAATGATGGCACCGCGGCCGACGTTGTGAACACCTTTAAGCTCGGCTTCGTTCATGGCGGTTTTTGATACGCCATGTTGTGGGCCGACTTTTTCTAAAAATTCCATCGAAGCGCGAGAAGCGGCTTGTGCTTTACCCATGACGCTGTATGGAACTGAGGAGAATTTTTGCGAAGGCTTGGCCCAGCTAAAAGTCGTGACACCCAAGTCCTTATCGAAATGATCGCGCAAAGCCGTAGGTGTGATGGATTGACTGATTGCTGTAAAGCCTTTGGCGTTGAATTGTTTGCCTGCAACTTGTTGTTTCCCACCAACCAATTGTGCACTGCGTGCTTTGGCTTGCTGCTTGGCTTTAACGGCGCTGGCATTGAAGTCAAAATTGGGCAGTTGTTTGGTTGGATGTGGCGCTGCGATAGCGGTGCTTGAGAGAACTGCGGAGATAGCAGCTGCCACTAAGGAAATTTTTATTTTGTTATCCATTGGGTTACCTTTAAATTTTTGTAAAGATATTGTGATAATGCAATAACTTTATGGAGCAGAACCCGCTGCGAATGGGGTTCGTTTAAGTACCAAAATCATGCTATTCACACGACTAAGCTATAGCGAATATAGCAGTATTTGCCGAGAAAACAAATTGGATTAACCTTTTTATGACAGAATAAAAAGTAATGGAGACAGGTATAATTAACGACTTGTTTCTAAATCAATCCCTTTGTGGGGCTAGCAAAAAAAGACTTATTTTTCTTGGTCTTATAAATAAAAAAGGTTGTCGAAACACAACTTTCGACAACCTGTCTCTATATGTACAAATTGACATATTTTGTCAATCTAACTGCATGAATCGGTTACTTTCAACCATTCGTCTGCGCTATAATTGGGCAATATCTTCGGCACTGAATTCGTAGTGGGTCAGGCAAAACTGACAATCGACACCGATGACGCCTTCTTTGGCGACCTGCTCCAGCAGCGATTGTTTGTCGATTTGGCTCAATGCTATTTTGGTTTTTTCGCGGCTGCATCCACAGTTGAAACGAATGGCTTTGGGCTCGAACAATTCCGGGTTATCTTCATGATATAACCGGGTCAGAACCGTGGTGGCATCGAGTTCTAATAGCTCTTGTGGTTTGACGGTGTTGCTCAACACGGCCAAATGCTGAAAATCTTCTTGCGATTGCTCTTTATTGACCGGCAATACCTGTAAGAACAAGCCGGCGGCAAAATTGTTGTCTGCGGTTAACTTGGTGGCCAGCCAAATGCGAGTATCGAGTTGTTCTGACTGCTCAAAGTATCGTTCGAGACACTGGGCGAGACTATCACCTTCTAGTGCAACGATGCCTTGATAGCGTTCACCTTGGTTCGGCGTTATGGTGATCACCATATGACCTTTACCCATTAGAGCATTGAAATCGTCATGGTGGATCTCACCGCTGATACGGGCTAATCCTCTTAGGTTCAAGTCGTTGTCGCCGTTGATCACCGCGTAGCTGACTGGTCCATCGCCTTGGATCTGTACTGAAATGTCACCTTCAAACTTTAACGTCGCGGTTAAAAGTGAGGTGGCCACCATCAATTCGGCCAGCAATTGCTTTACCGGCTGTGGGTATTGGTGATTGGCAAAGACTTGGTTGAGCGACTCGTTCAATTGTACGAGTTCGCCGCGACAGTGACGCTTTTCAAAAATGTAGCGATGAAGTTGGTCAAATTGCTGTTGATTCATGGATGTTTACCTAGTTAATGTCAGCGATTAATCGTCCTGGACTATTTGCTGAGGACATTCTGTCGAAGTCAATTCGATTTTTACTTACATTTCAATGAATTGAAATGGCGGTAAATCCATTTACCGCACAGCTAGTGCCCGACAACACCAATTTCCGGACGGGCACTAGCTAATCTTGTGTGCTTTTAAACTGAATGATTTGTCTGCGCTGTTTTTTGTCTGGCCGTTTGTCCGGCGCCGGCGAGAAGTAAGCGTGATTTTTCCTGTCTTCGGCGTTTTTCTGCCTTTTGGCAATGCTTTGTTCGGTTTCACTATAGAGGGTTTGCGCTTCGGGCGCGCCTTTGCGCTGAGCGCTGATGCGCTCAATGACCACGGTTTTTTCTTCGTTACCTTGCATCAGCTTAATTGTCGCACCGAGTTCAACGACTTTACTGGCCTTAGTGCGTTGGTCGTTATAATGGACCTTACCGCCTTGTACCATATCACGGGCAATGCTGCGGGTTTTATAAAATCTTGCTGCCCACAGCCACTTGTCTATGCGTACGTTTTGTTCGTCATCTGCGTTCTTTTGCTGGCCCACGTCTTTCACTTTTTATTGCGCTCATTCAGAGGCGCGAATTTAGCACAATCCGCGCCTCGGTTAAAGCTAGCAGATGAGGGCGCTAAGGGGCTTTTTCAAGAGGTGTATCGAGCAATAAATGAATCCACTGAGCAAACACTTCAGGGGGGGAGTTAATTCAAGCGAGTCAGCAGTATTTGCTGCTATTGATCGTCTGTTATGTATGAAACTATCAACTTGCTTCGTTTTTTTTGAAAAAACATTTAAATTTATTCCTTTAAAAATCATGCCCTTATAAATTAATTGCAAAAAGGTTGAAAAAAACACTGAAAAAAATCTGAAAAACCCGGAATAAAGTTATGGAAGCAGTGTGTATTTGCTTTTAATCACCGTTGCCAAGGGTTTTGGCGTAGAACAACAATAACATCGCGGTAGGTATGGAATTGAAACAGGCAGCGCCTGTGGGTCGTAACGTATTTTTTAGGAAAGTCAGATGGTCGCAATTGTCAGCAGCAATACTTTAGGTG
>JBFHGJ010000014.1:0-76394 GCA_041583135.1 Alteromonadaceae bacterium | reverse complement strand
CTGCCCCAAATTTGTTTGCTTTAGGCGACTAAAGCGGCGCAAATTTGGATTGTTATCGAAGAAAATATCAGCACTCTCCCGCTTTTCAAAAGGAGCGATGAGTTTAAGGGCATTGACCCGCCTTACGCAAAGCTCAGGTTATTTAAGATTAGACTCAAGATTGAGTAGACAACACCGCCACCGCTTCGTCGTTGTCCTTCCAACGCTGCTGCTCTGTCTCATCGGCCTTAGGTGAAAACATGCCGGTAAAGCCGTAAATCATGCCTATCACAGGGGCTGTCCAACAAGCAAAAGCCAATGGAATATACAGCAGGTTTTCTAAATTGCCCTCGGCAATACCAAGCCCCAATGCCGTTATCACAAATGCACCACCGGCATTCCAAGGAATGAGTGGCGACATCAAAGTGCCGCCTTCTTCAATGGCACGCGAAAGATTGAGTGTTGAATACCCCATGCCACGATAAGCAGGCGCAAACATACGGCCCGGCAAAGCAATAGACAAGTATGGGTCGCCAGCAACAAGGTTGGTGGCAAACGACGTTGAAATCGCCGAAGCCTGCATACCGCCAAATGAACGCACTTTATTGCGAATAGTCACGATAATAGTCTCAAGACAACCAGTGCGCTCAAGTGCGCCACCAAAACCAAGTGCAATCAAAATCAATGAAATGGTCCACATCATCGATTGAATACCACCGCGATTGAGCAAACTGTCGATTTCCGGCACTTGTGTTTTAATGCTGTAGCCACTGTTGGCAAAAGTAAAGATATCATGCAGCCCTTGGTTTTGAGTCAGCATTGCCATGATGCCACCGACCACTGCGCCGATAAACAAACTAGGAATAGGCGGCATCTTTTTAATCGCCAAAATAATGACCAAAACCGCAGGAATAAGCAGTACCGGAGAAATGTAAAAATGCTGTTCAAGGGTGGAAGTGATCAGATTGATTTTGCCAAATGACGCCTCACCATCACCAATAATAAAAAAGCCGACGATGGTATAAATCACCAATGCAATCAACATTGCCGGTACTGTGGTGGGCATCATATTGCGAATATGATCAAATAAACTCGTACCAGTCACCGCTGGAGCGAGATTGGTGGTATCCGACAAAGGGGATATTTTATCGCCGAAAAAGGCACCAGAGACGACAGCGCCAGCCGTCCAATACATAGGGATATCAAATCCTGCCCCTATGCCCATCAATGCCAAACCAACCGTACCGACAGTTCCCCAAGACGTCCCTAGTGAAACCGACACCACCGCACACAATATCATACTGGCCGCTAAAAAGATCTCAGGTGACAACACCTTAAGGCCATAATAAATCAATGTGGGAACCGTACCGCTGGCGATCCATACGCCGATGATCATGCCGACAGTGATCAACACCGACACCGAGGGTAATGCCACATGGATCACATGAAACGCGCCTTTCTCAATTTCAGCCCAGCGTAATCCCTGACTCAAACCAACCAATGCCGTAATGGCAAGGCCTATGCTCAGAGGAATATGTGGTGTAAAGTCGCCAAAGCCGAACAGTTGTACACCCAGTACAGCCAACGTCAACACGATAGGTGTTAATGCTAAAAGTAAACTGGGATGCGGGCGGTTATTGTCGGTCATAAATCTCCCCATTGTTATTGTTGTGAATAAAACAAAGGCGTGGATTGTAGCAGCAAGGCGATGATTTTTCGACGCATCAAGTTCCTTTTTAAGTCAAAACTGATGGTATTCACGACCCTAGACACCTCTAAAAAGCAACCATTGACGCCATTATTTTCATTCCTTAACGTTCCCTCATTGGATTATCGATATAGTGCGATAACGCACAATCATAGGCCAGACAGAGCGATCGCCATGATCGACTTTCCCAATTTTCAACCTCTTTTAACCTTCATTCAATTGCGGCAAAAATAGTCAGCACAAAATCTTTCTTATATTTTTGTAACAGAATAATGGCAAGACTCAATTGTCCGTGTTTAATGGCACGATCACCGGCAAGCAAATGATTGCACGGCAACCGCCACCTTCTTTATTGAGCAGTTGCAACGTACCACCATGGGCCTGTGCAATTTGCCGACTCAGCACCAAACCAATCCCTGAACCTTGCGGCTTGGTGGTATAAAAAGGCACGAACAAATTATCAAATGAAGCCAGCCCCGGTCCCTGATCATCAATATGGATGGCGACAACGTGCTCTGGCGCCAAATGCACCGACAGCTGCAATCTCGGACGTTCAAGGCTCGCCATCGCCTCATAGCCGTTATTGAGTAGGTTCAACAACAGCTGTATCAACTGATCTTTATCGACATTGACCTGCACGTCCAGGTGACAGTCGATATCGATAGGACAATGGGTTTGCAACAAACACGCTTGAGTTACGAGGGATTTGAGTGACGTCGGCTGTCGCTGCGGTTTTGGTAAAGCAGTCAATTCTTTGTATTGTGACAGCAAATGGTTGAGTGCTTTGGTGCGAGAAATGATCACCGCCAAGCCTTCTTGGGTTTCCGTTTGCCAATTTGACGGCAATGGCTGCTGGCTGATCAGCCACTCAATGGTTTGGGCATAGGATTGAACCGGTGCCAACGAATTGCTGATCTCATGACGCAATACCTTCATCATACGCTGCCATGCATGAAGTTCTTGCTGACCTAACACTGCGGTTAAATCTGCCAAAGTGATCAAATAGTGACTTTTACCACGCTCGCGAAAGTTGGAGCGGCGCAGCTGCCACACCTGATGTGGCGCTATGGTATTCAATACTTCTGTACGTTCACTAAGACCGGCAAAACATCCCGCCAGACCCAGTGTTTCGGCCGTTTGTCCTATCAGCGACTCTCTAGGCTGAGCCAGCAACGTCAAGCCACGATCATTGATGCGCATCAACTGCTGCTTGGCATTAAAGGTCAATACCACTACATCTATTTGGCGCATCACTTTTTTCAACAACTCGTGAGTTTCCGCAGCGTCGGTTCGGCTGTTGTATAATTGCGCCGTCAAGGCATTAAGTCCCACCACAGTTTGTCGCAGCACACCTTGATATCGGTCGGTTTCCAGCTGAATTGAAAAATCGCCGTCTTTTAACGACAACACCGCATTGGAAATACAGCGTAAGCTACCGAGCAACCGGCGATGCAAAAACAGCGGCAGTCCTACCAACAACACCATGACAAACGCCGTCAAGGTCCATTGCCATTCGACTGCCAAGTCATGAGTCCACAACAGCGCCAAGCAAAGCGCGCTAAGTGGAGCACTGACCATCAAGCCACTATAGGTTAGCCAAGGGTCAACTGCTATCTGAGGGTGCCGTAGTGCGCTTTTCATCAACTCAAACCAAATTTCTCTAAGCGCCGATAGAGCGAACTACGCCCCAGCCCTAACACTTCTGCGGCCTGCTTTACATTACCACCAGACTTAGCCAAAGCCCGTTTGATCAAATAAAGCTCCACCTCTTCTAAGGTCATATTGTCGATGTCCAACCCCGCCTCTGGTTGCGCACTCAAGCCTAAATGAAACGGCTCAATCCACTCCCCCTCAGCCATCAAAACACCGCGCTGAATGGCGTGATCCAGCTCTCGCACATTGCCAGGCCAACTATGGCGCTCAATTGCCACTTTGGCCGCTTCACTGAGTTTTAACTCAGGTCGAGAAAAAGCGCGGACATGACGGCCAAGAAAATACTGTGCCAACGCAATTAAATCTTCATGGCGTTCTCTTAGCGGCGGCAGTTTTAACTCTATGGCATTGAGCCGATACAGCAGATCTTCGCGAAACTTACCCTCGGCGCACATCGCCGCCAAATCGGCATTGGTCGCAGAAATAATACGTACATCGACCTTACAGGTTTTCGAACTGCCAACCGGTTCAAATTCACCGCTCTCAATCACCCTGAGCAATTTGGCCTGCATTGCCAGCGAAAGGTTGCCTATCTCATCTAAGAACAAGGTGCCTTTGTCAGCCAAGGCAAAACGCCCCTCTCGGTCTTGCCGTGCATCGGTAAAAGCACCTTTGACATGACCAAACAACTCACTTTCAAATAGCGTATCGGAGATAGCACCGATATTGACGGTCACCAAAGCACGCTCAGCCCTATCCGAGCGGTTGTAGATCTCCTGCGCCATCACCCCTTTACCGCAGCCGTGTTCGCCGCAGATCAAAATATTGGTGGGCGTTTTGGCCACTCGTTCAACCAGTTGCATCACCGGTTGCATCGCTTGAGAGACAGGTATAAAAGCCTTTGTCGTCGCCTTTAACCGCTGATTTTCTTGTTTAAGTCTGTGCGTTTCTTCAAGGGCATTTCCCAAGGCAATTTGGGTGCGCAAGATACTCAGTAGACGGTCGTTGTCCCAGGGTTTTTCAATAAAATCCCGCGCGCCTTTTTTCAGCGCCGCAATGGCAATCTGCATATTGGCGTAGGCCGTCATCACGATCACCGGCAAGTTAGGATGGGCATTTTGCAACCTATCGAGCAACGCCAACCCTTCTTCGCCCGAAGTGGTGTCTCGGGTAAAGTTGAGATCAATAATCGCCAAATCGACTTTTTGCTTCTCCAGTAAAATCAGCGCTTCATCCGGTGAGCTCGCCAGCTGCACCTCATAACCACGAGCAGACAATAATGCCCGCAGCGCACTTAAGATATCTTGGTTGTCGTCACATACCAGAATGTTGGCCATGATGTTCTCTTTTTTTGCTGTTACTTGGTGTTATATGCCATTGGCATCTTAACATATTGCTTTTGCCTAGCGCGCCAATTTATGGCACTCTGAGCCGACTAGACCAACGGAATAACAACACTATGTCAATAAAATTGCTTGGTGCCTTCGCCGTCATCGGCGCCGCAGGTGCCACAGTGCCTTTCTTTGCAGCTGGCCATTTCACCCAACAAGCGCTTAATGATCAAATGCAGATCTTAACCAGTTCTGTACCACAAGGCATTTCTATCGAAAATACCCAAGCCAACCTTGGGCTATATGACTCTGACTTTAGCTACGATGTGGTGTTTGATCTCAAAGCCTTAGGGTTGCCTGAAATGGCACAATATGTCGGCAGCGACACGGTTGCCATCACCGTCAACAATAAAGCTTCCCACGGATTTTTGACTGTCGCTGTAGACACCACCTTTGAAGGCCAAGGCAAAGCCTTGGTCGATAAAGCGTTGAGTAAGTTAAACCTGACCTTAGATGAAAAAGCTAAACCATTTATGGTCATGAATTCTGAGGTCAACGTTGCACTAAACGGTGGCTATTCAATGCAAACCAAAACCCATATTCAAGGGTTTACCATGTCTATCACCGACAATATCGGTGAAACCGCAACCCTGCGTTCAACCCCCATCAGCGGCATCACAACCTTTGAAAACGGCAAGGTTTTTAGTCAAAGTCAGATAGACACCTTTACTTTATCTGGCGGCGCAAGTGCTTTTACCCTAGACCAGGTGCATTTTGACGCCAATGCCGAATTTAGCGATCCTAATGCCATATCATTCGATAACTTAATTGCCAGCCGCATGTCGATGACGCTTGAAAAAGTCGCGCTGAAAAGCCCTGACATGGCTTTTGATGCCCTGCATGGTTTGAATATTAAGTTCGACAATCGAGTGGTCGAAAATCGCGCCAAATTCAACACGTTATTAAAACTCGAAAAAGCCGGTCACCCGGCCATGGCACAAACGCAAGTGTCCGAGGTTGAGCTTTCCCTCGGCGTTGAAGGGGGATTACAGGCGTTTAAAGACTACTACCGCGCGCTAGAGCAGTTACAAGGTCAATCTGCCGCCAACGATCCACAGCAGGCACTTATCGTCTTTAGTAAGATGCTGGCCGAGCCACTGAGCTTCAGGTTTGACACCATTAAGGCCAATACCTTTGCCGGTAAGGTCGATGCCACTGCCGAGCTAAACGCCGCTGCAGTCGATCCACAAAGCTTTAGAGCCAATCCGGCGGTCTTGGTCAATGCCCTAAGCTACTCGGCCAAAGGTGAAATTCCCAAGGCCCTGCTGCTGATGAGTGACCGGCTTTCGATCAAGACCTTGGAGAATTTACTCAACAACGGCATGCTGACCTTAAAAGATCAGCAGGTGCTGTTTGATATGCAAGGTGAAAAAGGCCATGTCAATTTAAACGGCAAGCCTTTGATGTAGACAACCGGAACGCGGGATAACGCTGGGCCGTAGAACTTGCCCTTTTCGTCTCTGTCTGCCCCAAATTTATTTGCTGTAGAATGACTAAAGCGGCATAAATTTGGGTTGTTTTCGAAGAAAATATCAGCCCCCCACTTTTCAAGGGGAGCGATGAATTCAAGGGCATTGACCCACCTTACGCAAAGCTCAGGCTAAGTAAGCTCTGGCCCGCTCAGCCATATAAGAATCCTTTTCAGCAATATAGCCTATCATCTGCTTGATATAATCAGGACCGACTGCCTCGCGTACAGAATATCGCGCCAATAGCCGTTCGCGGTAAGCGGCCAGTTTGCTGCCTTTGGCAATAAATGGCCAATCGCCAAGCTTATCGAGCACATCAAAATACCTCAGCGCCGGCGCCAAAGCGCAATCAACCAATGAAAAGTGCTCACCACAAAACAGCCCTTGCGCCGGCAACACTGTCTCTAACCTTTGCCATTTTTGCTGTAATGCCGCCACAGCCGCATCAAACTCTGCTTCGTCCTTAGCATTGTACAACTTGCCGATATTGCCCAAAGTAGAGGCAGAAAATTCAACCCAAGTCCTTTGTTTGGCTTTTTCAACTGGGTCTTGGCTAAGCAACAGACCACCACCGATGTCGTTGCAAAACTCGGCGATCACCGCCGATTCAAAGACCACATGCTCATCATCCACCAACAACACCGGCACCAAACCCAACGGTGATAGTTTTAAAAACCAATCCGGTTTGTTGGCAAGGTCGATGTCTTTGCGGGTAAAGGCAATGCCCTGCTCTTTTAGTGCTATGACAGCGCGCTGAACAAAGGGGCAGAGATGATGACTAACGAGGGTAAGCTGATGGCTTGGTAAAGACATTAAGAGGCTCCACTTTGATTAGAGGTAAGGTACACCATCGCACCTTACCTTGGAGCCTATGTAATGTCTAGCGCCTTTAGAAGGTGCCTGATATTGACAGTTTCAGCTCCGGATCGCGGAAACGGGCAGAACGTTCAATACGCACCAACTCATCACCACGGTCGATGTTTTGTCCGACGCAAACCTGCTCACCGGTTTGCGGATCAGCCGCGACAAACTGGCAGTGGTCGTTATAGATATAACGGGTTCTGGTGTATTGTGCGGTATTGGCATTGGAGATATCAAAGCGGATTTTAACATCGAAATAACGTGTCGTTTCTATCCA
This sequence comes from Alteromonadaceae bacterium, assembly GCA_041583135.1. Classification (GTDB taxonomy): domain Bacteria; phylum Pseudomonadota; class Gammaproteobacteria; order Enterobacterales; family Alteromonadaceae; genus JABSOG01. The sequence goes on along the minus strand of JBFHGJ010000014.1, from coordinate 69,056 downwards.
CAAATTCCAACGGTTGTTGCCTCTAAAGGTTTGTACTTCATCAACGCGATAGCCGGTATCTAAGAAGTGATTGAGATAGGTCACACCCCAAGTCACTTTTTGCTCAACCAAATCTTGACGTAATTCGAACTTATACCAATTTGGCGTATACCAGCTAACGGTATTGTCACGGCCGATAATCGGATCAAAGAAAGAAGAATCACGATAGACGTGGTTAATCTCGATTAAACCGTTTTCCAATAAACCATCTAATGGCAAGGTGATGTCGGTTGCAATCCCCCAAAAACGTGCATCACCGGCATTACCGACACCATAACTGACACTGTTAGGGTCGTCACCTAAACGCACATGTTCGAGAATGTCTCGGCGCCACTCATGAAAGGCCCTCACCTTCAAACTACCGCGCTCAGAAAAAGACCAGTCATAGGTCATCGACAATTCATTGGTTTTATCCGGCTGCAAATTTGAGTTGCCGGAGGTATTCGACTCATCGTTGACATCACGACCGGCAGCAAAGTCATTGAAGTTGAGCTGACCTACAGTGCGCTGAGCTTCGACCGTTACGCTGCTATCGTCGTCAAAACGATAGGTTGCCGCCAAACGGGGTTTGTAAAAGGTCAGGTTTTGTTTGTTGTTGTCATCGCCTGTCAGTTGAATTTCAGAGTATTCAATCGTCAAACCACCTTCAACGGTGAGCTGATCGCTACTGTCCCAAACCAAATTGGCAAAGGCTTCGCCCCGCTGTTCTTCAACAACGACGGCGGCGTTTTGTAAATCATTAAAACGCACCCCATCAAAATATAACTCTTGGCTGGTATCTAACTTGTTATTGGCCAATTCAAAGCCAAATTCAGGTTTGATACTACTGCCGTTGTCATAAGAGAAAGTGGTTCTAAAAATATATTCAGACTCGGTGTTTTCCGAGGCATACAGCGAGTTGAAGGCCGTCATCAACTCACCGTTTTCAATTTGCCCTTCGTTTTGATAAGCGTCAAACTCATTGGTGCGAACATTGGCAAGACCAATCAGTCTCAGCTTCCATTGTTCAAAACTCTTGGTCCAATCGGCGCCGAGTTCAAACTCGCGGTTACTTTCACGAAAGTTACCTCGCCAAAATGCTTCGGGGGCAGAATCATCGGGTAAACGAGCATCAAAAATCAGACGGGTCGGATCACCTCGCCAATCGTTGCCACCGATGCGGCCATTTAGAGCGAGCTTGCCACCAGCGAGGTCAGTAGAGCCTTCACCATTGACATAGGCCCAGCGATTACGTTCAGGGTAGGACTCTTTAGAGCTGTCCCTTAAGCTGTTATCATCGCCTTGGCGGTTTTCAAAAATCGCCGTGCGATACCCCGGCCAGCCGCCGATGTCGGTATCAAAAGACGTATCCCAATCACCCAACTTGGTGGTGATTGCCGCTTCAAGATTGGGTTCAATGTTGGCACCGTCGGTTTGACGCAGCTTCATCGCCCAAGTACCACTACTACCGGTTTTTGAACGAACCACATTGGCCACAATCGATTGTCCGGCAGCTTCGCCTGCGCCGATACCACCGCGAATAATTTCAATGCGTTCCACTTGAGCAGCAGGAATACGGATAAGTGCGCCGCGTAAACCACCAGATTTAGATGTCGGTCTGGCACCATCGATCAGCACGTTGCCAGCGTTGCCACCAAAGCCACGTTCGTTAGAGCCTTGGTCAAAAGAAAAGCCCGGCAAACGTTCAATCATTTCAAGGGCATTTTGTGGGTTGTACTGCACAAAGAAAGTAGATGCGTAAATGGATTTACCGTCTTTTTCAGTTACGTTCTCGGCCAGAGAAGAAAAACAGGTTAGTGCCACCAGACTCAGGGAAATGGCTTTGGCGATAGGAGAGAGAGGGGTTTTCATATCATCAACCTTTAAATTACTGCGATCCTAAAATTCGTCGATATTCAATCAACTGCGTCACAACGTCGCTGTTTTATCATCCCCTATAGGCGATGCAAACAACAAATGGACCAGTTGAGCTATTTAGACGACCAAATGCAATCCTTTTTGGCCCGCCCGAACATTGCAGCAGATGTACCGGACCCGTCTAGAATACTTTACAACAAGCGCGGCTATTGTATATAACCTTGCTCGAACTCATAAGGTAAGTATTGCAACAATTCTTTTCAGCGAAAATACCGCTTGTCTCATTGCTTATCTAGCGCTCAAACGGCGCAGGGCAAACGAATGATAAATGTCGAGCCGACACCCGGCTGTGACTCAACCACAATGTCGCCATCGTGTTTTTGAATGATACCGAAAGAGATAGACAATCCGAGCCCGGTGCCTTTGCCGACTTCTTTGGTGGTAAAAAACGGCTCAAACAGTTTAGAGCGGGTCGCAGGTTCCATACCGCAGCCATTGTCTTTAAAGGCAATGATCAAGTGATCATCCTTTTGTGACGTGCTCACCTCAACCATTCCCTTCAATTCGGGCTCGCCGTTTTGCTTGCGCTTGTCGATGGCATGACAGGCGTTAACCAGCAAATTCATATACACCTGATTGAGTTGAGCAGGCCAACATTCGATTTGCGGGTTAAATGGATAGTTTTCAATAAATTCTGTACTTTCTTTATATTGAGCCTGCACCAGTTTTATTGTCGATGACAAACTATCGGCAATGTGGATCTTTTGCGTCCCGGCCTTATCGTGGCGGGTAAATGCCTGAAGGTCCTTAACAATGCCTTTGATCCGGTCGGTGCCGTCTTTGATGGTGCTCAAATGTTTAAACAAGGGTTCAAACTGCTCATTGAAGCTTTCAAGGATCTCTGTCTCGGCATCATCTCCGGCCAGCTCAAACAAGAATGATTTAAAACGATTCAAATCAAACTCGAGGTTTTGCGCACTCACATGGGCAAAATTGGTGGGGTTATTGATTTCGTGAGCCACCCCAGCGGTGAGCGTACCAAGAGAAGCCATCTTTTCCTGCATCACCATCTGATCCTGATTTTCTTTGAGCTTGCGGTGATTTTCGGCATTGTCTAACGCAATGGCGGTTGAGGCGGCAATGGTTCTGATCATATCGACATGATAGTCGCTATACATATCCGGCTTCATACTTTGCACCGTCAAGCAGCCAATCAGATGATCTTGTACCAGTAAAGGCTGATAAATCATCGACTCGGCTCGGACCGAAGTGATAGGGGCAATAACCTGTTCGACATAGTCGGCCTCTTGGCCTTTGTTTTTGATCACAATTTCTTTGCAGTTCGACACGCACCACGCCGATAGCCGGTTTGGCTCATTGATATCGATTTGATAAGGCGGCAATTTAACCCCGCCTTCAATCAGCTGAGAAAACTCGATATAACCTTCATCTGGACGATATAAACCGATGCCAAAAATATAGGCATCCATCAAAGAGTTCACATGGTTATAAACTTTGGTGTAGATCAGATCGATATCCAGCGATGAGGTGATCTCGCGACCAATTTCACTTAACACCGCAATGTCTTTATTGCGCTGGCGCATTTTACTGTTTTGGTCGCGAATGGTCTCAATGTTTTCGAGATACTGAATATTGTGCATTAACCGGCAATTGAACTCTTCGACACAAAACGGTTTGTGCAGATAGTCATTGGCGCCGCTTTTGATAAAACGCGCGGTCAAACTATTGTCCTTAGAGCCGGAGATACCGATGATCACCAACTTCTCCTTACCCCAGGTTTTACGGATCTGCTGAGTTAAGGTCACACCATCCATGTTCGGCATTTCCTGATCGGTCAGCACCAGTTTGATGTCACTGTGTTGCTCTAACATTGTTAGCGCATGAACCCCATCAACCGCTTCAAATACCTTATAATTTTGCCGCTGCAATTGGTTGCACAACATCTTGCGGGAGATCCGCGAATCATCGACCACCAGCACTTTAATATCACCATTGCGCAACAGCTGACCAAGCAGTTGTTGTAGATAAACATAATCCTGCTTGTTGTCCTTAGGCACATAATCGATGATAGGCCGCTTCAAGATCCAATCGCGCACCGCTTTATTGGTCATACCGGTCATCACGATAACTGGAATGCCCATCTGTATCACATAGTCGATGGCTTCGCCGTTAGAGGCATCAGGTAAGTTGTAGTCGATAACAGCGCAAAAGAAATCCTTCGATTGGTTGAGCGCTTCGACAGTCTCGGCGTAAGAATAGGCCACGGTCGGTTCAAGCCCCAAACGCTTGGCGATATTAAAATGTATTTTGGCGATAGATTTACTATCTTCGATGATAAGAAGCTTTTTGTCCAAAATCGTATTTAAATTTGGGTCTTGGGGCAACGAATTTCCGCCATTATAGCCCAAATGCGCGCTAAGCATATGATCCAATATTAAATTCCTGATAAGAAAATTTTTAACTGTAAATTAAGCCAGTATTATTTCCCCATCACCCTAGCCTTTGCCGCCCATTTACTGGATAATAGCGCCAAGCTTTATCACACAAAACACAGGCATTATGGACGTTTCTCAATTACTGCAATCTCTCAACGACAAACAACGCGAAGCGGTCGGTGCGCCACTTTCAAACATGCTGATCTTAGCCGGTGCCGGCAGTGGTAAGACGCGCGTGTTGGTACACCGTATTGCTTGGTTGATGCAGGTTGAGCAAATCTCTGCATTTTCCATTCTGGCTGTTACCTTCACCAATAAGGCAGCCAGTGAAATGCGCGGCCGAGTTGAGCAGATCACCGGCTCCATTGCCAACGGCATGTGGATAGGCACCTTTCACGGTCTGGCCCATCGCTTTTTGCGCATGCACTACAACGAGGCCAAGCTGCCGCAAAACTTCCAGATACTCGACTCAGACGATCAGCTCAGAATGCTCAAACGCCTGTTAAAAGCCATGGAAATGGACGAAAAACAATGGCCGGCAAAACAATTTCAGTGGTATATCAACGGCAAAAAAGACGAAGGTTTAAGGCCACAGCACATCAAAGCCTACGACCTGACCGAACAAACCATGCTCAAAGTCTATCAAAGCTACCAGCAAGCCTGCGATAGAGCCGGATTGGTCGATTTTGCCGAGATCTTACTGCGCGCCCATGAAACCCTGCGCGATAACGACACCTTGCTGCGTCATTATCAAAATCGTTTCAGCAACATTTTGGTAGACGAATTTCAAGACACCAACTCAATTCAATACGCTTGGCTACGGCTACTGACCGGCGACCAATCCTATATGATGGCTGTTGGCGATGACGACCAGTCCATTTACGGCTGGCGCGGTGCCAAAGTCGAAAACCTGCAAAAGTTTCTCGACGAGTTGCCCAATACCAAAACCATTCGCTTGGAACAGAATTATCGCTCTACTGGCAACATCCTCAAAGCCGCCAATACTCTTATCGAAAACAATCAGGGCCGTATGGGCAAAGAGTTGTGGACAGAGGGCAACGAAGGTGAGCCGATATCGTTATATACCGGCTTTAACGATTTGGACGAAGCACGCTTTATCGCCACCAAAATCAAGCAATGGCAAGAGCACGGCAATGCCTTATCTGACGCCGCGATTTTATATCGCAACAACGCCCAGTCGCGCCTGCTCGAAGAAGCCTTATTGCACAGCTCACTACCTTATCGCATCTACGGCGGTTTGCGATTCTTTGACCGTCAAGAGATCAAAGATGCATTGGCTTATTTACGCCTTATCTCCAACCGTGATGATGACGCCGCACTTGAGCGGGTGATCAACACCCCGACCAGAGGTATCGGCAACCGTACTATGGAGCTTATTCGAGCAGGTGCCCGCGATCACGGTTACTCTTTATATCAAGCGGCACGTCACCTAATTGCCCACAAAGATTTATCCGGCCGCGCCGCCTCAGCCGTCAGCGCCTTTTTTGAATTGATTGACGAGCTCGAACAAGAGTGTGAAACGCTACAACTGTATGAACAAGCCAGTACGGTTATTATTCGTTCCGGCTTGCGTAACATGTATTCACTGGAAAAAGGTGATAAAGCCAAAGCCCGGATCGAAAACTTAGATGAGTTGGTCACCGCCGCACGGCAATTTGAACCGGCGCCAGAAGATGAAGAACTGCCGCTTTTAGCTGCCTTTTTGTCCCATGCCGCATTGGAGGCGGGCGAATCTCAAGCCGATGAGTTTGACGATGCAGTGCAGCTGATGACCCTGCACTCGGCCAAAGGTTTAGAATTTCCACTGGTATTTATGGCAGGAGTCGAGGAAGGCATGTTCCCTTCGATGCAGTCCAATGAAGATATTTCGCGCTTAGAAGAAGAACGTCGCCTGTGTTATGTCGGCATCACTCGGGCCAAAGAAAAACTTTACATTTGTAATGCCGAGATCAGGCGCTTGTATGGTCAAGAACAAAGACACAGACCGTCACGCTTCATTAAAGAACTGCCTGAGGAGTGCTTAGAAGAGATTAGATTACAAACCGCCGTAAGCCGAACGCAAAGCCTCAACCATGGTGGCCGCTTTGGTTATGATGCCAAGCGAGAAGCCTTTGCCACCACTGGTTTTGCCTTAGGGCAACGTGTCATGCACCCAACGTTCGGCGAAGGCGTCATACTTTCTTACGATGGGGTCGGCGAAAATGCGCAAGTCACCATCAATTTTGCCGATGTTGGCACTAAGATCTTTATTGCCCGCTTGGCCAAATTGACGGCGGTATAATGCTTAGGACCCTTAAAAACCAATTAAAACACAATCGCCACCGCGCCTTGGTGGTACTCAGTGGCAATTGGTCCTGGGTCATGCATGAGCTCGACAACCAAATCCTGCCGATTGAGCTGTCGGCGCAAACACTATGGCTAGGCTCAAATGCCCCAGCGCAGGTGAGCCCAATCGATGCCAAAAAAGCGCGACAATGGCTCGGTCGCGAGTGTCACAACCTGATCATCAACGGCTTTGATGGCATTGATTTAAACGCACTGGGCGCCTTAAGCGGCACTGTTGGCGCCGGCGGCTTTTGCGTTTTGCTTTGCCCTGACTTGAGCACTTGGTGCAAGCAACCGGACAAACAAAGTGAGCGCTTTTGCGTCTATCAGCCAAACGACGAACAAAACCGCCATGACAACCGCTGGCTGAGTTATTTTGTGGCCTTGCTCCAACAAGACCCACTGATCACTATCATCACAGAGCAAGGTGCAGTTAAGGTTGCCGAACTTCCCGAATCAACCGTGACAAAAGAGCCCGAGCTTCACAGCCAATGCAAAAGCACACAACAGTTTGAAGCACTAGAGAAAATCATCAAAGTAGCAACCGGACATCGTCGTAGACCCTTGGTTGTCAGTGCCGACAGAGGCCGAGGTAAATCCAGTGCTTTGGGTCTGGCCGTTGTTCGGCTGCTTAAACAAGGCAAATCTAAAATCATCATCAGCGCGCCGCAAGTGAGTTCGTGCAGTGAGGTATTTGCTCGCGCGATGGAGCAATTGGATATATTGCAGCAAAACCCGACACGGTTGCAATTTAGCCAAGGTGAACTGCTTTTTGTGCCGCCAGATGAGCTGATCCGCAATAAACATGAATGTGACTTGTTGCTAATAGATGAGGCTGCGGCCATTGCTACGCCAATGCTCACAAAAATACTAAAGCAATATGCCCGTATTGTGTTTACCACCACCATTGCTGGCTATGAGGGCACCGGGCGAGGCTTTGAAATTCGCTTTAAAAAAGTGCTCGATGAGCTGACGCCAAACTGGCAGTTCTATACCATGAGCCAGCCGATCCGCTATGGCGAAAAAGACCCGCTGGAAGGTTTTATCAATCAAGCCCTGCTGCTCGATGCTAAGGCCGCTGAAGTCGGTCATATTGGCCAGCTAGAGCCTTTAACTCTTAAACACTGGGATAGAGATCAGCTTCTAAACGATATTGACGCACTGACACAAATTATGGGCTTGTTGGTGTTATCCCACTATAAAACCAGCCCAAACGACCTGCGCCACCTGCTCGATGGCAACAATATAGAGATCTACAGCTTTGCCCAAAACCACAAGATACTGGCCTGCACCCTGCTCGCCATTGAAGGCGGATTGCCGGAGTCTTTGTGCCAACAAGTCTATCAAGGTAACAGGCGCCCAAAAGGCCACTTATTACCGCAGACCTTGTGTTTTCACAGCGGCATCCTTGAGGCACCAACATACCGCTATGGTCGTATTGTCAGGATAGCTGTGCATCCGCAGCTTCACAACCAAGGAATTGGCAGTGAAATGCTCAAGCAGCTCAGCGACAATAATCAGCAGCTCGACTTTCTCGGTTCAAGTTTCGGTGCGACCGCCGAACTGCTGAGATTTTGGCACAACAATCACTATACCAGCGTTAGGCTTGGCCTCAGTGTCGATGCCACCAGCAATGAATATTCCGCAGTAGTATTAAAGCCCATCAGCCACAATAGTAAGGTGTTGTTAGAAAAGCTAAGAAACAAATTCGAGCACACCTTTGCACCAGATTTAATCGAATTTTACCTGCACTTGGCCTGCGACGTGATCATCGAACTACTGCAAAACAACCAACCTATTTTGGCAATGCAACTCAGCGCCGAGCTTCGGGCAGAAGTTGCCGACTACCTGCAATATCAAAGAGAATATGAATTTAGCGCTCAAGCCATATATCAATACACCCTCAAAGCTCTGGCCACAGGCGGCGCCAACCAGCTAGACGAGACCGAGCGACAACTGCTGATAGACAAAGTGCTACGTAAGCACAGCTGGGCGCAGATCTGCACCGAGTTAAAATTGACTGGCAAAAAGCAAGCGCAACAGGGAATGAAGAACGTCATCGCTCAGTTAAACGGTTAAAGTGGTTTGGTATTATCTCGTTAGCGCTAAAGCGATTGGGGCACCCTGAAAGCAGTTTAGTTGGTCACTGGTGGCCATGAATGAGAAAACAGCTATGCCCTGACACTTTCCACCAGCTCTGCCGCTGGCAGTGGCTGGCTAAACCAAAGTCCTTGAAACTGTTTACAGCCACTGGCTTTGGCCTGTTGCAGTTGCGCTTCATTTTCTACCCCCACCGCAATCGCGCTTAGCCCTTTTTGCTTGGCAATCTCCATCATCGCTTGGATCATGGTTTGCTCTTGAATGCTGGCAGGTAGGTGCTCAATAACCGAAGCATCAATTTTAAGTAAATGCAGCGGCAAGGATTTTAGCACCTGAATCGAACCATAGCCCTTGCCAAACTTATCCAATGCCAACTTAACACCCATCGCATGTAATTGTGCCAAACGGCCGATGGCAAAGTCCAAATCATCAAAGGCAATATCTTCTGTCACCTCTAAGCATATTTGCCCACACTCAAGGCCATTGTTGTTAATCGCTTGGTGCACAACGGAGACAAAATCATCGCGAATTAACTGGCTACGACTGACATTGATACTCAACACCCAATCCGCTTGCCAAAAACCGGTTTCACGCCACAGCGACAGCTGACGACAACATTGCTCAATCGCCCAATTGCCTACCGGCACGATAAGGCCACCCGATTCCAAGCTGGCCATAAACGAACCTGCGGTATGAATAGAGCCATCAGGATGCTGCCAGCGCAGCAACGCTTCAAATCCGGCCACATCACCAAGGTCGCACTGAATACGCTGATAATGAAGGGTAAATTGCTTAAATTCCAATGCCCTAAACAGCAAAGACTCCAAGGCAAGACGCTGCTCGACCTCAATCCCCATACTCTGATTGAAAAATACCGCCTGATTGCGCCCCATCGCCTTCGCGCGATACATCGCCGTGTCAGCATAGCGCAATAAATCGTCTTTCGACTGCACATCGATCGGGAATAATACAATGCCGATACTTGCACCAACCGTCAGCGAGCGACCATCAATCATAACTGGCTCTGCCAAAGTGCTGAGCAAGTGATCACACACTTTACCGACATAGTCTGTTGCCTGATGCTTATCACAGGTCAGCTCAGTCAATAAGAAGATAAACTCATCACCACCAAGCCTCGCCACCGTGTCATTGAGCCGAATACTTTCACGTAAGCGCTCGGCAACCAGCTTCAGCACTCTGTCGCCAACCACATGACCCATCGAATCATTGATATTTTTAAAGTGGTCCAAGTCCATAAACAACAAAGCATTAAACTCGCAGCTGTTACGGCTGTTGGCGAGCGCTTGAGTGATACGTTCGCTCAGTAGCACTCGGTTGGGAAGACCCGTCAGGCTGTCGTGATTGGCAAGGTGTGCAATGTGTGACTGCGCTTCAATCAACTTCGACACATCGTTGGCCACAGTGAGCGTTGCCGGTTCATTAAAGTATTCAAATGGCGCCACCTGCAATGAAAAAGTCTGCTTTTGCCCTTTGCAATTGGTCAACTCCAGCTGATTGATGTAGGTTACCGCTTTGCTTTTTAAGGTTTTTTCGCGAATGGCATCAAGGTGCGCCATCTCCAGTGCAGCCGAGGTCACCCCTTTTAATTTGAAGTTGACGATAGTGTCACTCGACTGCCCATAGAAATGGGCAAATTGTTGATTAGAAAAGAGAATATCACCTCGCGTATTTTGCGCCACAACCATCTGCGGCAGCTGATCTATCAAGCGCAGTAATCGCAATTCACTTTTACGCAGATCTTCGGCCGAACGCTCCTGCTCTTTAAGCAATTGCTGCACCGTATCGATAAACTGATTTCCGGCATCACACAATAGCCCTAGCTCGTTGTTCTTATGGTTGTCGGGCACCGTTAGCCGGTGAGACTGCTTCGGTTTGTTTCTCACCGATAAAAACTGATAGCTCAGCTGCTCCAACGGCCGAGTTAGCGCTAGATAAAACAAAACCATCAGCACCAAAGCCAATAAGACGTTCCTCGCAACCCCTGAAAGCAACACAATAACCGAACGTTCGAAAAACGGCGTCAATGCCTCATCCATATTCACGACTAAGATAAGGTGACCCGGCCCGACACCGACATAGTCCGGTGTACGCAGTTCCATTTCATAAGTCTTGCTGCCGCTGGTAATTTTATCGGTGATCCACTGGGTATTGGAGTTTTTGTGCGCGACATTGGAAAAAGCCAAATCTTTATCCAACTCGTCTTTAATGCGGGCGCTAGTGACAAAAGGATATTGCAGTAAGCCATTGACCACTTCTTCGGCCAACGTACTGTCTAAAGTATTCACCGCTCGGGTAGCAGGTGGGCCACTCACGACGAGGATCTGCTGAATGGTTTGGTCGATGCGACTCTCTTGGTTTTGATAGTCGCCGATGACCTGAAGTGAACTTAACAACAAGCCAATTAAGAACGCCAACACCACGGTGTGTCTGGCCAGCCTTAATGCCAGTCGATGGTTCAACCTGACCTTTTCAACCATTTTTTGCCACAAATTCGTTATAGCTGTAATAAGTGGTCACCGAATGTATTCTCCCAATCAACGGTTATTAATGTGCGCTGCGCAATTTTTGCGCCCAGTACAATAGCGGAAAATTCCCCGCTTGGACATAGCTGTGCACGAACAGGGTGTCCTTAGTCAACACTCAAGTTTTAGCACAGCCAAGACAATATCACCACTTAATGCGACTGCCAGCCCTGTAAAGCCGTGATAATGCAGCAATGAAGGGCAATTTCGCAGCGTCCAAAACCGGCTTCAGCTGGTCTTACTGGTTACAAATTGATTAATAACTTTTTGAACTAAGTTATGCGCTTCTGTTATCATAGCCACCTGTCCAATGTGTTCTTTTCAACCAACAGGTGTAATCGTGTCTTTAGAATCCTATTTCGCGCCATATCGTGCCGGCATCGTCGGTAACGATTTAACTTTGAATTCAGATGGCCAAACATTACCGGTGTTGTACGCAGATTGGACGGCCTCTGGCCGTTTATACCAACCGGTGGAAGACTACCTGCTACATGAGCTAGGCCCATATGTGGCCAACACCCACACTGAAACGACCCTAACCGGCTCGACCATGACCAAGGCATATCACGATGCCCAACATGCCATCAAACGCCACGTCAACGCCGATGACAATGACGTGATCATATGCGCAGGCTCCGGCATGACGGTACTGATCAATAAATTCCAACGCATTTTGGGATTGCGCATTCCTGAGAAGTGGAAAGAGCGCGTTGAGATCACAGAAGAGGAAAAGCCGCTGGTCCTGATCACCCACATGGAGCACCATTCCAATCAAACCACGTGGAATGAATGTGCCGTCACAGTGGTGATGATCCCACCCAATAAAAACGGCCTACCGGATTTGGACGCCATGCGTGAGATCTTAGTCAAGTATAAAGACCGCGCGATTAAAATCGGCTCATTTACCGCGTGTTCCAATGTGACCGGCATCAAAACCCCCTATCACGCCATGGCGCAGATCATGCACGAAAACGGCGGTTTATGTTTTGTCGATTTTGCCTGTTCGGCGCCTTATGTCGATATCAACATGCACCCGGCAAATCCACTGCAAAAGCTCGACGCCATTTTCTTCTCACCCCATAAATTCTTAGGTGGACCGGGCAGCTCAGGGGTGATGGTTTTTGATAAAAAGCTGTATAAAAACAAAGTGCCTGACCAACCTGGTGGCGGCACCGTCACTTGGACCAACCCTTGGGGCGAGCATCGCTTTTTTGAAAATATCGAAGTACGCGAAGACGGCGGCACCCCCGGCTTTTTACAAACCATCAAAGCGGCTTTGGCGATCAAAGTGAAAGAGTCGATGGGCGTCGAAAACATCGCTCAGCGCGAAAAAGAGCTAACCGCCATTTTGATGAACGGCCTAAAAGAGCATCCTCGCATTAGCCTGCTCGAAGACAAACAACAGCAGCGCCTATGTATTGTCTCGATGTACGTGATTGGTATTCACTACAACCTCATCGTTAGACTGCTTAACGACAAATTCGGCATACAAACCCGTGGCGGCTGTAGCTGCGCCGGTACTTACGGCCATATTTTGTTGGGCGTAGATGAAGAAACCTCACACCGTATTACCGACCAGATCAATGAAGGCGACGTCACGCAAAAACCGGGCTGGGTCAGAATTTCACTGCACCCGACCACCACAGACGCCGAAGCCCGCTATGTCGTTGATGCGGTAAAACAAGTGGTAGACAACGTAGAGCAATGGTCGCAAAACTACAGTTTCAAAACCTGCTCCGGTGAATTTGAACGCCGTGAAAAACCCAAGTACAAGTCGATAAAAGACTTCAATCCCTTGGTCACAGCAACGGTAGAACCCGCTAAGAACGGCAAGTCATCACTGCTGAGCTGGTTTAAACTCACAGGTTAAAATCGCCTACCAAGTCGCCGACACCGACTGAATGACCCACAGAAAATGTGGAAAATACAGAATGTTGCAGGGAGCAACATCTGTGCGCTGTACATCCTGTACATAAAAAGGCCCGTACTGTAGCAACACAGTGCGGGCCTTTTAATATTTCTACCAGCGAAAGCCTAGGTCGCAGCAGCAATTGCCGCTTCGTCGGCATCCACCTTTTGCGCACGACCAAATTGCATCAAGCTCGGTAGGAATATCAAGGTAAAGAACGTACTGACCGACATACCACCGACAATCACCGCAGCAATACCGCGATACAATTCAGCACCGGCGCCCGGCACCAACAGCAGCGGCAACATGCCACAGATACTGGTCAGGGTACTCATCAAAATGGGCCTTAACCGCAGTCGTACGGCTTGCTCCACGGCTTCGCGACGGCTTGCCCCTTCTCGTTCGGCAGCCCGAGTCTGATAAACCAACAAGATGGCATTGTTAACCACCAATCCCAGCAAAATGATAAAGCCTATCATGGTCAGTAGATCCAGCGGCTGAAAGATCACCAAACCAGTCAATCTTAACAAACCGATACCACCAATCGTCGCCAAAGGAATAGTCAAGATCACCAAGAAACTATCCATAAATGAACGGAACAACGCCGACATCAATAAATATAAAATGATCAATGCCAAAATAAAGCTCTGGCTCAAGTTGGTGATGGCCTTGGTCAGTTCCTCGGCAGTCCCGCGATAGCGCACATTGCCATCTTCTGGCAACGCCTGCAAAATGGCTGGCTCAGCTTTTTGTTTAATGATCTCAAGGGTCTGGTCAAGCGACATATTCGGCGGCGGCGTCACCGTCAGCGTAATGGTACGACGCCTATCGACGCGACGAATATTGCTCGGACCCGCAGTGCGCTCCAATGTTGCCAGCTCCCCAAATGGCTGCACCCCGGCCTGTGGCGTGTAAAACGGCATACTGGCAAGTTCTTCAGGTGTATCCCATTCTTCACTGCGCAAAATGATATTCAAACGCTTTTGACCATTAAAGAAATCGCCGACATACAGACCGGTACCCAAAGTTTGCGAAATACGCGAAACATCCTTACGGGTCCAGCCGGCCTCAGCAATTTTACGTTCGTCAGGGGTAAATCTCAGTTCCGGCTCAGCCAGCGATAACCCGGGGGAAGGTCTGATCTGCGCTCCCGGCAAAACTTGTGACACCACCCCATAACCAACTTGAGCGGCATGCAGCATATCGTCTACGTCATTGGCCTGAATATCAATATCAATAACCCGACCACCACCTAGGTTTTGAAAGATCTCCGATTGCTGAGCAAACGCCATTGTATCGGGGAAGCCCGGCAAAATTTGCGTGTTGATGGTCGTAATAATCGCGTCGATATCATCGACATTGGTTGCACGCCCTCCCATAAAGCCGAATGTACCGAAAAAACCCATCCATGTGTGCTCAATCTGCGGCTGTTTTTCACCACTTAAATAAGGCATTAGACGGCCATTGATAACATCCGACATTTCCTGCCGTGCAGCCGGATAACTCAACCCCGGCGGCGGCATAATAAACGCTTGGAAACCGTTTTGATTCCCTTTTGGCAGATAATCAGGCTTAGGCATCAACAAATAGCTGCCGGTTAACGACACACTCATCAAACCGATGATCCAAAACAGTCTGCGACCTTTGGTCGAGGTCAACTTCATAATGCCTCTGGTTGCGGCCTGCCACCAGTGTTCATGCTTATCTTTATCAGAGACCTTATCCAGCAGTTTGGTCGCCGCCATCGGCAACACCGTGATAGCCACCAGCAAAGAAGCCACAACCGACACCGCAATGGTGATCGCCAAATCGGCAAACAGTTGCCCAGCCACATCATCTAAAAAGGCAATGGGCAAGAAGATAGCCACCGTGGTCACAGTAGAGGCCGTCAACGCCCCCCACACCTGCTTGGTACCAGTTAGCGCAGCAAACGATGGCTTTTCGCCCTGCTCTCTGAGCCTTACAATGTTTTCAAGCACCACTATCGCAGCATCGAGCACCATCCCCACCGCGAAAGCAAGACCCGCCATGGAAATAATATTCAAAGTACGACCGGCGGCATACAAAGCGAAAAATGTAATGGTCAATGACAGCGGAATGGCCACCGCCACCACCAAAGTCGCTTTGAACTTGCGTAAGAACCACCACAATACGGCAATGGCCAAAATCACCCCAAGCAGCAAGTTATTGCGCACCAAATCCATCGAACGGCCAATATAAATGGTCTCGTCATACATTTGGATCAGCTGTAAACCATTGCGTTTTAAGGTGCCTTCATTCAATTCCTGCATTGCCAATTTAAGGCCATCCATAACCTCAATAACGTTAACACCCTGCTCGACCTGAGCATTCATGGCAATGGCCGGTTCACCGTCTAAGGTCAAGATGCCGGTTCTGTCACTCAAACGCAGTTCAACCTTTGCCACATCTTTGAGTAATACCGGCTCTCCGTCACGCCAGTCAAGGATCATCTCATCGAGCGACCCCATATCGTAGGCCCCTTCAAAACGAATGGTATACTTGCGTCTGCCCACTTCGCCAAAACCGCCGGAAACATCATTGTTACCGCCAACTTTCGCCGCAATCGACGGCAGATCCAGCCCCAGCTTCGCCGCCTTGTATGGGTCGAACGTCACACGGATCTCACTGGGTAGCCCACCAAAGGCATTGGTTTGCGAAATACCCTTAACCCGTTCCAACTTTGGTTGAATCGATTCTTCAACAAAATCCTGATAACTGACAATATCACGGTCATTGCCGGGCAGCGGCTTTAACGCAAACCAAGCAATAGCCGTAAAAGTAGTGTTGCCGCCAACGGCTATAACCGGTTCAGACGCATCTGGCGGGTAGCTTGGCACTTGATTGAGCGCATTCATCACATCAATCAAAGCCCGTTCTAAATTGGTGCCGGTACGATAGCGCAAGGTAATACTGCCGTTACCGGCCCCTGCACTAGACTCCATCTTTTCAATGCCTTGTAAGCCTTTGAGCACGTCTTCTTGACGTTCAATGATCTCTGCTTCCATTTCCTCAGGAGCGGCGGCACGCCAGCCGGTACTGATCACTATCATCGGCTGGCTGACATCGGGAGTAAGCTGTATCGGCAGGCGAAAAACACTGATCAGGCCAAACAGCACAACCAGTAAAATACCAACAATAACGGCGGTAGGATTAGCCAGTGAAAGTTGAGTCAATTTCATCTATCGAACACCTTCCACTAATGTCTTTGTAGCGATACGAGCGCATCATTGTTGTCTTTAATTGCAACCGTCTGTCCCGGCTGCAATCGTTCAGCACCACGGATCACAATTTTATCACCCGGCTTAAGGTCGCCTAAAACCGCAATCAACTCACCGGCAGCAGCGCCAAGGCTAACCACAACACGCTCTGCTTGATTTTCATCATTGATACGAAACACCGCATTGCCACCGCGTCTTAATACCACAGCATCACGCGGCACCACCAATTGACTGGCAGAAGGACCATTTGGCACAGCCACTCGAACGTTTAATCCTACCGGCCAATTGGTACCGACCAATGCCAAGCGCACTTCCATCAAGTGAGAGCGCTCATCGGCAACTGGCACAATCGCTTTGACTGTAGCGCGGGCCTCACCTAATGGGGATTTAATGACAAGCTCAGCCCCCTTTTTCATAAACTCGGAGGCGGTGATCGGCACTTGAGCGGTCACTTCTAAATTGGCGGTTTCGACCAAGCGAACCACTTCTGTACCGCTGGCAACCACCTCGCCTAGGTTGCTCAACCTCGCAGTCACCACACCGTCAAAAGGCGCAAGCAAAGTGGTATAGCCTAAACGGGCTTTGGCAGTCGCCAAACGGGCCTTGTCCTGCGTCAATTGAGCTTTAGCCATGTCGCGACTATTGCGGGTCTGCTCGAGGTCATTTTGGGCAGATAAACTTTGTTGCACCAAGCTTTCTTTACGTTTAACCTCTGCCGACAAAAAGCGTAAATTGTATTGTGCACTTTCAACCGTAGCCTCAAGCTCGGCAACAGCGAGTCGCAACAGCTGATCATCGATTTGCGCCAACTTCTGTCCTTTTTTCACCATGTCACCGACCTCGGCAACATAAATCAAACGGCCATTGACTTCGGTTGCCAGCTTCGCATCATTTTGACTCACCACCACACCGGCAATCCAAGAAGTTGGAAAAATATTGCTGTTACGTGCTTCAACAACATTCACAGGAGCGGGTGGCATGCCTTGTTGTGCAAAAGCGCCAAAACTACAACAAAACAGTAGGAGTACCTGCACGAATTGTGCACAAGTTTTCATAACAGAAATCCTTGTCGATTAGGGGATGTAGGAATTACCCTAAGGGTAGCTGAAAAACAACAAAGCCGTCATCTATAAATTGTTACAAAGCTAAACATACCCGCTATACTCGACTAAAACGACAATCACTTTTTCCCAGCTTTATGCCCAAACTCTCCAGCTCCGACTATTTGCGACTCTTTGCCGTGCTCAATGCTATCTGTGCGTTGGTTCTGATGTTGCTGATGGGAAACCAGCTCGTCTCAATATATTGGCTGGGTGCTTATGCACTATTGGTGTGGCTCAGTTATGTTTGGTTGCAACGACATTTAAGCAGGCCACTTAGCCAACTCGCTAAGCTCAGTCACAATGACCCTACCGGTCGAAAAATACTACAGTTTAACGCGACCGGGCTTTGCACTGAAGCAGAAGAACTCTATAACAATATCAATAACCTATACCAACAACTAAGCCAAAGAATAGAGCATTCGCTAGGTTCTACCGAGAGATTGGATCAGCTGTCCTCACGACTCAGCGCACTTACCGACCATGTATCGCTGTCACTGATCACCATTAGCACCAAAGGCATTATTGAAGAGATCAACGCCGCGACGCCTCAAATGTTTAACTTAACGAACGAGCAGCTCATCGGCAAAAAAATCATCGACATATTGCCACGACTCAATATCAAAGGCGGACTGTTTCAGCAGATAGTCAACCAAGGTATCGAAATTGAAATTGACGCCTATTGCAGTGACAAAATAAAGCCGGTTGAACTCAGTTGTGTCGAGTTAAACCCCACTCGGCAACAGCGCCAATACATTTTGATCTTACATGACATCAGCCAGCGGAAGAACTATGAAGACAGGCTTAGGCGGCTCAATCAAAAGCTGATAGATACCTCGCGCCAAGCCGGCATCGCCGAAATAGCCACTTCCATTTTACATAACGTCGGCAATGTACTGACCTCCGTCAACACATCCGTTGGGGTGCTACGTAAAAATGCCGAAAACAACCCGATTGAAGGGCTAAAAAGTGCCCTCAACCTGTTAACACAGCAGCGCGGCGAACTATTTGCCCCACAAGGTAAAGGACCGCAACTACTGCAATACCTTGAAGCCATCATCGCAACACTTGAAGACAACTACGCAATCCAAACCGGTGAAACCAATGCGCTCAAGCAAAACATCAATCACATCGCCGAAATCGTCAGCTCACAACAAAAATTTGCAGGTCGCCACGGTATTATCGAAACCATCAATATTACCAAACTCATCGAAGAAGCCCTTAGCATCAATGCGGTTTCTTTAGAAAACAACCAAGTAGACATTGTCAGACAATACGACCCGGTGATAGAAATCACCTCCGAGCGCTCAAAAATAGTGCAAATACTGGTGAACCTTATTCGTAACGCCAATGAAGCCATGGCAATGAAGCAGATAACTCGTCGCATTCTCACCATTAAAGCCCAATTGGCCGAACAACGGCTCACCGTCATCATTACAGACAGTGGCATTGGCATCAGCCAATCACAGATGAAAAGGCTATTTAGCTTTGGCTATACTACCAAAGCCGACGGTCACGGCTTTGGCCTGCATAGCTGTGCATTGGCCGCTAGACAAATGCAAGGCAAGCTCACTGCGCAATCACAAGGTGAACAGCAAGGTGCCAGCTTTATTCTAACCTTGCCCCAAGCGGCATCACCGAGAACCCCAAACAACGACACAGAGAACTTTGATGACTGACTCTTTTGATAACCGCCGAATTCTGATAGTCGATGACAATCGTGCCATCCACCAAGACTTTCAAAAGATACTCGCCAAACGGCCGACATCAGACCTCAGTCAATTAGAAGCAGAGTTGTTTGGCCAGAAAATATCAAAACCACAGACCAAGCAAAGCGCGTTTGAACTCGACAACGCATACAGTGGCAATGAGGCACTAGAAAAAGTTCGTCAAGCCCGTAATGCCCGAGCGCCATACGCACTGGCGTTTATCGATGTCAGAATGCCCCCGGGTTGGGACGGCATAGAAACCGTAGAACAACTATGGCAGGTAGACCCCAATTTGCAGGTGATTTTATGCACCGCCTATTCCGACCATAGCTGGCAAGAAACCTTTGAGCGGTTAGGAAACTCAGACAACCTGTTGATTTTAAAAAAGCCTTTCGAAGATGTCGAAGCGCTGCAAATGGCCAATGCCATGATACATAAATGGAATGCCGCCAAACAGGCCGGAATTAAGATGATCCAACTTGAACAGCTGGTCGATGTACGCACCGAAAAAATTGCCAAACAAAACCAACAACTCGAAGATAAGATAACCGAACTCAACCATACCCGCGCACAACTGATCCAATCGGAAAAGCTCGCCGCCATTGGCCAACTCGCAGCCGGTATTGCCCATGAAGTCAACAACCCAATGGGTTATGTCCACTCCAACCTTGATGTTTTAAAAGGCTATGTCGATGCCATCGTCAAAGTGTGTCATAGCTTTGATAGCTTACTGGCAGAGGCTAAGTGCCATCCCACTTTGAAGTCATTCACACAACGGTTTGAGCAGGACAAACAGCAACAGGAACTGTCCTATATTCTCGAAGATATGCCCCAACTGGTGCAAGAGGCATTAAACGGCACCGCCCGAGTCAAAGGCATTGTGGCCGACTTAAAAGACTTCTCCCACATGAGCCAGGCGCAAAAAAGTGAAGAAGACATTAATCAGCTAATAGAGCAAGCGATCAACATCAGCAAAAATGAAACCAAATATCACGCCAACATTATCAAAGATTTTGTCTCCCTACCTTTGCTGCCATGCTGGCGCAATCGTTTGGTTCAAGTGATACTCAACTTACTGATCAACGCCAGCCAAGCCATCGATAAAGACGGTCAAATCGTCATCGCTACCCGCGCAAATGGCAAAGACGTCAATATCACCATTGAAGATAACGGCAGCGGCATTGCACCCGAACACATAGACAAAGTATTCGATCCCTTCTTCACCACTAAAGAAATTGGCAGCGGCAGTGGCCTTGGACTACACATCTGCCACACCATTATTGAAAGTCACGGCGGCGCACTAACAGTCGCCTCAGAGCAAGGCAAAGGCACCAAATTCACCATTACCCTCCCCCTCAAAACCTAGGTGTCAGACACCAAAATATTAGGAACACAACCCTTTACCGAAAACCTTGGGTGTCAGACACTAAAAAATTAGGAACATCATTGCTTTGCTTTTTCTTGCTCTAACTTGGCAAAATAAATCTTTGCCTGCGCCATTACTTTTGGTGCCAACAACAGCGCTGAGACCATCGTCGGTATCGCCATCATGGCATACATGCCGTCAATTAGACCGATCACTGCATCAAGTGATGCTACCGCGCCTAAGATGATCATACTGAGGTAAAAATAGTTATAGAGATACTGGTGTTTGGCGCCGAACACAAAGCCAAAACATTTGGTGCCATAATAAGCCATAGTGAAAATCGTGCTGGTACTGAAAAACAACACGCAGATCATCAAGGCATATACACCAAAGCCCGGCATAGTGGTATTAAAAGCCTCTACTGTTAAGGTAATACCCGAAGCATCCGAAGACTGCCACACGCCAGAGATCATAATAATCATCGCCGTTGCCGTACAAACGATAATAGTATCAATGATAGGCCCCAACATTGCCACCAGTCCTTCTCGCACCGGCTCTTTGGTTTTTGCCGCACCATGGGCCATGGCCTCTGTCCCAATACCAGCCTCATTTGAAAAAGCAGCACGGCGAATGCCTAAAATCATAACGCCTAGTAATCCACCAGCAGCGGCTTGCCCACTAAATGCCTGCTCGACAATCTTCCACAAATAACCGGGCACCACATCTAGGTTGGTCGCTATCACATAAATAGCGCAAAGCATATAAAGTAAAATCATCAGCGGCACAATACGCGATGCCACCGCCCCGATACGCTTAATACCACCAAGCACTACACCGGCGACAAACAGCATTAACGAAATGCCAAAGATAAGATTAAATAAGAAATGGTCACCCTCAGCACTTAACAGGCCACTGGGAATAAAGATCACATCACGGCTCACCTGCACCAACTGATTAGTTTGAAAGATAGGTAAAACCCCAAACATCGCGGCAATACAAAAGAACATTGCCAGCGGCTTCCATTTTTGTCCCAACCCTTCAGTGATGACATACATCGGGCCACCTTGTAAATTGCCCTCAGAGTCTTTACCACGATACATCACCGCCAAAGAGCAGGTAAAAAACTTAGTCGCGGTGCCGACAAGGGCACTGACCCACATCCAAAATATCGCCCCTGGCCCGCCTGCGGCAAAGGCCACGGCTACGCCAGCAATATTGCCCATGCCAACAGTACCGGCCATTGCACTAGATAACGCTTGAAAGTGATTAATGTCGCCCGGCGCCGATTTATCATCGTACTTGCCTCGTAAAATATCGACACCATGCTTTAGATAACGTAGAGGAACCAACCGAGAGTAAAGCAAGAAAAAACAACCGCCGCCGACCAGCAAAATCAACAACTGACTACCCCAGGCCCAATTACTGAAAGCCGTTGTCGCGGCCTCAAACTTATCTAACATGGTCAATCCCAATAGCAAACACTTGGCTATTACTAGAACACACTTTGCTAAAGGATAAAACAGTAGGAGTGGATAAAATACAAAAATTCAAAGGTTTAGGGCAAGCGGATGCCTGCCCTGAAAAGAGTAGCTATACGCCGTACTGGTCGCGATATGCCTGAACACTGTCGAGATATTGCGCCATATCCGCATGTTCTTGTAAAAAGCAGATCAAATCGGCCAAGGTCACAATAGAAACCACTTTAGTGCCAAAATCACGTTCAACTTCTTGAATGGCAGACAATTGCGCTTTACCTTTTTCTTGTCTATCAAGAGCAATCAACACACCAGAAAGCTCCGCTCCTGCTGCAGCAATGATCTCCATCGATTCACGAATAGCCGTGCCAGCGGTAATAACATCGTCAACCAACATGATACGGCCTTTGAGCTCAGCGCCAACCAAGCTACCGCCTTCACCGTGGTCTTTTTTCTCCTTGCGGTTAAAGCAATAAGGCGTATCGATATTATGATGATCAGCCAAAGCCACCGCAGTGGTCGTGGCAATTGGAATACCTTTATAAGCAGGGCCAAACAACACATCAAATTCAATGCCTGAATCGGCCAAAGCTGCGGCGTAAAATCGGCCTAAACGTGCCAAATCACGGCCGGTATTAAACAGCCCAGCATTAAAAAAGTAAGGGCTTTTGCGGCCAGACTTCAATGTAAACTCACCAAACTTAAGCACCTGTTTTTCAAGGGCAAATTCGATAAACTCTCGTTGATAATCTTTCATTTTACAATGCCCTTATGCCAACGCTTGCTTTTGCAGTTCGATGATTTCGCGCAGTGCATGTTTGGCCACTTCCATCATTTGTCCCAATTCTTCTGCTGAGAAAGGTTCGCCCTCAGCGGTGCCCTGCACCTCAATAAACGCGCCGCCTTCGGTCATCACCACATTCATATCGGTTTCAGCTTCTGAGTCTTCGACATATTCTAAATCGGCAATAACCTCACCACCGACGACACCGACAGAAACCGCCGCAACCAATTGCTTAAGCGGATTGGTTTTAATGATACCCTTGCTGCGCATGTGCGTTAGCGCATCAACCAATGCAACACAAGCGCCGGTAATAGAAGCCGTGCGAGTACCACCATCAGCTTGGATCACATCACAATCAATTGTGATCGTGTTTTCGCCAAGCGCGCCCAAATCCACAGCAGCACGTAAAGAACGAGCAATAAGACGCTGTATCTCCATAGTACGACCACCTTGCTTGCCCTTGGCCGCTTCACGGTTGGAACGAGTGTGGGTAGCTCTTGGCAACATACCATATTCAGCAGTCACCCAGCCCTTACCTTTACCTTTCATAAAGCGTGGTACACCTTCTTCGACCGACGCTGTACACAACACCTTAGTATCGCCAAACTCCACCAATACCGACCCTTCGGCATGAACAGTAAAGTTACGGGTAATAGTGACAGGACGAATTTGATTGGCAGTTCTTCCACTTGGACGCATAGAGACTCTCTGAATTGGCTTTTAAAAAACGCGCATTATAACCTCATCTGAGCGTTAAATTAAGGAAATGCCTCAAGGTTAATGTATAATTTATCGCATATTTGAATTACAGGTAACAAACTCAATGATTTACAGCATGACCGCCTACGCCCGCGTCGAACAAAAAAGCGACAGAGGCACAGCCGTATGGGAAATTCGCTCGGTAAACCAACGCTATTTAGAAACCTTTATTCGCCTACCCGAACAATTTCGCGCGTTAGAACCCATCATTCGTGAACGCCTGCGCAAACAACTGCAACGCGGCAAAATTGAAGTCAACCTACGCTACAATGCCAACGCCGCCAACGAAGGCCAACTGCAACTAAACACCAGCCTTGCCCAACAGCTGGTTGGCCACGCCAAATGGGTCTTAGATACCGCAGGCCAAGGACAACTCAACCCGGCAGACATTCTCAAATGGCCCGGCGTTATGGAAGCACCAGAAGCGGATATGGATGCCATCAACGCAGAAGTGTTGCAAAGCTTCGACCAGTTAGTTACCGACTTCAAACAGGCCCGAGCCGACGAAGGCGAAAACCTCAAAGACTTGATAGTACAGCGCCTTGACGCCATTAGCGAAGAAACCAGCAAAGTCGTCAATCACCTACCAGAGGCGCTAGAATGGCAAAGACAACGCCTAGTCAGCCGCCTAGAAGAGATCAAAGGTGAACTCGACCCCGCCCGCCTAGAACAGGAAATGGCATTTCTAGCGCAAAAATCTGACGTTGCCGAAGAACTCGATCGCCTCGCCTCCCACGTCAAAGAAACCCATAAGATCCTAAATAAGGGCGGCGCCTGCGGCAGACGTTTGGATTTTATGATGCAAGAGTTTAACCGCGAAGCCAACACCCTAGGTTCAAAATCCATCAACACCGAGATCACCAATTCAGCGGTGGAACTCAAAGTGCTGATAGAGCAGATGCGAGAGCAAATTCAGAATATTGAGTGATTTATAAACGTGCTCTAGGCTGTTTTGTTTAAGCCAACGCTTAAAAAATACAGCCTGATTAAATAAGCTCGCCATAGCCTAGTTTAGGCCATAGCGAGCTTTGCCGCTTGCTTCCACATAAACGAAGGCATTGCCTTACGTAATTTCCAAGTGATATTCATCGGCTGACTTCCAGTGTGAGATAGATATTCGACTTCCCCAAAGTTAACAAACCCCATTGTTCTACCAAACTCATCTTTGACCTGTTCACGTACAAATAAAAACAAGCGTTTGCCTATTCCTTTATGATTTATATACTCAAAGCCTTTGCCTATCTCCGGTCGTGTCGAATTTTGACTCTGCCAATGAAACAACTTTTCATTGATTGCGTAGTCATGGTACATAGTCGTTGGTGAAAACTGTTTTTCATTTTTAGTCAGCGTAACAAACAGTAACTCGACGTTTTGCTCTTTGATATTAAAAACGCCTTCTCTAGAATTTGGCTGTTTCTCAAAAGTAGTCGCCCCAAATCCCACCAATATTTGCTCCCTAGCATATCGAGCATGAAGTTTTATGACATGACTACCCATCAGCGGCATTGTTTCTTGTTTATGGTGAACGCGTTTCATAAGCAAATTTGCTAAACAGCTCAATTCTGCTTTAATAAATGATTGATTTAACAACGCAAGACTATCCCGAATAGACCTAAAACCGAGCTCTACGCCAGGCTTTTGCCACAGGTCATAATGCAACATCAAATTATAATTTGTAGACTCACTCTCATGAATTTTGAAATCATTATTTGCTGTAAGTTCAATGTGTTGTAAATACTTGTAATCATCACAGACCAGCAACCTGGTCCTAATCATTCGTGCGACATGACGCAATGACTCCAGCTCCAATGTTGAAATAACTCCAGCCTCTGCGCACAGTTCGCTCCAGCAACACTTCTTATATATGTCCTCAAGCTCGACATATGGATAGACTTTAATAAAGTTTGCTAACGTTATCTCGAGAGTTGAATGCTGCTGGAAACTTCTAATCAACCCTAGAAGTCTTTGTTTGTTTAACGTAGCTTGTTTGATGTTTCGTAGCACCACCTCCTGTGTCTGCTTCGAGAGCTCAATACGGCAACCTAAAGGCACATGAGGAAAGCCATTTCTAATCTCATCAGTTATCGCAACATCTGTTTTTCCAACTAACGCTCTAAACTTATGAGCAAAATCATACTGTATGTTAGCATTGCCAACAAAATCCAAAATCGTACAAACGTCCTTACCATCAGCTAAACGCAATCCACGACCTAATTGCTGTAAGAAAATCGTTAAGCTCTCCGTTGGGCGCAAAAACAGCAAAGTATCGACTTCAGGAATATCAATTCCTTCGTTAAAAATATCAACAACGAATAGCACGTTTATTTGACCGCTTCTTAACGCTTGCTGTTTTTGAACCCTAGTTTGGCTGTTGTCACTAGTTAAGAAATCACAAGAAATACCCTTTAACAAGAATTGTTTACACATATACTCTGTGTGCTCTTTGCTCACACAAAATGCCAATGCTTTCATACTAGTTACTGAGGTAACTAACTCATTAAGTGTTTGATAAATCTTATCTACACGTTGTTGGCTATGCGTGTACAGGTTGCTCAACGCTGCGATATCATATCGACCTCGACTCCAGCTGACCGCTCTTAAATCGGTGCCGTCATCAACACCAAAGTAATGAAAAGGGCACAAATGGCGACGATTAATTGCTTCTGGTAAACGAAGCTCTGCGGCTATAACACCACAAAAATCATCTAAGATATTAGCGCCGTCATGGCGCTCTGGCGTTGCCGTCAATCCCAATAAAATACTAGAGGAGAACTTTTTCAAAATGGGTCTATAAGAGCTTGCGGCAACATGATGAACTTCATCAATAACAATATAATCAAAAAATGCCTTAGAAAGAGATAAATTATCGATTTGCTTATTCAACGTCTGAACTGAAACAAACAGAGCTTCGAAACCCTCAGGTCTATAGTTGCCAACCCACAAGTCACCAAAACTAGAGTTTTTAAGGACGCCTCTATAGGCTGACCGAGCTTGCTTCAATATTTCCTCTCGATGAGCGACAAACAGCAACTTAGCATTTGGTTTATTCTTAACAAATCGAGCATAGTCAAAAGCAGATATAAGTGTTTTTCCCGTGCCTGTAGCTGCAACAACTAGATTTTTAAATCTCTTGTGTAAAGATCGCTCAACTTCTAGCTGCTCCAAAATTTCTTGCTGATGGTTAAAGGGCCTTATTTCAAAATAATGAGTAAACTCTTGAGCGCCACCTATCCTAGATTCTTGCAGTGCAGATTTAAGCTTTTCTTTGGCTTCAATATTGCCATCAAATACCTCGAATTCTTTTGAATTCCAGTAAGTCTCAAACGTATTAATTGACCTCTCAATAATGTGAGGGATCTCTTGCGATGTTATTTTTAAGTTCCACTCAAGGCCACTGGTTAAAGCTGAATGCGATAAATTGGATGACCCAATATAACCGGTGTTAAAACCTGTATTTCGCAGAAACAAGTAACTTTTGGCGTGTAATCGCTCACGGTGGGTGTTATAGCTAAGCTTGACTTCAGTATTTGGCAGGGACGCCAAGAACTCCACTGCTTTAGCATCAGTAGCCCCCATATACGATGTCGTAATGACTTTTAACTGTTTACCACAGCGAGTAAACTCTTCAAGTTCATTGCGAAATATACGAATGCCAGCCCACTTGATAAACGAAACCAACCAATAAATGGTATCAGAGGATCTAATCTCACGCTTAAGCTCGCTCTCTAAAGACAAGCCTGCATTACTTCCACAAAAAAGCTCACTTTGAGACAACCCTGTTAAAGGAAAAATATCTTCAACATATTTTTTTAAATCAGCAGCAACAGGATCCTGAATTTCATAAATGGCAGTAAGAATTTTTCCTTGGCCTTCCAACAAGTTCTCGTCGAAAAACTGACCTTCCTGAAGCTTATCTTTGAGCCACAATATCAGCTGGTTAGATAACTCAATTTGACGCTGAACTTGATCATCAGATGAGGACAAGCAATTTAACGCATACTCAAAAATGCGACTTAGAAACCGTGACAGCCAAAGCGCTGCCTCAGCTTGACCCAAAACTCGTTCGCCAATGTAAAACTTATCTTTATTTAAATGAGAAGCGATAAGGTTGGTTATTAATTTTTCGTAAATGCCGGCTTGACTCATAGATTCGTTTGGATTTTTCTTTTATTTGTATAGAACATACACTTTGTAAAGCGATATTTAAATAAAAGTATCAAAACAATGAAGGCCTTTTGACTTAGCGGATTTAAGTTACTCAGCAATTTAAAAATTATCTCAACTCCAATCAAAAAACACTTACTTTCTTCGATACAATTCGTTATTGTTAAAACAAATGATTTTTAATAAAATAGTTAACCTATGAGGTTAAGGTTTTTATATGGACATAAGGTTTTCAACAAAAAAACTTCAAAAGCAGTTGAGCGAAGGTAAAACCATGATGAAAACTCATGGCCCTAGGCGTTCAAAGCTTTTAATGATACTGATGACGCAGTTAAGAGCGGCACCTAGTCTTGGCATTTTTGCGCCCCCTTACAGCCCACCTCATAGGTGTCATGAACTAAAAGGGAATAAAAAAGGACTGCTGTCGGTGGATTTAGATCACCCCTACAGATTGCTTTTTAAGCCTATAAACGAGCCTACCCCTACCAGGCCGGAGGGCGGACTGGATTGGGCTGGCGTTACAGCGATAGAAATAAAAGGAGTGGAGGATACTCATGGTTGATATTAAAAATCAGTTTCACCCGGATTATGCAGTTGCCCCCGGCGAAATTCTAAGTTACGAATTAGAGCTTAGAGGAATGACCCAGCAGGAGCTATCTAGGCGAACAGGCATTACACCAAAACATATCATTTCAATTTTGAAGGCTAAATCCGCTATTTCTCCGGAAGTAGCGATAAAGTTAGAACGTGCGTTAGGGATGCCGGTGGAATACTGGTTAAATTTGGAATCTCAATATCAAGAAATTTTAGCCAGAATCGCCGAGCAGGATCAGCTTGAAAAAGATCTTGGTTGGCTTAAACGCATTCCTATTAATGTCATGACCAAAATGGGATGGATAGTTAAGTTTAAGGATAACAAAGCACAGCTGGTAGAAGTATTGCGTTTCTTTGGCATCGCCAAAGTTGAACAGTGGGACGATATGTGGCCAAACCTCAACGTTGCCTATCGCCAACATGTAAAATACGAAGTGTTCCCAGAGGCGGTGTCCGCTTGGCTAAGACAAGGAGAATTAGAATCTCAAAAGATCCACTGCGCCCCTTATAACAAAGCCAAATTTAGAGCCGCTTTGGATGATATCAGAACATTAACTAAAGAAGAACCTGAGCACTTTATACCTGCAATGCAAAAAATATGTGCTTTGGCCGGTGTAGCGGTAGTCTTTGTTCCAGCATTACCAAAAACAGGTGTTAGCGGCGCCACTCGATGGCTCAATAAAGACAAAGCCATTATACAACTTAGCCTTAGATATAAGGCAGATGATCACCTCTGGTTTACCTTTTTTCATGAAGCTGGGCATATCCTGTTACATGGAAAAAAAGAGATGTTCCTTGAAGGTACTAATGGATTAGACCAAGAAAAAGAACATGAAGCCAATGTGTTTGCCGAACGTGAACTCATCCCTCAAAAAGAATTCAATGCGTTTATAAAGCAAGCTGACTTTAGCAAAGAAGCAATTTGCCATTTTGCAGAACAAGTTGGCATAGCAGCGGGTATTGTAGTTGGGCAGTTACAATATAAAAAGCTGCTAGGAATGAGCTATTGCAACGACCTTAAACGCCGCATTCAATGGAACATCAAATAACCTCAATTAAAACTCGACGGCAAACAGTTGTATTGCGCTTTAAAACACTTACTAAAATACGAGTGTGAGCTAAACCCAACTTGATGCGCTACCACACTGGGAGAATGTCCTTCGGCCAGCAGAGAAGCGGCTTTTTTGAGGCGGAAGGAGCGAATCGATTCTACCGGACTCAAATCAAGCACTGCTTTCATTTTTCGGCTAAGTTGACGAGGGCTGATGGCGAGTTCTTTAGCCAAAAAGGTCACGTCCATAGTTTCATCTTTGTAGTGTTTCTCCAAAATCACATTCACTTTCTCAAGGAACTTCTGATTGACTTGGTTTAATGTCAATTCTTCGTTTTCGTCATCCTGTGGTGAATCGAGCGGCATAAATTCACTACTACGTTTTACGTGTATTTGCGCAGCTTGTCCTTTAAGTTCACTAAACTCACGCATCAAGCGCTGACGTAGCAACTTGCGAATATCGAGCAAGTTGTCTATTCGCATTCTTAGCTCCAAGGAGTTAAACGGTTTTTCAAGGTATTCATCGGCTTTTTCACTCCAGCCGCGAATACGACTTTCCGTATCACCTTTTGCAGTGAGTAAAATCACAGGTAAGTGACAGGTCAAAGGGTCTTCTTTTAAGTTTCTAACCACTTCGAAGCCGCTTATCCCAGGCATCATCACGTCACTGATCACCAAATCAGGCAAACATTCCTTGGCAATTTCTAAGCCTTCAGTGCCGTTTTGCGCATTCAAACAATTGAACTTATCAGATAGGGTAGCCTGCAACAGCTCCAACATGTCGGCGTTATCATCAATCAGAAGCAACGTGGGTTTATCACTGTCAAAGTTGAATTGCTGCACCGCGACCACAGGGGTGACACTGGCACTTAAAGCATCAATTTCAAGTAGCGATGAATGTGAAAGCTCTGTCACTTTGCCTTCAACGTTTTGTGTGTGTTCATGGGTAATTGGCAGTGTCACAGTAAAGGTGCTACCCTCACCCAATTGGCTTTGTAGTTCAATTCGGCCACCATGACTTTCAACCAACTCTTTGACCAATGCCAGTCCGATACCGGCACCGGGAATGCTCTCTCCATGCAGATCTTCGGCTCGGGTAAAGCGATTAAACACCAACACCTGACTATCCGGGTCAATACCAATACCGCTATCTTTTACTGAGATCACAACCTCTGATTCGGCTTTTACGACTTTAATTTCAATCGCTCCATCTCTCGGCGTATATTTAACGGCATTTGAAATGAGATTGGTAAGAATGATCTCAAGGGCGTCGGGCTTAAGCGATAAAATAACGTCATCATACTCATCACAACTTAACGTCATATTTTTGCTGTCAATTAGCGGCTGAAATGAGGTGATCAACACATTCAAAGTTTCTTGCAGAGAGTATAAATCGCGCTTTTCGTTTTCAGTTGTTTCTAATTTAGAAAGTTCAAGTAGCTGATCGACCATCCGCAACAACCTTTTACTGTTGCGCTTCATCATCGCGACTTTGCGATCAAAGTCTACGGTGTTGATACTCCGTTTGATGTTTTCCAGCGGGTTTAAAATTAGCGTGAGCGGCGTTTTAAATTCATGAGAAATATTGGCAAACATGCGGTCTTTTTGCGCCATCAGCTGATTGATGGTTTCAGTACGCTCTGCGATACCTCGCTCTAGCTCCTCAGCTTTTTTTACCAACGCTTTGGTGCGAAAGCGATAAAACGCCCAACCACAGAAAACAAATAACGCCACATATAGAACATAGGCTTGCCACGTAAGCCACCACGGAGGCAACACATTTACCTTGAGCGCTCTAACATTGTCGTGCCAGCCTTTGCCGTCACCAGAGCGAATTTTAAGCACATAGTTTTTTGGCGCCAAAGACGAAAAGCTCACCAACTGATTCCCTTTGTCCGCTTCAATCCACTTATCGCTAAGCCCCTGCATTTGATAGGCATATCGCAATCGCTCACCCAACTGATAATTACTTGATGCAAAAGCTAAAGAAAACCAAGAATCATCATGTTCAAGCGTTATTTCATCTAAGTTATTGATTGATTTTTCAAGAGGTGATTGCGGATCAATTGCTTGGGTATCCATGGGCTTGTTAAAAAGCCTAAAGTCCGACAACAAAATATTACTAGGTGCTGTTTTTTGTTTTCTTAGGGCAAGGAGTTTTTTGGCGTTGAAGGTGAGAAGCCATTTGTAACTGGCCATTAAAATATCATCATTTCGGTTTATAGCAGACCAGTACGCAGCGTTCCCTTTCCCCCTAATGCCATCATTGATAGTAAAGTTCTCAATACTGCTAGACTTTGGATCAAATGCCGAAACGCCTTGAGCGCTTCCTAGCCACAAGATGCCATCACTATCCTCCGTTATCGTGAATATGCGATTGCTGGATAAACCATCTTCCATAGAGACAATATCCAATAATCCAGTTTCTAATGCCACTTTCGCCAAGCCAACGCCATCTATTGAAGCCCAAACGGCACCATCTCTCGCTTTAAAAATTCTTAATAGCTCCCTACCAGCCAAGGCTTCTTCGGCGACTTTCTCCCATTGAGTACTTTTTGTATTGAGCAGGTTTAGGCCATTTTGACGAGTGGATGCCAAAATGCTCCCTTCTAACTCGACTAATCCAGTAACATTCCAAGTGGTATTTAGTTCAGTTAGTTGACAGCTTTTTAGATCTAGCGACAAAATGCCGACCTTAAGATTAAAATCTTTGAAGAAGCCAATATAGAGTTTCTCATCTAAATATACCAAATCTTTAACATTTCGATTTCCAGCGAGTTTTTCAGCTACGTCATTACAACGCGCAACTGGCTTCACTTCCATCTTACCAAGGTCGATTTCCCTAAGCCCAACATCATTAAAAAGAACATATAGACTATTTTTTTTGGCTGATTGCGCAATAGCGACAGCCCCTCCTAACTCATCAATAGAGGATAAATTTTCAGTACGAGCATCAAGCTTTGACAAGCCATTTGAATGCCCAACTAGAAAGCTAGCATCAACAGAATATGCTGTACTAAATGACGATTGTAAGTCTTCGTCAATTAATTTGAACTGGGATAAAAAGGCACCTCTAGGTATTTGATATAAACCAGATGGATAACTAGAGACCCAAAGAACCCCTGAAGAATCAAGTAACATATCATGAATACGGAAATCACTAATAGAATACTTATAAATTGCATTTGAAGGGTTAAGAATTTTTATCTTTTTCTCTGTCTTATCAATAATACCAAGGCCCTTGTTAATTGTTCCTACAGCTAATTTATTGCTATCGACACGAATCAATGCCTCAGGAAATAATCCTTCAATTAAGTTACCATCCATGTCATTTGGATATATCCTCTTAAAGGAATCTGACTCAGGGAGATATTTGTTTACAGCATTGCTTGAAGTCAGCCATATCGTCCCATCATCCTCCTCATAAACAACTGTCGGCAGACCTTCGACTTTGGTGGTAGGGTCATTAGGAACGGTTTCGTACTTATGAAGCTTTCTCTTCTCTGTATCATAACGAAAAAATCCATGTTCACGAACAGTAAGCCAGACATTACCTTTGCTATCGGGATAAGCATAATAAACTTTCGGTCCTTCTCGCCCGTCAAGAGGTGTCATATTCAAATCAACATGACGAAACAGAAGTGCTTTGGTATCTAGTATATTTATACCATTAGACGCCCCTATCCATAGATTGTCTTGCCGATCGAAATAAATGCCATAAAGGTTGTTAGAACTTAATGTATTAGGGTCATCTTCGTTTGCTTGAAAATGAGTAAATTGTTCGTTCTTGGGATTAAACTGGCTTAAACCTTTTCCACTATTTATAAGCCAAATGTTGCCCAACGAATCTTGAGCAATACTAGAAACCCAGTTTGATAGCACAGTATTTTGGTTACCCTTTTCATACTGATATTTTTTCAAGTTAGTGCCATCAAATCGCCATAATCCTTGGTTGGTCGCAAACCAAATAAAACCAGCTTGCCCTTGCAGCATTTTGTAAATAGAAACATCCTGTAATTCTCGAGGAGAATCCACTTTAATAGCCACAGGCCCAATTGACACAAAAGAAGACAGGGCGGGAAATGGTGCTAAAAAAGAAATTAAAAAAAACAATTTCGGCCAATTAAGCTGAAATAGATGATAAAGCCGAAATAAGTAGCACTTTTCTAATTTTGTGAAAAACGAGTGGTTAGACATTTATTTGCGCTAATGAATCAATCTGATTGGCATCATATAACAAGGGCAATTCAGTGGCAAGAAATCGGTCAATTATCGAGCGAACAATACGTATTTTGTAACAAAATACTTCTATTCAACTTCTATTCAGGGTATAATTCCTTCTGATTTTGCTGATATAGCAAGCACTTCCGGGTGTATTTAAATTGGAACTTTGTAACGTAATTTATTAGCGTATAGTAATTAGAGGATAGCCACTATGAACACAAATAATACCCTACTCACTTTATCAACCATAGCGCTGGTTTTTACCGGCACTGTCGATGCAGCAAATTCAGAATTATTGTATAGCAGCCCAGTGGCTGTTAGCCAACTTAAAGATGGTGGAATTACACATTTTGCGACTGAAAATTCTACCAACTGCAATCCGGGCGATCCGCGCCCGGATTGCCGACCAAACGACGATTGCGTGTGCATGGCCGCATAAATAATGTAGGTTAATTCGCAGCACGTCACCTGACATTCTTGAGCTAAACAAACCATTTACTAGCTCCACTATCCTCCAGCTAGATAGTTCAAGAATGTCAGTTTATGACCTTTCAATAAAATCCCCTAATAAAACCTTCAAAACTAAAACTTTTCTTCATTAATCCATTCCCAAATAAACATCCAAAATTTAGTCATTTTTGACAAAAGTAACTCAGGGGTTTAATTCAGGTAAAAACTATGTAACAGTATGTATCAGAGTGAATAAATAACCCAATAAAAAGAACAATCAATAACAATACATTCGACCAATTGCAGTAATGGCCGTTGTTGTTAAACCATGGTGTTTTATGATGACAAAAGCCCGCAAAATCACTGTCGCCATTGTCGCGTTAGACAAACAGCAGGCCAGTGAAGTAGCAGCAAAAACCTACCAATCTAATAATCTTGAGTTGATATTTCAATGTCAGGACATCAGTGCAGTTGAGAGTTTTTTAATGCAGCATCGCGCGCCTGAAGTGCTGATAATGTGTAATCAACTTTCAACCAGAGTGTTAGACAGCGTTAAACTGATTAAACAGGATAGTCCTAAAACTGAAGTGCTGATGCTTTGTGGTCATATCAGCACACCGGTATTGATTAAGGCGCTGGACGCTGGCATCAACGGCTTTGTTTTAGCTCATCACTGCAACATGGTATTGGAGCAATCGATCATTGAACTCATTCATGGCGGCTCACCTTTATCCCCTAAAATTGCCAGACAACTGGTCGGCCAGTTGCAACTCAACCATAAGCCACAATGCAGTCCTGAACTCACCCACAGAGAACAACAAGTAGTCAACGCCTTAATCGGCGGCTTGTCTTACAAACAAGTCGCAGCGAAATTAAATATAGCCCTCGAAACCGTGCGTCATCATGTTAAAAACATATATGGCAAATATGATGTTCACTCCAAATCACAATTGATCGCCAGCGTTGTCCAACCACCAGCGCTCAAACGTTAAAAAAGATCCCCCTTTTATGGGATATTGCTGTCGCTTTCATCATGTTAGAGTGTGCCCGCTAAAGAGGTCGCACCTCTTACCAGAATAAAAGAACAATAAATCACGACAAAACAAAGAGAGTAACAAGATGAAAAAGACCCATGCTTTGACATTGCTGCCAACCACATTTGCAGCAATTTTGGCATTCGGAACACCTACAACAGCCTTTGCAGCAAAACAAGCAAGCGCGGAGCAAAAAGGCCAAAATCGACTCTATCAACCGATAGAAAGACAACTGAGTAAGAACTCTTTGAGCAATGAACTCAGCAACGGAGTCGCGGTTGGCGGTTTAAATGGCGCTAACGGCTCTGAGCAATTCTTCACCCTAAATGTCCCTTCCAATGCCAGTGATTTGAGCTTTAGCCTATCTGGCGGCAGCGGTGACGCCGACATGTATGTATTGTTTGGCGCTCAACCAACAACCAGCCAGTTCGATTGTAGGCCATATTTATCTGGTAACAATGAAAGCTGTAGCTTCAGTGCACCTCAGCAAGGCGTTTACTATGTCATGCTAGGCGGCTACAGCGCATACACAGATGTGACATTGTTGGCCACCTATTCCACAGGAGGTGACACGACACCACTAGCGCCTTATCGTCTTGCGGTGGCTGGAGATAGTATTACCAAAGCTTTTTCTGCCGATTGCACCGCAAATTACTGGTGGTGGGATAGATTATGCCCAGCAGGCGGTGATCAATTAGAACACTCTTGGTTTGATGGCAGCTCAAACGAGGTTTTCAGTTTTTTTGACCGCTACAAACAATTTGAAGCAAATACAACAGCCAATCAATCTGCCGCCATTAGCGGCTCAGAAATGCGTGGCGGCAACAACAACCTCGTGGTTCAAGCCAATAAAATCATTAGTCAGCCTGAAAAACCAAACCATGTAGTGATTGAGCTCGGCGGCAACGACATCTGTAACCGAGGCTGTGTTGATGGCGCAAACTGCTCAGACCCATTGTATAGCGAAGCGCAATGGCGCCAGTCGGTTCAAGACGGCCTAAACGTGTTGATACAAGGTATGGCACAAGACAATGCCAGCATTTTGCTTGCCAGTGTACCTCGCGTTCAAGATATACGTGACGCAGGTTTGGCCTTGCAAGCACAAAAGCCGGGGCAAGTTGACTGTCAGTATCTGTGGAGCACTTACAACGTGTGTTCAATTGTAACGGCTGGCGGAGTATTTAACGGCGAAACACTACAACAACGCCATGATGGTGTCGCGACAGCACAAAAGCGCTATAACGAAATTTTGGCTGAAGAAGCCCATGCCTATAACACCAACGCCAATGGCCTAAACCCTAATGGCATTTTGGTTACAGCGGAATACGTCGATGAGTACACACCAAGCGCCGGCACATTCTCATTTGGTGCAGAGCACATCAACGGCGGCGATTGCTTCCATCCCAACATTGCCACCCAAAACTTGATCAGCGAAATGTTGTGGAACGCCAACCCCGCCAAACCGCAATAATTCATCAAAGTGTCAGACACCTACGAAAATTAATCTTTGGTTTTCAAGCCAATAGAAGTTTTGGTGTCTGACACTAATTTTTTAGGTACTCGCCTTTCGGCCCTATGACTTTAGTGTTATTTGCGGTTGCGCTTGGTGAGGCCGGCAAGGAAATTACGGATCACTTGGTCGCCACAGGCTTTGTAGTTACGATGCTCTGGTTTGCGAAAGAATGCACCAAGCTCGGCTTTGGAAAGCCTAAAGTTTGCCAGCTTCAAAATGTCTACGACATCGTCCGCCTTTAGTTCTAGGGCAATACGCAGCTTTTGTAAGATCTCGTTATTGTTGATACGCTTTTGTGGCTCTGGTATACCTTTGCCTTCTTGTAGCCCCCGGTTATGAATGATCAGGCCATCAAGAAATTGACATAACTGGCTATCTCGGCAAGCAATGAACCCAGGCTCACCTTCTTTGGTCATAATCGCTTTAAGATAGCCGACCTCAACCTCGTTGCCCATGTGTTTAAATATCGTAAGCATGGTTTTGTCGTTAAGGTCTAGGGCATATCTCAGGCGGCGTAAAAAATCATTATTGAGCATAAACTAACGTATTGGTCTTTGGCTGAAAAATT
Organism: Alteromonadaceae bacterium; assembly: GCA_041583135.1. Taxonomy (GTDB): domain Bacteria; phylum Pseudomonadota; class Gammaproteobacteria; order Enterobacterales; family Alteromonadaceae; genus JABSOG01. The sequence goes on along the minus strand of JBFHGJ010000014.1, from coordinate 31,776 downwards.
GCTCGGCAGAATACCATCATTTAGCCAAAACAACGAGCAATAAAGTGCTTACTACGCCCTATTACCTTCTTAGACGCGCTAGGGCGTTATCTAGTGAATAATGGGCACTCGGCAGTATATTAATATTACTTCGTTTATTAACAGAGCTTAGCGCCCCCTAGCAAGTCTAACTCCTCAGATTCTATCTGATGAATAGTGTTCCAACCTACTTGCCCAATTAGATTTTCAATGTAGCCCTGAGTATACCTATCGCATTTCACGGCAATTCGCCGGCGCGGAACTTTTGGCGATGTCCAGCGACAATCGACTCTCCCAAAATGGATTACCCCTAATTTATCAAGCTCTTAACTGCTCACTTATTTATCAATCAATAAAAACCGTTTAAAACTTGAATTTTTAACTACACTGATATCAGCCACAACCTCTGTAGGAAAGCACAATGAATCAATATAAATTAGAAATAAAATGGGGCGTCATCTTTATGGCTGCAATGCTGCTGTGGATGGTGCTGGAAAGAGCCGTTGGTTTACATGATGTATATATCGACAAGCATCCAATTTACACCAACTTTTTCGCCCTTGTCGCCATCGCTATATACGTTTTGGCGCTACTAGATAAGCGTAAAGCTGACTTAAACGGCAAAATGACATATAAGCAAGGCGTGATCTGCGGCCTGCTTATCACTTTGGTGGTCACAATACTCAGTCCGTTAGGTCAATATTTAACACAAACTGTTATCACACCTAACTACTTTACCAACGCCATTAACTTTGCCATTAGTCACGAACTGATGACAGAAGCAGATGCCAAAGCCTACTTCAACCTCAAAAGCTATATGCTTCAAGCCACCATTGGGGCGCCAGTCATGGGCATTCTTACCTCATTAATAGTGGCCATTTTTACCAAAAAGGTTTAGATAACGGCTTAGCTGACCCGCTAAAGACGGCTCCTCGATAGCGGGTCATAAGCCAAAAGCATAGCAAGATTGATTTGGATAAGAATTGAAATAGCCTCCTATATCACAGCTTTCCCTTGATTCTCATACTCCTTTGATACTCTCAGTCCTTTGCTACAGCCATTCCTTTGATACAGCCATTCCTTTGATACAGCCATTCCTTTGATACAGCCAGTCCTTTGATACCGCCAGTCCTTTGATACCGCCAGTCCTTTGATACCATCAGTCCTTTTGTACGACTAATCCTTGTCTCTCCTTTACCTCCATCATCGTAGGCGAAATAGTCGTGATTTTAGTCAAGAGCATGACTGCCTACGCCATTCTTTTCTATATATCTAGAATTGTATGAATCATACACAAATGGAAACGTAACTGTCAACAACATTTCTAGAAAATTAGAATTGTTTTTTGTCCTCTCTAAATACACCGTTAAATGCCCAAAAATAAACTGGGTTAAATAATGCGTTTATATACGTTTGATACAAATCTAGATATCTACTAATATGGAAGTACTTTAATCTAAATTTTAGAGCTGTCACTGTTGCAACCGTGCCGCATCCAATCTTGATAACGCTATCGATGTAACTGCAATAACAATCCCTATTGGTGATCTTTATGGAAATCTCACAAGCTGCAAACTGCCTCGCCCAACTGGGCCATGAAACTCGATTGTCTATTTACCAACTTCTAGTTCGCGCAGGCTCCAGTGGCATGTCGGTGGGCGAAATAGGACAACACCTGTCACTTGCTTCGACCACTTTGAACCACCACCTTTCCAACCTCCATCGAGCAGGCTTAGTTGATAAGAAGCGAGAAGGCAAAATGGTTTGGTGTACAGCCAACTACAAGCAAATGAACATACTCATCGACTTTCTCAAATCCGATTGCTGCAAAGGGGTTTGCGCTGAGCCTGCAACTAACACTCTGGCGTAACCCATACACACAAAAAACATCTATATTTGGTTTGTAGGTTAACGCCAACTTGCAAAAAGACGTGCTTGTCACACCCCATTCACATAGCTGATCTAGGCTAGTGAAACTAAGCTGTGGTCAACCACTTTGTCGACAATCTATTGGCTTTAAAGTTGACTTAATCGATTCAGAGGACTATATTGTCGACAAATCTAGATTGAGCATTATTTGTGCTAATGTCATTTTTCACCGAAACACCTGTCACCTCGTCAGATAAAACCTTCTACCTTTTGCGTAAGGCATTAGTTGAAGGGGAAATCAAGCCGGGGGCTAAACTCAGCGAAGTTGAATTGTCGACAAAATATGAAGTTTCTCGTGCCATCGTACGTGAGGCCATTAATCGTCTTGAGAGTTGTAATTTGGTGGAGCGCAAGCCCAATGTCGGCGCCCGTGTTGTAACCTTAACGCACGAAGGGCTGATTGAATTGTACCAAGTGCGAGAAGCCCTAGAGGGGATGGCAGCTCGGCTGGCGGCGCAAAACATGAGTGATCAAGAGATAGCCGATTTACAGGCGCTATTGAACATTCATGGTGAAGATGTGCAAAAACGTGGCTCGTATTATCAAGAAGCCGGTGATGTCGATTTTCATTATCGCATTATCGTCGGCAGTAAGAACGACCACCTGATCTCAATGTTGCAAAACGGCATTTATCACCTAGTTCGCATGTATCGCGTGCAGTTGGGGATGGAAGGGCCAAGGGTAACCACGGCATTCGATGAACATCTCAATATTGTCAGAGCCATCGCCAACCGAGACCCTGAATTGGCCGAGATCTTAATGCGCCGTCACATCACCTATTCGAAAAGAAACATTGGCAACAAATTAAACGCGCAATCATCCGTTTAACCACTGTAAAATAAAGAGAGAACATTCATGAGTGCAGGCAAAAAGTTCCGTCAGGCATTAGCCGACAACAAACCATTGCAAGTGGTAGGCACCATCAATGCCTATAGCGCAATGATGGCAAAACAAATTGGTCATAAAGCCATCTACCTCTCTGGTGGCGGTGTCGCCAATGCTTCATACGGTCTACCAGATTTAGGCATGACTTCTCTTAATGACGTCGTTGTTGATGTGCAACGTATTACCTCAGCGTGCGACCTGCCGTTGTTGGTTGATATCGATACCGGCTGGGGTGGCGCATTCAACATCGCCAAAACCATTCGCGATATGGAAAAAGCCGGTGCAGCCGCAGTTCACATTGAAGACCAAGTGGCGCAAAAACGCTGTGGTCACCGCCCGGGTAAAGAAATTGTCTCTATCGATGAAATGGTTGACCGTATCAAGGCCGCCGTTGATGCCCGTGTTGATCCCGACTTCTTTATCATGGCGCGTACCGACGCTTTCGCTCAGGAAGGTCTAGAAGCGGCTATTGAACGCGCTAAAGCCTATGTGGCTGCCGGTGCAGACGGCATCTTTGCCGAAGCAATTCAAACCGAAGAGCATTACCGCGCTTTCTCTGAAGCCTTAGATGTGCCAATTCTAGCCAATATGACTGAATTTGGTAAAACTGAGCTATATAATAAAGCCACGCTAGCCGAGTGGGGTGTTGGTATCATACTTTATCCGTTAAGCGCCTTCCGCGCCATGAATAAAGCGGCTGAAAATGTCTACCGTACACTGCTTAACGACGGTGACCAAACCGCAGTAGTCGATACCATGCAAACCCGTATGGAACTGTATGATTACCTCGGCTATCACGATTACGAGCAAAAACTCGATGCGTTGTTTGCGCAAGGCAAAAACAAGTAAATCCATTTACATAAAAGAATTTTAGGAGATCATCTCATGGCTAAAGTGCTTTCCGGCGCAGGACTACGCGGCCAGGTTGCTGGCAAAACCGCTCTTTCAACTGTAGGTAAAGAGGGTTCAGGCTTAACCTATCGCGGTTATGACATCAAAGATTTATCCACCAACTGCCAATTTGAAGAAGTGGCTCACTTGATTTTGAAAGGCCATTTGCCTAACGAAGCTGAGCTTGCGGCTTATAAAGCCCAATTGAAAAGCCTACGTGGCCTACCTCAAGCATTAAAAGACGTACTTGAGCGTATCCCTGCTGACGCCCACCCAATGGACGTATTGCGTACCGGCTGTTCAATGCTGGGTAACTTAGAAGGCGAAACCAGCTTCGATATGCAACAGCAGGTAACCGACCGCATGTTGGCAGCTTTCCCTAGCATCATCTGCTACTGGTACCGTTTTTCACACGACAATGTTCGCATTGAAGTCGAAACCGATGACGATTCAATCGGCGCTCACTTTTTGCATATGCTGCACGGCGCAGCGCCAAAATCATTGCATGAACAAGTTATGCACGCTTCATTGATCCTTTATGCCGAGCATGAGTTCAATGCTTCAACCTTTACTGCCCGCGTTTGTGCTTCTACTTTGTCTGATATGCACTCATGCGTTACTGGCGCTATCGGCTCACTGCGTGGCCCATTGCACGGTGGTGCCAACGAAGCGGCGATGGAAATGATTGAGAAGTTTGAAAGTGCCGATCACGCCGAAGCCGAAATGATGGGTATGCTTGAGCGCAAAGAAAAGATCATGGGCTTTGGTCATGCCGTTTACTCAGACTCAGATCCGCGTAACGCCATCATCAAAGGTTGGGCTGAGAAATTGTCAGCCGATGTTGGTGATACCGTACTTTACCCGGTATCTGTGCGTTGTGAAGAAGTGATGTGGCGCGAGAAGAAATTGTTCTGTAACGCCGACTTCTTCCACGCTTCTGCTTATAACTTCATGGGTATTCCGACTAAGTTGTTCACGCCTATCTTTGTGATGTCACGAGTCACCGGCTGGGCAGCCCATGTCATGGAGCAACGCGCCGACAACCGCATTATCCGTCCTTCAGCGGAATATGTCGGTGAAGATTTGCGTGCGGTAACGCCAATCGCCGAGCGATAATCCATAGGGTGCGCCACGCGCCATAAATGTAGGGTGTGCCGTGCGCACCTAGATAAGTCGTAGATCGCCAAATCATTAAGGCCGGGTATATCCCGGCCTGCTTTATCAAAAGAGATAGCGTAAATGAACAACACCGAATATCGTAAACGCTTACCCGGCGCCGACATCGATTTCTTCGATACCCGTGAAGCCGTTGAAAGCATTGCCCCTGGCAGCTATGCCAAATTACCATACACCTCTCGCGTCTTGGCAGAAAACCTAGTTCGCCGTTGTGAACCGGCTAAATTGACCGATTCGCTTAAGCAGATCATCGAGCGCAAACGCGACTTGGATTTTCCATGGTTCCCTGCCCGCGTCGTCTGTCATGACATTTTGGGCCAAACCGCATTGGTTGACCTTGCCGGTTTGCGTGATGCCATCGCAGAAAAAGGCGGCGACCCGTCTAAAGTGAACCCAGTCGTGCCAACCCAGTTGATTGTTGACCATTCGTTGGCCGTGGAGCACGCCGGTTTTGAAGTCGATGCTTTTGAAAAAAACCGCGCCATTGAAGACCGCCGTAACGAAGACCGCTTCCACTTTATCAACTGGACCAAAACGGCGTTTAAAAACGTTGACGTGATCCAGCCTGGTAACGGCATCATGCACCAAATCAACCTAGAAAAAATGTCTCCGGTGATCCAAAGCCGTGATGGCGTTGCTTTCCCCGATACCTTGGTTGGTACCGACAGCCATACACCACATGTTGATGCTCTCGGCGTTATCGCCGTAGGTGTTGGTGGTCTAGAAGCTGAAAGCGTCATGCTTGGCCGCGCTTCTTACATGCGCCTACCCGATATCGTCGGTGTAGAACTCAGCGGTAAGCCGCAACCGGGCATTACCGCTACCGACATCGTATTGGCGATCACAGAGTTTTTGCGCGCTGAGCGTGTAGTGGGTGCTTACCTTGAGTTTTACGGTGAAGGCGCGGCGGCACTGACATTGGGCGACCGAGCCACCATTTCCAATATGACCCCTGAATATGGTGCCACCGCAGCGATGTTCTACATCGACCAGCAAACCATCGACTATTTGAAACTGACCGGTCGTGACGACGAGCAGGTTAAACTGGTAGAAACCTACGCTAAGCATACCGGCCTTTGGGCAGACGATCTTGAAAATGCCGAATATGAGCGCGTACTGAAATTTGACCTATCCAGCGTTGGCCGCAATATCGCAGGTCCTTCTAACCCGCACAAACGCGTTGCCACAGCCGATTTGGCCAAACAAGGTATCTCAGGTGTCGTTGAAAACGAAGAAGGCAAAATGCCTGATGGTGCGGTGATCATCGCAGCCATTACCAGCTGTACCAACACCAGTAATCCACGAAACGTGATCGCAGCAGGCTTGTTGGCACGCAATGCCAATGCCAAAGGCTTAGTGCGTAAGCCTTGGGTGAAAACCTCATTGGCACCGGGCTCAAAGGTGGTTAAGAGCTACCTCGAAGACGCGCAATTGTTACCTGAGCTTGAGCAGCTTGGATTTGGCATAGTAGCCTTTGCCTGTACGACCTGTAACGGCATGAGCGGCGCACTAGACTCAAGCATTCAACAAGAGATCATCGACCGCGACCTTTATGCTACCGCCGTACTTTCTGGCAACCGTAACTTTGATGGTCGTATTCACCCTTATGCCAAGCAGGCATTTTTGGCCTCACCACCATTGGTTGTCGCCTATGCTATCGCCGGTACAATCCGTTTTGACATCGAAAAAGACGTATTGGGCACCGATGAACAAGGCAATCCAGTGACCCTGAAAGACATTTGGCCAACCGATGAAGAAATCGATGCCGTGATCGCTAAGAGCGTTAAGCCAGAGCAATTCCGCAAAGTTTACGAGCCAATGTTTGACTTAAGCGTCGATTATGGTGAAAACAACGACCCGTTGTATGAGTGGCGTCCAATGAGCACCTATATTCGTCGCCCACCATACTGGGAAGGCGCATTGGCAGCGCCTCGTACCATGAAAGGTATGAGACCTTTGGCTGTTTTAGGTGATAACATCACCACCGATCACTTGTCGCCATCTAACGCCATTTTGCCAAGCAGCGCTGCTGGCGAATACTTGGCCAAAATGGGCTTACCGGAAGAAGACTTCAACTCCTACGCAACCCACCGTGGCGATCACTTGACGGCGCAACGTGCTACCTTTGCCAACCCTAAACTGTTTAACGAAATGGTCAAAGAGAACGGCGAAGTCAAGCAAGGCTCGTTGGCCCGTGTTGAGCCAGAGGGCAACGTTGTCCGCATGTGGGAAGCCATTGAAACCTACATGGCACGCAAACAACCTTTGATCATCGTTGCCGGCGCCGACTACGGCCAAGGCTCTTCACGCGACTGGGCAGCTAAAGGTGTTCGCTTGGCCGGTGTTGAAGTAATTGTCGCCGAAGGTTTTGAACGCATTCACCGTACCAATCTCATCGGTATGGGCGTATTGCCACTAGAGTTTAAAGCGGGCACCAACCGTTTAACCTTGAACTTAGATGGCACCGAAACCTATGATGTTTCTGGCGAGCGCACGCCGGGTACGACGTTAACTTTAACCATTCACCGTCAAAACGGCGAGTCGGTTGAAGTACCGGTTACCTGTCGTTTAGATACCGCCGAAGAAGTCTCTATCTATGAAGCAGGCGGCGTATTACAGCGCTTTGCTCAAGACTTTCTAGAGTCGCAAAAGTAATATTGCAATAAACTCGTGGTGCGCAGCCAACTGCGCTGTGCACCATTCTCCTATCTACTTTCTTGATTATTGGAGTCATCCAAATGGCCCACAAACCACAAATTAAGATCCCAGCCACTTATATGCGTGGCGGCACCAGCAAAGGCGTATTTTTTAATTTGACCGACTTGCCAGCAGCGGCGCAAATGCCCGGCAGTGCGCGCGATGCCATTTTACTACGCGTTATTGGCTCACCAGACCCCTACGCCAAACATACCGACGGCATGGGTGGTGCAACCTCAAGCACCAGTAAAACCGTGATCTTGAGCAAAAGCGACAAAGCGGATCACGATGTCGATTACCTATTCGGTCAAGTCGCCATCGATAAACCCTTTGTCGATTGGAGCGGTAACTGCGGCAACCTGACAGCAGCGGTTGGTTCTTTTGCCATCTCATCTGGTCTTGTTGACCCGAGTCGAATCAATCCCAACGGCATTACCGAGGTACGAATTTGGCAGGCCAACATCAGCAAAACCATTATTGCCCATGTGCCGATGACAGATGGTGAAGTACAAGAGACTGGTGACTTTGAACTCGACGGTGTGACCTTTCCTGCCGCTGAGGTTCAGGTGGATTTTGTCGATCCTGCCGATGAGTCTGGTTCAATGTTTCCAACCGGAAACCTCGTCGATGACTTGGAAGTGCCAGGCGTCGGCACCTTTAAGGCCACTATGATCAATGCCGGTATTCCGACCATCTTCTTAAATGCCGATGAAATCGGTTACAGCGGCACAGAATTGCAAGAAGCCATCAACAACGATGAAGCAGCATTGGCGAGATTTGAAACCATCCGCGCCTATGGCGCTGTACGTATGGGGTTGATCAATGACATAGCGGAAGCTGCCAACCGTCAACATACGCCAAAAGTCGCCTTTGTTGCACCAGCAAAAGACTACACCGCCTCAAGCGGTAAAGTTGTCACCACAGACGACATTGACCTGTTGGTTCGCGCTTTGTCTATGGGCAAACTACACCACGCCATGATGGGCACCGCAGCCGTTGCCATAGGCACAGCCGCAGCCATCCCCGGTACGTTGGTCAACTTGGCTGCTGGTGGCGGTGAACGCCAAGCGGTTCGCTTCGGTCACCCTTCAGGCACCCTAAAGGTTGGTGCTCAAGCCGAATGTTCAGATGGCAACTGGTCAGTGAAAAAAGTCTCCATGAGCCGCAGCGCCCGGGTACTTATGGAAGGCAAAGTCCGCATCCCAGACCCAGCCCTGTAATTTCAGGTGTCAGACACCAAACCAAGCTTATGGCCAACAATCAGCGGCTTAAATGCTTTGGTGTCTGACCCCTTGATGACTTTGTGCTACAACTAGATTAAAAATATCCTGCCAGATCCTTCAAAAAATCCCCATCCCATTGATCTTGCCAAATATCTAACATCCTGTTTTATATATATAAATATAAAGGTGTCTCGTTATCGCTAATACTGGGCACATATTTAATAACCGGTTTTGCCAGCAACGGTTAATATGCTCATCAGTGCAGCGGGGCACACCGACATGAACTTCGCTGCGCTAATAACGAAAGTCCTGGGTTGGGCATTTAGTGAAAACCGACAAGCCGCTAATTGCCCAGCCATTCGAGTATAAATGGAAGTAAGTCATTAAGGAAAATGATGAGGAAAAACGTTAACTTTATCGCTATGGTCATTGCGTTGGCTGTCAGCTTGAACACTGTTATCACCGGCTCTACTATCTCCGCCTTAAGTGATGGTGCCCAAGCATTGCCAATCCAATATGGCTTCTAGCGAGCAAAATGCTTGTGGTAAGAGCAAGGAAGAACACCACACACAACATTCGCATTATTTCGCTGTACCGCGACAATACATCGAATCAATCAAAATGCGACCTATCCTCCCGAAGACTTGGCTTCACTTCGGGAGGATATTCTATTAAGGTAATGGGTAAAAATGGATGAAGGAGAAATATCCCATGAGTAAAATAAAATCAACCACTAAAGGAGTGGCCACTTTCGTCGCGATGTTAGCCATCGGCTATGGCTTAGGCGAAGGGATCAGTTACGCCAAATATCAATTCAACACCCCTCCCCCAATGAGCGCTTTTGAAATAATGGACACCACGGCCCATTTTGCTCAAACCGACAAAAAAGTCATCGTCTATGGCACACAATGGTGCCCTCACTGTAAACGCGCCAAACAATATCTGAATGATAATAGTATCGCTTATGAACTCAGAGATATTGAGCAAGGCAGCGATGAAGAAAAAGCCCTTTATGGCTCATTACAACGTCAAGGTGTGCCGCAAATTATCATTGGCGCCAAGGTATTTGCCGGCTTCAATCAAGATCTCATCGCCGAAGAACTGAAAAAGCAAGGCATGATATAGGGCGTGATGACCTTTCCCGTTAAAATTTTGTTCGAATTCAAAGGTCATCACCCTAGTCATCCACCAGTTGCGCCAACTCTGTGCGGCTATTGATACCAAGTTTTTCGTATACACGGTAAAGGTGGTTGGAAACCGTAGAAGGGGCGACGTTAAGCTGCTTTGCCGCCTCTTTAAACGACAATCCCTTACAAATAAGCGACACAATCTGTTTTTCTCTTTTACTCAAGGCATCCAAAGGCCCCAGCAGTCGCATCGATACCAACACCAAATCCCCCAAAGGCTTAAAATGCACCGACAGCGGTTTAATTTCAATGGTTTGCTCATCGGCAGGAATAGCAAAAGGTAAGTTCATTCCTTGGCGCTCGGCAAAGTGTTGATTGAGCAAGCTGACAAAGCCCGGCTCAACTTGATGCAGACAACCTTGGCTGTCACAAATGGCCGAGCAACCTAGCACACCGTCGGCCAACAGCTTGTCGCCAGCCCGTAAGTGCAAAAAGCAACAATGAGAAATCGCGCTGACCATGTGGTAAACCAAACGTTGTTGCAGTATTTGTTCTTCGGCAGTAAATACCGCCTCGCGGTCAAAACGATAAAGGCTGATCAGGCTATACAGCCCATTTTCCAAGTCAAAATGACCCGCCGCCAAGATACGTTCAATCCCATAGGGTGCAAACAGTTGATGATACAGCTCAGATGCATAGAACGCCTCATCTGCTATCGCATCTTGCATATTGACCGGCTTGCCAAGATTGGTGACAACAAGATCTTTTATCGGGTTAATTGCCAATGTCTCTCGCAATACTTTGGCGTAGTTGTCGTCCAGCCCAAGCTGAGTGACGTAATGAAACTCAATATCCAATTGATTGCCACTGCCCCAAAATGCCGCGTCAAAGTCAATCACGCGCGCCAACTGCTCTAGCGCCCAAAAACGAAAGCTTTCCGGGGCAATTCGGCTGGCTTGGGTGTATAACAGGCGAATAAACGGTTCGGCTTGTTGGTGGTTTATCATTATTCGAATCTGCCAACGTTGGGTTATTTCTACTATTTAACCAGTGACAACTGCCAGCGACAATAGCAAGGTGAACAAATGTGATTAAAGAGTAACCTTATGCAGCCCAATCTCGATATTCAACCCGGCGTCTTGGACAACCAGGCGCGATTCGACAACGCTTTTTTCAGGCGCTTTAAACTGCGTCATGCCCCATCGCCGCTCGAACTAAGTGAAAACATCAGCAAAGACTACCTATTTCCAACCTTTTATGGTGACGTCAGCTGCGCCATCGGCATTTTTCTATGTGACTATCAGCAGGCTCAAGCGCTGATGCCACATCCTAAAATGAAACCGGTTGCCATGCCCAAAGGTCGCGCTTTGGTTACCTTTTCATGTTACGAATACAAACAGGTGCTTGGCTTGCCCGCCTACAATGAAATCGCCATGACCATTCCGGTGATGATAGACCCTCTGCTCAATGTGCCGGTACTGCCAATGCTGATACAGGGTTTTAAGAACTTCGGTTATTACGTTTTCCACATGCCGGTCACCTCAAAAGAGAATCAGCTGCGCGGACAAAAAATTTGGGGGCTACCTAAGCAGGTCGAAACCATCAATATCAAAAATACCGAGCAAAGCTCAACCACAGCAGCCATCGACGCCGCTGGCAACCACTACCTCAACCTGACCCTGCCCACACAAGGTCATCGTAGCCACTTCGATGTTACGTCCAATCTCTATTCAAAACTAAACGGTAGATTGCTTAAAAGCAGCACCTGCTTTAAAGGTGATTTTAGTGTCAACAAGTTCACCAATAGACTATGGCAACAAAACAGCAAAAATCCCCCGGCGCTAGAACTCGGCACAGGCCCTGTTGCCGCGATGCTCAAAACGCTGAATATCGACCCAAGCCCCTTTCAAACCCGTTTTACGCCAAGCATGAGCGCTTGCTTTGACTTGGCCGACCCACACTATCAAGCACCATTCGCCTTTGACGCAGATCCGCTTAAGGTGAACCGATGAAACCAACCATTTTACTTATCGGCGCAGGAGCTGTCGGCTCTGCATTGACAGCTTGGCTTGCACCGACACAACCTAATCTCTATGTTTACGACCGCCCAGAAAATGCAGCAAAGCTTGTAACAGGTGGCATCAAAGCCTATCTACAGCATCACCAAGATCAGGCTACGACAGTCAAGGTTAACGCCATCAGTGATCTCAATCACTGCCCATGCCCCGATATGATACTGCTCTGTGTTAAAAACTACAGTCTCGCCGATGTCAGCGGCGCACTGCTCACACACTATGGTGCGAGTCAGTTGACCGACACCATAGTCGTCGGCCTGCAAAACGGGGTTGAAAACCAGCGTATCCTGCCACAGTATTTTAAGCAGGTCGTTTATGGCATTGTGACTTTCAACGCTTGGCTCGATAATGTCGGTGTAGTCGGTTATCAAGCCAAAGGGCCGTTTATCATCGGCACGCCGGATAATGGCCAACAAAGGCTTATCACCACAGTTGTCGATATGCTTAATCCACACGCCAATGCGGTTGCAGCGCAACACTTTCAAGATGCGGCATTGTGTAAGATGGTGATCAATCTCACCAACTCATTGACGACACTGACTGGCCTTGGCTATCGTGATATCGACAACATGGCGCGCTTTCAGCAGATATTGAGCCGTTTGATTTATGAGGGCGTCAACATCGTCAAAGCAGCCGGCTTTAAAGAGTGTAAAATAGGTAACGCGCCCCCTTGGTGGTTAATACAGGCCAGCGCACTACTACCACAGTGGCTGACTCGAAGCGCATTTAAACGTAACGTCAAAAAGATGGTGTTAAGCTCTATGGCGCAAGATGTGATCAATAACGGCTCACAACAAACCGAGCTTGATGATATCAACGGACACTTGTTGATGTTAGCCCAACAACACCAAGTATCAGCACCTTACAACCAAGCCATCTTCAAGTTATGCCAGCAGCGATTTGCTGTTGGTCAGTTTAAACCAATGAGTATCAATGACATTTGGCAGGCTATTGATAGTTAAAGGTGCACGTGAACCGCATTAGTTGCCTTCGTAGCATGAGGCTTTAGCCTCGACCAAATGTTATCGCGCATAAATGCGCAGGCAACAATCAATGCGGTTTAGAGGTGCGCAATGCGCACCTCCACCTTAGTTATTTGACACTAAAGCTACGACTGGTTCCGGTATAGCTTCTGATCTTGCCATCCCAACCACTTTTCCAATGGCCTTTATGGCGAATACGATAAGTGCCAGTCGGCATTGAAGTGTCGATTTGCCATTGAGCTTTAGCAAAAGAACAAGCCAGACAGTCGGCAGCCGTATCCCTTATCCATTCAAACTTGGTACTAAAATCATTATCACTGAGCACCGTCACCCAGCTACCATCGATTTTGCGCTGCACCTCTATAAAGCTAGCCATGGTTTTGTAGTTGTTTTGCGGATGGCCAGAGCGAAATTTAACACTGACGGTATCACCTCGGTTATAACTACTGTTGGCATTATTCCAAACTTGGCCAAATGATTCCCACAAACGTTTGTCGTCATAAACCACGCCAATGGCGTTTACCTTTTGCTTTGCTGACCAATCTTTAGGTGAAGGCCCGGTTGCTAAAGATTGCCCAGAAACCAGCGCATTGGCCAATTGTCCATAAACCTGACGATAGGCTGCGAGTGAATACTGACCATAGAGATTGTGAGCGCCTTCATAATACTGCACCGAATATTCTTCTTTGGTGGTAATGTAGCCACCATAGGCATTGCTTAGTCCGGCAAAAATAACTCGAGTCACACCGGATTGCGCCAAAATTGTCTGTAAATCGTCTCGCAACCTGCGTCCAGCCATGGTGGTCATTTCCGCAGGAACACCAACCAAAGCAAGGTTACCTATCTGAAATAGCTGAAATGGCAAGGTATCTGTATATAGATGTACGTCAGATCCCAAAACGGTAGGCAAGAAAGTTGGCTTTGGATACTGACAGCTCTCATGGGTTCTGCTACCGAGCACATTTTTGTCAAACCCGAGGATCCCGGCAAAATCGTTAATAAACTTGAACATGCCGCTCACACTACCGATCACACTGCTCCTATTCCAGTTGCTGCCTTCATTGTCTTGAGTCATGCCTTCGAACACACCGGCTTGACCCGAGGGCCCATCTCTAGTCGCGCCTGCCGTCATCGAAAATCCGATGGCACCTTGGCACAAAGTCTGAGTACCGGCACCGGTATAATTGCCCAAGACTTGGTAACCGGGCAATTTAACATACTGAAACCGGTGAGCCACTGCCCCATTTAAACGCTCAGAGGCATTGTTGTATAAGCTCATCGCTTTGCTGTATTGCTTTTGCGCCAACAGCGCTACATTCCCCTCATTATTGCCTTTACCCGCACAGCCATTTTCCTGGCCACACACATTGGGTGACACATCTCCTTCTTCACTATTGGCAAAGGCCGCAACAAACCCGCTGGAAAGTGGTAAGTTGACTCCCTTGGCCTTTTCAAATAATTGTGCCGCAACGCCTTTGTTATCACCGGTGATCAATCGCTGTGACTGCGTGCTAGAAACATTGTGCACCGCAAACCAGTTGATCATACCAATCTCCTGACCATTACTTTTAACCAGTTTGAGCACTGTCATGGTCTTATTGATATTGTCGCTATATTGCCCCGCATCAGGGTTCTGACTATAAGCCACGGTACTGCGATTAACGGAAGCGCCACTCAAGTTGCCCTGATTGATTTTAATCGATCCGAGTGTGCGGGTCATAAAGGCATTGCGAATAGACTGATATATACCATTGACAATAACGTTATAGTTTTTGTTGTCATGACCAAGCGCACTCATGTTGAGCATCACGTTGTGGTCGTAACCACCCGGGCCGACATGAACGTGAGTAGCGCTAAGCATGATATTGCTTTGATTGAAAAAAGGCGCGAGAAAGGGATCGGCGGCGACCTTTTTCATGACGCCCTGATGGACTCCTTGAGTAATGCTCTGTAGGTCGGCACTGACAAAGCTGATAAACCCTGAATGATCGCTATTGCCGATAACAAATGCACGCGACCATAGTCTGGTATGTATGCCTTTGGTGGTCTGGCCGGTATCACCATAACCAACCATGCCCCTATCGGCGGCAGGCCCGGTAATGTCATATATCCCCGTGCCAATCAACCAGTCATTGGCATTCGCCAACGGCTGAAAACAGATCAACAATAAGGTGACAGTGTATATGCTCAATGCTTTTATCCGCTGAGCGAAATTTTTGTAGCTTTTCATGTAGTGGTCCTCCTTCGCCACACCAGCAGCGAAGACTTTATCGTTTTTATAGGCACATCTATACAAATGGATGTCGTCAAGTTTCAGCCATACAGTAGACATCGGACCATGACCATAAAGAAATAGTAATTTTAGCCTAAAGAAGGGATTTCACCGACGTTTTTTGTCCATAAAAACGATTTAAAAAAATCGGACAAGATGGCGTTTTTTTATTACAACTGCATAACCACATATTAAATATTGTTATGTAAACACCTGAAATAAAATAACTTTTATAATTTAGACTCATTATTAACAAAACTTGGCTTATATTTGATAACCAAATTTGCAAACTTTTATTAATATACTCAACATCAAATGACGTTGTTAAACAACAACGCTCAAAGATACTGGGAAGTTGTAAAAAGGAAGCAGTAAAAAGCGTTAAAAGGAAATCATAAAGAAGGAAGTAGTTCGCTTTAATAGGAAAGCAGTAAAATAGGAAGTCGTGGCCTTAAAGGAAGTAGTAAAAACGGAAGATGTCGGCCAAATAGGAAGCGGTATCGAATGGAAGTTGTAGGCCAAATGGAAGCAGTTAGTTTGGAAGTCGTCGGCCAAAGGAATGTTGTTCAATAGGAAGTAGTAAGCCTTAAAGGAAGTTGTTGTAGTGGAAGTTGTAGGCCAAAAGGACGTTGTAATAGTGGAAGTCGTGGGCCAAAAAGGAAGCTGTAAATTGGAAGTTGTCGGCATAATGGAAGTTGTACTTTGAGTAAGATTAGGACGTTGTAGGCCATCAAGGAAGTCGTCAATAGGAGGTTGTAGGCTAAAAGGAAGTAGTGAGGTATCGGGAAACACGGTTGATAAGGAAGGGTTACTTTGTCTCGCAGTTGAAATGCTGCCGCCAATCGACAGAGCGTTTGGCTTAATAAAAATTCGGGTTCCAGCTGATTTTTATTAGACTAAATGCAAACGCACAGCCACTTTTGGCTTACTTAGTCGGTAGACTGCGAGACATAACCTCCCGCAACAGCTCAGCGAGTTATTCATATTGTTGAATAATTCTAAACTTTTTATGCAGTCTTTTACCCCCATCAATAAGTTTCATCCATATTTTAAAATCAATAAGATAGCGAAAAATCTCAACAAGATAATGGGATATTTACGCGTTTCACCTCAACATTGACCCAGCACAAAGGTTGACAGCAGCGCATATCAGCTCCTAATATCTTGGCAGCTTGAATAAAAATAAACTCAGGAACTTCCCATGAACAACTACAATAAATCAATGGTTGAAACTGATATGATCAAAAGCTTTGCAGCCTTTGCCGACTTAGAGCAACCACATAACGAGCCTTGCTCTGAAGAACAGCCCGCACTCACCAGCTTTGGTGAATTTGCCAAAGACGCCGACACTTTCCCCGCAGTATAGGCCTATTTGGCCCAGAGCCAGCCGGTCAGGCTATATCTTGATGCCGGACAGTAATTGGTTACCTGAGAGACAAAATGCGCTGTAGGGACCTTAAACAAGGTTATCGAGTTAAATTCAGGAATGAGGGATTGGGTGATGGCATCCTTTCCTTCTTGCAAATGTAGCAAGCCACCCCAATCTGCCTGCCAATTCTTGCTGAGACTCAACACATACGCCACCTTACGTTTTTGCGGCGCCTGATAGCCTTCATCGCTATGGTGCTTTAAAAAGTGTCCGGGTTTATAGCGTGTCAGTTGCGCATCGATTTGGCACACGGTCTTATCATCTGCCACATGCTTCAAGACATCCAACAACGCCTCAGAACGCCATAATTGTGCAATATCATCTAGTGCAGGAGGGGCTTTACTATCGTTATTGAGCAGGTGAATAAATTCGTAGAAATATTGAAAATCATGCTGCTGTGCATATCTTAGGATCTCAGCAATAAAATGACTACGCACATAAGGCTCTTGTGCCAGGTAATCCTTTACCTGTGCAACAAATGCCTTGCCTTGTACCAGTGTTGCGATTTGCCATAAAGGCGGCATATCTGCCACTTCATGGACAGAGGCAGCAAACAGCTCGGCATGTTCATCGCTGAGAAAATTGCTGATCCGCACCCAACCGTTTTTCGAGTAATGCTCGGCATAGCTGTCCAAATTGTCGAGTGTCTGTCTGCTTAACACAATACAAGGTCCTTAAACTGATTATCTTATAATGATATAACAGTTATTCCCGGTACTGGCAATCAAAGCTTGCGTTTAAAGAAATCGGCAATCGTGGTTTTGAAATGAATTTTGGTCTTTTTGCCCCGCAAACTGTGTTTGGCCCCGGGGTAGGTCATCATTTCAAACATAAAGCCTTCGTCCTGCAATGCCTTAAACAATTTGGTGGCGTTGGTAAACAGCACATTGTCATCTGCCATGCCATGGTATACCAACAATGAACCTTTTAGCCCTTTGACATAAGGGAAAACACTACTGTCGATATAGCCTTGAGCGTTTTCTTTGGGGTGGTCAAGATACTTTTCGGTGTAATAGGTATCATACAGACTCCAATCGGTCACCGGTGCGCCAGACACGCCCACTTTGAAGTAATCTCCGGCCTTGAACATTGCCATCAACGTCATATAGCCACCGTAACTGTGACCATAGATGCCGATACGCTCAGGATCGACCTGAGGCAAACTACGCAAGAATTTCACGCCCGCTATCTGATCTTGCACCTCTACTTCACCCATCTTACGATGAATGGCAGCTTCAAAGGCTTTACCGCGACTTTCTGAGCCACGATTATCGAGTTGAAACACCATGTAGCCTTGTTGCACCATGTACTGCCAAAACAAATCAGGCGTGGTATTGCGTACCATCTGTGCACCCGGTCCACCATAAACGTAGACGATAACCGGATACTTCTTACCTTTTTCCAGCTTGGCCGGCTGATAAAGCTTGTAATACAGCTTTTGACCATCGTCTGCTTTGATATGACCAAAACTCGGCTCAACCAACTCATCTTTGTAGGGATACAACGGATGGTCTTGATCAACCTCATTTTGCTCAAGCCAGATCAAAAAGCGACCGTCGATATTTCTTAGTGCCACCGAGTTTAAAGCGCTTGAGGACGAACTATAGTCGATAAAGGTCTGACTATCCTCAGCTAGGTTGACGTAATGGTTGGCATTGGCTGAGGTAATGCGCTCAACAGCAGCAGGCTTAAATAAGCCCGTACTGTATAGATGACTTTCTATAGGCGTATCCTTGCGACCGGTAAAATAAACTCTTTGCGCTTTTTCATCGACCCTTTTGAGTGAATCGACCACCCATTGACCTTGAGTCAGCTGGCGTTTGAGGTTGCCTTGCATATCGTAAAGATAAAGGTGTTTGAAACCATCGCGCTCAGAGGCCCAAATGAAGTGTTTTTTGTCTTCTAAGAAATGCAGGTCATCATGCAGATTGACCCAGCTATCACTGGTTTCTTTAATCACGGTCTCGGTTGTGCCAGCCTTACTGTCATAAAAGCGCAGCTCAAGGGTTTGATGGCCTCTGTCTTGCCACTGATAAGACAAAATATTGCTATCTTCTGCCCATTGCGCACGGGTCAGGTAGAAGTCTCGTTCTTTACCTAGGTCTAACCATTGAACCTTGGCGTTGTCCAAACGATATACCGCCAGTTCAACCTTGGCATTGTTTGAGCCAGCATAAGGATAACGCTGGTTGAACAATTTGATTTCATCGGCATAAATTTCATTACGAACAACCTCGGCAACCTCACTTTCATCACTGCGGGTAAAGGCCAGCTTCGACTCATCCGGTGCCCACCAGTAGCCGGTCATACGGCTCATTTCTTCCTGCGCAACAAACTCCGCCATGCCATATTTGACCAAACCTTTACCATCATGGGTCACTTGGGTTTCTTTGCCTGTGGCAATGTCGAGATAATAAAGGTTTTGCTCACGAATAAATGAGACATAGTGCCCTTTTGGCGAAAAGCGAATATCGGTTTCATATTCCGGCGTGTCGGTTAGTTGACGACTTTTTCGCGCTTGCAGGTCGTAATAATAAATATCGCCACCGGCTGGGAACAGCAACGCTTTACCGTCTTCTGACCATTTGTAGCTGATGATCCCTGAGTTTTTGATCCGCATTCTTTCACGGCGCGCCTTTTCTTCATCGGAGAGCACTTCTTCACCACTAAATAGCGATGCCGAATCCACCAGCAAGCGGTGTGTTTTGTCTTTAATGCTATATTCCCACAGATCCAAACGACGATGGTCATTTTCTTTACCTTGCAGGTAAGTTACTCGCGTACCATCGGGAGAAATACTCAGTCGGCTTGGAGATTTACCATAGAGGCTTGGGCTAGAATAAATACGTTCAATGGTCAGAGGCTCAGCCTCGACAGCAGCAGAAAGCAAAACCGAAGCCGCTAGAATTGCACAACAATATTTCACAATATCTCCAAAGATTGGACAAAAAAGGAGCCAGCATTTTAGTCAGCCCCTGTCATAAGCGCAACGGTGCATACGAAAACAATTTTTTATCAAAATGTAAATTTCACCACTCAAACCAACCTAAGGCCAAGTTGAACAGGGGCTGGACGCGCTTTTACCATTACTTGGCCGGTGTTAAATCGGTTGTGGCTAGATCTTGTACTGTTGATCCGCTATGCTATCGCGTTCGACTATTGTGTTTGTTAGTGTTTTATCGCGTTCGTTTAATTTGGATTCGTTATTTTGAACTTTGTAGATACCGTCAAAAGATCAGTGCTGATGATACTGGCCACGCTTATTTTAAGCGCTTGTGGCGAGTCAGCTGCGCCTGAGCCGCCGGTCACTACCAACGAAGTGCCAAAAATGGCAGCAACAACGGCACCTTCATCAGCAAGCGACACCCTAACCATAGCGCCTCCACAAACCTTGGCACAGGTAGTATTTGCCGACGCACGGCTTGCCAGTTGCGTTGAGAAAGCCGCCAAAGCCAGAGGCTGGCAGCGGGTTGACGATATCACCGTATTGAGCTGTGCCGATAAGAAGATAGCCAGTATTGGCGGCATTCAAAACCTTCACGCGCTGACCTCTCTCGATTTAAAGCTCAACGAAATAGACGAGCTGGCGCCTTTGGCCAAACTCGGTAAACTCAAATCATTGGATTTAAGCGATAATTTGCTGGTGGATATTGCTCCACTCAAAGAATTAAGTGCGTTGAGCGAACTATACCTTGGCACCACCGGGCAGTTGTCGGTCGTCGGCAACAGTATTCGCGATATCAGTGTACTTAGTCACTTGCAAAATTTGAAACAGCTTGACTTGAGCCACAATCAAATCAGCGACCTAACCCCCTTAAGCGGGCTTAGATCGTTGCAATTGGTGCATTTGGGCGGCAATCAAATTAGAGACATCAGCGCATTAATGGACTTGGCCGCCAGCGCCAAAGTCAACCTCTTTGACAACAACAATATCGCCTGTGCCCAGTTGAGTCGGCTCGAGACCTTGTTACCCGAAGGTCAGCTGAAACAACCGGTCGATTGTCTGTTCACTTTAGATATCTTGATCACCGATATTGCCTTTGTCGATAGCAAGCTCAAAAGCTGTGTGTTAGATACCGCCAGTGCCGAGGGTTGGATCACCATAGGAGAAATGGGCCAATTGGTTTGTGACGAACAAAATATCAGTGATTTGAGCGGCCTTGAACAGTTAAAAGCACTCAATCATTTGGATTTGACCCGCAACCCGTTTATCGATATCTCGGCACTGTTCGAACTGACCAATACCAACAGCATTTTACTCAGCGACAACAGCAACATCGCCTGTAGTCGCCTCGAAGCGCTAGAGGCTGAATTAGGCAGCGGCGTGATCAGCCGCCCGGCAAACTGCGCCCCGGTGACCCTATTGGTAGATTTGGATATTATTGACCCTACACTTGAGCAATGCGTGCAATACACCGCCAAACGCCATAATTGGCATCAGATAAGTGAAATGACTCAACTTAGCTGTCCGCCGACACAGAATCAGGCCATTGAGGAGTTAAGCGGTATCGAACAGCTCAAGGCACTTAAAACCATTGAGCTGACACACTTTAACTGCGCCGATTTAGACGCGTTGAGCGACATCACCGGACTTGAACTAGCTAGGCCGCAGCGCTGTCTATAAAACTTGAATTTACGCCACTTTAGTCATTCTAACGCCAATAAATTTGGGACACAGCGGAAAAGGGCAAGTTCTACGGCCCAGCATAATCCCGATTTCAGGTTAAAATACTTCGGTGATTTTAATCAAGTTGCTTGAAGATACTTGAGCATCCTCAAAACCATAGGCTTTTTTGTCGCCGCTTCTGTCTATCATCAACGCCATAAAGTCAAAGAGGCTATCATCGGCCAACTGTGACAAACTGACGTTTTGAATGGCGCTGAACATGGTTTCAATTCTACCGGGAAAACGCTTATCCCATTGTTGCAACATGTCTTTGATCACTTGACGCTGAAGATTCTCTTGCGACCCACACAAATTACAAGGAATGATGGGATACTGATTGAGTTCGGCCAGCTTGGCAATGTCCTTTTCGCGGCAAAAACTCAAAGGTCGTATCACAATATTACGCTGGTCGTCTGTCAGCAACTTTGGCGGCATTGCCTTTAACTTGCCACCATAGAACAGATTTAAAAACAGCGTTTCAACGATATCGTCCATATGATGACCTAAGGCAATTTTGGTCGCCCCAATCTTTTCGGCGAACTCATACAAAGTGCCTCGACGCAAACGCGAACACAAACCACAAGTGGTTTTGCCCTCTGGTACTTTGGCCTTCACCACCGAATAGGTATCTTTATCGATGATATAGTAGGGAATATCTAACGACTCAAAATAGTTAGGTAAGATCTCCGCAGGAAAACCCGGTTGCTTTTGGTCGAGGTTGACCGCCACCACGTCAAAATCCAAGTCACTGGTGTGCTTGAGATGCAGTAGAATATCGAGCATCACAAACGAGTCTTTACCACCGCTTAACGCCGCCATCACGACATCACCGGGCTGTATCATGGCATATTGTTCTATGGCTTTGCCGACATTGGCTCTGAGCTTCTTGCGAAGCTTGTTGTCGTTGTATGTGCGTTTAGGTTTTACTGCTGGATCCATAAATCTGATATTGCTTGGTTAAGGGGCTTAAAAGTCGCTCAACTATAGCATTGTTGCTGCAATTAATCCCCAAGATAAGGTAAAAAATAGCTGCTTTTTCAGCGCCTTTTCGGTAGTCTATGAGTCCTGTTGAGAATATAACAAAGCACCTGTCTCTCCTTTATGCAATATAAGTCGATTGTCAGAATATTGGGCATGTTGGTCGCGCTGTTTAGCGTGTCGATGATCCCGCCTGCAATTGTGTCGTTTATCTACAAAGATGGCGGCGGTAAAGCTTTTGTTGCAGCATTCTTTCTCACCTTGGCCATCGGGGCTTTTTTTTGGTATACCTTTCGCAGCCACAAGAGTGAGCTTAAAGCCCGAGAAGGTTTTATTATTGTGGTCGCCTTTTGGGTGGTACTGGGAAGTGTTGGGGCGATACCTTTTCTCTTGATGGACCAGCCCGATATGTCACTGGCCGATTCTGTCTTTGAGTCCTTCTCCGGCCTAACAACCACAGGGGCCACAGTGATGACTGGGCTAGATCACCTGCCCAAAGCAGTACAATATTACCGTCAACAACTGCAATGGCTCGGTGGCATGGGGATAATCGTATTGGCTGTCGCCATCTTGCCGATGTTAGGCGTCGGTGGGATGCAGCTATATCGTGCCGAAACTCCAGGTCCGGTTAAAGAGAGTAAAATGACCCCAAGGATAGCCGATACCGCGAAACACCTTTGGTACATCTACGTGACCCTCACCATTACCTGCGCTTTGGCCTATTGGGCGGCGGGTATGGAAATATTCGACGCCCTGCTGCACTCATTCTCAACCGTTGCCATTGGTGGCTTTTCAAATTACGATGCCAGCATCGGCTACTTCGACAACTCACTGATCAACGTTGTTTGTATGGTGTTTTTGGTGATCTCGGGGATTAACTTCTCCTTGCACTATGCCGCCGTTCGCAGTCGTAATATTCGCAGTTATCTGCGTGATCCTGAATTCAAGGTCTTTTTGGGTATACAAGTTGTACTGACTTTGATCTGCTTTGTGGTTTTGGTCAATACCGAGTATTACGCCAACGGCGATGATGCCCTCAATCAAGCGGCATTTCATGCCATATCCTTAAGCACCACCGCAGGCTTTGCCACCGACAACTTTTCAGCTTGGCCATTGTTTTTGCCGATTTTGCTGATCTTTTCCAGCTTTATCGGTGGCTGCGCCGGTTCGACTGGCGGCGGAATGAAAGTGGTGCGAATATACCTGCTGTTTTTGCAAGGCATCCGTGAACTCAATCGCTTGGTTCACCCCAGAGCTGTCTATACCATCAAACTGGGTAAAAAAGCCTTGCCTGATCGCATTGTAGAAGCAATATGGGGCTTCTTTTCCGCCTACACGCTTGTGTTTGTGGTGATCATGATGATGTTGTTGATATCTGGTATGGATGATATCAGCGCGTTCTCAGCCACCGCCGCTTGTCTTAACAACTTAGGCCCTGGCCTAGGTCAAGTCGCCGCCCACTACGGCGATATTTCCGACGCCGCCAAGTGGATATGCGTCAGCGCCATGGTCTTTGGCCGTTTGGAGATCTTTACCTTGCTGGTACTCTTTACTCCAACATTCTGGAAGTCCTAAGAGTATATAAACGGAACTTGTCATTACAAACGGTTCTAAAAAGCTAATTGCGCTTTAGAACCGATCTTAATACCATTGAAACCCCTAATATAAAAACAATAGTAATAAGATCTATGTACAAACCAACAACAATCAAGCGCCTTTTGAGGCTTTGCACGGCAGTAAGTGCTTTCATACTCACCACTGAATCATCCGCCAATACACAGAGCTATCAGTCATTTAAGCAAGATGACCAATGTAGTCATATTGAAATTCGTTTTGCCGAGCTTTCTCAACTTGACCGAATTGGAGAACTCACCCCACAGACTCAGCGGTTTTACCTATTTACCCCTTAAATTGACATTTGGTCTAGATGAAACACTGGTTTTGACTCAAGGTCTTGAGGCACTGGCATTGATGGCTGACGATAGCGATATTGATAGCCAATTTGATGGGCTAAAATCACTGGTTAAGTGGGTCATAAAAGGCCAAGGGAAGCCACAATATAACAACCAAGAGACTCAAAGTAATACGCTTTTACCTGACGGCAACAACAATTACTGCATGGAGTGTATGACTTATTTCATCGATCAGATTATTGAAACCGGTGGTAGTGGTTATAGCGGTGGCTACAATTGGATAGGTTACGCAACCTATGGTATTTATAATTCCCTAGCTGACGGACTAGAAGCGGAACAGTTACAGTGTTCAGTGCACAATGACTGCTGGGCCTATGAAGTTGATAACATAACGAAGGACGGCTACGGAGAAACCTGCGTAGAAGTTCTATTTAATGATGGCAAAATAGTTACAGGACTTTATTGTGAAATTTATCATTAGCCAAAAACAAGAAAAAATATATACGCTAATTTTGATTGGTCTATTCTCAATGACCTTAAGCAATTCTTCATTTGCACAAATCAATAAAGCGACGGATGAATTATTAGACTGCCCAAATATACCTTTACTCAAAGACGCCCCTTTAGACGTCAGACAAAGATCAACCAATATGAAAGATGAGCCATTGTATCTTTCCAAGCATTTCTGTATGGCATTAGATAGTCTGACAACCCCCAAACCAGAAGGCGGTTTTCCAACTCGATATACTAAGAACACCTATTCAAACATGTATATCAATTACAAAAAAGCCTATGAAAGTCTGCCAAACATCGAACAAAAACTAAGCTTTGTTCATCTATTTTTAAGCATCCTATCACACCAAAGCACACTAACAGGTAAAAGTGCAGCAACACCAAAGGCCGTAGTTTGGGTATGGGTTAAGTATCGTGAAGAGTTATTCGCTTGGTCAGAAATGAAATTGATGCCAGATCTTGGTGCTCTTGAAGCTTTAACCAAACTTCGCAAGCTACAAAGCAACCCACCGAAGCCTGAAGACAATCCCGTATTAACTCAATTAATTGAACAAGTTATCGATGGCAGTCGTATTATGACCGATGAGGATGTCTACGCACTAACGGCTCAATTGAGATAAGCGACTTTGCATGAGATTCAGTGTGATAGGCAAGACAGAAAGACCTGCCTTGCAGTGCAGAGGTGCCGAGCGTCTTTAATTTAAATAAAGATAGCGCTCACCTGAAACAGGCGTTCAACCTCTGTGATGTATTTCTTGTTGATAAGAAACAAGATCACATGGTCATTCGATTCGATAATGGTGCTGTCATGGGCAATAATGGCTTCATCTTGGCGTACTATCGCACCAATGGTCGTACCAGGCGGCAACTTAATGTCACGAATGGCACGGCCAACCACCTTAGAGGTCGATTGGTCGCCATGAGCTACCGCTTCTATCGCCTCGGCAGCGCCTTTACGCAATGAATATACATTGACGATATCACCACGACGAACATGAGTGAGCAAGGCTGAAATGGTTGCCTGTTGCGGCGAAATGGCAATATCAATCTCACCGCCGGTCACCAAATCGACATAAGCACTACGCTGGATCAACACCATAGTTTTCTTTGCGCCCATGCGTTTGGCCAACATTGCCGACATAATGTTGGCCTCATCATCATTGGTCACCGCAATAAACACATCAACCTGATCGATATGTTCTTCGGAAAGCAGTTCATGATCTGAGGCATCACCACAAAAGACCACCGCATTGTCTAGGGTTTCAGAAAGATACTCGGCGCGTTGCTGGTTGCGCTCAATCAGTTTTAAGCTGTGTGAGCGGTCCAGTGAACGGGCAAGCCCAGCACCGATATTACCGCCACCAGCTATCATAAATTTACGATAAGAATGCTCCAGTTTTTGCAGCTCACTCATTACCGCACGAATGTGCTTGGTCGCCGCCACAAAGAAAACTTCATCGTCGGCCTCAATGACGGTGGTGCCCAAAGGCTTAATTGGACGCCCTTGGCGATAAATGGCCGCCACACGAGTTTCAATGTTTGGAATATGTTCTTTAAGGGTCGATAAGGCATGACCGACCAATAAGCCGCCGTAATAGGCTTTAACCGCCACAAGAGAGACTTTGCCTTGGGCAAATTCAAGCACCTGTAAAGCGCCTGGGTAGTTGATCAAACGGCGAATATATCGTGTCACCAACTGCTCTGGGGCAATAAAATGGTCAACCGGCATATCGTGGTGATGGAACAGCTTATCTTTATAACGCAAGTATTCTGCCGAGCGGATACGGGCAATTTTAACCGGGGTGTTGTATAGACTGTAACTAACCTGACAGGCAACAATATTGACTTCATCGGAGCTGGTCACGGCGATCAACATATCGGCGTCTTCCGCGCCGGCTTTTAGCAGCGTATCGGGATGTGCCGCATGACCATTGATCACCTGTAAATCGTATTTATCCTGCAATTCACTGATACGGTCACTGTCCATATCCACCAAGGTGATCTCGTTTTGTTCACCAACCAGATTTTCAGCCAATGTCGCACCGACCTGTCCGGCACCGAGAATGATAATTTTCACAGCCTAGCCCTCTTTCACCAAGCGGCAATAATAAAAGCCATCACAGTCATTTTCACCAGGCAACAACTGCCAGCCGGGTGATTGCTCGGTATCTTGCGGACCGATACTGTCAAGCTTTGCATCTTGGGTTTCATTTAAAAAGCGTATCATCTGTTGTTTGTTTTCTTCCGGCAACACACTGCAAGTTGCGTACACCAAAGTACCACCGGGCTTAAGCAACTGCCACATTCCACAAAGGATCTGCCATTGCAGCTCAGCCAAAGCCTCAATGTCGGCACCACGACGCAACCATTTAATATCGGGATGCCTGCGGATCACGCCAGTGGCCGAACACGGCGCATCAAGCAAAATGCGGTCAAACGGCTTGCCGTCATACCAGCTATCAATGTCCGAGGCATCTGCCGCTATCAGTTTAGCCGCTAATTTCAGCCTTGTAAGGTTTTCGCTGACGCTATTTAGCCGCTTAGGATCGCAGTCAATGGCTGTCATATCAATATCGGGGGCCAGCTCAAGCATATGACAGGTTTTACCGCCTGGTGCCGCACAGGCGTCCAATACTCGCTCACCGGCTTTAACCTGCATCAGTTGTGCGGCAAATTGCGCTGCGCCATCTTGCACCGAGCAGCTCCCCTCGGCAAAGCCGGGCAGCTTGGTCACATCTGTCGGTTTTTCTAAACGAATGCCCATATCTAAAGCGTCATAACCAACTGCGGCGATATCCGCTTGGGCAAGATGGTCAAGATACTGCCCTTTGTTGAATTGCTTGGCATTCACTCTAAGCCACATTGGCGCTTGCTGCTGATTGGCCATTAATATGTCTTGCCAGCTCTCAGGATAATGACTTTTGAGCTTTTTAATAAACCAGCTTGGGTGATTGTAACGGCAGGTCTCAACTTGCTCTGCATCGGCCAGCAATTGCGCTTGGTTGCGCTGAAAATTGCGCAAGACGGCATTGATCATGCCTTTAAGCCCACCGGCTTTGAGACTTTGCGCCCCTTCTACAGTTTCGCTTAATGCCGCGTGGGCCGGTATGCGCATGGCAATGAGCTGATAAAGCCCAACATAGAGTAAGAACTGAAAAACACGCTTTTTACCTTTAAGCGGCTTGTCGAGCAATTTAGAGCAGCAAAAGTCCAGTGTCGGCAACATACGCAGCACGCCGTAGCAGATCTGCGCCATCAAGGCTTTATCTTTGGCGTTGTCGATACCTTGTTGAACTTGGGGTAAGGCATCAGACAACGAACGTCCTCTATCGACGACTTGATAGAGACACTCGGCGCATCGGGCACGCAGATTGAGGCTTTTTGCGCTACTCACTTAACGGCCAACCTGCTGATCAACAACAAACCAGCCCGCTCGGGCATTTAAAAACTCATGAGCCTGCATCGGCTTTTTGCCCGGCGGCTGCAATGAGGTGATATTTAAGATCTCGCCTTGACCACAAGCAACCGCAATACCGCGCTTATCGGCGCTAAGTACAGTGCCCGGCGCTTTGTCGGTAGTGCCCTGCGCAACATTGGCCTGCCACACTTTGACATTGCGCTCGGCGCCATTGTCATTGACCACCAAATGACTAACCGGCCAAGGGTTAAAGGCTCTAACACAGCGCTCAAGCTCAGTAGCACTGAGCTGCCAATCGATCAGTGCTTCGTCTTTAGAAAGTTTTTCCGCGTAGGTGGCTTCGGCGTCATTTTGCTTGATGGCGGTCACATTGCCTGCGGCAATTTCATCAACTGCCTTAATTAAGGTTTCTGGCGCACTTTGAGCAATTTTATCATAGAGCGACTGGCTGGTTTCATCGGCGTCTATCGGGCACTTTTCAACCAGCAAAATATCACCGGTATCAAGACCGACATCCATTTGCATAATGGTCACGCCAGACTCTTTGTCACCTGCCCATATGGCACGCTGAAACGGCGCAGCGCCACGCCAGCGCGGCAAAATAGAACCATGCACATTGATACAGCCGTACTTCGGCATATCCAAAACGACTTTAGGCAAAATCAAACCATAGGCCACCACGACCATCAAATCACAGTTGAGGGCTGCAAGCTCTGCTTGAGCAGGCTCTTTACGTAAAGATTTAGGCTGATAAACAGGAATATCATGGGATTGGGCGAGTTGCTTTACCGGGCTTGCTTGAAGCTTTTTACCACGGCCTGCCGGGCTGTCGGGTTTGGTATAGACCGCCACGACATTGTGATGCGATTCAATCAGCTTTTGCAGATGACTGGCTGCAAAATCTGGGGTTCCGGCAAAAACGATATTCAAAGGTGCACTCACACAAGACTCCTGTTTGAACGATTAACGGTTGGCGATTTGGCGCGATGCTTCAGGTTATCGGGAGACAGACTTAGCGGCTCCCGCAAAGAATTTAACCGGCTTTTTTGGCGCTACGGGCTTCTTTTTCCAGCTTTTTGCGAATGCGGTTTCGCTTTAGTGGCGAGAGGTAATCGACAAACAGCTTACCGTTTAAGTGATCCAGCTCATGTTGAACACATACCGCCAACAAGCCATCGGCATCCATGGAGTATTCTTTGCCTTCTCTGTCGAGAGCCTTAAAGGTAATGGTTTCTGCGCGCTCGACTTTGGCATAGCATTCCGGCACTGACAGGCAACCTTCTTCGCTGATCTTGCTACCTTGTTTATCGGTGATCTCGGGGTTTATCAACACCAACGGCTGATCTCGGTTTTCCGATACGTCGATGACCACCAAACGCTGATGAATATCTACCTGCGTGGCCGCAAGACCGACGCCTTTTTCTTCATCCATGGTTTCGAACATATCGTCGATAATGGTTTGTAGTTTACTGTCAAATTCAGTTATCGGCTGCGCAACGGTGCGCAGGCGTTCATCGGGAAATCTTAATACGGTTAAAACAGCCATAGGGACACTAAATAGTATGCGTTGATTTGGTTTGTGTGCTATGTTTTAAGTTTAGCGGCATAACGCCCTTATTGATAGGGGTTATGTGCGCAAATACATAATAAAACATAAGATTAAGCGCAATAAATCGGCATATTTATTGTTGTTTACCGAGCAGGAAAGAGAAACAGGTATGAAGTTAAGGAAAATACTCCTTTTAACCATTATGGCCGCGATGGCCTTCTCTGCCAGCGCCGATGTGATCAAATTACGTCCCGGAGCGCCTGAGCGTTATGTTGTCAAAAAAGGCGACACTTTATGGGATCTCTCTGGTATTTACCTCTCCAAACCTTGGCTGTGGCCAAAGATCTGGAAGGTTAATCCACAGATCAAAAATCCCCATTTGATTTATCCAGGTGATGTCATCAACCTCACCTATGATGCCGCTGGTAATCCGCAACTGAGCATCAATCGTAATGTCAAAAAGCTCAGTCCACGCAAGCGCATTAAACTCAAAACAGAGCAGCCCATTCCAACGCTGCCATTGAGAGCCATTCGCCCCTATATCACCTATGAACAATCCCTAAGCGCCGAGTATTTAGACTCATTGCCTTATGTCATGGGGGCCAACGTCAATAGCAAAAATTGGATAGACAGCCAAATCATCTATGTCAACCAAGCCTTAGACCCAAAACAAACCTACGCCATTTACCGCAAAGGCCAAGCCTACACCGATATCGGCGAAGATGAGCCACTAGGGTTTGAAACCGTTTTGGTCGGCATTGCCACGGTCATGCGAGCAGGCACTGGGCCGGCCGACCCGGCAGCGCTGAAAGTCAAAGATGCCATCAACGAAATTAAGGCGGGCGATAAAGTGCTGCCGGTCAACGAAGGCCAAACCCTTCCGGCATTTTTCAAGATCAGCTTGCCACAAAGTGAAGTGGGGGCCACCATCATTGCCTCACCGAGCGACTATCGAGAATATTCTAAGTACGACGTGGTGGTGATCAATCGCGGCGATAAGCACCAACTCAAAGTCGGCAACGTACTGGACATCTACCATCAGTCGCCAATGGTAGTCAACGACCCGGAAAACCCAAGATACCTCGAAGACGGCTCTCGTTTCGACCGCATTAACGGCGATTGGATAGGCCCATCGGAAGATGGTACCGGCAGCCTGTTAGAAATGCCTAAGGAAAAAATTGGTCAGCTGATGGTGTTTAAAGTGTATGAAAACCTCAGTTACGGCTTTATCACCAATGCTGAGCGTCCTATTCGAATTGGAGATACCACCAAAAGCCCTGAAAAGATTTAATCGGCACATCGCCGATACAATGCCCGTCATCAAATGGCTCGACGGGCTAACACACAAAAGGAAGTTTTATGACAACGTTAAGCAAGGATGCCAGACGACAGTGGCTGGCTCTGTATTTGGCCCCTCATTTGGGCATCAATACCATCAATCAACTGATTGAGCATTACAGTCTTGATGAATTAAGTCACATGTCAGCAGTACAGCTGGCGCAACTAAAACTCAAGCCGCAAACCATTGCAGCACTCACTCGACCTGACTTTCGTCGCATTGAAGCTCTTGAGCAGTGGGCAAGTATTCCCGGCAACCATATCATCTGCTATCCACAGCCAGAATATCCTACAGCCCTAAAAGCGATTGGCGCTGCGCCGAAATTATTGTTTGTAAAAGGTGAGCCGGCACTTCTGTCTAGTCCTCAAATCGCGATGGTGGGTAGTCGTGAACACAGCGCCAGTGGCGGTCAAATCGCCTTTGATTTTGCAGCCAAGCTCGCCAATTTAGACATCACCGTCACCAGTGGTCTGGCGATTGGCATAGATGGACAGAGTCACAAAGGAGCCTTAAGTGTCGCAGGTAAGACCATCGCCGTACTCGGCAGTGGTCTGGAGCAAATCTACCCAAAACGCCATAAAGCCTTGGCTGAACAAATTGCCGCAACGGGCGCTTTGGTTTCAGAGTTCTGGCCCGAACAAGGCCCAAGGGCTGAACACTTTCCCAAGCGCAACCGCATAATTTCCGGCTTAAGT
>JBFHGJ010000013.1:0-77494 GCA_041583135.1 Alteromonadaceae bacterium | reverse complement strand
CGCCACAAATCGAACATCGTCACCGTCAGAGACTTTTAGTGCCTTGGCGAGTTCTTGGCTTAAGGTGACTTCACCGCTGGTGGCGCACACATCGACTTTATCGCTATAGGTTGCGCGAAAGTCGGCGACTTTGTCGTTACATAGGGCGTACATTTTGCCGCCTTTGATGTTGGCGATTTTGGCGTTGCCAGTGTCGCTGTTTCTTACCGTGGCGATGTTCTCTAGTTTGGATTCTATGGTTGGGCCGGCATCGAATAAATCGACATAGCCTCGGTGTTTAAAGCCTTCTTTTTCCAACATTCTTAGTGCTGGGCGAGTTTTGTCGTGCACTTTGCCAATAACGTCTTTGGCATCCGCAGACAACAGGCTGGTATAGATAGGGTATTTTGGCATCAATTGTGGGATAAAGCTGGTGTCGCCGCTACCGACCATATAGTCGATGGTGGGAAAGTCTAAATCGATGTAATGCTGTTTAAGCCATTGCCAAAATGGTGATTCGCCCTGTTCGCATGAAACACCGCGCATTTCAGCGATGACGGTATCTGAAAAGCGCATTGGGTGTTGGGCCATAAACAAAAAGCGCACGCGTGATAAAAACTTACCGGCATGGCCCTGTCTAAAGGCTTCTCGTAAAAATAAAGTGCAGATCTCGGTAGCGCCGGTATAGTCGTTACACATGCGTAGGGTTTCGACATTGTTGGTTAGCCCTAATCGGCTTGAGTGCAAAGCGGTATTACGCAGGCGATAATGGTAAATCGGGCTGTCTAAACCGACACTGGCGTTGATGCCTGTTGTGCCGAGGATCTCACCGCTATCACTGTCTTCGAGAACGAATAGATATTTTTGTTGACCGGGCTTGTCGATGCAACGGTTAAAACTGTCCTCGGCGGTCTCGATTTTATCACGCAAAACGTCGTCATTTTGTGGCAATGAGGTAAAACCATGGCCTGATTCCACAGCAATTTGTGTTAAGGCGGCAAAATCATCAGTGGTGATAGGACGTAAAACCTGCATAATTATCCCTAGTCTCGCTTTTATACAACTAAATATACAGTTAAACTTGGAGAGGCATTATACGGCGCGCTTTGGTCAATGTGTAGCTGCTAATTATGTAAAATGACCATATAATAAAGCAAAATGACCAACTGAAATGACAATATGATAAGTGATCAAGACCACCGACTGTTAACGCTACTGCGTACCAATGCCAGAGCGAGTGTCTCAGACCTTGCCCGTGAGCTGAATTTATCTCGTTCGACAGTACAAAACCGTATCAATAAACTGGAAAGTACCGGTGTGATCAAAGGGTATTCAGTGGATTACGGCAGTGAATACCTCGACGCGCTGGTGTGCGCGCATATTTCAATTAAGGTCAAGCAAAAGCTCACGGCCTTGACCAATCAGCAATTGCAAAAAATTAGCTATATAACGGCTTTGTATTCTATCAATGGTGAATATGACCTGATTGCGGTGATACAGGCGCGCTCTTTGGAGCAGTTAAGTCGAATTATCGATGATATCGGTCAACTCGAAGGGGTTGAAAGAACCAATTCTTCTATCATACTCGAAACCAAATTCAGTCGTTAAACCGGGTATCTTCGGTTTTATTAAGGCGTATTTTCAGCAAATTGCGGCAAACGGCTTTTAAATGATCACACGATTCTTTAGACTGGCTTATAATTTCAACAGTTATGCGTGACAACAGGGAATAAAGACATTCAATATGCGCGGATTAAGTTTACTGTTACTGCTGGTATTCGCAAGTTGGAGCTACGGCGCACAGTCACTGATGCGTTTTGAAAGACTAACCATCGACAACGGTCTTTCGAGTAATTCTATCAACCATATCGTACAAGACCGTCAAGGTTTTTTGTGGATAGCCACCAAAGATGGCCTGAACCGTTTTGATGGCTATGAATTCAAAATTTATCGCCATATTGCCGATGATCCTCACTCTTTGCCTGAAAACTGGGTTGAAAAGCTATTTATCGATAACCGCCAGCGACTATGGGTGGGTACCAGCAATGGTTTGGCCTACTTTGATACCGACAAAGACAGCTTTACCGTCTACAAACATCAAGAAGGGCGCGCGGAGAGTTTAAGTAACGACCACATTAGAGACATATTCCAAGACAGTGAAGGGGTACTGTGGGTGGCGACTTTAGGTGGCCTCAACCGGTTTGACGAAAGCACGCAGGTATTTCGTCATTTTCGTCACGTTGAGGGTGAACCTTATAGTTTAAGCGACGATAAAGTCACCGGCATTTTACAAGACAGTCAGAAACGGTTTTGGGTTGTTACCGGTAATGGCGTGAATCTATTTGACCGTCAAAATGGCCGCTTTGAAAATGTTGATTTGTTCAATGCGGTTGCCCGCAACCCACTGGCTAAAGATATCAACTATGTCTATGAAAGTACAACGGGGGAAATTTGGTTCGGTACGCGTGCAGGGCTTTTGAGATATCACGAGCAGGGGGTCGAGTATTTCGGTTATGAGCAAGATGACCCTAAGAGTCTTGCCGATAACAATAGTTGGGATATGTATGAAGATGCGCAGGGACGACTCTACATTAATACGGTTGAAGGGCTAAATCGTTACGATCCGAAAAGTCGCCGCTTTGAAAAGTATGTGCACAATCCTGCCGATCCAAAAAGTTTAAGTCACAATATGGTATCGACCACGTTCAGAGATGCCTCTGGTGTATTATGGTTTGGCACGCACGGCGGCGGGTTAAATAAATATGATACCAAAAAAGCGCCATTTGACCATTTTACTCACCTTTCAAACTCGCCGGGCACACTCTCTCACCCCAATGTCAAAGCCATTTTATATGATTTAAACGGTACTTTATGGGTAGGCACAGATGACGGCCTTAACCGTTTTATCGAGGCTGAAAATCGGTTTGAGTATTATCGTCATGATCCCAACAACAGCAATACCATTAGCCATAACAACATATACACCTTGGCCCTTGACCAACAGGGCATGATTTGGGTTGGAACCAGTGCCGGAGGCGTCAATCGAATCAATCCTGACACAGGTGAGATCACCCGCTTCATGCATCAAGGCGACGAACCGGGCAGTTTGGGCGACAACGAGGTCTTTTCCTTGTATGTCGATAGTGACAATCGGCTGTGGGTGGGCAACCAAACCGGGCTGGAATATTTCGATCGTCAAACCGAACAATTTGTTAAGGTATCTGAGCAGGGTAAAGCGTTCGGGCGCTTTGCCGATTCGCTGGTCACTGCCATTGCCGAGGATGGCGACGGCTGGTTGTGGATTGGCACCATGTTTCATGGTGCGTTTCGTTTTAACCCCAAAACCTATGCGTTTGTTCACTATGTGCCCGATGGTTTGGAACCTGAGAGTTTCAGTCATGACTTGGTTACCAGTATTTTAAAAGATAGCCGTGGCCAAGTGTGGCTGGCGACCTATGGTGGCGGGCTGAATCTGTACGACAGACAATCTGACAGCTTCATTCATTACAGGGTTGTCGATGGCCTGCCCAATGATGGTGTCTATGGCATATTAGAAGACGAACTCGGTTATTTGTGGCTAAGCACCAATTATGGCATTAGCCGCTTTGACCCTTACGCCAAGTCATTTCGTAACTTCACGGTAAATGACGGTTTGCAAAGCAACGAGTTTAATTTTAGCGCGTTTGGCAAAGGTCCCGATGGCGCCTTGTTATTCGGTGGTATCAATGGATTTAATCGGTTCTACCCACAGGCAATTAAAGATTCGACGATTGAGGCCAAAGTGGTATTTACTGAGTTTTTGCTGCTCAATAAGCCTGTGCCGGTACACCATCACCAAGACGATGTGTTTAGCACCGATGAATCCATCAATGCGTTGGATAAACTGGTGCTTAACCATCAGCAAAAGAGCCTGATCTCTTTTGTTTTCGCAGCGCTTGATTTTACCTCGCCGGAGAAAAACAAGTACGCCTATAAATTGGTGGGCTTTGATGAAGACTGGATTTATACCGATGCCAAAAATAGAAGGGCAACCTATACCGGTATTCCAAAGGGCGAATATACGTTGGTGGTAACCGCGACCAACGCACATGGCTATTGGAATGATGCCGGCAAGTCGTTAAAAATTGAAATATTGCCGGCGCCATGGGAAACCTGGTGGGCCTATTCGCTTTATGTGTTGCTGGTGGTGCTGGCAACCGTGGTATTTGTCCGGCGTCAGCGCCATCGCATCAGTGAGGCTGAGGCCATCAATAACCGGCTCAAACAGGTCGATAAACTCAAAGATGAGTTTCTAGCCAATACCTCACATGAATTGCGTACGCCACTTAACGGCATTATCGGCTTGACCGAGTCGCTACTTGATGGCGTCTCAGGTGATTTGCCGGATAATGCCAAAACCAACCTTGCTTTGGTGGTTGCCAGCGGTAAACGACTGTCTAATCTGGTTAACGACATCTTGGATTTTTCAAAACTCAAAGACAGACATCTAACGCTCAATTGCAAGCCGCTTGATTTGTATACGCTGGCCGATATGGTGCTGACTTTATCACGACCCTTGCTCAGTGGTAAAAGCGTGAGCTTAGTCAATGATGTGCCAAAGGATCTACCGCCCATCTATGCCGATGAAAATCGACTACAACAGGTTATGCATAATTTGGTCGGTAACGGTATTAAGTTCAGTGAGCACGGGGCTGTGCGGGTTAGTGCACTAAACTTGGGCGATTGTATCGAGATCCACGTAAGTGACAATGGCATCGGTATCGCCAAAGACAAATTTGCCAGTATTTTCGAATCATTTGAGCAGATCAGCGGTGAAACCGAACGAGAATATGGCGGTACCGGATTGGGCTTGGCCATCAGCAAGCAGTTGATTGAGTTGCACGGTGGTGAGTTGAATGTCGAATCGACCCTTGGCAAAGGTTCGACTTTTTCCTTTACCTTGCCGATGGCCAAAGGCGCTCATATTGTTGTGCAAAACACCGGGTTAAACCAAATCGCGTCACATTTACATATTGAACAAGCGCACGCCGCGAACGATCAAACCGCTGAGCTTCGCGGCAACGCAGGGGACGCTGCCAATCAGGAAAGCTTTATCGGCGGCACGCGATTTAGGCTGCTGGTGGTGGACGATGAGGCGGTCAATCGTCAGGTGTTGGTCAATCATTTATCGTTTGAGCACTATCAGTTGGTTGAGGCAAGCGGTGGCGCTCAGGCGTTAGATATATTGAATAATGACGAACAAGGCTTCGATTTGGTGTTGCTCGATATCATGATGCCAAAAATATCGGGCTACGAGGTGTGTAGAGCGATTCGAAAACTGTGGCCGGTGCATGAGTTGCCAGTGATCTTTTTAACGGCAAAAAATCAGGTTGCCGATTTGGTCGAGAGCTTTAATGTCGGCGCCAATGATTATGTGTCCAAACCCATCGCCAAACAAGAGCTGTTACGCCGGGTAGAAACCCACTTAAAGCTGCTGGATATCAACCGCAATCTCGAACACAAAGTGCTTGAACGTACCTTGGAGTTAGAAAAGGCCACTCAGGCAAAATCCGACTTCCTAGCGAAGATGAGTCATGAGATCCGCACCCCGATGAATGCGGTCATAGGCTTGAGCCGGTTAACGC
Organism: Alteromonadaceae bacterium; assembly: GCA_041583135.1. Lineage (GTDB taxonomy): Bacteria > Pseudomonadota > Gammaproteobacteria > Enterobacterales > Alteromonadaceae > JABSOG01. The sequence continues at coordinate 71,891 of JBFHGJ010000013.1, read as the reverse complement.
TAAAAACCGATCTCAACACTCATCAACGAGATTATGTTGAGAAAGTGGTCGATGCTGGGGAAGCTTTGCTCGGGCTGATTAACGATATCTTGGACTTCTCTAAAATCGAAGCCGGTAAGCTCACCATTGAAAGCACACAGTTTAATTTGACGAAGCTCATTGGTCGGGCTATCACGTTAAGTTCGATGAACGCTCATGCCAAAGGCCTTGAGTTGATCACCGATATCGACAGCCATATCCCCAATACCCTTAAAGGCGACCCGTTACGGTTACAACAGATCATCGTTAATTTGGTCAACAATGCGGTGAAATTTACCGAAAAAGGCGTGGTTTGCGTGAAGATCAAGCTCAAAGAGCGGTTGGATACGCACTTGTTGCTCCATTGTAGTGTCATAGATACCGGTATTGGCATGACAAACGAACAGCAACAAAATATGTTTAAAAGCTTTTCACAGGCTGATGAATCGGTAACGCGAAAGTATGGCGGCACAGGTCTTGGCCTTGCGATATCAAAACAGCTGTGCGAGTTGATGGGCGGTGAGATATGGCTTGAAAGTAAGCCGGGCAGCGGCTCGACATTCCATTTTACGGTGTTGTTGGATCTGGTTGACAAAGAAGACGAGTCGCCTTTGCTTGATGCGGCAACCTTAAGTGAATTAAAGGTTTTGATTGTTGATGATATGGCGCTGGCCCGCGAGGTTTTGGGGCACATTCTAACTGATATTGGGGTTAATTTTGACGAAGCGTCCTGTGGCCAAAGCGCGATTGAGTTGATTGAACAAGCGGCCGAGCAAGGTGTGCCTTATAATCTGGTGTTGATGGATTGGCGTATGCCTGGGATGGACGGCATTGAAACCACACGCCGCATTCATGAGCTGCTAAAGGACGACCCGCCCAATGTTCTGATGGTATCTGCCTATGATAAAGATGAAGCCAGAGCCAAAGTCGGCGATACGCCGGTCAAACAATTCTTAGAAAAGCCGGTGAGTCATAAGGCGATATTGGATGCGATCAGCACCTTGGTGTGTGGTGATGAGCGCACAGATTTGCTAGATGAACATCCTAAGGGGATGATCCCTGATTTTAGCGGCCACTCTATTTTGTTGGTCGAAGACAATGCCATTAATCGCCAAGTGGCCGTGGGCTTTTTGGCCGATTCCGGCGTGCACATCGACATCGCTGAAAATGGCCTCATTGCGGTAGATAAAGTGGCTAGAAATGCGTTTGATTTGGTGTTGATGGATATTCAAATGCCAGAGTTGGACGGCATAAGTGCGACTAAGGCAATTCGTGGCGAGCTGAACAAAACTGAGTTGCCAATTGTCGCGATGACAGCACATGCCATGGAAGCCGATGCCAAACGTAGTATCGAAGCGGGTATGAATGCGCACATCAACAAGCCAATAGAGCCTGATGTGTTATTCGGCACCTTGATGCGCTTTTTAAAACCCAACAAGGCGTCGAACGTCGCTACTGATGCCGGTGGTAAGACAAGTCAGTCTGTAATTCAGAATGACCCAGCGTTGTCTATTCTCGCGGATATAGAAGGGATTGACCCACAGTTGGCGCTACAAAGAATGAAAGGCAAATCGGATTTGTATCTCGATTTGCTTAAAGAGTTTGATAAGCAACAGCGCAGTTTGGATGTGCACCTCAAAACCTTGTTCGAACAGCAACGCTGGGATGAGCTTTATCGCGCCGTCCATTCGCTTAAATCCAATGCGGCATATATTGGCGCCTTTGCCTTATCGGAAAAAACGCAAGTGCTTGAGAGCGCTTTGGGTGAGGCGCACTATGACAAAAACATGCTCGACCAGGTGCAGGCTTTGTTGGTGCCTTTGTTGACGGCATTGGAGCGGGTGTTTGCCGAACAAAGTGAATCGGTTGGTGGGTTCGATGATCTGGCTTTCAGTCCTGAGGAATTAAAGCAACGTCTCGATGTGATACTACCGCTACTTAAAACCTCAGACTTCGCAGTGGAAGATAAACTCGAATCATTGGCCAAGTGGTGTCAGGATACGGAGTTTAGCGCGCCATTGGCAAAGATCATCGCCTTGGTCGATGACATTGAATATGAGCTGGCATTTGAACAAGCCGTCTTGCTGCGCGAGAGCATCAAAGAAACCGCCTGAGCTTAATCACCGCAAAGTTCAGGCGCTGGTTTGTTGTGATAGCGCGATGGCCGGTTTAGGGTTCAACGGCAGGGAGATCACCCTCGTCCTTTGACGGATTGGGTGTTTGCTCGGGTGTGACGGCTGAAGTATCGGCCTTGGTATAATCGCTGCCTAAGATCAGCGGCATTCCTTCTTTGCCGCCACCAATGACCACCACTTTTGCGTTTTGCGACTTTGAAAGCTCGACAGTGGCGTCTATGCCTTTCCACGACAGATACTTGTCGGAAATACCATCGTTAATGGTGTTTTGAAAATCTCGTATGCCCTCGGCTTCAATGCGCTTTCGCAATTTCTCTTTTCGTTCGATATCTAGCCTGTGATCATAAGCCATCGATTCTTGCTTAATCTGTTCTTTCGCTTCTATGGCATCGACTACCCGTTTGGGCAATTGGATACTGGTGATAAAGAGGTTTTCAAAAACCACATATTGGGCGGCGCCGCCTAAGGCTTTGTCATGCACGCGGCCGTCATTGAAGATATGCGATTTGACCTTTTGCAGCAGCTCTTGCTCTATCCGTTCACGGTGAATTGAAAACAGTTCCTCAGGTTGATAATTGGCAAACATTTCACGGGCATGAGAGCCTATCTGCGGCAACACCAAAATGTCGAGATAGTCTTGGCCGATGTATTTGTGTAACCGGGTTAAACGCTCGGGAATAGGGCGGTAATGAAGTGAGATCTCAATATCAACCTCTATGCCGTTTTTGGCCAGCACATCATAAGTATAGGTGACCTTTTGCATCCGCATGTTATACAGCGTCATGTTATCCCAAGGCCAAATAAAATTGGTGCCTTCTGTGTAGGTTTTATCTAGCTGCGTCCCTGAGAAAAATCGTACCCAGCGTACGCCTTCTTGCCCGGAGCCGACGGTAATGATTGAGCGCTGGATAAACAAAATGGCCAACATTAACGACAATATGCCACAAACAATCACTTCGAGTTTGTTACGGCGATACCAAGCTTTGGTTCTTTCAAACATACAGTTGCCTTATGCGCTTAATTCGGTTGGGCCAGCTTGCCGTCTATCAAATGGTAGCGGGCATCGCATAGCGCGAAATATTGTTCATCGTGGGTGATAGCCAAAACGGTTGTGCCTTGTTGTTTGATCTTAGGCAAGATCTGTTGATAAAACACCTGACGGTATTGAGGATCTTGGTCGGCAGCCCATTCGTCCAACACCAGAATCGGTCTTTTCTCTATGATAGCAACGAGCAACGCCAAACGCTTGCGTTGCCCAGTAGACAAATTTTGCGTGGTAAACTCACCGTCTATCAGCTTGGTTTTGTCGGCGAGTTGAAACAGCTCAAGCCACTGGGCTACTTCTGCCGCGTCGATATTATCAATGCCGTAGAGTCTTTTGAACAAGTGAAAATCGGTGAATATGGCGGAAAAACAGTTTCTGTAACTGGCCAAATCGTCATCATGGAGTGCTCTGCCGTTGTATTCGATGTTGCCTGAATGAATGCGGTAAAGTCCGAGCATGGCCTTTATCAGGGTGCTCTTACCTGAGCCATTGCCGCCGGTCACAAAGACGATGTCACCGCGTTTGATCTCAAGGCTGACAGGGCCAATGGAAAAACCGTCCCCTTTGTCGCTGTCAAAGCGATAGCAGATCTGATTAAATTTAACCGTTTCAAACGGCGCCATGGCGCTGACTACTTCAGTACCGTTGTCTTTGGCCTTATCAAGCGCCTGGTTCATGTGCTTAATAAACTGTAACGATGCCTTGGAGTTGGTGTAGGTCGGTACCACCGATAAAATCACATTGATAGGACCGGTTAAAAATATCGCTGCGGTGGTGATACTGATGATCACGCCGGTAAAGGTTGCGGTTTCAAATAGCGGCAGCAAAAAGACCATCAAGGCAATGGTAATGTAAAAAGAGGCCTGAGTGGCGACATAACTTAACGCCAAGTGGCGGTTTGAAACCATCCTTGCGGCTTCGGCGTCAAAAGACAGCTGTTCGGCATAATGAAGCAGTGACTGTTCACGTTGTTGGTGTAGTTTGACCTCTTTAAAACCTTCAAGCAAGTCTGTGATGGTGGCGTATGCCGACTGTTCTTTGTCAAAAGCTTTGGCAAAGCACTGTTCGGAGTATTTTGCGCGCTTTAATGAGAAATAAACCGCAATACTTAAAAAACCTGCCAGCAAAATAAATGCGCTGAGTGACAGCCAAAGAACATACAATAGTGAGAAACACAACAGAATGAAGCTTTGTAGCGAAACGATGGTTGGAACCCCGGCAAAAGCAATATTGCCCGAGTGCTGATTAATGGCCGCATAGATGTCGGACTTTTGCATGTTTTCAAGCTTTTCTAGGTTGCAGGCGTTAAGCTTGGCCACCAAACCCATACGCTCTTTATGCACTAGGCGTTCAACTTCTACGGTGGCGTTTTCCCAGATATAGCGCTGGGAAAGCAAAAAGATCAAGATATTGAGGGCAAACAGCAACACCAAAACGAGTTCGACTTCGCTGTTTTGTGCGTTATCGGCGGCGGCGTTAAGTAATGCCAGAACAAACACATTGGCGCCACCGGCCAAGGTCGAATGAAAGATCAACTTGCCTCGCGGCAGGTTGGTATTGGAGAGGTAGAAGGATAGTAGTTCCATCGTGTGATTCTTTTTGGTGTTGTTCTAGATATCGTTGGTCTTTAGCTCGATTGCGAACGCTTTTGTTTCTTGCGTTTAGCGGCGCGGGTATAAAAGGCCAGAACAAGCATCAGCAATGCCCCGGCGATTGGTGTAAAGATCACACTGAAGACGAAATAACCAGCGAAGCCGAAGGGGGTGGCGCGGCCGAGCAAACCGATGACCGCGCAAAAGGAGAGGTAAATCACCCAATAGAAAAGCATTTCAATGGTCGCCTAATGTGAGGTTTATTGTCATCCTTTTAGGCCGCCTGATTTTCCGCATTTTTACGGCGTAACATTGCTTTGCCTTTTTCGACGCTCTCGGCAAACTTGTCTTTGTAGTCGGTGACGTTAAAATTGTCTAAATTACCACCTTTTTCTAAGTGTTGGATCATGACATTTCCAACGGCGTAGGTCGATGCCGAAGCCAGTACAGGCAGTGACACTGCGGCAAGTGCGCTGCCGACACCGGGGATCAATTTCATAAAGGTGGTCGCGGCAACGCCCGCGAGCATACCAGGAGAAACAGAGCCAAGTAGCAAGGTCACGACAGAACGCAATTTCTTTTCTTGATAGTTCACCTCATAAACGGCGAAGATCTCCTTGAGCATCAGGGTTTGTACGCTGCCGATAGCAACAACATCCCAAAACGGTACCGGCATGGCGCCAGCACCTGCGCCCCATCCCATGTATTTGCTGACCACGGCCTTTGCCGCTTGAACCTTTTGCGTGTTGCTGGCGTCTTCGTTGCTGTCTTGCGCTTTATCCTGCTGTTGCTCAATGGCTTGTTCAAGCTCTTCAAAAGTGGGTTGTTGAGCGCTCATGTCGGTTATCTCCTGTTTGCACGTCCGTCGTGTCTGTTTGGCTTGTCTCAATTGAGTGCCATGAATCTATTAGATCAATCACTTAGAGTCAACTAGGGGGCACAATTTACTGTTCAAAACACATCTTGGTCAGAGATCCCGCACAACAAGGCTTCGATTTCCTCATCATTTAAGGCGTCGTTAAAGTCACTCTCATCCTTTTGCAACATTTGGGTTAAAATGCGCTCTCTATCGAGTCGTTGACACAAAATGGCGGCAGCGGCTTCGGGCAAATAACAGGCGAGTACATCGGCCATCGCTTTTTCGCAGGCACTTTGCAGTTCGCGTTTGATTTGCTCCAGCATACTTTGCGGTATATCGTTGTCCATAGGGTCGATTGGCGGCAGTGACAGCGCGCCGTTTTGTCTTAACTTAGCTGCTGCGGCGATCACATTGATCTTCGCGTCAAAGGCATTGAAAAAGTGTTCTGGCCCATCACTTTGGTGTAACTGCCGTATTTGGCTCAAAAACGCTTGCGCTTGCTCCGGGGGCATGTTCTCACTGAAGTGGGTGATGAGCTGTTCATCGGCGGTGCTTAACGCCAACACCAACACCGGCAGTCCAACGGCGTCTATCAGAGCGCAAATTGACTGGTCGTCAACGTGCTCAAGATCTTCGAAGCGCATTGAAAGGTAGCCGATGTTGGGACTATGGGCTTGCAGTGAACGAACCAAAGGCTGACGGAGGTGTTGTGGGAGGCAGGCGAGTATATTGGCGACCTTAAACGTATCTAAGTCAATGTGATCTTCTTTTAACTGCATGTGAAACCTAAGTATCAAACCCCAAATTTACGCCCGATGAACACAGTATAGACCATCAGGCTTGAATTCTCGCCGTTTAAGGCGAATAAAGCGCTATTTATAAGTGGTGACCGGGTATATTAATGTCGTGTATGCCATTATGAGTCAAACCAGCAGGCTTATGGACCTTAACCTAGCTGTGGTATAAACTCTAAAGTAATCATATCCATAGAACAACGGAGTCTTCTGTTGAGCGCTTACTCTGCGTTTTATGACATCTTGTTTCTCCATCACAGTAGTGAGGAGGATGCTATCAATGGTCATGAATTGGCGATATTGAAAGACATTGACCTAATTATCGACGACAGTTACAACCTGAACAGTCATATTCCGGTGCTGCCGGACGTGTTCACCGAGTTGTGGCGCGAACTCAATTGCGAGCATACCGATTTCACCATTATTGCCGGTATCTTAAAACGTGATGCGATTTTGAAGGCACGATTACTGACCTTGGTAAATAGTGCCTACTATAAGCGCAATAAGACCGAGATCACCGATATCGAGCGAGCCATTGCGATGATAGGGCTCGAAACGGTGAGCGCGATTTTCACCAGCTTTATCGTCAAAGACATGGTGGCGTTCAATCCCGCCCATTATCAATTGTTTGGTAAGCTGATTTGGCAACATTTGTTGGAAACGGCGGTGGTGAGCCAGCGGTTGGCTAGGCACTACCAGGCAGCAAATGGATTTTTGTGTTATCTCATGGGGTTGGTGCACGATTTGGGCAAAGTGGTTATATTTCGTGCCAAATCAAACCAGTGGCAGCGACAAATACAGCTTAATCATGTCGGTAGTACGGCGTTTAAGAGGGTGCTGACACAAAAGTCTCATGATCTGGCACGCTTTGTGGTTGAAGATTGGCAGCTTTCTGAGGAGCTGATCCAGGCGGTCAGCCAATATTTTAACGATCAACCACAAGATGCCTACAGTAAGGTGCTAAAAATGGCCAATCGCATCAGTGAACTCAATATGTCGGTGGAATCGAATATATTGACCATGCGCGCCGCGCAAGATGTTTTGGTTGAAGAAGGACTACCGCCAGAGGTGGCCATTGACTGTCTACAAGTCGTAAACAATCTACCACCGATTTAGATCCTTGTCGTCAACTTGCCCAAGCGCTGGAGCGGTTTCTGAGCGCTGTTGGGCTTTTGTGGTTTTGCCTTAATGACTTTTTTGACTGGTTTTTTCGCCTTTTTCACCGGGGTAAACTGTTTGAGCTGAGTGACCAGCTTTTTCACCATCAATTTGGCATTGCGGGGGTTGTCTTGAGCAAACCGATAAGGCTTGATGCCATGCTCGCCGGGCCTGACCGCTATCCAGTCGGTGCCGACGTAATCATCTATCAAAACAACAGGATAGGGCGCAAACATTTCATCGACCGGCTTGGTCATTCGTCGTAACTGCAAAAATAACGGCTCGCCTTGCAATAATCCCTTGTCGCAAAATGACCTAAGTAACTGCTGGTCGTAGTTATCGGCGGTAATGATGAAATCGAAAGCGGCAAACACCTCGGGAAACAGCTGCAGATCCAGCTGCAAATCGTCAATGCCATCTTCGGTGAACATCACAACGACAATATTGGGCTTTAACCTTTCAAGGCCAAACAAGACTTGGGTGATTAAATGCTGATGGGCGCTGCGCCGGCCGTTAACTGTGGTGAACAGGGTTTCATCTTTATCAAACACCACCACCTTTTCACACTCTGGAAAATTCTTGTCAAACCAGTGCTTAAATACCGGGTGCAGAATATCGATGCTTTTCGGCATAAAGTTAGGTTCAAAACGTGGTTGTTTGGTCATATAGATTCTTTACAACAACAGGTTAGAAGACGACATTAGCATTTTATCGCGAATATGTGCGCTAAGACAAAGCTTTATAAATGCTGAGCGTATTCGTACAGCGACTTGAGCACATTGAGTTTTGCGACATCTTCACCAACCTCATGGGCCATGTTTTCCAACTCAATAGAAAACTCCTGCATAGTGAGGTTAGGCGCATCAAGCCCGTGCATCAGTTTTTCTTTACGATAGTGTTGCCACTTTTGCTGTTCTTGCGGGTTTAAGCTAAACGGAAAATTGCGCGCCTTGTAACGGAAAAACAATTCATGGTATTTGCTGTCGTCAAAATGAAGGGACAGTGACGCCAACTGCTCTGGTGGACATTGGTTGATGATCTCAAAGTTTGCCTTGTCTCCGGGCGATGGAAACCCGCTGTATAGGGCGTAATCCGGGTTACTTTCTGGCTCTGGCAATTCATTGTCATAGAAGACGGTAACCAGTTTTTCTCGCAGCGTAGGGTTTTGCTTGAGTACCATCAGATGAGACAAACACTTTTCTCTTGGAATATTCAATCTTTGCGCATTTTCCGGTATTAGCGTTTTGGCCGGGGCGAGAATAGGGCACTTATTGATATGCACATTCTTAAGTCCAACCCGTTCTTCACCTTCGGCTAAATCGTCGCTACGGGTATATAACTTGTCTCTTATCTGCTCACAGGTTAAGTCTATCAATGGTGACGGGTCTTTCATCAGGTCGTAGCAGATCAGCGCATTTTTGTTGGTCGGGTGCCAGCCTAGAGGCACAATCCAACTGGTGCAGCCATGCTCGGTGGAAAACATACTTGAAACATGCATCAAGGGCACTAGGTTTAAGATATCGATCAATTCACTGATGGCTTTTTTAGAGCGGTTATTAAAAAAGAAGTCAAACAGCTTGGGCTGCTTTTGCTTGATCAGCCGGGCGACTTCGATGGTGGCGTAAACGTCGCTCATCGCGTCATGGGCCGCTTCATGGCTGATACCGTTGGCTTTGGTTAAATCCTCTAAGCGAAAGCTTGGGCTACCATCTTCTTTGGTTGGCCAGTTGATGCCCTCAGGGCGCAGCGCGTAGCAGGCGCGAACCACATCGATAATATCCCAGCGGGAGTTACCGTTTTGCCATTCTCTGGCGTAAGGATCATGAAAATTGCGGTAAAGCGTATAGCGGGTAACTTCATCGTCAAAACGAATATTGTTGTAACCGGCAACACAGGTATTGGGCGTCGCGAATTCCTTGAGAATTTTGCGAATAAATTCTGCCTCGGTAAACCCTTGCGCCTGACAGGTCTGCACTTGAATACCGGTGACCAATGCCGCTTGCGGGTGAGGTAGATAATCATCGGCCAACTGACAATACATCACCAAAGGCTCACCGATGATATTGAGATTTTCATCGGTGCGAATACCGGCAAACTGTGATGGCCTGTCTTTTTTGGGCGACGCCCCCCAGGTTTCATAATCGTGCCAGTAGATGGTGTTTTGCTGATTTGTCATATCGTATAGCTCTGCGTCTTTTGGTGTCCGCCTATTGTTAAGCGGCGTAGTATATACCAGATTAACCGAGCGGGTTAAGGGATTTGCTTAATCGATTTTTAAAACGAGAAAGTGAATGTACTTGATTTTTTAGCCCAACGTTCAACTCAAGTCTGGTCGGAGGCTTTATATACAGACTCAAAGCACGACCTACCCAGTTTAACATGTCAATGGTCCGTCACTTATAAGGTTGAATCGGCTTTTGTTAGTCTAAACAATTGATGTATCTAACGCTTCTTGCTGCGAAATGAAAATGAGACTAAATGACTGTATGCTGCTGTAACGCTGCTCTGCTTATTTGACAAATACCTTTGCCGCAATCGCTTTGTTGGCTAACAATTGTTTAAGGATGTCATCGTCTCCGGGCAAGGGCTTGGCGAAGTGGTAGCCTTGCATATGAGCGCAGCTTAGGGTGTTGAGCAACTGCTTTTGCGCCTCGGTTTCTACCCCTTCTGCTATTACTTCAAGTGATAGACCTTGCGCGAGGCTAATGATGGTACTAATGATTGCGACGTCTTTATCATTCTCCGGCAAGCCATCGACGAAGGAGCGGTCGATTTTGAGTTTATCGATAGGAAAATGCTTTAGGTAGGCCATTGATGAATAGCCGGTACCAAAGTCGTCAATCGACAATTTAAAGCCCATTTGTTTGAGGCGCTGCATGGTTTTTACTGCGCTATCAATGTCTTCCATCAACATGCTTTCTGTTAACTCAAGCTCCAGCGCTTGGGGCTGAATGCCTACGGCTTTGACGATTTGTTCAAGTTTGTTGCAAAGGTTGGGTTCGACAAATTGACGGGCAGAGAGGTTAACCGCGATGCAATCAATGTTCAGCCCGTCTTCAAGCCATTGCATGTACTGGCGACAAGCCTGTTCGACTATCCATTCGCCCAAAGGCACGATGAGACCGCTTTCTTCGGCAATGGGTATAAAATTATCCGGTGGGACCAAGCCAAAATCAGGGTGTTGCCAACGGACTAGCGCTTCGCAACCGGTTACCACATTGCGCTTGGCGTCAATCTGCACCTGATAATGGAGTAAGAACTGCTGTAATTTGAGTCCGTCCCTTAATGCGCGTTCGATTTCAACTCGCTGTTTAGCCATCAGGTTCATCGGTTCGGTAAACTGTTTTACCCGCTCCAAGCCGCTTTGTTTTGCTTGGTGCATCGCGATATCGGCATTTTTCAGCAGCTCCTGACCACTACGGCCATCACGGGGATAGACGCTATAGCCGATGCTGGTGGTAACGATGACCTCTTTGCTTTCTATGTAAAATGGCGTGATCAATGCACTGAGTAAAAGCTTTGCGATTTTTTGCACCTGTTCTTCGCACTCGACATCGTTGACCAGTAATGTAAATTCATCACCACCAAAGCGTGAAAGCAGCACGTTTTGGGGCAGCATTTGTTTCAGCCTCTTGGCGACTTGGACGAGTAACACATCACCGGTGTAATGACCCGAGGCATCATTGATCAACTTAAACTTGTCCAAGTCCATAAACACCACACCAAGATACTGTGCTTTGTTCTTGGCTTTTTCAATGGTGTTATCGAGCTGCTCTAAAAACATGGTGCGGTTTGGCAGTTCAGTCAGTACGTCATAGTGAGCCAGTTTATAAATTGCTTTTTGCGCTTCGATTTTGCTAGAGAGATCGGTGATCCCGATGATAAAGCGTTCAAGTTGGCCTTTATAGTTGCTGACTGCGGTAATGGTCATCCAGCTAGGAAAGGGATCTGAGTGCTTGCGTCTAAGCCACATTTCTCCTTGCCAGTGACCATTGTTGTTCGCATCGCTCCACGCCTTTTCGTAGAAGCTGTCTTCATGCTTATGATTGCGAAAGCCTTTGGCGCTGCGGCCAAGCACTTCTTCACGGGTATAGCCGGTCATGCGACAAAAGGCGTCGTTGACTTTGATGACGCGACGATTTTTGTCCAAGATCACAATAGACTCGATGGTTTTTTTAAAGACCTCGGCTGAGAGTTCCAACTCTTGCATTGATTTTTCGTGTTGTAGCTCATAAGCGACCCGTCGTGCCATCAGCCCGAGTATGGGTTTGGTCCAAACGCTGACGTTTATCGGCTTGGAGTCCATCACGACTATGATGCCTTTGGTCTTTCCTTGTGTGGTCATGATGGGCGCACCAAAGTAACTCTTAATGCCCATTTTTACCAATAACGCGTCATTGGGATAGGCTTTGTCTGCGTCTTTGGAGATAAGTTCGGCCTTTTGATTGAGCACGTCTGCGCAAGGCGTACTGGTTAGATGGTAGCTAAAGTTTTCTTGCAGCTGTTTGTCTTTTCTCAGCGAAATAGTACGTATGCTGTCTTTTTGCTCGTTTTCAAACACGCCGATAAAGGCAAAACGACAATGATAGATGTTGCTTAGCTCCAGTGTGATGGCATCTAGTAAAGAGGACTCTATATTGTTCAGCGGCGCACAATCGTCGCCGCTGCGAGCGCGGTTGTCATTGCGACTGACTTTCTCCAACTGACCGGTGGACATCTTGACTTGCAACTCAAGGTTGTTGTGCAGGTGCATCAGTTGTTTTTGCACGTTGGCAATTTCATCTACCCCGGCTGCGAGTGTCAATGCCGTTGCGACAATGACGGCCATAAAGCCTTGAAGAGTGATTAACGATAAATTAACACTGTCGGCAACGAACGGACCAAACCCTTGTACTGTCGCCCATGCGGCTACGGCGGTGTAGAGTAGGATGATCCCGGTGGCGCCGTGTTGATAAAACCGTATCGCGGCCCAAACGGTTGTCGGGATCAAGATGAATGAAAGGGCAAAGCCTTGGTTGTTTGGGCTAAACACCATGTATGCGCTGAATATTGCACAGATTAAAATGGCAGTGGTTTCTAATAGCCTTGGCAGGGTAAATTCCAAGCGCGGTTTAAGCGCAAAGGTTAGACACAAAGGGGTAAATACCAGTGCGCCGGTTACATTACCTAGCCACCATGTGGTGAAGATCACGCTCAGTTGAGTCGATTCGACCTGATCGCTCAAAAACAGGCTGCCGACACCGACAAAGGCGCTGATCAACGGACAGAGCAGCGCCAATGGGATAAAGCTAAGGGTGTTTTTAATTGAATTAAACGGGTATCGACCAATATAGTGGGTGATCAACATGGCTGCGACGAGGGCTTCAGCTAAATTTCCGCCGGCGATGGTGAAAGCTACCCACACAGGGGTTTTTGCGATCGTAAGGTTGAGTAACACAGAGCCTAAGAATATGGCCGGGACAATGCGATATCCAAGATAAAGTAGCGCAGCAATACTCACCCCGGTGGGCGGCCAAATAGGGGTTGTATTGGCTTGTTCGAACGCAAAGAATAGACCGATTTTGGCGGTAATGAAATAAACGCCAATCAGCAGGACATTCAAGGCAATGGTTGGTAGCAACTTGCGCATCAAAAGCCATGTATTGGTTGATGATTATATAAACATAGCAATTTTCCAAACAGTTTGCCGGGTACTTAAGGCACTCGATTGAAGATAGATGGCGATATTCCCGGTTACTCGGTCAAAATGTGATTAAAGGGGGATTTTTTGATGCTGATCAAAAACGCTTTAGAGTGCGGTTGCCGGGAATTTCGAATCGGGTTAGCCTTTGGCTCGTTTTTTAGCCGATTGATAGAGCGGAGCTTAGATGCAAAATAATAAACTGGTGTACGTCATCGATATTCATGGGACGATAGTTTATGCCAACGATGCATTGTGTCAAATCACAGGATTGAGCCAGCAAACATTACAAGGTAAAAAGTTGCAAGAGCTGTTTCATCCTGATGTACCGAAGCAGATCTATGATGAGATGTGGCTCAACATCAAAAAGGGGTTTTCTTGGCACGGTGTTTTTAAGTGTCACAATCAACAAAACGAATATTGGTTGGATATTTTTATTACGCCGCAATATCAAGGTGGTGAGATCGTAGGTTACCAGTGCATTGGCGAACCTGCAGCGCCTCAATTTATCAAACGGGCTCAAAAGGTGTATGAGGCGCTGAACAAAGGCGATAGCTGGACAACCTTTGAATTTACCCGTAGACACAAATTTATCTTCTTAACGTTATTAACGATTGTCTGTCAACTCATGATCTTCGATTATGGCGGTTGGTTGTTTTCGTTAGTCACGGCAATGGCGGCAATGGCGCCTATCATGATCTTTTGGCAGGATATTATGCCTATTGCCACCAAAGCGCGGGTCATGCAGGATACCTTTGATAGTATCAGTCGCCAAGTATACTGCGGCACTGGCACGGCCAGCGTGTTTGATTTCAACCTTGGCATGTTAAAGGCAAAGATCAGAGCCATCCTCGAACGCAGTAACGATGTCAGTGTGCCGCTGACTGAAATTGTCGCTGACGTCGAACAGGGCATGGCGAAAAGCCGTAACAGCATTGAGCGTCAACGCAATGAATTGATGCAGATCAGCGTCGCGATGGGGCAAATGTCGGCGGCGAGCAATGAAATTGCGCAAAGTACCGTATCAACAGCCGATGATGTTAATGCCACTAAATCTCAATGCGAACAGGCAAGGGCTAATATCGCGGCCACGACAGATAGCATCCGCGTACTGGCTAAAGAAGTCGATGAGGCGGCCGCGTCGGCAGATTTGCTCGCCAGCGAAGCACAAAACATTGAAGGTTTGATGGCCAATATCGAGTCGATTGCCGACCAGACCAACCTGCTGGCATTAAATGCCGCCATAGAAGCGGCCAGAGCGGGCGAAAATGGTCGTGGGTTCGCCGTGGTGGCCGAGGAAGTCAGAGCTTTGTCTTTTCGCACCCAAGAGTCATCAAAGCGGATCCACTCAAGTCTGATGGCGATGCTCAATACCATTAATACCTGGGTTGGTCTGATGGCACAAAATAAAACTCAAGCCGACACCTGCGTGAGTGCGGCTGAGGCGTCTGACGAGGCGATAGAGGCGGTTTATCACCGCATTGACCAAATTGCCAACCTCGCCATGCAGATCGCCACCGCCGCAGAAGAACAGGGCGCCGTGACCACAGACATCAACCGCAACGTGCAAACCGTCAGTGAAGCGTCTGAGTCCAACTGGCAGCAAACCGAACAGGTTGCAGTCAAAATGCAGCAGTTACATCAGTGTGCGTTGGAAATTGCCAATCTGTCGAGCACCTTCATGCCCGCCAAAAAATAATCAAATGATGGACGCCTTATGCCAATTTGTAATGATTTATTACATCGCATAGGGCGTTGATACATAGTGACGGAAAATTTACACTTTGCATAAAAGTGGTTTAAATTGGGCAGGAACATGCATATTAACCCATAGATGCCAGTCACTATTTTTGCCTAAAAAACACCTTTTTGACAAAACATCTGGGTGACGTAATAGAATGCTTACACTCAGGGTTATTAAATTTCCATAAGAACCTATATCAATACGTATTCCATAAAAACATTATATATCAATCGCATATAAACTTTTAAAACCGAGAAAACTGAAGGGTTAAAGCCTTGTACGAGCCTTAATTTGTCAGCTTTGGACCCGGAAGTAACCTTGTGTATCCGTCCGTACAACGATCTCTCATGGCTGTATACAAAAACAAACTGTGTATTTTGCCTTTGCATAACTATTTGCTAACTTCCGCAAGCTTAGCGGTTGGCCGTTTCGTGTCGGCTAACCGCTGTAATTCAATCGACAACGATTTTTGTAGGAAGAAATTAGTCATATGCAGATCACATTCAAACGTTCAACGCTTTCACTGTGCGTCGCTGCCGCCGTTGCAGTCTCTACAGTCGCTTATGTGCAGTTAGGTCATGGCGAAGGCCAAAAGTTCAATATTTCCGCCGATAAGATGGCGTATCTTGCGCAAAAGAAAGCGCACAAAGACTCACACCCAAAAAGAACCGACAAGCCACAAGAGGCAATTAAGTTTTACTTGAGCCAGCGAGCGCCTTTAGGCAGTGACTATATTCCCAATGAACGCTATGGTATCGCCCTCAAACACATCAGAGGCATGTCGCAGTACGCAATTGAATCGAACAAGATCCTGCCTTCACAAAACGCGATGATGCGCAGTGCTGACGATTCGGTAGAACCGGGTGTGGTTAAGCACTGGCAAAACTTAGGACCCGGTAACATCGGCGGCAGAACCCGCTCCCTGTTAATTGATCCGCAAACGCCTGAGGTGATGTATACCGCAGGTGTTGCCGGTGGGGTATGGAAAAGCACCAACGCAGGGCAAAGCTGGTCGCCACTGGACGATACCATGGTCAATCTTGCGATCAGCTCCCTTGAAATGTCGCCTCATGACAACAAACGCATTTTTGCCGGTACCGGCGAAGGCTTCTTTAACTCAGATGCATTACGCGGTGATGGTATTTTTGTCACTGAAGATGCTGGTGAAACTTGGACTCAGCTGAGCAGCACCGCGCATAACGCCGATTTTCGCTATGTGAACAAGCTGGCATTAAGCCAAGCCGCCGAAGGGCGTCTTTATGCCGCAACAGCAACGGGACTATTTAAGTCCAACGACAACGGTCAAAGCTGGGATAAATTGCTCGATGCGCCAAACACCGACGGTTGTATGGACGTTAAATTGACCACTGGCGAAGAAGGGCAGGATGTTGTTTTGCTCAGCTGTGGCTCTTTCTCAGGTGCGACGGTCTATCGCAGTGCCGATAGTGGCGCAAGCTTTGAGGCGGTGATCAGCGACGACTTGCTTGGCCGCACCACTTTATCTGTTGCGCCTTCTAACAGCGATGTTATTTACGCTTTGGCGGCTTCCAATGCCTATGACAGCAGCGAATTGCGTTATGGATTCTATAAATTGTATCGCAGTGACGATGCCGGCCAAACATGGACGGTGAAAAACTCTGCGCAAAACGAAAATGTGGTTAACCGCTTGTTGTTGTCCAACCCCGTATTCGGCCTGTTTCCTGAATGTGGCTGGGGCGATTCTCGTTCGTATTACAATCAAGGCTGGTATGACAATATTATTAAAGTTGACCCGGTAGACTCGGACATTGTATGGGTTGGTGGCATTGATTTGTGGCGTTCAGATGATGCTGGCTCCAACTGGGCCCCGGCAAGCCGCTGGTGGGCGACGCCAGGCGATGGCATGTACAACCATGCCGACCAGCATATTATTACTTTCCATCCGAACTACGATGGTCAAACCAATACCACTATGTATGTCGGTAATGACGGTGGTGTGCACAAAACGGATAATGCACGAGGCGGCTTATACGATATCGGCAATATCTGTGGGGTACCGGTAGATGACGGCACCGTTACATGGCAAGAGCTTAACAATGAACTGGCCATTACGCAGTTTTATCATGGTGCGGTCTATCCTGATGGCAGCGTTTATTTCGGTGGCACGCAAGATAACGGCACGTTGCTCGGCGCCGAGCAGTTCGGTGATACTAGCTGGATGCGCGTCCTTGGCGGTGATGGTGGTTGGGTTGCTGTTGACCCACGAAACCCTGATGTTATTTACGGTGAATATACCGGTTTGTCTTTGACCCGTTTTGACCCTGAACAAAGTGACTGGGTTGATGCCACCAACGGTATTGACGCCGGTGCGAGCTTCCCGTTCATTACTCCTTATACGATGGATCAAAATAACCCGGACCGTTTGTGGATCGGTAATGACCGTCTATGGCGCACAGAAGATAAGGGCGACAACTGGGTTCAGGCAAGTGCTCCTACCCTTGATGGCGCGGTTGTATCAGAGTGGGCGGTAGCGCCGGGCAATTCTGATAGAGTTATTGCCGGTACCAACAAAGGTTCATTGTTGATCAGCACCTCTGCAACGACTACCGATGCCAATACGGCGTGGACGACAGTTAAACCCTCAGACGGTTATGTTTCTGACGTGGCGATTAGTCCAACCAACAACCGCGTCGCCTACGTCACTTATTCGACCTTCGGTGTCAATCATATCTATAAGACCGTTGATGGCGGTTTAAGCTGGAATGCCATCGATAATATGGGCGATAGTAATGGTTTGCCGGATGTGCCGGTCAATACTATTGTTATCGACCCTGATAACACTGCGCGTTTGTTTGTCGGTACAGATCTTGGCATTTTTGTTTCTGTCGATGCCGGACGCAACTGGTCTATCGACGGCAGTGGTTTTGCCAATACCGCTGTGGCACATCTTGAGATCAGTAACGGTCATCTATATGCCTTTACCCATGGCCGCAGCGCATATAAAGTTGAACTATCAACTTTGCCTGCCGCAGCGGCAGTGAGTGTCAGCACCGATGAGGATGTCGCCGTTAGCTTTTCGGCTGCGACCTTTAGTCAATTTGCCGGTGGTAGACCAAGCTATGACAAAGTTGGATTGAGCGCATTGCCTGAGCACGGTACGCTCAGCTTTAATGGTGAAGCCGTTGCCGAAGCCGGTGCATTCGATGTGGCCAGCTTAGACAAACTTAGCTTTACACCGGACGCTGATTACAATGGCAGTGTTACGGTTGGTTGGTATACATTAAGCCAAGACACAGTGACCTCAACCACTGGTCGTTTGACGATCAAAGTCAAGCCAGTCAACGACGCGCCGGTATTCACTGTGCAAACCGGCACAACCAGTGTTAAAGCCGGTCAAAATCAATTTGTTACTGTGGCAACGGTAAAACCTTCTGAGGTGCCTCAAGATGAGCAAGCGCAGAGCGTTTCTTACAGCGTGTCACCGCAAACGGTGAGCTTTGCCAATGTGGCCTTTGATACAGAGACTGGACAGTTGAAATTGGCGCCTATCGGCAAAGAACATGGTTCGGCCAGCTTTACCATTACGGCAAACGATGGACAGGCGCAAAACGCCAGTCATAGCCAGCAGGTTAGCTTTAGCGTCGAAAAACCAAAGTCAGGGGGTAGTTTCGGCTGGTTAAGCCTATTGGCTCTGATTGGCCTTGGTGGTGTTGCTCGCCGCCGGGTTAAATAACCGCCATTCGTGTTAATGAGAGTCAAGGGACTGACTCTTTTACCTACCTTCTTTCTTCTTGCCAGGTGGCTTCGGCAACCTCCTGTTGTATCAAAAAACCTAAAGTTTTATCGACTTTGCTTCTTAAAAGTGTCATAAAGCGTATAAATCTAATTAACTGAGGTCAGACCAAAGCTAAATTGGTTATTTTTATTGGTTTTGTGGGTTGACCGTCCAACAATAAAATGTTCTACTACACCTATCCCTCGTCATGAGGGCCGGAAGAGGAGCGTTAACCAGGTAGCTTAAGCGAGGCCATCAATAGCCAGAGACCTTAAGTAATGGGGATTAACGCCGAGGCGATGTTTTTAGTTGATGAGAAACATTGTCGGTTGTTGAGGCTGAATCCTCGCAACTGTCACCAAACCTTGGTGGAGAGTTTCTGGTGGTAATGCTGACCTTGCCTAGAGGTCATTCTATATATACCCCAAACTCCCCGAACAGTTAAACATTGCAGTCGCCTGCTGGTGTTGCGCGCGCTGTAGTATTAGGTTCGAGAGTTGAACAATGAACATTAACAGCTTTACTTACAATGATTTCAATCGAAGCGTCAGGCCATTCGGCTGTGGCGACCTGACCTTGTTTTTGCCGATTTATTCTCAAACTGCTGCACAACTTAAACCTGTCTTCAAGCTTAAACGCCTGTTGGCGTAACAGGCTAAAACGTTCTTTTTAAGCTTATTAGAAAGAATTAATTACCAAAGCGTTAAAAATACATGTTTGCTCAACTGGGCGAGCGCCTTTTCTGTTGCTTGAATTTTGGATCTTATAAAAAATGAACACACTACATGTTGCCAAATTTGGCGGCACCAGTATGGCCGACCTTGCGGCGATGTCTCGTTGCGCCGATATCGTGTTAAACAATGACAATATTTCAGTGGTGGTACTGAGTGCTTGCTCGGGTATTACCAATAAGCTCGTTTTGCTTGGCAGTAAAGACAGTAGCGCCGAACACCGTGCTACGCTGCTGGCGGAAATTGGCCAGCATCACAAAACTGTGATGGCGGATATCAGTGATAATGAACACGCTAGCCAAGCCATTGACTCGTTGCTTTTGGCGTTACACTCTGCCGTGGAGCATATTTCGCAGTGCTATAGCCTGCAATTGGCCGATGAGATCTTGTCATTTGGCGAGCGTTTGTCTTCGACCTTATTCACACAGCTGTTGTGCGAACGCGGCGCCAATGCCCATTGGTTTGATGCCACCGAAGTGATGCTGACCGATAGCCAGTTTGGCCGTGCCCAGCCGGATATAGAACAAATTGCCAGCCGTGCACAAGCTTTGATAGCGCCTTTGACCGAGCACGGCATTGTTGTTACGCAAGGTTTTATCGGCGCTGACAGTCGCGGTAATATCACAACGCTCGGCAGAGGCGGTAGCGATTATAGCGCGGCCCTTTTTGCTGAAGCTTTAGGCGCACAAGCAGTGGAGATATGGACAGACGTAAAAGGCATTTATACGACCGATCCGCGCGTGGTGCAAAATGCTTATGCCATCGATGAGATAAGCTTTATCGAAGCGGCTGAGCTTTCGACCTTCGGCGCTAAAGTATTACACCCCTCGACATTATGGCCTGCGATCCGTCGTGATATCGCTGTGTTTGTCGGTTCATCAAAGGCCCCGGAGCAGGGCGGAACTTGGATCCGCAATGTTGTTGACAGTGCCCCCAACTACCGTGCTCTAGCAGTGCGCAATCAGCAAACGCTGGTGACTGTGACTAGCCTTAACATGCTCCATCGTCACGGCTTTTTAGCGCAGGTATTTAGCATTTTGGCCAAGCACAAGATCAGTGTCGATTTGGTGACCACCTCTGAGGTCAGCGTTGCGTTAACGCTCGATGATGTCGGTTCTAAGCAGGCTGAATTGACAGAATCGGCGCTTGCCGAACTGCGCGAGATCTGTGAGGTAAAAATCGAGCAGCAACTGGCGCTGGTTGCTCTGGTTGGCAACAACCTAGAGCAGCAAGCGGGCGTTTCTGCGCAATTGTTCAGTCTATTGGCGCCTTATAATCTGCGTCTGATCTGCCATGGCGCCTCAAGTCACAACCTGTGCTTTTTGGTTGAACAAAACGAAGCCAATGATGTTGTCAACACGCTACATCGTGCGTTGTTTGAACAAGGTGAATGCCATGAGTGATTCGCCGTTGAACATCGCTGTGATTGGCAATGGTCGCACCGGTAGTGCGGTGGTTGAGCTAATTGAACAATCGACTGTTGCAAGCCTTTCTGGTGTGTTTGATCAAGATAACCCGATAAGTGCACAAGCCTTGCAGGGTGTAGATGTTGCCATCGTGTTTGTGCCGCCTACGGCAATGGGCGATATCGTGCCTGTATTGCTTGAGTCGGGTGTGCACGTAGTCTGTGGCACCACAGGTTATCACTGGTCAAGGGCACTGTGGGCGCAAATCAATAACAGCCAGTCGCGCTGGGTTTTGTCTCATAACTTTAGTCTTGGCATGAACCTAGTGCGTCGTTGCTTGCAAATTCTAGGACAAAGCCCGCTGCTTTACGGCCAGCCGAGCTATCGTATCAGCGAAACTCACCATACCAACAAGCTCGATGCGCCAAGTGGCACGGCAATCTCATGGCGCGATTGGTTGGGCCATGATTGTGACATTGAGTCGATACGCGAAGGTGACGTCAAAGGTTTACATCAGCTGTTTGTCGAAACCGAGTTTGAACAAATTGAAATACGCCACGAAGCCAAAGATCGCGCCTTGTTTGCCCAAGGCGCGCTTTGGGCGGCGGCAAACCTATCGAACGTGCCTTTTGGCGCACATCCTTTTTCGGCATTGGTAGACAACCATTTAGCCACCGTACAAATGAGCGAAGGAGCCTTTTAACATGTCTCGTTTTAACTTAAACGAATACCCGCTATGGACCGCCCTGATCACCCCGATGACCGAGCAGGGGCAAGTCGATTACGCCTCACTTAAGGCATTGGTGGCGCAACAGCAGCAGGCGCAAAACGGTATTTTGCTGCTTGGTAGTACGGGCGAAGGGTTGGCATTGAGCACACAAGAGCATCAGAACATTGTCGAGTTTGTGGTTGGGTTAGAGCCACAGGTGCCCTTGATGGTCGCTGTCGGCGGGTTTGATTTGGCACATCAGGTAAGCTGGATTGAGCGATGTAACGCGCTGCAAATCGACGCTTATCTGTTGGCTTCACCCATGTATGCAAGGCCGGGCAAAAACGGCCAAATTCAGTGGTTTAGCGAGTTGCTTGGCGCAGCGACCAAACCTTGCATGATTTACAACGTGCCATCGCGTACCGGGCTAAACCTGGATGTTGAAGCGCTGGGTGCACTGACTGAGTACGACAATTTTTGGGCGATGAAAGAAGCCAGTGGCGATTTAGCGCGCTTTGCACAATATAGCGAAGCTTGCCCTCATGTTGCCATGTATAGTGGTGACGATGGCCTGTTTCCGCAGCACGCTCAGCTCAATGCCAAAGGGTTGGTGTCAGTGTGTTCCAATGCCTGGCCACAAGCAACCCATGATTATGTCGCTTATCACTTGACCAACCTCGATGCGCCTATTGAACAACGCTGGTCTTACGCCTTAGACCGCCTTGGCGTTGCGGCTAACCCGATACCGGTTAAGGTATTGATGCACCAACTTGAAACTATCGGTACGCCGATTTTACGTTCGCCATTGACGCACTTAGAGGTCGATAGTGATGTCTCTCTGGTCGATGCCGACCAATCCATTCAAAGCTGGATGGCAGATTTGGCTGCCGCCGGTCAATCAGTTAATCACAGTTTTACCACACAGGAGTCACTGCAATGAGCTGGGAAATCATTTTAGATCAATTAGAGCGCGGCGAAGTGCGCGCGGCCAACCGCAACGAACAAGGTCAATGGGAAGCCAACACCTTTGCCAAAGAGGCGATTTTAGACGCCTTTAAAGCGGGTGCCAACAGCAACTATGAAAGGGCTTATCAAGGGTTTGTCGATAAAGGCAATTTGCCGCCTAGGCAGTTCACTACCGAGGACAACGTGCGCTTAGTGCCCGGTGGTTCTGCGGTTAGACGTGGTGCCTATGTGGCACCGGGCGTGATCATCATGCCGCCGGCCTACATCAATATCGGCGCTTTTGTTGATACTGGCAGCATGGTTGATTCACACGCGTTGATTGGTTCGTGCGCACAAATCGGCAAAAACGTTCACGTTAGTGCCGGTGTACAAATTGGTGGCGTGCTGGAGCCTATTGGTGCCAACCCTGTTGTGGTAGAAGACGACGCCTTTATCGGCGCAGGCGCTGTCTTGGTTGAGGGCGTGATCGTCGGTCGTCGCGCAGTGATAGCGCCGGGCGTGTCGTTATCTGCTGCGATTGCCGTCTATGACTGTGTTAATGAAACCGTATTGCCAAAAGGTGCGCCAATTCCTGAAGGCGCGGTTGTAGTGCCCGGCGCGCGCCCAGTAAATACACCATGGGCTAAAGCGCAAGGTTTGTCGCTGTCTTGCCCGATGATTGTCAAATATCGTGACGAGCGCTCTGACGCCGCACTGGAACTTGAAGAGGTATTACGCTGATGACCGCCTTACCAGAGTCTATAACCAATGCCATCGATACGCTATGTCGGCAGTTTGACGCGCCGTTTTTTGTTTACGATTTAGACCGGTTTGAGCAGCATATTAAACAACTGGCTAAGGCAGACGTTAAGCTCTGGTATGCGGTAAAGGCAAACCCTTTGTCAAAAGTCATTCAGGTGCTGGCCAACAACGGCTTTAATTTTGATGTTGCCAGCGTGGGCGAGTTAAATCAGGTGCTGGCTCAAGGCGTTGCGCCTGAACGTATTTTAAATACCGGCCCTGCCAAATCACCAAAGCAACTGAGCTACTTTTTGCAGCAGGGGGTTAGAACTTATGTGGTTGAAAGTATTGGTCAGCTAAATGACTTAAACGCTTTGGCCGCTGAGGTTGATTTCACCCCACAAGTGCTGCTCAGAGTGCAGTTGCGCTGGGATGAAGAAGACGGCCGTCATAATCCGCTTGGCGGTTGTGCGGTTACACCATTTGGGATGTCGGCAGAAGATTGGCTTGCGATTGATTTGGACGAACTCAAAGGTGTTGAGGTAAAAGGGTTGCACATCTTTCAGTGGGGCAATGTTCTCAGTGCACAAAGGCTTAGCGAACTGTGGCAAGCGATGAGCGAGCCGCTCAATGGGCTTGCCGACAAATTAGGGCTGGATTATCAAGTGCTGGACTTAGGCGGCGGCCTTGGTATTGCGTATGACGACGAAAGCCAAGCCCTTGATTGGCGTGATGTTGAAACGGCACTTGCGCAAGCGAAATCGAAAACCTATGCGAGGTCTTTGTGGATGGAACTAGGACGCTATGCCATCGGCCAATTCGGCTACTACGTGTGTCCAGTGGTTGAGCAAAAACACAACAGTGGTCAGCATCAATTGATCATGGCCGGTGGGGTGAATCATTTAATGCGTCCGGCTATTGCAGGTCAGGCATTTCCTGCCACACTTAAGCGGCAAAGTGACGCTGCACTTATTGAACAGGCCGTTTACGGCCCGCTATGTACAGGGCTGGATAAACTCGGGGTGTTTGATTTACCGGCGGATATCGGGGCAAACGACCATCTGATCTTTTCACAATGCGGGGCCTATGGTTTCACTGAAAGTATGCCGTTTTTTCTGTGTCATACGTTGCCCGGTGAGGCGGTGGTTTACCAAGGGCAAATTGAAGTATTACGTGAAGCGCAAGACGCTTCGAGTTGGTTAAGGTAGGAGTAGGGCATGTCGGTTATTCAAAAGCAACAGATCAGTGTTGGCGAGGCCATTAGTGGGCATGATCACAAGATCACCATATTTAAAGTCAAAGGTGTTAACCCCGGACCTAAGGTGTATATTCAGGCCAATCTTCATGGCGCGGAGTTACAAGGTAATGCGGTTATTTATCAGCTACTTGAACGGCTCTCGCAAATTGAAATATGCGGCGAGATGACCATAGTGCCGCAAGCCAACCCGATTGGTTTAAATCAAAAATCCGGCGACTATACCTATGGCCGCTTTGACCCGGTAACCGGCGTAAACTGGAACCGCATGTATCATTGTGATCTGTCGTTTTTGGACGAATTTGTCGGTCGTAATATCGACGCCAGTGAACAAGACATTAAAACCCGCTTTCGTGCCAAATTAAGAGAGTCGCTTAAAACGGCGATGGCCAATCCATTTGGCCTAAGTACCGCCCGTAGATTGTGCTACAGTCTACAACAAATGGCACTTGAGGCCGACATAGTGCTCGATTTACACACCGGCCCCGAGTCGAGCAAACATTTGTATGTGCCGGAGTATGCCAAAGCGCAGGCGAGCTACTTTAATATTCCCCATGTGCTGCTTATTCCCAACGAATTTGACGGCGCCTTAGATGAGGCGTGTTTTGTACCTTGGTGGACACTTTCAAACGCCTTTGCTGAAAAAGGCCGACAGCTAGAGGTCATGCAGCAATCATATACCGTAGAGCTTGGCTCTGAGGAAATGATCGATCTTGAAGCCGCCGAGCATGATTGCGACAGCCTGATGAGCTATTTAAGCCATATGAACGTGTTAAGTGGCTGTCACTATAAGCCTTTGAATATGACGCGTTATGGCTGCTATTTAAAAGACTACAAAATCGTTTATGCACCCAAAGGCGGGCTGGTGGAGTATAAAGCGCCCTTTGGCGAAGTGCTCCCGGCAGGCGAACCTTTGGCAAGGTTTTTAAACATCGACAAATATGGCGAAGATGATGTGCTCACCACGGTAACTTTACCCGGTGACGCCATTCCAATACTGCACAACGCCTCTAGCGCGCTGTTGCAAGGTGCCGAGCTATACAAGGTGTTTTATCAATATTTTGAATTGCCCCAAGGCGATTAACCAGATTCGCCATCGCGAAGCGATGGCCGTAGCTTACGGCTGTAGTTAGCCTATTTATAGGCGCATGTTCGGGCGGTTAATCGAGGGTTTGCGGGCATAAATGCCCTGACTACGAGGTGAAGGTAATGCAGGAGCAATTGCCGGTGCTATGCCATATGGGTCACATCAAACACCTCCAGCGTTACGCCTTGTGGTAACGTGAGTGAATATTGCTCGCAGATTGTATTTGTGGTGTATATGTGCTCTACAAGGCCAACAAATGGTGCTAAACCAGCGGAGAATATGCCATGGGTGATATACAAAGAGACAGATTTGGCGCCCATTGACTTTAACGCTTTGGCTGCTTCGATAAAGGTTCTGCCGCCGTCGCAAATATCATCGACGATAAGCAAGTTTTTGCCCAAAACGTCGCCGCTAAAGGCCACTTCTAACACCTCACCATTAACGGCCGCGCGGGTTTTATTGCCAAGGACATATTGTCTCAATCCAAGCCTTTCGACCAATGCCAAAACAATGCCTTGAGCACCTTTATCTGGCGCTACGGCAACAAGCTGCTCGCTGCGTAATAAATTGGTTAACTTAGATTGGTTGGTAATGATATCGACGGCGCTGATACTGACCAGATTGTTAATATGCTCAAAGGCAACAGGGCTATGCACATCAAATAAAGTGATCTGCGCGCAGTTAAGAGCATTTAATAGCTCAGCCATCACCTTTAAACCAAATGCTTCGCCCGGATAACAGCGCCGGTCTTGTCGCGCATAGGGCAGATATGGAGCAGTCAAATATAACGGTACATTGGCAAATTGTGCTTTTAGCGCATCAATGGCCATCAGCAGTTGTAAAATGTCATCGCTGTTGTTTAGTCGTGTAAAAACTTTGATGGAGTCAGGCACAAAATGGCTTGGTTTAAAGCGAATATGCTGCTCACCGCCAGCAAAGGTAAAGGCGTTGAATTCGAGCACAACCACCTCATCGCTGCGCTGACTGACCAGCTCAACATTGAGCATTAACACACCTTTTAGGGAAGTTATTCATAAGGTTAATTATTGACCACAATAAGTTTTGGTCAAATATCATGGTGATTTAATTCAATTGATGCCCGTAGTTAGCCTATTTATAGGCGCATGGTCGGGCGATTAATCGAGGGTTTGCGGGCATAAATGCCATAAAAGGCGCGTTTTGTTGTAGTTAGCCCATTTATGGGCGCATGATTGGGCTGCCGTCGATGGTTCTTGCGGGCATAAATGCCCTGACTACGGGGTGAAGACGTCTGAGCATGACGATGAAAAAAATGATTGGTAATGGGATCTGTTGGTCTTTTAAGATCTGCATTTTATATTTTCCCGAAAAAGTGCAGAGCAGGCGGCGCTTTGACCTTGGCAATATTTGCGGCAATTGTTGTTGGTTTAGGTTGGGTATTGATGCATTGGCCGAAGGTGATGGAGCCGCTTTGGGATTGGGCAGATTGGGTATTAAAGGGGGTTGATCCTGTGTATGTTGGGGTTGGTGGTTGATTTGTGCTTGGTGATGGGTTGTAGCGGAGGTTGATTCGAGCTTGGTGTTGAGGTTGTAGCGGAGGTAGATTCGAGCTTGGTGTTGGGTTGTAGTGGAGGTCTATTCGAGCTTGGCGTTGGGGCTCTTCGTAGCTGGGGCCGGAGTGTTTGATAACGGGAACGCGAGCGTTCACCAATATCAAACACTCCAGCCCCGTTTGGTGTTGTGGATAGAGGTGGATGATTTGTGCTTGGTGTTGGGTTGTAGCGGAGGTTGATTCTAGCTTGGTGTTGGGGCTCTTCGTAGATGGGGTCAGAGTGTTTGATAACGGGAACGCGAGCGTTCACCAATATCAAACACTCCGACCCCGTTTAGTGTTGTGGGTATAGGTGGTTTGTTCTGGTTTGGTTTTATTTATGCCTGTTTTTAAGCACCTTAATCACGTCGTTTAATTCTAAATCACAGGACTGGAGCAGTACCAGCAGGTGGTAGAGTAGGTCGGCGGATTCGTTTTTTAACTCTTCTATATCGCCGGTGGCGGCAGCGAGGGCGGTTTCAACACCTTCTTCACCTACCTTTTGGGCGATGCGCTTGATGCCTTTGTCATAGAGCGACGCGGTGTAGCTGGTTGTTGGGTCTTGGCCTTTGCGAGATTTGATCACTTCTTCTAGCTCGGCAATAAAGCTTAAATCCGATTTGGCATCGTTTGCCCAGCAGCTATCGGTGCCGAGGTGGCAGGTTGGGCCAACAGGCTCTGCCATCGCAATTAGACAGTCGCTGTCGCAATCGGCTGCGAGGCTGATGAGTTTTAGGTGATTGCCCGACGCTTCACCTTTGGTCCACAGCCGCTGTTTTGAACGGCTGTAAAAGGTGACCAAACCGCTATCAAAGGTTTTCTCAATCGCCTCTTGGCTCATATAACCTTGCATCAGGACTAAGCCTGAAAACTGGTGCTGCACCACGACTGGAATGAGTCCGTCCATTTTGTCCCAGGCAAGCTCGGTATAGTTGTTTTTGTTGACGTTCACAGGCGTACCTCGACGTTTTGTTGGTTTAAGTAGTGTTTGAGTGATGGCACATCAAAGATGTTTTTGTGAAACACGCTGGCGGCCAGTGCGCCATCGACATCAGCCTGTTCAAATACATCTTTAAAGTGGTGCATTTCACCGGCGCCGCCAGAGGCAATTAACGGCACGCTGCAAACTGCACGGGCCTGACTGAGCTGTTCAATATCGTAGCCATCTCTTACGCCGTCTTTGTTCATGCAGTTGAGCACAATTTCGCCAGCGCCGCGTTTTTGCACCTCTTGTATCCAGTCAAAGGTTTGCCATTGGGTTTTTTGTACGGTCTTTTCATCGCCGGTAAACTGGTGAACTTGGTATTGTCCGGTCTCTTTGCAAAAGTAGCTGTCGATGCCGACCACTATACACTGAATACCAAACTGCTCGGCCAAGCGGCTGATAAGTGTTGGGTCTGATAACGCAGGTGAGTTGATTGAGATCTTATCGGCACCCATTTCTAAAATGCGCTGTGCCTGCTCGGCGTTTTTAATGCCACCGGCAACGCAAAATGGAATGTCGATAACCTCGGCAATACGGCTCACCCATGACTTATCGACCACGCGATTATCTGAGCTGGCAGTAATGTCGTAAAACACCAATTCATCAGCGCCTTGTTCGGCATATTTGGCCGCCAGCGGTACGATGTCACCGATGATCTCGTGATTGCGAAACTGCACCCCTTTGACTACTTGGCCGTCACGAACATCTAAACAGGGAATTATGCGTCTTGCCAGCATTGAATGGCCTCCTTAAGCGTGAATTTACCATCGAGCAGGGCTTTGCCTAAGATCACGCCTGCAACCTTGGTGGGTTTAAGCGCTCTGATATCATCAAGTGAACCAATACCGCCAGATGCCTGCCAGTCGATTTCAGGGTAGGCAGTAACCAATTCTTGATATAGCGCGACGTTTGAGCCTGATAAGGTGCCATCTTTGCTAATGTCAGTGCAAAGAACGTGTTTTACCTGCACGTCTTGATATTGTGCCAGCAGGCTTTCTAAGGTGACGCCGCTTGATTCTATCCAGCCATGGGTGGGCAGGTTTTTATTGCCGTCGCTATCGATATTGATATCCAGCGCCAACACGATTTTGTCGTTGCCAAAGGTTTCAATCCAGCCCTTTACGGTTTCTGGCTCTTTAATTGCCAATGAACCAATAACCACGCGGTCGGCACCGATGGCGAGCAGGTTTTCAACATCTTGTTTGCTGCGTACGCCGCCGCCAACCTGGATCAGCATGTTGCCATTGTCTTGGTCGATCAGGCTTTTTAAAAGTTCGAGCTGACGTTTTGAGGCATCTTTGGCACCGTCTAAATCTACCAAGTGAAGAATTTGCGCACCTTGGTCAAAGTAGCTGGCTTTGATCTCCAGCGGCGTTTTGCTATAGCTGGTTTGCTTGCCATAATCGCCCTGAAAGAGCCTGACGGTTTGCCCGCCAATTAAGTCTATCGCTGGAATGATCATGGCTTTATCTCCAAAAAGTTATTCAGTAGCTTGGCGCCGATTTTGCCTGAGCGCTCTGGGTGAAATTGCACGCCGCAAAAGTTCTTGTTGCCAAGGGCCGCGGAGAAATTAACGCCTTCACCGCCTTTGGCTGGGTCTACATAAGCGCCGTAATGGCAACTTGCTAAGGTGTATTCACTTACCGGCGCGCCAAAGCTATGCACATAGTAAAAATAGTCCTCTGGCTTTATGCCGTTAAATAATGGGTGGCTTGATACTGTTGCTAAGGTATTCCAGCCCATGTGCGGCGTGCGCAGTGGGTTGGCTTTATCTTGGCACAAGGTAATGATGTCTGTTGGAATAATGCCAAGGCAATCAACTACTTCACCGTCAACACCTTCTTTTGACGAATTACACATCAACTGCATACCCAAACAAATGCCGAGCACCGGCTGTTCTAGGGCTTTGATGGTGGTGACCAAATCGAGCGCATTTAAGTTTTGCATCGCGTGTTTGGCTGTGCCTACGCCGGGCAATAACACTCTATCGGCGCTATTGATCACGCTTTTGTCGGCGCTAATGGTGATGGCAGCGCCTAAGCGTTCAATTGCAAACTTAAGTGAGGTGAGGTTGGCGCAGCCGGTATCGACTATCACGTTCATTTACAACACCCCCTTTGAGCTTGGCAGGTCGTTACCTTCAATTTTTACTGCTTGTCGTAGCGCGCGGCCAAACACTTTGAATAGGCTTTCAACCTTGTGATGGGTGTTATCGCCTTCGGTTTTAAGGTGTAAGGTGCAGGCAAGGGCATCGCTTAGGGAGCGGAAAAAGTGCGGCACCATTTCGGTGTTCATCGTGCCCAATTGCATCAGTGGTAAATCGGCATCAAACACCAAATAGGCGCGGCCAGATAAGTCTAACGTACATTCGGCGCGACACTCATCCATGGGTAAGACAAAACCAAAGCGGTTGATGCCACGTTTGTTACCCAAGGCTTGCTTAAGGGCTTGGCCTAACGCAAGGGCGGTGTCTTCAACGCTGTGGTGGTCGTCAATGTGCAAGTCGCCAGAGACTTTACAGTTCATATAAAAGCCGCCGTGGGTGGCAATTTGGTCGAGCATGTGGTCAAAAAAGCCGATGCCGGTGTCGATATCCGACTTTTTGTTGTCGTCTAAATCGATGGTGACCGAGATTTGGGTTTCTGAGGTGTTACGGCTCACTGTTGCCTGTCTGTTGTTGCCAAGCAGCTGTTTGGCGATGGCAGGCCAGTTAAGGGTTTCTCTGTCATAGCGTATACCTTCAATACCCATGTTTTGCGCCAGATCAATGTCGGTTTGTCGGTCGCCGATAACAAAGCTGTTTTTAAAGTCCACTTTACCTTGTTGCAGATAGTCTTTGACCAAGCCCAATTTGGGTTTGCGGCATGAGCAGTTGTCGGCATCAAAGTGCGGGCAGATCAGCACGTCTGCAAAATTGACGCCCTGAGAGCTAAACAGTTGCATCATTTTATCGTGAGGCAGGTCAAAATCGGCCTGCGGGAACGAATCTGTGCCTAAGCCGTCTTGATTTGACACCATCACCAGTTGGTAACCTGCGTTTTGCAATGCGGTTAATACCGGAATGACCATGGGTTCAAACACCAGCTTCTCCAAGCTGTCGAGCTGTTTGTCGATTGGCGGCTCTTCTACTAAGGTGCCGTCGCGGTCGATAAATAAGATGGCGGATTGGCTCATGCGCTTTGCCCCTTTAATATGTCTAATACTGCCGCCATTTGTTCAGCGGTGCCGATGGTAATTCGAATGTTGTCTTCAAGCCCCGGTTGGGCAGATTGGTCGCGTAAGTAAATGCCGTTGGCTTTCATCGTTTCTAACACTTGGGTTTTGCCTTTAAGCTTAGCCAAAACAAAGTTGGTGTCACTGCTAAGTTGTCGCTCTACACAATCAATTGTTTCAAGGGCGTCGGTCAACGCTTGTTTTTGCTCGTTAAGGGTGGCTACTTGCGAACGCATATTATCAATGCCTTGTTTGCTCAACGCATTGACCGCTAACTGTTCTACTGGCGCAGGAATAGGGTAGGGCGCGATCACCTTTTTCATCATATCGATGATGGCTTTGCTTGCTAGAGTAAAACCACAGCGAATTCCGGCAAGGGCAAAGGCTTTGGATAGGGTTCGCAGCACAACAAGGTTTTCGTACTGTGACAACAAATCGGTCACGGTGCCTTCAGGGCAAAACTCTATATAGGCTTCATCAAGCACAACCAAGGCACTGTTTTTATAGGCTTCAAGCACTGCGATTATCGAGTCTCTGGCCATTAGCCCGCCGGTTGGGTTGTTAGGCGAGCAGATGAACACCAGTTTCACTTGGGCACTTTGCTTTTGCGCGATGATGGCATCGACATCAAGCTGGTAGTCACTGTTTAGCTCAACCTTAATGGTATTGACGTTAAAAGTATCGGCGCAAATTTTATACATGCCATAAGTTGGCGGGTTTATTACGATTGAATCTTCGCCGGGCAAGCAAAAGGTGCGCACCAACAGTTCAATGGCTTCGTCGGCGCCTCTGCTGGCTAAAACCTGTTCGGCGCTGACGCCAGCATAGGTGGCGTACGCTTCAATGAGATTGTCCGACTGAAAATCCGGGTAACGGTTAAAACGGTTCTCGCCCAAGTCATAAGGGCTTTCATTGGCGTTGAGCCACAATGCGTTGCTGGCCACCTCTTGGTTGAACAGTTCGCGCTTGGCCGATGAATAAGGCACCAAGTCTTTAATATACTTGGGCGTAATGGTGTCAATTAAGCTCATGGCTGTGTCTCCTGTAAGCGAACGGCAACGGCGTTGGCGTGGGCATCTAAGCCTTCTGCCTGAGCCAAATCGATAATGGCCTGGCCAATTCCTTCGAGACCGGCGCGAGATAAGGTCTGTATGGTGTAACGCTTGGTAAAATCGGCAAGACCGAGGCTGCTCAAGGCGCGACCATAGCCATAGGTTGGTAAAACGTGATTGGTGCCGCTGGCGTAATCGCCCGCCGATTCCGGCGACCAAGGGCCAACAAAGATAGATGCGGCGTTTACGATTTTGTCTACCACCTCATCTGCGCTGTCGGTCTGAATGATTAGGTGCTCAGGGGCGTAGTCATTGGCTATCTTTATTGACTGTGCAACAGACGTGGTCTGTATTAGGGCGCTGTTTTCAAGGGCTTTGGCGGCGATTGCTTGTCTTGGTAATTGTGCCAGTTGGCGCGCTAAGGCGTCATTCACCTGAGCAATTTTATCACTGCTGTTGCACAGCAGCAGCACTTGTGAGTCGGCGCCGTGCTCAGCCTGCGATAGTAAGTCAGCGGCGATGAATTCGGCATTGGCATTGGCATCGGCAATGACCATCACTTCCGATGGGCCTGCGGGCATATCTATGGCGGTTGCCGGGTTGGCGTTGCTGACCAGCTGTTTGGCCATGGTGACAAAGGCGTTACCGGGACCGAAGATTTTATCGACCTTAGCAACGGTTTTCGTGCCATAAGCCATGGCGCCTATGGCTTGTGCGCCACCGGCCAATATGACTTCCTCTATGCCACAGGTTAAGGCTGCGTAGGCAATTGCCGGATGAATTTTCCCTTCACTGTTTGGCGGAGTACACAGCACGCGAACCGCGTTACCGGCAATTTGCGAGGGAATGCCCAGCATCAATACGGTTGAAGGTAAAGGTGCTGTACCGCCGGGAATGTATAAGCCGATTTTGCCGATGGCTCGGGTTTTCATTTGGCAATTGACGCCCGGTGCGGTCTCTAGGCGAATATCAGCAACGGCTTGTGCCTGATGAAAGCGGCTAATCTGCCGATAGGCGCAATCAATGGCGGCTTTCACCTTTTGTGGCAGCTCGGCCGATAGCCGTGCAAGTGCGGCTTTATTGAGACTTAGGCGGTTAAGCTCGGCGTTGTCGAACTGTTTGGCGTACGCTATAAGCGCGCTGTCGCCATTTTGTTTGACCTCGTCAAGTATGGCGGTCACTGTGGTTTTAAGCGCATCATCGACGCTATATACCGGGCGGCTGAGCACTTGTGCTTGTGAAGAAGCGCTCAAGTCTTGCCATTTGTAGGTTTTTGCTGTGCTCATGTGTGTTATTCCATCATCTTTTCAATCGGCAAGACTAAGATAGAGCTGGCACCAAGGGCTTTAAGTTGCTCCATGGTTTCCCAGAACAGGGTTTCACTGCTGACCATGTGCACTGCGACCACTTCTTGGTTTTGCGCCAACGGCAAAATGGTTGGGTTTTCTTTACCCGGCAGTAGCTCAATCACTTCTTCAAGCGTCGCCTTTGGCGCGTGCAGCATGATGTATTTGCTTTCTTTGGCTTGCATCATGCCGTTGATACGAGGCATCAGGGTGTTGATGATGGTGTTCTTACTCGGTTCACTTAGCGCCTTTTTACGGATCAGCACGGCGGTAGAGCGGTAGATGACTTGTACTTCTTTAAGTCCGTTGGCTTCCAATGTTGCACCGGTGGAAACCAAGTCGCATATGGCATCGGCAAGTCCGGCGCGAGGGGCAACTTCAACCGAGCCTTTCAATGTCACGACCTTGGCATCGATCCCTTGCTCTTTGAGGTAACGTGTCAGCAGTAAAGGATAGGTGGTGGCGATGCGTTTACCGGCCAAGTCTGCAATGCCTTGGTAGTCTTGCTCTTGGAATACTGCGATAGATAAACGGCATTGGCCAAAATCCAGCTTTTTCAATACTTCATAGTCACTGGGCTGTTTGCCGGTTGCTTCACGTTCGAGTCTAAGCTCGTCAAGCACGTTTTCACCGACGATACCCAGGTCACAAACACCGTCCATGATGAGGCCGGGAATATCGTCATCTCTTACTCTTAAGATGTCGATATCCATATTCTCAACGTGAGCTATCAGCCTTTGTTCACGCAGGTTGATCTTCAGGCCGCAGCTTTTGAGCAGCTTTTGGGTCTCATTGCTTAGCCGTCCTGATTTTTGCATTGCGATTCGTAATCTGTTGTTATCAATCATTTTCTATGCTCCATTAACGAAAAAAGCCCCGGAGGTTTTCCTCCGGGGCTTTAATGCAAAATTCTTTACCACCTGGAGGAGTTGCCAATGCAATAGCCTCCAGGAAATAAACCTACAGGCTATCTCTGGTGATGATGGTGATGAAAAGAGAAAGTTGTAAGTTTAAATGACATTGTTGCCTTTACCTGTGTGATTTACTTTAAATTTGTGTGCCTGATATTGTCAGACCAGTTGTAACAATTTGCGTCAATTTCTGACGACTTTTCTAACTTAAAACGAATAGCGGCGAAATGCAACGGTTTTTTTAGGTATAAGTTATTACACTATGCTAATGTTGTTTGCCACAGGCTCAGGCTCTGGCACAATTGAATGGGTGAAGCGTTGCCGTCGATGAGTCGAGACTATTTCCGTTGAAAACTATGGCACGCTTAAGATAACTTGACTTAGCCTATATGCGGGCTAAGCGGAAATGTTAGAAGGTAAAAACGGCATTACTTCTGTTGATGCTATTCATTAGTTAAACTAATCCATAAAGGGCCAAGATATGACCCCAAAATTTAACACATTCGATGAGTTCTGGCCCCATTACCTTGAGCAGCACGCCCATCCGTTGACACAATACATGCATTTGACAGGCACCATTGGACTTATTCCCCTGATTGTTCTAGGTTTTACTGAGAGCTGGGTGTTTTGGTTATTTTTACCGCTGTGCGGCTATGGCTTTGCTTGGGTATCTCATGCGTTTATCGAGCGTAACAAGCCGGCGACATTCGACTACCCATTTTGGTCATTGTTGGCTGATTTTAAGATGTGTTACTACCTATTGTTATTTAAAAAACTAAAATAGCGTTTTTAATAAACAATCGCCCGAAGCCAATAGTATTTTTAATGTAAATTTAGCGGCTTTTTCCGTAAACATGTATTTAAAAGTCCTTTTTAATCAGTATAATGCGCCGTGCGTAATACTGCCATTGTTTGCGGCGCTAAGCGGTGACTCGGTAAAACTTGATCCAAGTCAACATGGTTTGCGAATTTACTTTTAGAATTCCAAGCGCCTGAGAAATAACGCTTTTGGCTGATGATATATCACTCTTTTGAGTTATAAGAAGTCGCTCTTTTTGCGTATCGGTTAACAGCAGCAAGAGTAACACCCAAAAGGATTAGCGTCAGGAAGCAAAGGACGACAGTAACACAGGAAAGTCGGATATTTCCGGCACACAATTATGCATTTGCTCAAATCTTGAGCCATAGTAACTTACTGTGCATAGGCATAATAAGGTGGTGGGTACTCAATTTGGACCGGTAGCAGTCGGGCTGGTTTAAGGGGTAATCCGAAACTAAACAATATTTAACGAAACTGGTAATAAAATGTCATCAAGTTTTCAACATCCACAATACAACTACAAAGTCGTTCGCCAGTTCGCCATAATGACCGTCGTTTGGGGCATTATCGGCATGGCTGTCGGCGTATTTCTCGCCGCGCAACTGGTGTGGCCGGCGCTTAACTTCGATACTGCTTGGTTGAGCTTCGGACGTTTACGTCCATTGCATACCAATGCGGTTATCTTTGCGTTTGGGGGCAGTGCGTTGTTTGCCACGTCTTTGTACATCGTGCAAAGAACCTGTCAAACCCCGTTGATTTCAGACAAGCTTGCCAGTTTTGTCTTTTGGGGTTGGCAAGCGGTGATCTTAAGTGCTGTGATCACGTTGCCGATGGGTTTAACCTCGTCAAAAGAATACGCTGAGCTTGAATGGCCAATCGACCTTTTGATCACGGTTGTTTGGGTTGCCTATGCAGTTTTGTTCTTAGGCACGGTTGCCAAGCGTAAGTCAAACCATATATATGTTGCCAACTGGTTCTTCATTTCGTTTATTTTGACCGTAGCGGTTTTGCACATCTTTAACTCATTGGCAGTACCAGTGACCATGTTTAAGTCATACTCGGTTTACGCCGGTGCAATCGACGCTATGGTACAGTGGTGGTATGGTCATAACGCTGTAGGCTTTTATTTGACCGCTGCGTTTTTGGGTATGATGTATTACTTCGTGCCAAAACAAGCCGACCGTCCGGTTTATTCTTATCGTTTGTCTATTGTTCACTTTTGGACGCTGATCGCCATCTACATTTGGGCCGGTCCTCACCACTTGCATTACACTGCGCTGCCTGACTGGGTTCAGTCTTTGGGTATGTTGATGTCTTTGATTCTGTTAGCACCTTCTTGGGGTGGTATGATCAACGGTATCATGACTTTGTCGGGTGCATGGGAAAAACTGCGCACCGATCCTATCTTAAAATTCTTAATCGTTTCTTTGTCTTTTTACGGTATGTCAACGTTTGAAGGTCCAATGATGGCGATTAAATCGGTTAATGCCTTGTCTCACTACACCGATTGGACCATTGGTCATGTTCACGCTGGTGCGTTGGGTTGGGTTGCGATGATCTCTATCGGTTGTATGTATCACTTGATCCCAATCATGTTCGGTCGCAAACAAGGTGAAATGTACTCCACTCGTTTGATTGACTTGCATTTTTGGATGTCAACCATCGGTACCGTATTGTACATCGCCTCTATGTGGGTTAACGGTTTGATCCAAGGCTTGATGTGGCGTGCGACCAACGCTGACGGTACGTTGACTTATTCATTCGTTGAAGCCTTAGTTGCCTCGGGCCCGGGTTACGTGGTTCGTTTCATCGGCGGCGTCATTTTCTTAAGCGGTATGTTGATTATGGCTTACAACGTATTAAAGACTGCTCAAATGGCAAAAGAACAAGATGCCCGTAAGAATGCTCAGAAGGAGGCTTTGGCATGAACCATGATTTAATCGAAACCCGTATGGGCCTGATGGTGGTTTTGGCTGTTTTGGCTATTTCCATCGGTGGTTTGGTTGAGATTGTGCCTTTGTTTTTCCAAGACACAACCACAAAGCCGATTAAAGGTTTGAAACCTTTGGATGAGGTTGCTCTTGAAGGCCGCGATATCTATATCCGTGAAGGTTGTAACGCCTGTCACTCACAGATGATCCGTCCTTTGCGCGCAGAAGTTGAGCGTTACGGTCACTACTCGGTTGCCGGTGAGTCTGTTTATAACCATCCACATTTGTGGGGTTCTAAGCGTACTGGTCCTGACTTGGCCCGTGTTGGTAAGCGCTATTCAGACGACTGGCATCGTGCGCATTTAATCGACCCACGTTCAGTGGTGCCAGAGTCAAACATGCCGGGCTTCCCTTGGTTGTTTGAAAACAAACTTGACGGTAAAGACACCGGCAAGAAGATGGCCGCACTGCGCATGGTTGGCGTGCCTTACACCGACGAAGATATTGCCAATGCCGGTAAGAAGGTAGCGGGTATGTACGAAGGTGAAGCTTTGATTGCCTATCTACAACAGTTGGGTTTGCTCATCAAGGAGCGTCGCTAATGGATATCACCGATTGGCGGTCACTTTCTACGGTGACCTGTTTCATTGCCCTGTTGGCAGTGTTTTGGTGGGCCTTTAGTCCTCGACGCAAAAAGGACTTTGATGAAGCGGCGCACTTGCCATTCGGTCATGAGTCTGATGACGCCCACACTGCGAAAAAAGAAACGATCAAAGGGGAGCAAAATTCATGAGCAGTTTTTGGAGTTTATTTATTACGGTTTTGACCCTTGGGTCTATCGCCGGCTATGTTTGGGTACTTTTGGCCAACCGCAAAACCGATAAAAAACCGGGTGAGACGTTGGGTCACGCCTATGATGGTATTGAAGAATATGACAATCCGTTGCCGGCTTGGTGGTTCTGGAAGTTTGTCATCTTGGTTATCTTTGCGTTGGGTTACATTGTTTACTACCCAAGCCTTGGTAATTGGAAAGGTATTGGCGGTTGGACGTCTGCCGGCGAATTGGCCGCTGACCAAAAAGCGTTTGATGAAAAATACGCGCCTTATTTTGCTAAGTTCAAATCGATTCCGGTTGAAGAACTTAAAGACAACGCCGACGCGATGAAGATCGGTCAGCGCCTGTTCTCGCAAAACTGTGCGATTTGTCATGGTTCTACCGCTACCGGTTATCCGGGTTTTCCAAACTTGCGTGACGATGTTTGGTTGTGGGGTGGTGAAGGTGAAACCATCAAACAGACTATCATGAACGGTCGCATCGCTGCGATGCCAGCGCACGAAGCGCAGTTTAGTGAGGAGCAGGTCTGGGATATTCTGTCTTACGTGGTGTCGTTAAATGGCGTAGAGCAAGATGCCAAAGAAGTTGAACGCGGTAAAGCGTTGTTCAACGGAACCTGTTTCGCCTGTCACGGTATGGATGCTAAAGGTAACCCAGCCATTGGCGCGCCGGATTTGACCAACAACGTTTGGTTATATGGCGGCGACCGTAGCGAAATTGAAAAGACTATCGCAAAAGGTCGTAACGGTGTTATGCCATCGTTTAAAGACCGTTTAGGCGAAGATAAGGTGCATATTCTTGCAGGTTATATCTACAGCCTCACTGCTAAGTAATTGAGTGAAACAACTATCGGTACAGGGAAGTGCCGATTTTTATTGGCATAAATTAAAGTAGGGTGTTATGAGCGCAGGCAACGATAAAGAGCATTCCAGCGGTAAAAAAATTGAAGAGGCGATTGATGTAGTCAACATTGAGGAGCCGAAGAAATATAACCTCTACGAAAAAAGAGAAAAAATTTACACAAGAGCTCAGACCGGCTTTTTTCAAAAGGTCAGACTCTACACCGGATGGCCATTGTTACTCGGCTATTTTTTACTCCCATGGTTAAACCTCGACGGCCGACAGGCTGTTTTTTTCGACTTGCCGGCGCGCAAGTTTCATATTTTATGGCTGACATTCTGGCCACAAGATTTTGTGCTATTGGCGTGGGCATTAATCATCGCCGCTTTCCTATTGTTTTTTGTTACCACTTGGCTTGGCCGGGTGTGGTGTGGCTATACCTGTCCGCAGACGGTATGGACAGCAATATTTATGTGGGCCGAGCAGCTCACTGAAGGTTCGCGCAATCAGCGGATCAGCCTGGATAAAGCGCCGTGGACAGCGCGGAAAATATATCGTAAAACCGCCAAACACATCATGTGGCTCGGCTTTGCTTTTGTCACCGGTTTTACTTTTATCGGTTATTTCTACGGCATTCGCGAAATGACCGTGGACTTGTTCAATTTTGAAGTTGCGACGGTGGGGGCCGCATGGATCACCTTTTTCACCCTAGCCACCTATATAAACGCCGGCTGGATGCGCGAGCAGGTGTGTACGCATATGTGTCCTTATGCCCGTTTCCAATCGGCGATGTTCGACAAACATACCCTGATTGTCGCCTATGACGAAAAACGTGGCGAGAGCCGTGGTCCAAGACGTCGTGCCCAAGACCCGAAAGAAATGGGGTTGGGAGATTGTATCGATTGTAATTTATGTGTGCAGGTCTGCCCCACGGGCATCGATATTCGTGACGGCTTGCAATATCAGTGCATCAACTGCGCCTTATGTATCGATGCCTGTGATGACGTGATGAAAAAGATGAATTACGAGCCGGGACTTATCAGTTATACCACCGAAGCTAAGCAGGAAGGTGGTCACACCAAGATGCTCAGGCCAAAGCTTATCGGTTATGGCTTGGCAGCATTTATCATGGTGATGGCGTTTTCTATTGCGTTGGTCTCTACCGATTCGATGACCCTAGATGTTATTCGCGATCGTAGTGCATTATACGTTAAGCGCGACGATGGTATGATCCAAAACAACTATACCCTTAAAATTGCCAACAAAGACAACAATCCTCATACCATGACCGTTAGCGTCGAAGGCATTCGTGGATTGGCAATAGAAAAAGGTCAACGCATTGAAGTGGGACCGGGTGAGGTATTGACGTTACCTGTGGTGGTCACCATTGACCCGGTGAGAATGCAAGGTATGTCGGCGGATATTGAATTCACCGTCGTCAGTCAAGACAATGAGCAGGTTCAGGCCGTGCGTAAATCGAGATTTTTTGGTCCATCGGGCAAGTAAGGTTGTTAAGAGAATATGAGTGAGCAACAGGTCAAAAGCAAACCTTGGTATCGCTATCCTATTGTTTGGATGGTCATTGGTTTGCCGTTAACCGCCGTTGTCGGTGGTATCCATTTGCTTTTTTTGGTCAGCAATGATCCGAATGATGTGATCCAAGACAACTACTATAAAGAAGGTCTTGCGATAAACCAGCGCTTTGCCGAGGATGACTTGGCCAAGTCGTTGGGATTGACAGCCGACGTCAGTGTGTCGGGGGATACCATGCGTATCAAACTTGTCGGTCCGTCGCAGCCGTTTTTGCATTTTAGCCTATTTCATATAAAGGACTCCGATCAGGATATTGCTGGCGCATTGGCGCAGGTTACCGGCAGTGGCAATGAAAGTGAGTATGTTTATTCATTTAAAGAGGTGCCGGTAGGGCGTTGGTACTTAGAGATCAAAGGCGACGATGGCAATGCGCACAAGGTTTGGCGGTTAAAAGGAAGGTTAGATCTGCCGTTAAAGGGCAGTGTGACACTGATACCTGCCGAAAATTGATCCCTCAGAGGTTGTGATGAACGCCAAGTTAAAACCTTTGACCGCCGATACCGCGCTCTCAACTGGTATCGGCAGCTGTTTTCATTGCCAACTGCCTATTCCGGCAGGCGCCGACTATCGATTAGAGATAGACGGCAAAAGTCGTCCGATGTGCTGTCCTGCCTGTGTGGCGGCAGCGCAACTGATAGTGGCGAACGACCTTACCCATTACTATGAGTATCGCGATGTTTGCGATATCAAAGACTTAGAACTAAAACCCCGTAAAGCTCAGTCGGCTTCGCAACGAGAATTCGAGGCATGGGCCCAGCCAGAATACCAAGCCAAATACACCCGTCAAATAGATGACTTCGTCGAAGCGGAGTTGATCGTTTCAGGCGTGCGTTGTGCCGCTTGTGTCTGGTTACTTGAGAAGTACTTGAGCAGTATCGATGGGGTCAA
The DNA here is from genome assembly GCA_041583135.1 of Alteromonadaceae bacterium. Taxonomy (GTDB): domain Bacteria; phylum Pseudomonadota; class Gammaproteobacteria; order Enterobacterales; family Alteromonadaceae; genus JABSOG01. The sequence goes on along the minus strand of JBFHGJ010000013.1, from coordinate 30,254 downwards.
ATCGGTTAACGTCAATTTTGCCAGTCACCGCTGTTATGTCAGTTTTGATCCGAAGGAAGTTAAGCTCGAACAGATTTTCAGCACCATTTTTGAGTTAGGCTATCAGCCTTATCCTTATGTCGCCAGTGTAGAAGAAGCACTCTATCAGCAAGAACGACGCTCAATGCTCAAAGCAATTGGGGTCAGTGCGATTGCTATCATGCAGGTAATGATGTTCACCATCGGCTTGTATGCAGGGGCGTTTGAAGGTATCGAGCCTGTCTTTGAAAAGCTGTTGCAGTGGTCGTCACTGATTGTTATTACGCCGGTTGTGTTGTATTCGGCCCGTATGTTTTATGTCAGTGCTTGGCGGGACTTTAAAAACAATAAGGCTGGGATGGACCTGCCGGTATCGCTGGCAATAATCGCTGCCTATGTGGCCAGTTTGGTCAATACGGTTTGGCTTGAAGGCGAGGTATACTTCGAGTCGGTCGCAATGTTTGTGTTCTTTTTGCTCACCAGTCGTTTTATTGAACTTAATGCTAGACGTCAGCAGGCGGCGTCAACCAATGAATTGGTATCTGTATTCCCTGACTACGCCTTATTGGTGGATGGGCAAGGTACGCAAACCGTGCTGCTTTCAGCACTCAAACCCGGCGATATCGTGTTGGTTGAAAACGGCGCGGTGATCCCAACCGATGGCAATATTGTCCAAGGTCAAACCCAAATCGATGAGAGCGCTTTTTCTGGCGAATCTTTGCCATTGCGTAAAGCCGTCGGTGACAGTGTATTTGCCGGTAGTGTCAACGTGCAAAATCCATTTGAGCTTAAAGTGACCAGCGTACCGGAAAACAGCTTACTGTCGAATATGGTGAGGCTGACCGAGCGTGCGGCGACAGACAAACCGCCGATGGCGATGTTGGCGGACAAGGTGGCAGGCTATTTTGTCATGATAGTGCTTGCTTGCGCATTAAGTGCTTGGGTTTATTGGGAGTTTACTGAACCGTCACTGGCCCTAGGGGTGGTGCTTGCGGTTTTGGTGGTTTCTTGTCCCTGTGCATTGTCTTTGGCAACGCCTGTGGCTTTGTCTGTTGGTAATAAAGCGCTTTTAATCAATGGTTTGATGCCCACAACCGGGCGGCTGCTCGGCGGCTTGGCACAAATCGATACCGTATTATTTGACAAGACCGGTACTTTAACCGACGGCAAGTTGGATCTTTGGCAGATCATTGCGCTGGCAGATGTCAGTGAAGATAGGCTGCTGCATTATGCCAGTCAGTTGGAGCAGGGGGTCAATCATCCACTGGCCAAGGTCCTGCAAGAAAAAGCACTTGAATCGGAAAGCACCGCTCAAGCCATTGAGTTTGAACAACTGAATGTTATTCAAGGCGGCGGTGTCGAAGGATACTATCGTGGTCATTTGTATCGTCTTGGCAATGCCGAGTATGCCGGGGTTGATGAGCAAACGGCTAAGGCGCAGGTAGAAAATGCCATCAATGTGTTTTTAGTCGAGCAGGGTAAGCCCATTGGCCTATTTGTGTTTAAAGATTCACCAAGGGCTGATGCGGCAAAAGCGGTGGCCCAGTTAAAGGCGATGGGGTTATCTATTCATTTGGTATCGGGCGATGGTGAGCAAAATTGTGCCAATATTGCCAAGGCGCTAGAGATTGAAAACCATCGTTCGGGCATGAAACCCGAAGATAAGATTGATTACTTAAAGGCGTTGTCGCGCCAATCGCACAAAATTTTAATGGTTGGTGATGGCATTAATGACGCCGCCGCGCTGAAACAAGCCCATGTGTCTATTGCAATACATGATGCTTGTGAGTTTGTACAGGCGAAAACCGACGGGGTAATGTTGGGGGCGCGCTTAACGCAAATTGTTAAAGCCATTGATATTGCGCATCGAAGTAAAAGTATCATCAAACAAAATATCGGTTGGGCGCTGGCTTATAACCTAAGTGCCTTGCCATTGGCGGCAGCCGGGCTGATCCCGCCTTGGCTGGCTGCGCTGGGCATGTCATTGTCTTCGCTTATCGTGTTGATGAATTCCTGGCGTATTAGTTTTTATCGGGGAGTGCAAGACTCGTGAATATTATCTTTTTGCTGATCCCGATAAGCCTTATCATACTGGCACTGGCAGTACTGGTATTTATCTGGGCGGTTAACAACAAACAGTTCGATGACTTGGAAAAACATGGTCACGACATTCTATTTGACGATGACATTAAGCCAAAAGACCCAGACAATAAGGCTTAAATGCGGTGTCTGATCCTTTGATTTTTGCTGCGGGCTTGATGATGGGGCTATTTTCTGCGCCCCATTGTTTGGCGATGTGTGGTGGTTTGATTGGCGCATTTAGCATGGGGGCGGGGTCAACGGATTGGTCGAGCCGGGCGGCTTTGGTCGCGAAGGTAAACGCAGGTAGGATACTGAGTTATACTATTTTGGGTTTACTTGGCGGGCTGGTCGGCAGTCTTGCCTTTGAGAGCTTACCACAAGCGCAACTCGTGATGCGAGTGATTGCCGGTGTGTTGCTGCTCATGTGTGGATGCTATATCGGCGGTTGGTGGCTTGGGCTGCGACATGTTGAACGGGTGGTCGGCACGCTGCTTGTTAAACTCACTAAGCTTAGTCAACTCTCGCCTAAAGCCGGAATATATGCTGGCTTGAGCTGGGGCTGTATTCCCTGCGGTTTGGTCTATTCTGCGCTATCGATTGCAATGACACAAAATACGGTGATAGCCGGTGGTTTGTTTATGTTGAGCTTTGGACTTGGCACTTTACCTGTACTGATGGCTGTCGGCATGATGTCGAGCTCTTTGACTTATGTGCTTAAAAATCAATGGGTACGTCGCGGCTGTGGAGTGTTGATGCTGTGTTATGGCGTTTGGACGATTGTTTCTGCCATTTTGTTGTAAAGCGAAGGTTTTGTTTAAAAATTCAGCAGTCGTGGTCGGAAAAGTTAAAACGTTTGATTTAAAACAAATTTATTACAAACTTTTATTAGAAAACCCCTTCTATTTGTCAAAACCTGACTATAATCAAATTATCAATAACCAAAATAAACAACAATAATACTCTGTTTTGGAGGAAAGGTAATTATGAATCACATTCTCGGTTTATTTATCAACCCACATGCCGAGTGGGCAAGAATTGCTAATGACAACGACAGTATTGTAAAACACTATCTCAGTTTTATTCTGATTGTTGCTGCATTACCTGCGGTTGCTTGGTTTTTTGGTTTGACAAAAATCGGCTGGTCTTTAGGCGGTGATGTCATTCGCATTACAGAAGACTCCGCGATGCAGGTGTTGGCGTTGTTTTATCTCGCGATGCTTGGCGGCGTTGCGTTTTTGGGCTTTATGATGCACTGGATGAGCAAAACCTACCGCGCAGAGGAGTGTAGTTATTCAAGAGGGCTTGGTATTGCGGCTTATTCTTGTACGCCACTGTTTGTTGCCGGTCTATGCGGCTTTTATCCTATCTTGTGGCTCGATATCATATTGGTCACCGCTGCGGCTTGTTATGCGGTGTATCTGTTGTACATCGGTGTGCCTGATGTGCTGCACGTACCAAAAGAGCGCGGCTATCTATTTGCCAGTGCTATGGTCGCTGTCGGCTTAGTGTTAACGGTCACTTTGATGGGGGCAACAGTGATCCTTTGGCAGATGGGCGCAGAGTTGATTTTTACTTCCTGATCTAAGTGTTTGGCGCGGCACTATCCCAGCCGCGCTCTCCCCACCACCGCAATTCACGATTTCCAACTCTCAATGGCGTTAGTTTGCAACGGTGTCAGTTGCAGCTGTCGTTTTGATAAGAAAAAGACGATGAGCCCCGGTCTTACGTCTGCCCGGTCAATTCCAGGCAAACAAAAACTCAGGTTGTGATGTGTTGCTGATTGTTATTAACGTGCGCGGAAAGTGATACGACCTTTAGACAGGTCATAAGGTGTCATTTCAACTGTCACTTTGTCGCCGGTAAGGATACGGATGTAGTTTTTGCGCATTTTGCCAGAGATGTGGGCAGTCACGATATGACCGTTTTCCAATTCAACTCTGAACATTGTATTGGGAAGAGTTTCCAATACCGTACCTTGCATTTCAATGACGTCTTCTTTGGCCATTAACCGATTAACCTCTGAATTTAAACTTAAGTTATACTGAGCGTTTTTGCTCCAATTGTTACGCCGTTTCAGGCGCCAATAAAAACCACGGCAGAGTTTGCCCAAAAGCGTGCGATAAGTAAAGCAATGATTTGAATTTTATGCAAAACACCGACAATTTCCACGGTTCAGGCGCAAAGGCTGGTTAAATTTGCTGCAAATCCCACAATGTGCATTTTATTGTGACTGATACCAGTGACCGTGCTCAAGTCGCTCGAAAGGACGGTATTTGGTTTTATAGTTCATCTTGTCGCAACCCTCAATCTGATAACCGAGGTAAAGGTAGTCTTTCTCGATACTAGAGCAAAGCGCTATTTGATTTAAGATGCAATAGGTGCCCAGTGAGTAGTTTTCGTAATCTGGATCATAAAAGGTATAGATAGCCGACAAGGTGGTAGGCAAGATGTCGGTCACCGCAACGGCAATCAGTTTGTCTTCATCCCAGACATTCAAAAACAGGGTGTTTAGCCAATGACAGAATAGAAAGTTGTCATACTGCTCTTTCGTCGCAGGATACATTGAGCCGTCGCGGTGGCGGGTGTTGATATAGCGCTCGTATAGCTCGTAGGTGCCAGGCTCCGGGCTATAAGAATGACTGATACGAAAACGCTGAGCTTTGGCCTGTACGCGCTTTTGGCTGCGACTGGGGCGAAAGTTCTTTGCGTTGATACGGATTGAATGGCAGGATTGACACCCGGGACAGTGGGGGCGATAAATTTCAGCGCCCGAGCGACGAAAACCTTTGATCATCAACTGCTCATAGGCCAACTCGTTTTGGCAACGCTTGTCTCTGATCACCAACAGCTGCTCTTTCTTATGTGGCAGGTAGTTGCAATCGAATGCTTGTGTCAGCCCGACAGTTACTTTAGAAAAGTCTATGATCCAGCTCCTGTAAATATTAGCGCTATCTCGGTCAAGCTTGGTTGTCGGTCATCGTTCATTCGTTAACAATAAACCTAGGACGCCAAGTCTGAGGATGAAAATTTCGATTAAGCGCACTGGCCAACTTCTCTAAGTATAGTTCACGAGAAATTTCTGACACCCCTAATGTGATAAGAAAGTCGTTTTGCATCTGGCAGTCGATGAAGTCACCGCCATGGTTTTTAAGCAAGTTCACTAGAGTGTGATAGGCGAGCTTTGAGCAGTAAGGGGCCAAATGAAACATCGACTCACCGCAAAACAGGTTGCCGACGGCAACGCCATATAGTCCGCCAACGAGTGATTGTTCATCCCAAACTTCTATGCTGTGGGCATGGCCTTGTTGATGTAATGCTTGATAGGCCGCAATCATCTCGTCGGTGATCCAGGTTCCGTCTTGGCCTGCGCGAGGGACTTCGGCGCAATGTTGAATGACTTGTGCAAAAGCGGTGTTGACCGAAACGCGATAGCGTGACTTGTTTAAAAACTTGCGGAAACTGCGATTGACAATAAAGTCGTCGAAAAACAGCACACCGCGCATAGCAGGGCTCCACCAAGCATAGGGTTCTGCATGATTAAACCAAGGAAAAATACCGCTACGATAAGCACTGAGCAGCCTTGCTGGGCGTAAGTCGCCGCCAACGGCCAACAACCCGTCAGGGTCGTCTAACGCAAGGTTCGCATCGGGGAATCTTACGTCGTGCTCGTCAAGCTGGTAAATCACAGATCTCATGGTGTTCTTACGGGGTCTTACAACTTTGGTGGGCTTACAGGGATTTAATCTCTTAGGGATAGTGACGTGGAGGTTTTACGTCCACGTCATTCTCTTTGCTTATTCTTGCGCGTCTAAGAAGCGCTCGGCGTCTAGAGCGGCCATACAACCGGTGCCCGCTGAGGTGACTGCTTGACGATAGATGTGATCCATGACGTCGCCACAAGCGAAAATACCCTCGACACTGGTTTGCGTCGCGTTGCCTTCAAGACCGCTTTGAACCTTCAAATAACCGCCATGCATTTCCAATTGGCCATCGAAGATGGCTGTGTTGGGTTTATGGCCGATGGCAATGAACACGCCCATCAGTTCTAGTTCTTCGGTGGCATCGGATTTGGTGTCTTTGATACGAATGCCGGTAACACCCATCTCATCGCCAAGCACTTCATCTAATGTACGGTCCAAATGGAGCACGACATTGCCGTTTTTGGCTTTTTCCATTAGGCGATCTGAAAGGATTTTCTCACTGCGGAAGCTGTCGCGACGGTGAATAACGTGCACTTCGCTGGCAATATTCGATAGATACAACGCTTCTTCTACAGCGGTATTACCGCCACCGACAACCGCGACCTTTTTGTTGCGATAGAAAAAGCCGTCACAGGTAGCGCAGGCTGATACACCTTTGCCCATAAAGGCTTCTTCAGATGGCAAGCCGAGGTATTGGGCAGAGGCGCCGGTTGCAATGATAAGGGCATCGCAGGTGAAGACATGGCTGTCGCCGGTCAATGTAAACGGGCGTTTAGAAAAGTCTACGGTGTGGATGTGGTCGAAAATGATCTCGGTATCGAACTTTTGAGCGTGTTCTAACATTCTGTCCATCAATGCAGGGCCTGTCAGGTCATCAGGATCGCCCGGCCAGTTTTCAACCTCAGTCGTGGTGGTCAATTGGCCGCCTTGTTGCATACCGGTGACCAATACTGGGTTTAAATTTGCGCGAGCGGCGTAGACAGCCGCAGTGTAACCGGCAGGGCCGGAGCCTAAAATCAATAGTTTACAATGCTTGGTTTCGCTCATGGTTTTCTCTGAGAACAAATGAATTTAAGCATCAATATGGGTTGTGTTGACGCCGATTGCAAGAGGCAGATGCAAAATTTTGAACCGCTTGTGTGGATATTGAACGAATCAAGGCAAACTGCGGCAAAGACCTTATTGAACGTATTGTCTTATTCCAGTGCCCACTGGCGACGAATTTTATCGATGGTGCCTGCGTCTTTGAGCTTAGCAAATGCTTGGCGGTAGCGTTTGACTAAGTGTTCATCGGTATTCAAGCCAAAAGCGACCTTCAGCTCAACGCTTATCTCGTCGATTTTTAACATCTTACGCACTTGCTTAAAGTCATAGCCTTGTTGTTGAGCCATATAGCGAAAGGGAATTTCCGTACCAATGGCGAGGTGGGTGCGGTTGCGAAAGAGCATGGCGATGTTTTGCGCCGGTGAACTGACGACGTTGAGCTTTTTAAACTGATGCCGGGTGAGAAAACCATGGGGGTTGGAGTTTTGTGAGGTTGAGATCCAAAAAGGTCGTGCCTGCTCAAGATTGTCGAAGGGTTTTTCAAAGCGCGATTTGAGCGCCCAAAGATAGCCTTTTTCGTGTTCTAGGGTGCCAATCCAATGAAATTTGTCGGCGCGCTGGGGCGAGTAGGCTAATGAGTAGATCATTATATTTTTATCGCTTTGCACTTTGGCATAGGCCCGTGGCCAAGCCATGGCCTGAATTTTCGGCGTGTCTTTGGTGAGTTTGAATAAGGCTTTTATGATGTCGGTTGAAAATCCGGTGAGCTGTTGTTTGTCGTCGAGAATTTGAAATGGTGGCAGGATCTCTGTTACGACAAGAATTTCTTCGCCGCTTTGCTGGCGTGGCTGCTCGGTTGTGTCTTTGCTGGCGCAGTGGCCGATGGTAGTGATGCTCAACAACATTGCGGCGGCCAAAGTGCGGATCATGTTGATATGTCTGTTTGCGCCGACTCGCTTCATTTCACCCCAAGATTGATTTATTACCTGCTTGCTACAACAACCATAGCACATAAAACGAAAGCCTGTACAATCGACAACAGGCTTTCACTGTTTGCGGGTTATTTGGCAAACTCTATTGGGGAGCGGCTTGTAGCAAGAAGGTTGACGCCAAACGCCAATACCGTTAAGGCAATGCCACTGGCAAATATTAGCGGAGATAGCCAATAGTTGTATTGCAGCAGGTCAAACAATCTGCTCGGCATGGTATTTTGCAAAATATGGGGGTAGTAAAGGGCTAAAATGCCGAAAACTACGATAACTGTCGCACAAAACCACAGCAAGTGGGTGACGACTTTGGTGTTGGCGGTTACGCTCATCAAATTGGCCTCTTGTTATTATTTGTCCATCTATTGTCGATGGTTTGATCGCTGCTGGTCATTCTAGGGTACAGCTATAGCACTGACAAGCAATAAAAGGTTAATAAATGCGCGCCAAATGTATCAAAATGATACAGGTTTGTTGGCAGTTGTCAGGCCAAAGCGGGGTCATCTTAACACAGATGTATGAATGGAAAATGAAAGTTTTGTCCGGCAAAAACGATTGCCCGGTGCGTTTAAGTGTCCGTTTAGTTGATTTTAAATAAAAGACCCGCAGGTTTCGCCTGCGGGTCTTTTTCAGTGATCTTAAGCCATCAAATTAGAACGAGTAGGTGGCTTTTAAGTAAACGAAACGACCTTGCGCGGAATGAACGTCATTTACATAACCCATAAAATCATGGTAGCTAAATGGCGGTTCTTCGTCGAACAAGTTGGTGGCGCCTAGGGTCAAGCTGATTTTGTCGAAACCCAAGTAGCTGACAGAGGTATCGACTGTGGTCATCGCATCGACATTTGGCAAGAAAGTGCCGTCAGCGCGTTCGCGAATGGCAGGGTCTTGTTCAAATTCACCAATGTAGTTGACGGCGAAGTTGGCAGCCCAATCATCTTTGCTCCAAGTACCAGAGAAGGTCCAGCGATACTCAGGATGGGTGAAGTCACCCTCGGTGGCATAAACGCCAACGGTAGGACGGTAATCTTCGTAGTCGATAACGTAGTTTAAGACGTAGTTGAAATCAAACGCGCCCATGGTGGTTTCAAGACGATAACCTAAGTCGAAGTCCAAACCTGTGGTGGTGATGTTGCCTAAGTTTTCATAACGGTCGCGGATAAGGACAACCTCACCTGGATCGTTCGGATCATCAGATGGCAAACGTACAACAACGTCAGAGTTGGTGCCTTGCTTGTCGAACTTGTCTTGGGTGTCTTTTAAGATGACATCTTCGATGTCATAGTCATAGTAATCGACAGAGAAGTCCAAATCGTCGGTGATCTGATAAATCAACCCTAAGTTGAAGCTGGTTGAGGTTTCAGGGTTCAAATCCGGGTTACCGGTGATAATGGCGGTGTACTCTTGCAGTTCACAGGCACGGTTCACGTTACCGACGGCTTCACAACGGGCCTTATCGATGAGGTTAGGTGACTCTTGGGTATCACCTAAGCCGATTTGATGCAACGACGGTGCGCGGAATGCGGTGCCGTATGAACCACGGACAGAAACACTCTCAGACGGACTCCAGATGAACGCCACCTTAGGGTCGGTGGTGGTGCCAAAGTCTGAGTAGTCTTCATGACGCAAGGCAAATTGCAACTCAAGGGTATCGAGTGCTGGTACTGCCAATTCGGCGAAGATGGCGGTGTTGTCGCGTCCACCGGCAGCAGCGGTTGCTTCGGTGCCAAAGATCTCACCACGAATGTATTGGTTGTCAGGGTTGTCAGAAATGGCTTCTTTGCGGTGCTCAGCACCGAAAGCCAACATCATCTCACCGGCAGGTAGGTCGGCAATAGGACCAGAGAAGGTCAAATCGAACGACTTGTTGGTAGATTTACCGACACGGGTGGTTTGAGTTTCAATGTAATCAAGGGCTTCTTGGCTGTTTGAAGAAGGTTCAAACGGGTTCCAAAGACCGGAGTCGATGGCTTCTTGGACACGCACGATGTTAGGGAATCCGTCAATGCCGCGCTCAACCGAGTTGCTTTTGATGAAGCTGTAAGCCGCTTCCCATTCCCATTGACCGATTTCACCTTCGGCGCCAAAGATCATGCGATAGTAGTCGGTATTGACTGATTTTTTACGGTTGCCGATATCAACAGTACGACGACGCATGGTGAGGTCTTGACCATAAAACTCATGGGTTGGATCGTTGGCAAACGGATGATTTGGGTTGTCGCCTGACATAAACAGCTCATTAAAGCTTGGGCTGGCGGCGCCTTGGATCAGAGTTTTGCTGTTTTGGGCCGAGAATTCGGTGAACATGCGGGTAGAATCGCTCAGTTCATATTTGCCCATGTAGTTGACGCTGACGCGCTCGGTTGCCGGCACCAAAGTCATGTATGGTGCATAGTCATAGCGGCACAGGTTGTTGGCAAGATCAATATCCTCTGGTGCACATTGGTCGTTACCGAAGGTATCGATGATGCGGTTACCAGGATTAGACGCCAATGCGATGGTGCCTGGAATACCTGAAGAACTGCGGAAATCTCCGGCATCAGGTAAACCGGTGCGCGCTGCTTGATTGGCAGTGGCAGTGTAATGACGGTCACCGTAAAGGGTTTCTTCGCGGTCGAAGTAATCGACGATAAAGGTATGTGATGCGTTTTTCGAGCTGTTACCCCAAAGAATGCTGAGGTTTTGCTCTTTACCGCCGCCTTCTGAGGTATCGCTGGCTTTGGCGGTAATTTCGAAGCCTTCATAGTCATCTTTTAAGATGATGTTGATAACACCGGCAATGGCATCGGCACCGTAGGTCGCAGACGCACCGTCTTTTAAAATGTCGATGCGTTTGATGGCGGCAATTGGAATGTTGTTGATGTCAACAAACGCCGTGTCGATTTGACGGGCAAATGGCGATACGGCTACGCGACGACCATTGATCAAGATCAGGGTCGAATCGGCGCCCAAGCCACGCAATGAAATACTGGAACCACCGTTGGCGGTATCGTCAGAATTATTGCCTTGAGTCGAGAAGGTGCCTTGACCTGAGATTGGCAGCTTAGTAAATAGTCCGATGAGGTCGGTTACACCGGTTTTTTCAATGTCATCAGCTGAGATGGAGGCAACCGGTGACGGACCTTCCATATCAGTACGACGGATATGAGAACCGGTGACTTCAATTTTCTCGATGGATTTGTCCAGTGATTGTGCGTCTTGCGCAAAAGCAGTAGGGGCGCTGATGGCAAAGCTGACTGCGCTGGCCACTAACGCAAGTTTGAATTTATTGTTATACATGTATGATATCCATTAACTCTGGTTAAATAAAATGGCCCCAAAGCGGCGTATAACATTTGTTACGCCGTAAACAAATAAGGCCATTAGTTTAAACATCTTAGGCGAGATACTTCGCCTTTGAGACTACCTTGTCGGACCGCGTCAAATTTCCCCGTAGGGCGACGCGCAGCAGTTTATCACAAAGGCGTTATTTTGGAAGTCTTTAAACTTTACTGAGGGTGTCGGCAAGTTTGATTTGGCAGTCTTTTTCATCGACAACGTTGATCAGGTGATGCTTAGGCGCTTGATTACGGGCCGGATACATACCGGCAAGTAAGCACCGCGCAGTGGCAACACCTTACACGACCAACCCCTTAAGATGAGACGGCATTATTCATGACGGCTCCCTTGGGTAGTGGTGTTATCTGGATAACCGATTATCATCGCGTTGGCCCAATTGCCGCATCCTGCGACGTCACCATCGACGCTGCGAAGGCTAAGTCGCTTGATGCCACGGATATCCAACTCTGGTTTGACTACCGCAGGTTTGACGATGTTACCGCTGTCAAACAACATCCGCTCATCGCCCCACACCTGAAAGCGCATACCATCAGGATTTTGACAACTATCGTCGATTCCGACATCGGCACGGAACAATTGCCAGTTACCGTTAAGTGAGTAGTTGACTGTCGTCGCACCGTATACGCCCAAACCCTTGTTAAAGCTAAGGCCATTCATGACCATTGGGGTTAGACTCACACTGCTGTTTTTACTGACTTTACCTTTAGACTCGACAGCGTCTAACGCAGACAAATATCGCTTGCTGGGTTTGTGTTTGGGCGGTTGATATTGATGGAGCTTAAACTCGCTGACACTCCAAGAGCCAAACTTTTTCGGTTCCATGGCATTGTAGGGACCGTTTTGCGTCTGGGGGTTTGGCTGCGCCGTGTCTTTGCCTTCAGGGTCGTGCAGGCTTAGCGCTCTAAAGCGCAGCATACGGCCGACAATGGGGTCGAAACGCACCGCTTGCTTGTCTTTAGAGTGTGACAGACGACCTATGTAGGCCGGCTCACCCCAATCGCCGTTGACATCGCTCATGTAGATCTCAAAGTCTTTGACTTGGCCGTATTGCCACCATTTGTCGGTGCGGCCTTGTATATCAAACCCGGTGATCTCGGTACGCTCACCTAGGTAAAGCACAAATTCATGGGCGCCGACATACAAGGATTGATCTCTTGAAGTCCTAAACCAGGTGGAGGGGTCATCGTCGATAGCCTTTTCAAATGGGTAGCCGGATTCTTCCAGCGGCCGACTAATGAGTTTTAGCGCCGACATGCTCATGGCACTGCCATAATCGGGCATGGGCGGATAAGGCTTAGTTGGCGTTGCCGCTGTAGGGAGGGTGACTTTTACTTCATGTGGGCGTGTAATTGCCGCCTTATCAATTGTAATGGTTAACGTACCTTGGTTGTTTGCGAGGTCATAGTGCCAGTCGTTTGAGGTTTTACCATCGATGACGACAAGGCTGGGTTTAACATGGGTGCGTAACAACAGCTCATAGGCTCTTTGGTTGAGTTGACCTTGGTAGTGTCCAACGACCGCGCCGAGCTTTACAGTGATATCACCGCGTTGGCCAAAAGCGGGAGCGCTGACCTGAATGTTTTGGCTCGAATAGGCGCCTTGGCGGTACTGGCGAGTGTTGCCATCGTCTTCGTATAACTCAAACTCGTTGTCGAGGTGGGGGTAGATATCGAAGGTAACCACATCTTTTGCTACCTGACCGTCATACAGGGCTTCAGGATACATGGGGATGATGGCGCCGGCCTTAATCAATACCGGCAATTGCTCAAGCGTGACTGGGCGATTGACCGTAGTACCGCCATCAAGGGTATTGATGACCGTGCCATCAAAATAGTCAAACCAAATGCCTTGAGGCAGATAGATATTCTCGCGCCAGCCTTTTGATGATGCTTGGCTTTGGTAAACCGGCGCTATCAGTATCGATTGGCCTAAAAAGAACTGATTTTTGTAGTCTTCACCGCCGCTGTGAGGGTCGCTTGGGTGGTCCCACATCAACCCTCGAATGATTGGCGCGCCACTGGTTTCTGCCTGATGGGCAAGGGTATACATATAGGGCATCAAGCGCATTTTGAGTTTTAGATATCGGCGATTGATGGAGCGATAAGGCTCATCAAACCACCATGGATGTTTACGGGCTGTTTTCGACCAGCCCGACATCCCCATCAGCACGGGGGTAAATGATTTCCATTGCAGATCGCGAGTATAGGTTTCGGGGCTGCCGCCAAAGATACCATCGACATCACCTGTGGCATAAACCTGACCCGATAGACCAGAACCTATCAGGGTTGGAATATGCCACCGAATATAGTCCCAACTGCCGGATTGATCGCCGGTCCAAGTTACTGCGTAGCGCTGAATACCTGCCCAGCCCATGACTGTCCAAAGAAATGGCCGAGAATCAGAATTGTCCAATATGCCTTGGGCTGCGTCGTGGTTGGCATCGAGCGCGAATTGATAGCCTTTGCCCGTCCATGCGACATCGAGTTTTTGCGCTCTGGTGCCCGCAGTGCCAACTTCCCAGGCGATTTTATCAACGCCGTCCTCTGTCCAAAGGCCGGTTTTAAAACCGTATTGCTGTAATCCTGCGACGACGTTAGGCAGGTCGGTATAGCCACAACCATATCCGTCATTGGGCAATATCCAGCCGCCGGGCATATCGTGTTGGCGATACTTCGCCGCAATGGTTTCTAACACATCAATGGTGGTGCCGGTAGGGCCGTCGCTCCAGTGCTCAGGGACAGTGCCGGGCTTTTTGACGTTATCACCGTCGTTGTAGCAGTCGGCATCGCCGTATTCAAACGCCCAGCGGGGAAGCAATGGTGCACGGCCGGTCAACTGTGTGTATTGGGCAAGCACTGGCTTTATCGAGTCGCCGAAGAAATAGTAGGCGTCAAAACGGGCTTCTTGGTGGGTTGTGCTTAAATAGCCATCGGAGCGAAAGTCATATTGACCGTCAGACCAAGTATTGCGCAGCACACCATAACCCTTGCTGGACATGTAAAACGGTGCCGGAGAAGGTCGGTCGCCCTCTTCCCAACCCCCTGAATAGGATACTTCTAAGGTTTTCCCGTTAAATTCAAACTGACCATTTTGTTGACCACCGCCGTAGAAGAACTCATCGGGATCGGCGCTAAGGGTTTGACTTGTTTGTGCATGGCCCAAATCTACCGGTTTGAGCTCTTTGAAATAGGGGGTGAGATTATCGCGATGGTAAGCTTCAAATCGTAACGGTTTAGAATAGATACGCAGCGCAAATGCCGAGGTTGTCAGCAAGCGATAATCGCCTTTGTCGAGCAAGGTATAGGTAACTTGGTCTTGAGTGGGCGCGGTCACGATTGCGGCTTTTTTGTTGTCAGCTGGGACAAGTGTCTGGTCGGCACTGGCCCAAACTCGTAACGTGTTACTGTTTATCAGAGTTAACTGAAGTCGCTCGCCTGCGTCGGTTTTTATCTCTATTTGGTTGTTTTTATTTGTTATTTCTTTTAAGTCTGCCAGTGGCTTGGCAGCGACTGAGCCACACAAGGCGATACTGACGCAAAGGGCGAGGAGGGATTTCATTATTGGGTCTTCCTTTTGGTGGCATTGTGAATAAATTGCTTAAGCGCTTGGGCTTTATCATAGTTGTCGTTGCAGTAAATCAGTCGGCCTTGAAACAAGGTGGCATACACTTCGCCGTCGTTACCCAGTACCGCCAAATCTGCCTGCTTATTGACGGTGATGGAGCCGATTTTGTCGTCCAGCCCTAAAAATTGTGCCGGTGTGAGGCTGGCCATTTGCACCGCATCAAACAGGCTTATTTGCGCTTTATCGCACATGTTGACAATGGCCTGATTGAGCGCCAGTGTACTGCCGCCAAGGGAACCGCCGTCCGTTTTCGCGATGCCCTGTACCACTTCGACATCAATTTTGCCTAAACGGTAGCGGCCGTCGGGCATACCGCCAGCGCTGATGCAGTCGCTGATCAGACTGATCTTGTTGTTGGTTTTGAGTTTGGTGACAAGTGTTAATATGGCTGGGTGAAGGTGTACACCGTCCGCGATGACCTCGACATGGGCGTTTTTATCTAACAGGACCGCGCCTGTGCAACCGGGTTCACGATGGTGTATGCCTCGCATACCGTTAAATACATGTACGCCGCCACAGGCACCTGCCCGCAAGGCCTCGTTGGTGCGATCAAAGCTCGCGTCGGTATGGCCTAAGTTGACTTTGATACCAAGGCCGGTGATGTATTGTATCATTTCAAGGGCGTTATCAAGCTCTGGGGCAAGCGCGATGACTTTGAGTTGATGGTGTGCAGCGGCATGTAGCTCATCAATGCGGGCTTTGCTCAGCGGTAAAAAGTATTTGTCGTTATGGGCGCCTTTTTGACTGGGGTTAAAGAATAACCCTTCGCTATAACCGCCGAGCACTTGCGCGCCGGGCATGACTTGTTTGGCTGCGCGGCCTAGGGTATCCATTGCGGCTATGGTTTCACGCCAAGAACTGGTGACGGTGGTGGCGAGAAAGCCGGTGACACCGTGTTTAGCCAACGCCGTCGATATGTGAGCGATACTAGAGAGTTTGGCGTCCATCACATCGCGGCCTTCGCGGCCATGTATATGCAAATCGATAAGCCCAGGTATTAAGGTGACATCGCCCAAATCAAAATGTTCGTTTGCAGGCTCCTCATCAGTTAACTCACAGATCTGGCCGTCGCAAACACCGACCCAGTGGTCGGTTAGGGTCGCCGTTTGCGATATTAAGGTTTTGGCTTTGAGACTATAGCGCTTTGTATTCATGGCAGTTGACTCGCTAAAATGGCGGCGCCGCGCACACCGCTTGAATCTCCAAAGTGCGCGCGTTTGATGGCCGGCACTTGAAACTGAGCAAATAGATGGGGCTTTATCGCGTCAGTGAGCTTATCGCAGATCTCCGCAGCCTGTGATAAGCCGCCGCCGACCACAATAACCTCCGGGTCGTAGCTTAAGATGATATTGGCAAAGCATGCCCCGAGAATGTCCAAATAGCAGTCAAATGCCACTTTTGCGGCGGCGTCATGTTGCCGATATCGTGCAAAGAAATCCCTGCTAGAACTGACTTTGAGGTTGAAGTGCTCTGCTAGAAAACACAGGCCGGGGCCTGATATAAAACGCTCGTAGCAATTGCTCAGACCGCAGCCGCAAACTCTTGATGGCAGCGCATAGCGTTTTGCCAACTGCGCTGGCAATTGAAAATGACCGAATTCTCCGGCTATTCCTTGTGGCGAGCGATAAAGTCGTTTGTTGATGACCAAGCCGCCACCGGCGCCGGTGCCCAGTATGGCACCAAAAGCCACCTCTGCTTTATCGGCAGCGCCGCCGACGGCCTCTGATAGCGCAAATAGGCGGCAATCGTTGTTGAGGGCGATGGGCCTTTGCAATCGGCTCTCAAGGTCACGCGTGACCATTTTGCCATTGGCACAAGGCACATTGGCACACAATGAACGTCCATTGGCATCAATCAGACCGGCCATCGCAACGCCAACAAGGGCTTGATGTTGATAGGCTTTCTCTGCGGTGAGTATCAAATTGACCACTGCGGTCAAAAATGCCTCGTAATCATCTATCGGCGTGGCAACCCTGTGGGTTTCTAGCAAGGTCAATTGACTGTCAAAAACCGCCAATTCTATCTTGGTTCCGCCTATGTCCAGTGCGCAAATCATCGGCGGTCACTGTACAAGGTAAGGGTAAATGGTGACACCTTTAACTACTCGGTTGACCTCACCGCTAGGGCATGGGTTATCCGGCGAGATCGCCAGATCCAACGCTTTGTAAAACGCGAGGGCCTGACAGAAGATAATATAGGGAAAAGCCAACCAAGCGTCTTTCAGTTCAGGGTGTCCGAGCTGGTAAATTAGCCGGGTCTGCCGGTCGTTTTCCAACTCTTTGATTAAATCGGCTTCATACTGCATGGTATATGGGTTAAGGCTCGAGAGCATGAGAACCAGCGTATCTTTATCGATAATCGATTTGGGACCGTGACGAAAGCCCAATGGACTTTCGCAGTAGCAGTCTATTTTACCGGCGCTTAACTCAAGCATCTTCAGCGCCGCTTCTGTGGCGATGCCTTTTAGCCCGCCACTACCTAAAAATACGATGCGTTTGAATGGCTTTTCAGCCAACAGCTTGGCTTGTGATAGGCTATGGTGGAGTACCCCTTGGCAAGTTTGTAACATCGTTTGACGCTGAGTTGCATCGGGGCTAAAAACCTCAAGGGCGGCGAGCATCATTGCGGTAAAACTGCTGGTCATAGCAAAGCTGTTATCAAGGGTTTGTGGCGGCATCAGTAAGCAGTAATGTCTGTCTGGGTGTTGTTCCATCAACGCCAACTCGCCTTGTGGATCACAGGTGATAAATAGGTGATAGCATTTGTCGATGATCTGATTGGCCAGCTTTACTGCGCCGATGCTCTCTGGGCTTGACCCCGAACGGGCAAAAGATACCAATAATGTTGGTGTATGTGCCAATAAGTATTGCTGTGGCTCACTGACCAAATCGGTCGTCGCAATGGCTTCGATTCGGCGATTTAACGTTTGCGTCAACACCGGGGCCAGTGCCTGACCAATATAGGCCGAGGTGCCTGCGCCTGTGAGGATCACTCGAAGTTCAGATTGCGCCAATACAGGCGCCAGCCATTGTTCAAGGTCGTGTCGTTTATCGTCGATTGACGCGGACAACGCCTTTAGAGTGTCAGCTTGTTGGGCAATCTCTTTGGCAGTCCAATAGCCGCCTTTTTGATGCAAGCTAGCTTCGCTGATGGCTAAATATTGAGTAGAATTCATCGTCGCTCCTTAACAGCTACCGCAGGCCGTTGCATAGCTTTGTGTGACCTGCTTGATTTTGGCTTTGACCAATGCTTTGGGGTTGTTGGCCAACTGTCCCCGACGAACTTTGTCATACTGTTCTGGTAAGAACTGACTTAACAGTGGCAATGGGATCTCGATTTGAGTGAGGTTGCTTAGCAGTTTTTCTGTGGCGTAGGCAACTTTCTGATCTGGCCAGTAGTAGCGAATGCGGTCAGAGAAACTATAACCGCGATATAGAGGTTGCAGTTGTGTCTTAACGTTGTAGAAAGATTGCCAGTAATGGGGCGAAGCCAACATTTGTGTTTCGCAAACGGCGCGTAGTTGCGAGCACAATTGAGGCTCCAGCAACACTTCTTCAATATAACTAAGGGCAAATAAGGCTTCGCGCATTGCAAAAGTCAGCTGTGGGCCGACTTTTAAAATGGCGAAATGGTCTTTAACCAATTGTCGGTAATTGTGTGCTTGTTGATAATCGGTGGAATGGGCTTCAAATACGATGTTATCGACATCTTCAATTAGCATTTTAAGCGATTGCGCTTTTTCCGACCTGTAGTCAATCACCCCGGTATGGTCGAATTCGACACCGGGTTGTACCACCAGACCTATTACCCTTGACCATGCGTCATGCAGCTCTCGTAATGCGAAAGCCTGTCGGTGCGCCTGTAGGGTTTGATTGGCTTGTTGCGGGCAGGTAACCTCTAATTGGTCGATGTGTTCATTGGCGCCCCCCGGCGGTGGTACTTCGGTGCCTACCACATACAAAATATCACTTTTACCGAACAGTTCGATGGCGGTCTGCTCAGCACATTGACAGAGACTGGCTGCTCGTCTGGCAACAACATTGTCAGATAATACAGGATCATCTCCGGCTAAGGGCATTGAGCAATCAAGATGGAGCTTTTTAAAACCGGCGGCGACATAGGCTTTGATCAACTGATGGGCTTTTGCCATGGCACTATCAGCAGATTCGTGGCGCCAACACACAGGGCCTAAGTGATCGCCGCCAAGCATAATTTGCGCTATGGGTAAATCATAGGCTTTGGCCAACTCATGGACGAACAACATAAACTCTTGAGGTGTTTTGCCGGTATATCCGCCAAATTGATTAACCTGATTGGCGGTTGCTTCAATCAATAATAACGTGCCGTCTTGTTTGGCCTGTTCAATGGCCGCTTCAAGCACTAGAGGGTGGGCGGAGCATATTGCATAGATGCCTATAGCTTCACCGTTGCGGTTGGCCGCTACCAGTTGTTCAAGGCCGTTCACTAATGCTATCTCCTTGTGGGTTTACTGTGATCAGCCTAACGCCTTCGTTTTGCAGCGCGTCGGCAAAACTTTGCGGGATACCGCTATCGGTGATCAAGGTGTCGATTTGATTGAATGAACGAATGCGATGAACACCATTGCGATTGAATTTGGTTGAATCGGTGACAACGATGACTTGGTTGGCAACTTCGCACATCAGCCGGTTTAAAATCGCTTCGTACTCAAAATGAGTGGTGATCCCGGCGTAAAAGTCAAAGCCGTCAGCGCCTAAGATCACTTTGTCAAAATGGTATAAACGCAAACTGTCTTCAGCCTGTCTGCCGTAAAAAGACTGTGACGTGTTGCGTAATGTGCCCCCGGTCATCAAAATTTCGATGCCTGGGGCATCTAACAGGTTTTGTGCGACGTTAAAGCCATTGGTCATAACAACCAAACGACGGAAATGATGTAGCTTTAGTGCGATTTCAGCAGTGGTTGAGCCGGAATCCAATATGACGGCCTCACCTTCATTGATATGCTTGATGGCCTCTTGGGCGATGGCCTGCTTGATGGCAAGGTTCTCATTGCACTTTTGCCCGATGGAGCGTTCTTTGGCCACACTGCGATTGGCAAATGCGCCGCCTCTGGCACGGATCAGCAATCCTTTGTCGTTGAGCAGGTTTAAGTCGGCGCGAATGGTGACTGTCGAGACGCCATATTTCGCGGCAAGATCATCGACCATGACCTTACCGTTTTTGAGCGCCGATTGTACGATTTCGTGGCGCCTTTTGACCGAATTCATCTGTAAGCGGGCCTATGTAGCGAAAGAGACTTTCATTGTAAGAGTCTTTCGTAAACTTTCAATGAGTTTGTTTTTTGACCCTTTCGCTTTTGTATCTAACTGTTTATAAACAATAAAATATAAATTTGCTGCTACGTCCAAAGCGAAAGTCAGATTGAAACGAAAGACTTTTTTGTAGAACGAAAGTTTGAAAAAGCTACGATGAAAGATAAAAGGCAAAGTTCCCGGCAGCAAAATGGCTTTGATGCCGGGTGGGCCAGATCAGGGCTGGATAGCTTGGTCGTCCGTTGTAACTAACCCGAGATGTTTTTGAATAAAGCGTAATGAAGCGGACAAAGCCTGTTGCTTTTGCTCGGCGTTGTTAAACTGATGTCCCATATTGTCTATTGCTAGGTATTCATAGTCATGTCCCATTTTATCGAGCTTTTCTTGCAAGGCTTGGGCATGTTCAATGGGCACCCGGCTGTCGTTTTCGCCGTGGATCACCAATACCGCCGTTTTTAGCTTGTCCAAATGTTCGATGGGCGAAATAGATTTGAGTTTTGAGCTGAATCGGCCAATCGATAGCGTTAGTTCATACTGCGCCAGTTTAGTTTCTTTGAGCTTGCCTATTTTATAAAGCAAGCTGAGATCGTACGCCCCGTTTAAGGCCACGGCACATTTAAACAGCTTAGGTGCGATAATCGAGCTGGATAGTGCCGAAAAGCCGCCGAAACTGGCGCCGACGATACACAGCTTGTCTTCATTGGCAATGCCTCTATCAACCAAAGAGCGAATGCCGTAGATGATGTCCTGTTGAATGTCGGTGCCCCAGCGTTTATAGCCTTTTCCACGGAAATCTGCGCCAAAGCCCCCGGAACCACGAAAGTTAACCTGTAGCACGCCTATACCGTTGGCTGCGTATAGCTGGGCTTGCGCGTCGTAAATCATGCGGTCGCGATGGCCATGTGGTCCGCCGTGTACTTTCACGACAAATGGCAGGTTCTTGGCCTGTTCAATGCTATCGACACCCAAAGGCAAGGTGATATAGCCGCTTAAAGGCAAGTCGTCGTAACCTTGATACTGCATAGGTACTATTTTGGCAATGCTGGTGGTATCGACCCAGGGTCTGGTTTTCAATATCAGATCAAAGCGTTTGTTTTTAACATCATACAACCAATAGCTCCCCGGGTCATTGGCACCGAAACTATAGATAACCTTAGTATTGCCATCGTCGGTTTGGCTGACCACTTGTAAGGTTTGCTCGGGCAACTCTTGCGACAGCAACTGTAAAACTTTGGCACTTGGATTTTCCACATCGACTATCTTGGTTTGCGGGGTGCCATCGTCAAAACTGACGGCGTAAACGTTGTGTTCATTGTCGAACATGATCTTGTCGATATCGACTTGCTTATGTTGGAATATCTTCTTGCGATAGCCGGAATCTAAATCAAACCAATAAAGGCCTCTTGGACCACCTTTACGGCTGTATAGGGCATAGACACCTTGGTTTTGGCTATCTAAGCGGATTGGTTCAAAGCTCTGGTTGGTTCTGCGGTTGAGCGCATCAAGGGCTAGCCATTTGTCCTGTTTAAGAATATAGCTACGGACTCTAAATTCCTTATCGTAGCCGGTAACAAAGCGCAGTTGCGAGTCTTTGTCGGTTAAAAACTTAGGGCTGTAGACCGGTGAAGTGCTGTGTTTAATGGCGCGGCCGTATTTAACATTCACTTTGAACACTTCAACCGGCAAATCGTCTTTGTCATCATAAGGTGAGCCGACCGCCAACATGTAGTCGTCGGTTTTGGCTTCGGCATCGACGATATCTATCCAGCTGATCTTATCTGAATTGGTTCGGCCGCCTTTGAGTCCTTGGAGATATCTTGGGTGACTACCATCGGCGTTGACGCCATAAAACTCAGGCCAATAGGTGTGATAGACGCTGTATGAGTTAACGGTGTTGGAACTGGCATTTTTTTCCGAGCGGAACAGGCGTTTGGTGATCAACCTCTCGTTGTTCGCCCAGTGATATTCGATGTCTTTATTGGCGCCACGAAACTTAATGGCGTGGATGGGTTCCATGGTAGTGGTATTAAAGGTTTGCAGTACCTTTTTGCCGTCTTGCCAGGTGACAGCGGCAATATAGTCGCCGTTTGGCGAGATCTTCACGTCTTGCCACAGCGCAAACTGGGCGTAGTCGTCAACATCAACCGTGGTTTTTACAGCGGTGGGTTGTTGAGCGCTTGCGGCAAAAGCCAGTGCACTTAGCAATAAAGTCAGTATTCTCAAATCAGCCTCTCCATTGGTACGGTATTTTGGGTTTGCTTGAAGTTATAGTGTTGTGCAATGCAAAACTGCGCTAGCGCTTATCGTTTAACTGTACGATATTTACGATATTTGGCAAATGCTAAGCGGCAGCAGAAGGGTTTTGGTTGATTGTTAGGCATTGTCGGGAGGGGAGAAAAGCGCCGCCTCTGCGGTGGCGCTTGGGATAAGCGATTACAAACCGTCAGAGCCGACCAGAGTTCTTTCGGCGAGATCTTCTGGAGATTTGGCTTTCCATACTTCAATGTACTCGGCGAATTTTGATTTGATCTTGTGTAAGTTTTTGTTGAACCACGCGTAAGACGCATCGGTATTTTCCACCAACTTGGTTTTGGCCAAGGTGTTGCGGAAATCTTTGTCTTCGGTGGTGAACTTGCCTGGCTTGCCATTTTTGACTGGCCACAGGCTAAAACGGGCGGACCACATCCCCATACGCGGGGTAACGACAACGTAATAGGTTCTGCCAGCATCCAAGTTCGCTTCCACAAAGTCCGCTGCTTCTGAAGTCACCATAAAACGATGGAAACCCGGTTCAACGTTAACCGCAATCTTACGGTTATTCGCCATAATGCCGATAAACTCCGGCTCATCGTTAGTCACTTCGTGTACTGCTGCGTCAATGGCACCGCCGACAAATGACGAGCGCATAAAAACGACTTGTGCTTTGCCTTCTTGAGGTTTGTTAATCGATTGATTGGTGGCCATTTTCATTCCGGTACTTCCACAGCCAACTAAGAACAAGGCACAGGCGGCCAATAAAAAACGAAGTTGCTTCATACTCATTCCTCTTTATTGATATTAAAAGCAGTGGAAGTGTAGTTGAAATCATGTAGAACTGTTACAAAATTTTTCATTAATAGCGATGTTCAGGCAAATATTTAGCTTTTATTTGATCATAAATGCCTTTTTGCTTAATACGCTCTAGTGCATCGGCGTAAAGTGCGACCACTTCGTCGGGAGTCTTAAGACTACAGGCAATGTACAATTCCCCTAAATGCACAGATACATCGGGGACTTCAGCAAGCTGTTGCGGGTCGAAACCTGCGGTTGTGGCGGTGAGGGCGATATTGCGTTTGTCGCTTAATACCAAGTCGGTGCGCTTTAAAAATAACATGCTCACTGCTTGGGTGTGATCTCTAACCACAACGATGTTTTTTTCGGCATTAAAACCTTGGTTGATTAAGAACTGATGTCGAATGTCTTCTCTGGCAACGGCTATTCGGTAGGCTTTGGCATCTTGTAAGGTGTTGATGTCGATAACTTTGTGGCCTTTTAAATACCACAAGGAGTTGACCTGACGCAGCAACTGGCCAACCCATTTAAATTTGCGCTCGCGCTCTTTTGAGCGAAATAAGCCAAACACCATGACATTGGGTCGTTCCAGCGCCATCTTATATGCTCGCGCCCAATTAAATCCGCGGATGGTCATCGGTGTTCCGGCTTCTTTAAGCATGGCTTTTACTACCATAGTCGCGAAACCGTCGATGGCGATGCCGTTTTCAACGATTTGATAAGGAGGCCAGTGTTCGGTCACGACTGTCAGTTTGTCTTCGGCAAAAGTGAAGTGACTAAACAGCAGCAGTAATAAGGGGGAATAGCGTTTCATCGACCAAGTATAAATCTTATTATTGTTTGTAAGTATTGCTTTATTGCGCATTTTTGCAAGGATATTGTTGATTTTTACATCAAGGCTTTGATGGTGAATATCTGTTCGCTCTCTAGCAACACGGTGGCAATTCATCTATGCTTAGCCCCATTGCCTTTTTGCTATATGGCCGTGTTTGTAAAATAATGGGACATATCCGCCTTTATTGTTGTCTGATGTTACTGTTGCTTTTTAGCAGTTTAAGCTGTGCTCAGCACTTTGATGCTCAATCGGTGCGCTTTGAACGTTTGTCTATCGACAAGGGGCTTTCCCAAGGCACGGTGCTTGGGATCGCTCAAGATAAACAAGGGTTTATTTGGATAGCAACCTATGATGGCTTAAATCGTTTTGACGGTTATCAGTTCAAATACTATCGCCACGATGAAGACAATCCTCGAAGCCTCTCGGGTAGTTCTATTTCTGCCATTTTTATCGATAGTCGCGATACATTATGGGTTGGTACTGATGAAACCGGACTAAATCGGTTTAATAGAGAAACCGAGACATTTGAGCATTTTGCCTTTGACCCACAAGATCCAACCAGCCTCAGTGAAAATTTTATCGCGGGTATCGCAGAAGATGATAAAGGCCGCATCTGGGTCGCTACCCGTAATCAAGGGGTAAACCTTTATGACAGCCAGTCTAGAGGGTTTATTCGCTTTAAACATCAGCCATCCGATCCGGCCAGTTTGAGCCAAAATCAAATTAATAAGATTCATTCAGACCGTCAAGGTAGAATTTGGCTGACCACGGACAATGGTGGACTAAACCGTTTCGATGAACAAAATGGTCGTTTTATACATTATCGTCATAATCCAGACGACCGGTTAAGCCTAAGCAGCGATAAGCTGTATAACCTTTATGCGGATAGACAAGGTTATTTGTGGGTTGGCAGTGACAAGGGCCTAAATCGTCTTGATATGGCAACTTCAGAGGTGACGCGCTTTCGCTATGATAAGGACGACCCTGATAGCATCAACCATGATTTGGTTTGGACAATTACCGGCGATCATCATGGCGATATTTGGGTCGGTACCGACGGTGGCATTGCCAAATTCAACGGTGACAGCGAGACCTTTAGTCGGCTCGTACATTCCAATACCGACATGCATAGCTTGGCACATAACGCGGTACTCTCTAGCTTTACCGATCGCGAAGGCATTTTGTGGTTTGGCACCGCTGGAGGTGGCGTCAATAAACTTAATCTGACGACTATACGGTTTGGTCATGTCAAACATGACGGAGCGAGCGGTTTAAGCGGCAATTTGATCATGAGCTTTTATCAACAGCCTAACGGCGACCTGTGGCTTGGTGCCGATGGCAGCGGACTGAATCATTTTATCGACAAAACCGGTGAATATGAGCATTTTCGTCATGATGGTGAAGATTCTACTTCAATTGGTAGCGACCGCATTTGGAGCATTCAGCCAGCGCCAAATAAGCGTTTATGGCTCGGTACCTTTGGTCACGGCCTTGAGTTGTTCGACCCTAAGCTTGGGGTATTACAGCGCTTTCGTTTTGATGAAAACAACAGTCGCTCATTACCCGGCGATTGGCTCTATGACCTGTTTGTCGATTCAAAAGGCGTATTGTGGGTTGGCACCGGTGATGGTGGCTTAGGCCGCTTTGATAGCAAAACCCAAGACTTTAGTCGTTGGACACATAATGCGCAGGATGACCAAAGCCTGAGCAGTAACATGGTGTTTGATGTATTTGAGGATTCTAAAGGGCGCTATTGGATAGCAACAGAAGGGGGTATCAGCCGTTTCGATGGTCAATCGACCCGGTTTGTCAGATACACCAAGGACGAACAAAACCCTAATTCTCTGCCGCGTAACTTTGTTGTATCGATAGCTGAAGATACTCAGGGGACTATGTGGTTCGGCACTGTTGGCGGAGGTTTAAGTCGCTATAACGAAAGTAGTGATGACTTTACAACCTTTGGTTTAAAACACGGGTTACCAAATGAGATCATCTACGGCATTTTGGCCGATGACCAAAACCATTTGTGGCTTAGTACCAATAAAGGTTTGTCGCGGTTTAACCTCAAAACCGAACGGTTTGTCAACTTTGATGTTGAAGACGGCTTACAAAGTAACGAGTTTAACGGCAATGCCTATCTCAAAGGCGTTGGTGGCGAATTGTTTTTTGGTGGCGTAAACGGTTTTAATCGCTTTTTGCCAAAAAGGATCATTGACGTGCCCAATCATATTGCCGTGACCTTTACCGATTTTACCGTGCTCAATCGGCCGGTGCCCATTGTGCCTGAAGGTACGACGGAAAGCCTTGGTTACAGCATTAAAGCCGCGATTAATGCAGTTGATAGCATTGAGTTAGAGCATACACAAAACTTGGTGAGTTTTGGGTTTTCGGCGCTGAGCTATCAAGCGCCCGATAAGCTGCGTTATCAGTATAAACTCGAAGGCTTCGACCAAGACTGGTTAGATGTTGAAACCCGATTTCGCCGCGCAACCTACACCAATTTACCTGCCGGGCAATATCTGCTTAAGGTGAGGGCGGCCAAGCCCTATGCGCCTTGGTCGAAAAATATCGCAGCAATGACGCTTTTCGTATCGCCGCCGCCGTGGTTGTCACGCTGGGCACTGGCTGGGTATACCTTGCTTGCCGTATTGCTGGTTTTTGGTTTTATTCAGTATCGAGTTAATGCCAGCAAAATGCGCAACGAATTACAGTATTTAGACCGGCTTAAACAACTAGATAAACTTAAAGACGCATTTTTGGCCAATACCTCGCATGAGCTGCGTACGCCTTTAAACGGTATTATCGGTTTAAGTGAGTCGCTGCTTGACGGCAGTGCCGGAAGGTTGCCGCCAAGAGCCAGCCAAGATCTTGCAACAGTGGTTACCTCAGGTAGACGATTGGCCAATTTGGTTAATGATATTTTAGACTTGTCAAAACTCAAAGAGCACAGCATCGTACTTAACCGCCAGCCGTTGTCGATGCGCTATATGGCCGATTCGGTGCTGAGCCTGTCTAAGCCAATTGCCAAAGATAAAGGGATCCGCTTGGTAAACAATGTTGCCGATGATCTGCCTTGTGTTGACGCCGATGAAAACCGTTTGATGCAAATTTTGCATAATCTTGTTGGCAATGCGGTCAAATTTACCTCCGAAGGCAGCGTGACGTTGAGCGCACATCGAGACTACGAAGATATCGTTATAGAGGTGAATGATACCGGCATTGGTATTGAGCAGTCACAAATCGCGCGGATATTTGAATCGTTCGAGCAGGTAGAGAACGATGATACTCGGTTACATGGCGGTACAGGCTTGGGCTTGTCTATCACTCGACAACTGTTGGCGCTGCATGGTGCGGAGATATCGGTTGAGTCTACGGTTAATAAAGGGTCTACCTTTAGTTTTAGGTTACCGGTGATTGAGGGTGAAGCCGTCAACCGTGTTGCGCTTGCGCAAAGTATAGTATTGGAGAGCGTAGACGAACAGGCAATAGAGGTGACCGAGCAGGTCGATGGCTGTCGATTCAAACTACTGGTGGTTGATGACGAGCCGGTAAATCGTCAGGTATTTAGCAACCACCTCAATGCCCATCATTATCAAGTGGTTGAAGCGAGTGATGGCCCGAGCGCGTTGCAATTACTCAATAGCCAAGGACCCTTCGATATGGTATTGCTCGATGTCATGATGCCACATATGTCGGGCATTGAAGTGTGCCGTCAGATCAGGCAAAAATGGCCAATGAGCGAACTGCCGGTGGTGTTTTTAACCGCGAAGAATCAGCTGCAAGATATTGTTGAAGGTTTTGAAGCCGGTGGTAACGACCACATCAGTAAACCGGTCACAAAGCAGGAATTACTTTCAAGGGTGGCGACGCATTTGCGATTGCTTGATGTCAATCGCAATCTCGACAATATCGTGGCGCAGCGAACCGAGCAGGTGAATAAGACGCAAAAGCAACTGCTGTTATCGGAAAAAATGGCCGCTTTGGGCACCTTGATGGCCGGCGTGGCCCATGAGATCAATAACCCGACTAATTTTGTCAATGTCAGTGTGCAAAACCTTGAGGCCGACTTGAGAAAATGTCGTGACTTTATTTTTGAATTGGCCGGCGAAGATGCCGATGAAGATATCATCAATAGCTTTACTGAACACTTTGAGCCACTAGAGCAGCATATTGCCACCATTAAAGATGGAACAGAGCGAATAAAAGGCATTGTAAAAGATCTTAAGAGTGCGACACATTTAGAGGAGAGTGAGAAGCAGGTTGTTGATATTGCAGATATAGTAAGCTCAACTATGAACTTGTTTTCTACTCAGTTCAAAAACCAAATCAAATTGGTTAAACACTTAGCGCCGTGCCCACCGATTGCGTGCTACCCCTCAAAGGTCAATCAGGTATTGATGAACCTACTGGTGAATGCCTCTGACGCCATATTGTCGCAGCCAGAGGGGTACAGCGAAGGGGTTATTGAGATAGCTTGCGATGCAAAGGACAATATGGTGGTGATCAGCGTAAGTGACAATGGCCCGGGGATGTCAAATGACACCATTGAGCACTTGTTTGAACCTTTCTTTACCACCAAAGACATCGACCATGGCACCGGTCTTGGGCTGTCTATCAGCTTTGATATCATTCAAAAGCACCAAGGCGAAATAGCAGTGACATCGACCTTGGGTAAAGGCACCACGTTTACCGTTAAATTACCAATAGAACTTGCGGATCAGCGATAGTTTCTCATCTAGCGCGTGGGTGAAATAAACCCCGTCTGCGCTGCAATATGGATCTATCGCCTCATAATACGGTAAATGGTACTGCGCCAATTGATTGCCGCCAAAATCAAGCCGAGTAAAGTAGGTGTTTTTGCGATAACTATTGATGATAATAAAGCTGCCGTTGTTATAGCAGTATCGCGCACTTTTTGGATGCGGTCGCAGCTTACGTTTGTTACCGGCTTCATCGAGTAGCATTAGTGTACCACGGCCTTTTTTATCGTACTGTATAAACGCCAGCAGGTTAGGGGATTTGAGCTTAGTCGGCGAGGCTAGATGGTCCCATTGGTAAAATTCGACGGCGCTGTGAGTTGAAGGGTTATAGCTTTGAATGGCACTGGTTTGGCTTTTTTGCGCAACAAAATACAGAGTGTCGTCATCGCCCCAAGACAAAGTACTACCGTATAGCGCCGAGCAAATGGCCACTTCGGTTTCTTGTCCGGTTTTCAAATCATAAATAAAGCTACGGCAAATGTTGTCACGCTTGAGGGTGATCACGCCTATATAACGACCTGAAGGTGATAAAGACTGACTGACCATATCGGCTTTTGACAACACCTCAATGGTTTTGCCTGATTTAACCAACATTACACGGCTTTGCGCTTGGTAAAGGTCTAAATAGCTATAGCTGCCGTCATTTGCCTTTGAATAGGCGGTTTGTCTGCCGGGGAGATTAACGATTACCTGAGTTTCATCGACAGGCCTTTTAAACATGTAATAGGCGCCGGTTAAGATTGCAACACCCATCAACACTTTACCGGCTATGATGACCTTCATAACTCGCGGCAGGGGCTTTGCCTTTGGTTTTGACATTACTGATTCAACTATTTGAATTTATGATAACTTCATTCAAATTAGATGAAGGTGCCTATGATGTCAATTGGCGCTTTAGCCAATCTCTATGGTTTGAACCAAAGGCTGCTGTGTTTGCTCGGTATCAACGTTGAAATTTGGCGAGTCAAAGGCGATATCACCTTCGCCATCAATGCCGTTCGCCACACTCACCGACTTAAAGTCATAAAGCTGGTGGTCTGCCAAGTGTGATGGCACGACATTTTGCATCGCGGTAAACATCGACTCGATACGGCCGGGATACTGACTGTCCCAATCGTTTAACAGGGCTTTGACCTGCTTGCGTTGGAGGTTTTCTTGCGAGCCGCACAGATTGCACGGAATGATAGGAAACTGCTTATATTGAGCATATTGCGCGATTTCATTTTCTTTACAATAGGCTAGGGGACGGATCACCACATGCTTACCATCGTCACTGACCAATTTAGGTGGCATCGACTTTAGTTTGCCGCCATAAAACATATTGAGCATCATGGTTTCAAGCATATCGTCACGATGATGACCAAGCGCCACTTTTGTTGCGCCAATGGCCGTAGCTGTTTTATACAAAATCGCTCGACGCAAACGTGAACACAGTGAACAAGTGGTTTTACCCGCTTCAATTTTGTCGGTAACTATCGAGTAGGTATCTTCCTCTACAATTTTGTAGTCGATATCAAGGGTAT
>JBFHGJ010000012.1:0-79294 GCA_041583135.1 Alteromonadaceae bacterium | reverse complement strand
GAGTGAACAGCGTAAGTTATTTTAAAGCAGTATTTAAAACCAACAGGAACATCAATGAGTACGCAATGGAAACCATCTGGCATCATCGCCATTTTATTTGGTCTATTTACCCAATCTTTTGTTTTTCTTTATGTTAATCGCCCTAGGCTATTTTGGCTGTACTTAATCATCAGCTTAGTCGTTGGTATCGCTGGCATGAATTTTCCTTCAGGTATATTGCCGACCGGCTACAGCATTGAAGCAATCTATTCAATCATAATCGCAATCACCTGTGCATCCCATGGCTACTGGCTAAGCAAGCGTTACAACCCAGAGACGAAACGTCGTTGGTACGCCTCTGCGCCTGCCACACTAGGGCTGACAGTTGTCATGTTAGTTATCATTTTTATAGCCCGCGCAACACTCATTGAACCTTTTTCAATACCAAGCCGTTCTATGAGCCCAACACTTAACCCCGGAGATCATGTTCTAGTCAGCAAAATAGGTTATGGCAATTATCGCTCGAATGGTATTCAGCTATTTAGGACAGAGCCTTCTGTAAAGCCAGAGCGCGGTGATATTATGGTCTTTCAAAATCCGCAAACCCCAGAAGTCGAATGGATCAAGCGAGTCATTGCCCTACCCGGCGATACCGTGGCTTATTACGATAAAAAACTGTTTTTGAAGCGCGCCTGTGAAGATGGAAGCGACTGTGCAAAATTTGAGAACCTAGCAAGTGTAGACACAGGCAAACAGTTCCCTAATGCCGCAGGTGGATACTTAAACGTTTATTCACAATCTCTTGATAAGGTTGAATTTAATATCTTAATTGACCCACTTATGAGAGATCCCGTTAGACTCTGGTTTAGGCAACCAGACCACGATAAAGGTCAATGGACGGTGCCACAAGGACATTACTTTGTGATGGGTGACAATCGAGATAATTCATCTGACAGCCGCTATGTCGGGTTTATTCCACAAGAGAATATGATTGGTAAGGTGATTCTTATTTTTTAGATTGTTTTGATTGCAAGCTGACATTTGGCAAGACTATGCAGTTTTTGTTGTGATGTCCGGTAGCATGAGCCTTTAGGCTCGACCTTAGCAGACGGTGACAATATTCTAGTCGCACCTAAAGGTGCAGGCTACATTGGTGAACTCGGCATACAGGTTTAAATGGGGATTGGTGTTGTTTCCGTCCCTGTAGCTGGGTCGCTCGACAATGTGCGTCCTGCATTGTCTACCTGCGGGCTTCCTGCCCTTGTGTCGGCCATCCGGGCCTCCACTTCACGGGTACTGCAAGCTGCGCGCACTCGCTTACCGTACCCGTTCACCCACCTAAAATATATTGTTCGGCGCGTTCTACGCGGCGGGGTTTGCCTTTGACGATAAGGATGTCTTGGGGCATTAGGACGGTTTCGGCTGGCGGGTCTGGTAGCTCTA
Source organism: Alteromonadaceae bacterium (assembly GCA_041583135.1). GTDB lineage: Bacteria > Pseudomonadota > Gammaproteobacteria > Enterobacterales > Alteromonadaceae > JABSOG01. The sequence continues at coordinate 77,872 of JBFHGJ010000012.1, read as the reverse complement.
CGCCGTTGCGTCTTAGGCCCGATAGGGTGACGCGGCGGTCTTCTAGTCGCAGCTCGGCAATGGTTTTGCCGATGGCTTTGGCGTCATCGGTAAGTAGTATGGCGTGCAGAAATTCAAGCATGTCTACTCTGGCAGGTCCCATATTGGTGTCTTCACCGCGATAAAAACCGTGGAGTTTGCCATAACGGTTTTTGCGCTCCTTTTGCAGCCGTTTAAGTATTCTAGGCACTGGTACACCGGTCATGTAAAGTACATGAGATACCAGCATCAAGCTGCCTTCTAACGATTCAGGCACCACCTCCGATACGCCCATCACTTGAAGTTTTTCCAGGTGTTCGTCAGTACGGGTACGCACTAAAATTTTAACCTCAGGATGCAGTTTCAGCACCTTTTGCACCACGGCTTCAGATTTATTGTAATCACCAAAGGTGATGATCACCAATTTGGCTCGGGCAAGACCCGCAGCTTCTAAGATCTCGGAATATCTGGCATTGCCGAATTGGATATTTTCACCGGCAGTTTTTGCCTCACTGACACGTACCGGGTCCATATCTAGGGCGATAAAAGGCACCGCTTCCATTTTTAAAAAGCGGCTAACGGTTTGCCCCACTCGGCCAAAGCCACAAATGATCACATGATCAGACAGGTTGTTTTCATAATCCGGCGTTTCCTCTCCAATTAGGCTATCATCGGGACTAATCTTTTTCGCCAATACCTGGGAGTGATGCACCATGGTCGGCGTCATTGCCATACTCAATACCCCAACACCAATCAGTAAGGTTGCAGCCTCCGGCTCCAGTACCTGATGTTCTAATGCCAAAGCAATCAACACAAAACCAAACTCACCCACCTGACACAGCATTATAGCCACCGCCCAGCCATCAGACGATTTGCAATTGACAAACCAAGCGCTCAAACGATTAATAAGCACCTTGGTAAACATAACCGCCAATAACAGACCTATCAGAATAAGGCCGTTTTGCCCGATTTGACTTAAGTTGAGTTGCATCCCGATGGTGATAAAAAACAGCCCCATCAAAATATCGCGAAATGGCCTGATATCGGCCTCAAGTTGATGCCGATACTGGCTCTCTCCAAGCATCATCCCCGCCAAAAATGCGCCCAGTGGCATCGACAAGCCAAATAGATAGGTTAACAGTGCGGCGATCACGGTGACTAATATGGTCGTTAGAACAAATAGTTCTTCGGTGCGGGCTTTGGCGATTTCGTTAAACACGATTGGCAATATGTACTTACCAAATGCCAACAATATGGCAAAAACCACCATGCCTTTGAATATCGACATTAATATTGCCATACCTACGCCATCGCCAGAACTGCTGGCAAGAATAGGAATGGCAATCAATAACGGCACCACGGCAATGTCTTGAAACAACAGCACACTGACGGCCAATTGCCCTCGGGTGTTATGCAAGGTCCCGGACTCATTGAGCTGCTTGATCACAATGGCGGTCGAAGATAATGCCAATATGCCACCAATGGCTAAGGCGCTCACCCAATTAAAATCGAACATGATGGCGGCGCTCATAAACACCGCAATAGAGATGATCACTTGTGCGCTACCGGCGCCAAACACTAAATGGCGCATGGCCATCAGTCGAGGAAAAGAAAACTCAAGCCCAAGGGTAAAGAGCAAAAACACGATGCCCATCTCGGCAACATAGTGATATTGGTCGGGGTTAGCCACCAGCCCGGTGAGACTGGAACCGGCAACAAGGCCAGTGGCGAGATATGCGAGGATCGGCGGCAAGTTGACCCGTTTGAACAACCAAACGAAAAAAACAGCCAACGCCAACAGACCGATTAACTCGGTAAATATCTCTTTTTCCATTCATCCTCCGCAAAATGCGCTTAAAAAGTGGCGAGAATCAATCGGCAATGTTTGCCGTCAAGATTTTGTCGGCCGTCAATTGCCGCCGCCTAAAAAACCATTTTTTAATGTTATTTCATAGGGTTACAAACTTGGCACAGTTTTGGCTTTATTGCAACCCATCTAATCAATACTAACGAGGTTCGACGTGGATAGTATAGCAAGCAGCAATTTTGTTTCGACCGAAAACTATGACTTTTCGCCGTTGTTTGGTTTGACGCTGACAGAACGTTCAAGACACCAACCCTCTGTTAGTTTAGTTGAACAACTGCAAACCAGCTTAGAGATTGACGTTTTATTGGAAATTTTTTCAATGGAAGCGGCCAAAATCATGCGCTTTTGTGGCCTGAGCATTAGCTTTGACGACCACACGGTTGCCATGCGTGGTTCAATGCCTGGAAAACATCGGTTCAACTTTAATATTCGTGTACAAAACGAGGTGATAGCACAGCTGTCATACAGTTTGGTCGAAGGACTAAACCGTCATGCTATCCGCTCGCTCGACACCCTACACAACCAGCTCGCCTATCCCTTGCGTAATGCCATCGAGTTTTACAAGGTGAAAAAGCTGGCGATGAAAGATTACCTGACCGGGCTTGGAAATCGCGGGCATTTCGACGATTCGCTTAACAAAGCGATGATGGCGGCAAAACGCAAAGGCAATACTTTTGCATTGGTGATGATGGATTTAGATAACTTTAAGCAGGTCAACGACAATTACGGTCATCAAAGCGGTGATGTGGTGCTACAGACTTATGCTGAGATCTTAACCGATTCGATTCGCGGTGAAGATATGGCCTTTCGCTTTGGTGGTGATGAGTTTGCCATTATTGCCGATTCGCAAACCGAAAACGACGCCCACAGCATCACTGCAAGAATACAACACAATGTGGCCAATCACCCACTGATGAAAAAGTATAGTGTATCGGCGAGTATTGGTTTTAGTTTCTTTAAACCCAACGACACGATGTCGAGTTTATATGAGCGCACCGACAAAGCGCTGTATTGCGCCAAAGAATTTGGTCGCAATTGCATAAAGACCGCCTAGGCGGCAGTTCAGTTTCCTGATGCAGTACCCCTCGGCCCCTCTTATTGGGGGGCCATTTTTCTCTTAAGCGGTTAAGGCGGCAGTAAACGCCAAAAACCGACTGCATTTGCACCAGTTCCTGATGCAACCCCTCGGCCCCTTCGGGGGCCTTTTTTTTGTGTACAGGACGTACGGTATGATGACATTGCAGGAGCAAATGTCAGCGATATATAGGGATATATGGTATGTCTGCGTTGTAGGAAAAATTCGCAGACGATGTACGGCTTAGCGAAAATACTCACAGATAATGTTCAATGATGCGTAAGGGCTAATGCTCTATCGCGGCGAAAGCCGCATGTTACGCCCAACCGGGAACATTCAATATCAATTGTGCAACATTTCTTCAACTGTTGACTATACTTAAAACTACCTATCGTCAATCTAGCGCTACGGGCAATAGATTATCAACCATTGCGGAAGAACGAACGTGAATAAAGCCATTAACTACGCCGTATCTTTACTTGGATTATCTTTGTTAACCCTTTGTTTGACTCTACCGAGCAAAGCTCACGCTAAAGACACCATTACTTGGTATGTCTCTGACTGGGCGCCGTTTTATATCATTCGCGGCAAAGAAAAGCGCAAAGGCATCAACGACCAGCTGATCCGTTACATCCACAAATTCCTACCTGGCTATGAAATGGACACCAAACACATGAATGCCACAGTATTGGAAAAGGCATTTGAAAATGGTGACAATGTTTGCCAACTCGACCTATTTAGAACACCTGAGCGCGAAAAGCTCGCTTATTTTACCAAAACGCCATCGATCATCGATGCACCGCTAAGGCTGTTTATTCTTGCCAAAGACGAAAAACGGCTAAATCTGCCGGCTGTGGTCGATATCAATCAGCTATTGGCCAACGAAAAGTTCAAAGGCACTTTTGTCGCCAACCGTTCATACAACACCACCATCGACACTGCCATAAAGAACAGTAAAAACCCCAACGTTAAACTCAACGAATCGACCAAACGGGTGATCAAAGATTTCTTTAAAGGCCGCACCGACTATGTGGTGGAATACTCTGCGGTAATGAGCTATTTGAAAGATGAAAGCCGCTATAAAGGGGCCATTTACAGCATCCCCATCAAGGACACCGAACCTTTTGTGCTAGGTTATGCCGCCTGCTCTAAAACCCTGTGGGGAAAAACCGCAATAGACGCCATTGACGCCGTGCTTAAAGAACATCGCCATGATAAATTTTATAAATCTCAACTCGAACAGTGGCACGACGACCGTTCGAAACAGATCTTATTGGATAATTACGGCAGTTTTTAGAAGGCTAACTAGCCTCAGATTGTTCTGGCAGGTGCGATTGATATGTATCATTCGTCGCTTGAGTAAACAAAATAGGCTTTAGCGCCATTATCTGTTTCACAACCAACGGCGACATGCCCACCTACGGCAACGAGTTGCTGATCATAAAACAGCAGCGGCGTTCTTTGTCGTTGCCATGGCGGTATGCCCAACGCCTTATAAAGATTATTGAGTTTTTTGTGATGCTCGGCACCTTGAGGCTTGATCTTTAATCCTTCAACACCAAAGCGGACGCTAATGGTCTGTTGCGGCTGAGGTGCCGGCACTGTCAAAGCTCCCTCTTGTGGGGTATCGCTCAGCAATGCGGTGCCAATGGCATTTTCAAACAGCACAGACTGATTAAGATGAAGGGCACAGTCACGCCCTTTTACCGTCTCAAACTCGTTGAGCAGGTATAGCTTGTGACGATAGCGCCTAATTTGCACGCCCCCCCAATGCACCAAAGGATCGGCATCTGGTTTTGCTGCAATCACCTCATTGAGCACTCTCTCAAGCAGCACTTTAGAGGGCATCAAGACCGCTAAAGTATCGAACCAATACCGTAGCAAATTGGCCTGTCGTGACGGACTGAGCAGCTTGAGCCTATCAATATCCACGGTGTTGCAACTCAGTGCTATCAGCGCCAGATCCGCCGCCGCCAACTCATCCACCAGCGCCTGTTGCTGCGCAATCAACTCGACAGAACGGCAAACCGCTTGGCTAAACCCCGGCCAGCGCTGGTTTAATTGTGGCGTAATTTGATGCCGAATAAAATTACGATCAAACCGCAAATCGTGATTGCTCTCATCTTCTATCCAACTGAGCTTAAGGCGCTTGGCATATTGCTCCAACTCGCGGCGAGATTGATTGAGTAAAGGCCGCAATAACGTCGCCTCATCTGCAAACGACATGCTTTGTGCCATTGCCGATAAACCTTTTGGCCCAGCCCCGCGCTTTAGTTGCAATAGCAGTGTTTCAACCTGATCGTCCTGATGCTGACCGGTAAGCACAACCGCACCACGCTCAATGCTTTGTGCAATCGCCTGATAACGCAGTCTGCGCGCCTGTGCCTCGACACTTTCTTTGTTGTTTTCAAGAGCAACCGACTGGGCAATAAAGCCAATTTGCCAATCATTACATACCTGCCGACAGTGACGCTGCCACATCGACGCATTGGCGCTAAGATTGTGATTGACGTGAATGGCATAAAGCCGGTGGTGACCAATTGAGTCAAGCACCTGTTTAACCAGGTGTAACAGCACCGTAGAATCCAGTCCACCACTATAGGCGACGTAAACCGGTGTGTCGGTGTGAAGTAAAGGCTTGAGTAATGTGGTGAGTGTATTTTGCATGTCTTTAGGCGGTGCGCATGATCCGCATTTGTTGCCTTATTGTCTCGGCATATGTTTAACGTCCGTGTCGATTATCCATCGTCCTTGATGGTGGTGCGCATAGGGTCCGCACTAACGGCCTTTCTGTCGGCACATGTTTGGGCGACGTTTAACGTCCTTGTTGATCATCCATCATCCATGATGGTGGTGCGCATGGCACACCCTACGTAGGGTGCGCCGCGCGCACCAAAGGCGCAATTTTTTCAGCAATAGCCGTAGGACATAATGCGCTTATAGCGCTCATCGAGTAACACATCGACCGGCTTCTCGGTCAAATCAGACAGATCTTTTTTGATCCGCGCTTTAAGCGAACCGGCAATGGCTTTGTGGTTACGATGTGCGCCACCTAGCGGTTCTTCAACGATGTTGTTAATAAGATCAAGCTCTTTGAGTTTCTGCGCGGTGATCCCCATCGCCTCTGCGGCCAATGAGGCTTTGTCGGCGCTCTTCCACAAAATAGATGCACAGCCCTCAGGAGAGATCACCGAGTAAGTGCTGTATTGCAACATGTTGACTCTATCACCCACACCGATGGCCAAAGCGCCACCAGAGCCGCCCTCGCCAATAACCGTACAAACGATTGGCACCTTAAGACCAGCCATCACTTTTAAGTTTTTGGCGATGGCTTCACTTTGGCCACGTTCTTCGGCGCCAACCCCTGGATAGGCACCCGGAGTATCGATGAAAGTCACGATAGGCAACTTAAAGCGCTCGGCCATTTCCATCAAACGTAGGGCTTTGCGATAGCCTTCAGGTTTTGGCATACCAAAGTTGCGCTTGATTTTCTCTGCGGTATCACGACCTTTTTGCTGGCCGATGATCATTACCGGTTCACCGTCTAAGCGGGCAGTACCGCCAATAATGGCAGGGTCATTGGCAAAAGCGCGATCACCACACAATTCGTCAAATTCGGTGAAGATGGCGTTGATATAGTCTTTGGTGTAAGGACGCAATGGGTGACGGGCAACTTGCGCGGTTTGCCACGCACTCAAGTCAGAGAAAATATTGCGCGTCAGATCAAACTTTTTTTCTTCCAGCTCGGTGATCTGTTGCTCAAGATCTAAGTTCAAACCATCACGAAGACTTAATTCTTTGAGTTGCTCGATTTGAGCAATGTATTCTGCGATTGGTTTTTCAAATTCTAAGTAGTTCAGGCTCATGGTAAAGATTTACCCTAAATCAGTTAAATTGTAATTCGACGTTCTCAACCAAGGGCTGTAAATGATACAGCAGGTCGTCACTTGGCGACACTCGCCACTGTAGCCCTAAAGTCAAATCGGCCTGTGCTTCGGGTGTCTTGTAGCTAATATTCAGCGGACAGGTGCCCTGTTTAAACGGGTCCAGCACCTTTTCGAGTTTACCGATAAAGTTATTGTCGAGTTTGGCGGCGTCCAACTCGACTTTTAATCCGGTAACGTATTTTTCCCGTGCTGTCATCAAGTCCATGACCTCGCGACCCGTCATTGTAAGTCCGCCACTATAGTCGTCAAATCGGACCTGTCCTGTAACGAGCAGTATTTTATCCTTTTGTAACTGCTCTTGGAAGGCTTCATACAGCTGTGGGAAGAATCTTATCTCTAATCTGGCGCTTTTATCGTCAATTGTCACCAATGCCCACTTGGCACCTTTTTTGTTGATCAGCACTCTGACCCCAATAACCAAACCGCAAACCGTCACCGAGCCATCCCGCTCGGTAGGTGCCACATCGACCAAACGCACGTTGGTATAGTGCCTGATCTCTTTACGATATTGATTTATCGGGTGACCGGTCAGGTAAAGCCCCAAGGTTTCCCGTTCACCTTCGAGCCACACCTTGTCCGGCCAAGGTTGTACTGTCTTAAATTCTTGCTGTACGTCATGTTCGTCGCAGGCGATAAGACCAAACAGGTCACCCTGCCCGATATTTTTCGCTTTTACGTGCTGCTCTGCCGCTTTGATGGCCTCTGGTAAAGTTTCCATTATCGCCGCACGGTGCGGCCCGAGTTTATCGAATGCCCCGGCATAAATCAGCTTTTCCAACACCCGGCGGTTGATTTTTTTCAAATCGACCTTAGCACAAAAATCAAAGAGATCTTTAAACTCGCCATGTTTGTCACGGGCTTCCAATATGGCGCCAACCGGACCTTCACCAACCCCTTTGACCGCACCGATACCGTACACCACTTCACCGGCTTCATTGACCGTGAATTTATAGCGGCCGCTGTTGACGTCTGGCGGGTTAAGCGGCAGTTTCATGCGTTCGCATTCGTCCACTAGGGTCACGATCTTTTCCGTGTTGTCCATATCCGCCGACATTACTGCCGCCATAAACTCGGCAGGGTAATGGGCTTTCATCCATAGGGTTTGATACGACACTAGGGCATAGGCAGCGGAGTGAGATTTGTTAAAACCATAACCGGCAAACTTTTCTACCAAGTCGAAGATCTTCATCGCCAGCTCGCCGTCTATCCCTTGACTTTCAGCCCCGGCTTTAAATACCGAACGCTGCTTGGCCATTTCCTCAGGTTTTTTCTTACCCATGGCACGACGCAACATGTCGGCGCCACCTAAGGTATAGCCGGCGAGCACCTGAGCAATTTGCATGACCTGTTCTTGGTAGAGGATGATACCGTAGGTCGGCTCTAGTATCGGTTGCAGGCTCTCATGCTGCCAAGTGGCATCTGGGTAAGACACTTCCTCACGGCCGTGCTTACGGTCGATAAAGTTATCAACCATGCCCGATTGCAAAGGCCCCGGACGAAACAGGGCCACCAAAGCGATGATATCTTCAAATACGTCCGGTTTGAGTCGGCTGATGAGATCTTTCATCCCCCTCGACTCTAGCTGGAATACCGCAGTGGTTTCACAGCCCAGCAACAACTCAAAGCTTTTTCTGTCATCTAAGGGGATAGCGGCAATGTCAATCGGCGCTTTGTCGGTTTTCTCACGCTTGGCGTTTACCATATCCAGCGCCCACTGGATTATGGTCAAGGTACGCAGACCCAAGAAGTCGAACTTTACTAGACCTGCGGTTTCAACATCGTTTTTATCAAACTGGGTAACCGGGTTTTTACCCTCGTCATCACAGTAAAGTGGTGCAAAGTCGGTAATGGTGGTTGGTGATATCACCACGCCACCGGCATGCTTACCGGCGTTACGGGTCACCCCTTCAAGACGACGCGCCATATCGACCAAATCACGCACATCTTCATCTTGGTCATAAATCTGGCCAAGCTCAGGTTCGACTTCCCATGCTTTGGTCAAAGTCATCCCCGGATCGCCCGGTATCAGTTTAGAGATCCTATCGACAAAACCAAAGCCGTGGCCCAGCACCCGGCCAACATCGCGTATAACCGCTTTGGCCGCCATAGTACCGAAGGTAATGATCTGCGATACCGCATCACGGCCGTATAGCTCGGCAACATGGTCGATAACCCTATCGCGCTTATCCATACAAAAATCGACGTCAAAGTCGGGCATTGATACACGTTCTGGGTTAAGAAATCGTTCAAATAGCAGGTCGAATTCAAGTGGATCAAGGTCGGTGATCTTAAGGGCATAGGCCACCAAAGAGCCAGCACCGGAACCACGACCCGGACCTACCGGCACATCGTTGTCCTTACTCCACTGGATAAACTCCATAACGATAAGGAAGTAGCCGGGAAATCCCATTTGGTTGATCACGTCTAGCTCTATCTGCAAACGCTCATCATACTCAGGCCGCTTTTGCGCCCGCTCTTGCTCATCGGGAAAGAGAAACTCTAAGCGTTCTTCGAGGCCCTCGCGGGAGACCTTAACCAAAAAGTCTTCGATTTTTAAATCGCCGGTGGGAAAGTTCGGCAAGAAGTATTCGCCCAAACGCACTGTCGCATTGCAGCGCTTAGCAATTTCAACGCTGTTTTCCAGCGCTTCAGGGATATCGCTAAACAGCTCGCACATTTCTTCTTCGCTGCGCAAATACTGTTTGGCACTGTAACGCTTCGGTCTTCTGTCATCAGCCAGTACAAAGCCATCATGAATACAAACCCTGATCTCATGGGCGTCAAAGTCGGCTTCGGTTAAAAACACCACTTCATTGGTGGCTACAACAGGAATATCTGTCGCTGCCGCGAGCTCTACCGCCAAATGCAGGTAGTTCTCCTCATCAGGTCTTTCGGTGCGTATCAGCTCCAAAAAGTAGCTGTTGGGAAAGTGGTCGTGATAGAACTGAATGAGGCTGTTGACTTCTGCCACGTTGCCTTTTATCAGTGCTCTGCCGACGTCGCCATCTTTACCACCCGAGAGCACTATCACGCCTTTGGCATGTTCAACCAACCACTCTCTGTCGATCATCGCCCTACCCTGCACATGACCGCGCAGATAGGCTTTTGAGATCAGCGTAGTGATATTGGCATAGCCTTCGTTGTCTTCGGCAATGAGCACAATGCGAAAGACCTCATCACCGGACTCCTCGCTACGCATCCACATGTCGGCGCCAATAATCGGCTTTATGCCCATACCATGGCAAGTTGAATAGAAACGCACCAAACCACACATGTTGCTTTGGTCGGTCAATGCCACAGCTGGCATATTCAGCTCGGCCACACGACCTAACAGCGGCTTGATCTTTTGCAAGCCATCGCACATCGAAAAATCCGAGTGCATACGCAGGTGAACGAACTTAGGATCCGCCATTATTCTAGCCCCAACGCCTGTCTTACCGGTCTAAAGCTGCGGCGATGATGCTCGGTAACGCCGTGTTTGGCGAGCATTTCAAAATGTAATTTGGTCGGATAGCCTTTGTGTTTGGCAAAACCAAAGTCCGGATATTGAGCATCTAGCACTTTCATCTGCTCATCCCGGGCAACTTTGGCGATAATCGACGCTGCACTTATCTCAGCGACCAGCGCATCGCCTTTAACCACCGCCTGTGAAGGCACCGATAAAGGCGGTATTCGATTGCCATCGATAAACACAAAATCCGGCGTGATAGATAAATTGGCAACGGCTCTGCTCATCGCCAGCATGGTGGCATGAAGAATATTAAGCTTATCGATTTCCACAGGGGTGGCGTGACCATAGGCATAACACAAGGCTTTTTGCTTGATCTCCAAGCATAGGGCGTCACGCTTTTTCTCCGAGAGTTTTTTCGAGTCAGTCAACCCTTCTATGGGGTTGTTGGGGTCTAATATGACCGCTGCGGTCACCACATCGCCGACCAATGGGCCTCTGCCCACTTCATCGACGCCCGCAATATATTGGACATTCGGTCTTTCAATCATGGATTAACTCTAGCACCGCCTTGGCGGCATGTTGGCTGGCATCGAGTCGTAATGACCGATGCAGTTGGTCAAAAGATTCTATTAATACTTTATTGTCTGACTCAAAGTACCCTTGCAGCAACGCACTCAAACGTTCCGGGGTCACTTCATCTTGCAACAACTCAGGTACCAGCGGCTTGCCAGCAAGCAGGTTGGGTAAGGAAAAATGGGCTACCGAGATCATGCGTTTAAATATTTGATAAGACAACAACTTAAACTTGTAGGCCACCACCATCGGCCGCTTTAACAACATGGCTTCTAAGGTCGCGGTGCCCGAGGCCAGCAGTACCACATCACAGGCGCTCATCACTTCCCTTGATTGACCATCGACAATGATCAAATTCAAGTCTGGGGCGACCTGCGCTTTCGCCTGTAGCAACTGGTCACGACGTTTGTCGTTGACTACCGGCACAACCACTTGCAGTGTCGGCATCTTCTCGCAAAGCAACTTTGCTGCCGTTAAAAACGGCGTCGCCAGCATACCGACTTCAGTTCCACGGCTACCGGGCAACATGGCCAGCACAGGTTGATGTTGCTCCAGCCCAAGGTTTTGTCTGGCTTCAAACCTATCGACTTCAAGGGGGATCTCATCGGCCAAGGTGTGACCGACAAATCGTACCGGCACCTGATGGGCCTGATAAATCTCTTGTTCAAACGGCAACAGGCACAGCATCAAATCGACTGCTTGTTTGATTTTGAAAATGCGTTTTTTACGCCATGCCCAAACCGAGGGACTGACATAGTGAACGGTTTTGATGCCCGCAGCTTTTAGCTTTTGCTCAAGCCCAAGGTTGAAATCCGGCGCATCGATGCCGATAAACACATCCGGCGGATTTTGCCTAAAATGTTCAACCAGTTGTTTGCGAATATGTAACAGGCGTTTGAGTCTGCCAAGCACCTCAACCAACCCCATGACTGACAATTCTTCCATCCCATAGAGGCTTTTACAGCCTTGTTGCAACATCAAAGGTCCTGCGATGCCTTCAAACTGAGCGTTAGGATATTGCGCCAAAAGGGCTTTGATTAAGCCGCTGCCGAGAATGTCGCCGGAGTGCTCTCCGACGACAATACCGATACGAATACGTTTGTGTGTCATGGCTGAATTAACGGACAATGCCACGAGAAGAATTGATGATGAAATCTCTTAGCAGAGCTATCTCAGGATACTGCTGAGCGATGTCGGCCAGCGCATCTACCGCTTCGTTTTTGCTGTTGCCACTACGATAGACGGTTTTATAGGCACGTTTGATCTCAGTGATCGCTTCTGCGCTAAAGCCGCGACGCTTTAGCCCTTCAGAGTTAATACCATTGGGCTTTCCAGCAGGAGATACCATCACATAAGGCGGCACATCCATGGTGACACCGGCACGAATAGAGCAAAAACTGTGTGAACCGACATGAACAAACTGATGAATACCGGCAAATCCAGCCAAGATCACATGATCGCCCATATGCACATGCCCGGCAATGGAGGCATTGTTGGCCATTATATTGTTGTCGCCGACAATACAGTCATGAGCCACATGGGTATAAGCCATAAACAGGTTGCCGCTACCAATGGTGGTGGTGCCGATATCTTGTACCGTACCACGATGAATGGTGGCACACTCACGGATCACATTGTTGTCGCCAATGGTCAGCGTGGTTGGCTCACCTTTGTACTTTTTGTCCTGACAGGCTTCACCAACAGAAGCAAACTGGAAAATGTGATTGCCTTTACCGATTTTACTCGGGCCTTTGATCACCACATGAGATTCAATAATGGTGTCATCACCGATTTCAACATCGGCGCCGATATAGCTGTATGGGCCGATACTGACGTTGTTGCCGATTTTGGCTGAGGGTTCGATTATTGCAGTGTTGTGGATCAACTGAGTGTTCTCTCGTTTAAGGACTTGTTTCAAAGGGTAGTTCAAATCAATGAAATTGACCACAGGCCATTCATTGCACCTTCTATACACGCCATCTCCAATCCCTTTGGAGAAGTTACAGGCAAACTTGAGGTTTACCTGTAACCGCAGTAACCCGAGTTCAGGTTAAGTACAATTACGCCGGACGACGAGCAAGGGTCAAGTCGGCGGTACAAGCGACTTTGCCGTTGACAACCGCTTCACCGTAGAACTTCCAAATACCACGACGCTCTTTGACAAAGGTGATATGCAAGTTCATGGTATCACCCGGAATGACCGGCGATTTAAAGCGGGCATTATCAATGGCGGCAAACAGATACAACTCATCATGAGCAACATCTTGAACCATTTTAAAGCCTAGCAAACCGGTTGCCTGTGCCAGCGACTCGAGGATCAACACACCTGGGAAAATCGGACGACCGGGAAAATGACCGGTAAACACCGGCTCATTGATGGTCACATTTTTGATGGCGTGGAGTGTTTCACCCGGTACATAGCCGACTACTCTATCAACCAACAACATCGGATAGCGATGAGGTAACAGCTCTAAAATTTCTTGGATGTCGAATCCATTGTTAAGTTCTTCGGTCACGGGACTAATTTCCTAATTTGTAATAATTGTTGTTTACTCTTTATCTACTATAGCAGACAGACGGGCCAATTCTTTTTCGGCTTTACGCAGCTTTTGATTAAGATCTTCAAGCTGACGTAATCTGGCGGTCATTTTACGCCAGTCACGATTAGGCAGGCTCGGTATACCGGAAGAATAAACACCAGGTTGGTCAACGCTTTTAATGACCATGGCTTTGGCGGTAAGAACGACATTGTCGGCAACGCTAAGATGTCCACTGACACCAGCCATGCCGCCCATGGCACAGTTGGCACCAATTTTGGCACTTCCCGCCACCATAGCACCGCCGGCCAAAGCCGTGTTTTCACCAATTTGAACATTATGGGCAATATGACACAGGTTATCGATGATGACCCCATTGGCTATCACGGTGTCTTCAATCGCGCCACGGTCAATGGCCGTATTGGCTCCGACCTCGACATTATCGCCAATGACAACACCACCGAGCTGCGGGATCTTAACCCACTGCCGACCTTGTGGCGCATAACCAAAACCATCGGAGCCGATAACGGCCCCGGATTGGAACAAACAATTCCGTCCGATCACAACACCATGGTAAATCGATACGTTAGCCCAAAGGCGAGTATTATCGCCAATGACGGTGTTATCACCGACATAGCAGTTCGCACCGATCACAACATTCTCGCCAATAACAGCCCCGGGGGCGACCACCGCGTTGGCACCAATAGAAGCACTTGGTGCAACAACAGCACTTGAATCAATGACCGCCGTTGGATGCACGCCACCAGCCTGTTGTGGCGTGGTGTCGAGCAATTGTGCCACTTTGGCATAACCCAAATAGGGGTTATCCAGCACAATCACGGTCAATTGGGTATTTTGCTGACAGTATGCCAGTTCGCTCGGGGCGATAAGCACCGCACCGGCCTCGCTGGTCAGTAACTGTTCACGGTATTTGTTATTGGTCAAAAAGCTGATAGCGCCCTTGTTGGCGTTGCTTAGTGACGCAACTTGAGCAATCTCGATGGTGTCGTCGCCATGGACGATACCACCGAGGTGCAAAGCAATGTGTTTAACAGTAACGGTCATTATTTTTGCGTTTTAACCTTGTTCGCTACTTCATCAGAGATATCCAATTTGGCATCGGCATTGGCAAAAGCCACGGTTTCACGACGTAAAACGATGTCAAAACCTTTATCTTTGGCGATTTGCTCAACGGCTTGAAGCACTTTGGCCATCACTTTGTTTTGTTCTTCGCTGGCACGACGTTGCATTTGTTGCTGCAAAGGACCGGCGTTAGATTCATAGGTTTTACGTTGCTCCATGATCTCTGCTTTGAGCTTATCTTGCTCGGTGGTGCTCATGGTTGCCGCTTCGCGCTTAAGCTTTTCCATGTTGAATTTAAGGTCGGATTCAATTTTCTTGATGGCATCGACACGCTCTTTAAATTCGTCTGAAATGGTTTGCTCAATAGCAGCCATTTGCGGCAACTGCTGAGCAACCGCCTGATAATCTACATAGGCGATTTTGGTTTCTTTGGCGCTGGCATTGCCAAGCATCATAAATGAGCCTAACAGTAATACTGCAACATTCTTAACTGTTTTATTGAACATAGTTTCCTCAATGTATTTCATTAGTGATTTCAAATTTTTAAAATGTTGTGCCGATGTTAAAGCTAAATACGTCCACCCGGTCGCCTTCACGCTTTTTCAAGGTTTTGGCAAAACTGAAGATCATCGGCCCCATCGGTGATAGCCACTGTAGTGAAACACCGGATGATAAACGATATAGACTCGGATCGGAATAATCCAACAGCTCTACGGAGCCGACATTTTCAAGCTGGGAGAGATTTTCATAGTCAAACTCGGTATCCCAAATATTACCGGCATCGATAAAGAAGCTGGTACGTACTGAGTTTTTGAGTTCATCCGACACCAACGGCGTAGGGAAAATCAGTTCCAACGAACCGGTCGCAGTGGCATTACCACCAACCGACGAAATGCGGGTGCTGCTGCCGGCCGATAGGCGATCATAATCTTCAGTCAATACGATTTGACCTGCACTGCCTTCTTCATTAGGCGAACCAGGAATTGAATCCGGCACCCTAAATACCGCCTTAGGACCGACAGTATTGGCGGTAAAGCCGCGGATCTCGTTTTGCCCGGTTCTGAAGTTTTCAGAAAATGGCAAGACCTGATCAAAACCATTGATATCGCCATAGCCGTTACCATAGCCCAGTTTCACTTTGGCTAAGAACGTCCACTGGTGATCTTGGCTGATTGGCCAATAGAAGTTGGCATTATAGCTGAACTTAAAGTACTGAACATCAGAGCCCGGTACCGTGACGCGCAACTGTGCATTTTGCGTCGAACCATCCGTTGGGAACGTACCGCGGTTAATCGTAGTGCGGTACCAGCCCATGGTCGCTTCAACGTTGGTATACTTGATGCCTCGGTCTGGAAAGTCAGGATTTTCAAACAAAGACTTAAACAATCGAATTTGCTCATACTCGGCAATTTGCGAGACGTTCTCAAACTTATAAGCCAAACCAAAGTTGAAAGAGTTCGACTCATTGATTGGAAAACCGATGTTCGCACCGATGGTATAAGACTTACTACGGTAGTCGGTAAAGTTACGCTGCTTTGAGGCATCATAGTTACGATACAACAAGGTACCGCCTAAACTGATGCCGTCAATGGTGAAGTAAGGGTCGGTATAAGAGATATTGAAGCTCTCAAAACCTTTGGCGGTATTTAGACCGATACCGACACGATTACCCGTACCAAGGAAGTTGTTTTGCTGAATACCGGCTTGGAATGACAGACCATTGAAGTCACCATAAGAAACACCGGCATTGAACGAGCCTGAAAGCTGCTCTTTGACAGAAAAGATAACATCGACCTGATCTTCAACCCCGGCAACCGGGCGCGTTTCAAACTCGACGGTCTCCATATACGGCAACCGCTGAATACGGTTTTTCGACAATTCCAACAATTGGTTAGACAACCACGAGCCTTCCATTTGACGGATCTCACGGCGGATCACCTCATCGGAAGTCGTGTCATTGCCGACAAAGTTGATGTGGCGCACATAAATGCGTTTGCCCGGCGCAACTTTGATGGTCAACTTAACTTCTTTTTTCTCATCGTCGATTTCAGGTATGGTCGTGACCTGTGAGTTGGCATAACCATAGCGCCCTAAAAACTCGCTGACCATCTTCTCGGTATAGGTAATTCGCGCGCCGTTATACAGCTCGCCTTTACCGATAGGCACAATCTTCTTCATGGTGTCTTCATAGCCGAGCAAGTCGCCGATGAAGTCAAAACCGGTGACCTTGTATTGTTCACCTTCGTGGATATTCAAGGTGACATAAACAGACTCTTTATCCGGGGTAACCGAGACTTGAGTCGATTCGATGTCAAAGCGCAAATAACCACGGTCAAGGTAATAGCTTTTGAGCTTTTCAAAGTCACCTTGCAAGGTTTGCTTGCGATAACGGTCATCAGACATAAAGCGCCACCATGGCAAGTCCTGCTCCGATTCAAAGTCTTTCATCAACTCTTCATCTGAAAACAGCTCATTGCCAACGATATTGATTTGTCTCACGGCAGCGGCATCGCCTTCATCGAATACGAAATCAAGCTTCACTCGATTACGAGGTAAGTCTTTGACTTGAATATCGACCTTGGCGTTGTATTTACCGACTGAGTGGAAAAACTCCAACAAACCGTTTTTGATCTGCTGGATCATGGTTTTGTCCAGTGTTTCGCCAACCATCAAACCGTTAGAGGTCAAACTCTCCTCAAGCTGTTCGTCTTTGATGTCTTTGTTGCCATCATAGTCAAGCGAGTCGATTATCGGCCTTTCGCGAACCACGAATAAAATCGCATTGCCCTCGGTGTACACCGCAACGTTGTCGAAAAAGCCAGAGCCATACATCATACGGACGGTACGAGACAAGTCATAATCACTGATCTCATCGCCGATACTAAACGGGATGTGAGTTAAGGTAGCGCCGACGGTAACCCGTTGCAGACCTTCAATCTTCATATCCCCGACGACGAATTTGTCACCGGCCGAAACGGCAAAGGAGGAACCGAGTATAACTGCGGCTGGTAAGATCTTTTTAACCATCATTATTTATAAAATATTCCTAAATCTACGACAAACGAGTGATATCATTGATAAGTGCAATACTCATGAGCATAAGCAGCACTACTGCCCCGAAGAAAAAACCTATCTGCTGGACTCTTTCAGAGACCGATTTGCCACGAATAAGTTCAATCGTATAGTAAAATAAATGCCCGCCATCCAAAATTGGCAGGGGTAATAGATTGATTACCCCGAGGTTGACACTGATCAGTGCCAAAAACCATAAAAACTCGACAAAGCCCAAGTCGGCACTTTGACCGGCCCCTTGGGCAATGGAAATCGGCCCGCTCAAGTTGCGAACCGACACCTCTGCGGTGATTAATTTACCCAACATAACAAAACTGAGTTTAACCAGTTCATAAGTCTTTTCGACCCCTTTGCCAATCGCTTCAACAGGACCGTATTGAATGTTGACCAGATCTTCTTGGCGCCACTTTGCCACAACCGGTGCAACGCCAGCAAAGCCGACTCTTTTGCCTTCACGCTCTGTGGCTTGCGGGATAAGTTCAAGGCTTTGACGCGTACCGGCGCGCTCAACCTCAAGTAAGACAGGCATATTTGGACTTTGTTCAACAACGCTGACAAATTCACGCCAGCTCGGCTTTTGCGTGTCGTTAAGCTTTACAATCACATCACCGGCTTGCAAACCTGCGCTCTGCGCAGCCGAACCAGAGGTCACATCAGCGACAGTCACGGTCATTTGTGGATGGAAAGGCCTTAGCCCCAAAGTCTTAAACAGGTGCTGATCATGTTGGTCTAAATCATGGGCTTTGATATCGATAATATGAGAGGTACGGCGCTTAGTGTCGCGGTTAACGGTTTCAACGCTCATGGTTTCATCACCGATACTCGGCGCCATCGCCAAGTTGACACTATTCCAATCCGGCGTCGGCTGGCCATTGACCTCGACAATCTCATCACCTGCGGCAATGCCCGCCTGCTCGAATAAAGACCCTCTGTCCACTGAACCTACAATGGGCTTGGGCTGCATTTGACCGAGCATATACATCAACCACAGCGCCACGATAGCGAAAATAAAGTTGGCCGCAGGACCGGCAAAAGTGATGGCCATACGCTGCAACACACTTTTGTTGTTAAAAGCGTGGGACTTAAGTGCCTCAGGCACTTCCGCTATGCGTTCATCGAGCATACTGACGTAACCACCAAGGGGAATGGCGGCAACGGCAAACTCGGTGCCATGCTTGTCAAAACGGCTGTAAATGACCTTACCGAAACCGATACAAAAACGCTTAACCGATACGCCATTACGACGAGCAACCCAAAAGTGGCCATACTCATGCACAGTAACCAGCAACCCTAGGGCAATAATAAATGAGCCGATATTCCAAAGCGTATCTAGCATCCGCGTTCTCCTTGTCGAATCACTTGCTCATCCGCCACCGCACGGGCCTGTCGGTCAATCGCCAAAATAGCCTCAAGACTGTCGGCCGCAATGGCATAGTCGCGGGATAAACACGCCTCGACAACCTTGGCAATGGCGGTAAAACGAATTTTACCGGCTAAAAATGCGGCCACGGCAATTTCGTTGGCGGCGTTTAACACGGTTGTCGCCCCTTGGCCACTGGCACAAGCGTCCATCGCCAACTTCAAGTTTGGATAACGGGCAAAATCGGGTTGGGTAAAGGTAAAGTCTCTGACCTTAAAGAAATCCAACGGCTCAACACCGGCATCGATACGCTCAGGGTAGGCCAAGGCATGAGCAATCGGCGTGCGCATATCCGGGTTGCCCATTTGCGCCAACACCGAGCCATCGACATATTGCACCATAGAGTGGATCACCGATTGCGGGTGGATCACCACCTCAATGTCTTTGGGCGCACAGTTAAACATCACGCAGGCTTCGATAAATTCAAGGCCCTTGTTCATCATGGTGGCCGAATCTACCGAGATCTTCTGCCCCATCGACCAATTGGGATGGGCCACAGCCTGGGCCGGTGTAATGGCATCAAACTGCTCAAGCGGCTTTGTTAAAAATGGGCCGCCGGAGCCGGTCAATAAAATTTTACTGATACCGTTATCAGCCAATTTGGCGTTGACCATGTTTTGTTGCATCGGCATTGGCAGGCATTGGAAGATGGCGTTGTGTTCGGAGTCGATTGGCAATAAGGTCGCCCCAAAGCGCTTAACCTTATCGATAAACAATTGGCCAGTCATCACCAATGCTTCTTTGTTGGCGAGTAACACTTTTTTACCGGATTCCACTGCCGCCAAAGTCGGCAATAAGCCAGCGGCGCCGACAATGGCAGCCATGACGGTATCAACGGCGGCGTCTTTAGCGATGTCACAAAGGGCCTCTACGCCGCTGAGCACTTCGGTCTGACATTGGGCCGCCTTAAGTTGCTCAGCAAGCTGTTTTGCCGCTTCACTGTCAACCATGACAGCAACAGCCGGTTGATATTTCACGCACTGCTGGGCCATCACTTCGACGTTGCTAAAAGCACTTAGGGCATAAACGCGATAGAGCGCCTGATGGCGTCCAACCACATCGAGCGTGCTTTTACCGATTGACCCGGTAGAGCCGAGAATACAGACCGATTGCATTATCAAATCCTCACCTTAGGCCACCTCAGGCAAACTGGCTATAGAGCAGAATAAACACCGGCCCCGCTGCCACCAAAGAATCGATGCGATCGAGCAAGCCCCCATGTCCGGGCAGTATCGACCCACTATCTTTAATGCCCGCTGAACGCTTAAGCATACTTTCGCTCAAATCCCCAACAGCTGAGATAACCGCCGTGACGATGGCTATCATTAGATACACAGGATAGGCAGAGGCATCGATAGAAAAGCTCCAATTAAGAAGCAACACCAACACCGCAACACTCACCAGCCCGCCGACAAAGCCTTCAATGGTTTTATTGGGGCTGACTTTGGGCATCAACTTGGCCTTGCCGAGCTTCTTTCCAGCAAAATAAGCGCCGATATCGGCTGCCCATACGATGGCCAACAGGCCGAACAACAAGCTGGCGCCAAAGTAGAATTTGCCGTCATCGTCAATGTAGAGGGTGCGGATCGCAATAAAGGCGACCCAAGCAGGAATTAAGGTCAGCAAGCCAATGATACCTTTGACCATCATGCTGCTTTGCCATGTTCTGGCACTGTTTGGATAAGTAAATACTAGACCGATAGAGATCAGCCACCACAAAGAGGCTGCAAATAAAATATTGAGATATAAAGGCGACAGCTGCGCTCCTTGCCACATGGTATCGGCCGCTTGCAGGTAATGCAGCACTGCCATACAGACGGCGTTGAGCGCAACAAACCCGATGCGCTGGGTACTTTTGTTCAGGCCCATCAAAGGTCCCCACTCCCACGCGCCGATCAAAATGATCACCGCGCAGAACAGGACAAACTGTTCGGCAGCTAGAAAAAAGACACAACCTAAGGTCAAAGGGGCCAGAAGTAGTGCCGTAATAATACGTTGTTTTAACAAATCTCGAAATCCTTAAAACACTCGCCGTGCTAGTCTTGCTTGACGGTTTTAGAGCATTGATGCTGTGTTACCTGCTCTGATGTTAAACCGAATCGTCTTTCTCGCTCGGCAAAGGTGCTGACGGCCTTTTGAAATTCTGCTTCATTGAAATCCGGCCACAAAGTCTGAGTAAAATACAGCTCAGCGTAGGCGGCTTGCCAAATCAAAAAGTTGCTGATGCGATAATCACCACCGGTGCGAATAAGCAGATCCAACGGTGGTTGTTCGCTCAAGCTCATCTGCTTGTCTAAACTCCACTCGTTGATATCCTCAAGGGGCATTTCACCTTGCTGATAGGCAACGGCAAGCTTTTTGGCCGCCTGTGCGATATCCCAGCGACCGCCATAATTGGCGCAAATATTGAGTGTCAACGCTCGGTTTTGAGCCGTTTTCAATTGCGCTTGGCGGATCTTTTCTTGCAACTTGTCGGAAAAACGCGATACGTCACCGACGATTTTCAAACACACATCATTTAAATGTAACTTCTTTACTTCCTGCGCCAACACCAGCATAAAAAGCTCCATCAAGGTGGAGACTTCCTGCTCGGGGCGTTGCCAGTTCTCAGAACTAAAGGCAAACAAAGTCAAAGAGGCAATGCCGTTCTTACGACAAAAAGACACGGCCTGACGGACCGCCTCTACCCCATTTTTGTGACCAAAGACTCTAGGTTTTTTGCGCAACTGCGCCCAACGGCCGTTGCCGTCCATAATAATGCCCACATGCCTGGGCATGTGGCGTTGAATCGGTGGCGCTTGCTCGAGAGTCATTCGTAGCCTGAGGAGTACCCGTGTTCAAAGTAAAAAATCGGTCGCTAGTATACCCCAGCCTCCGGGTTTACTCTATTTTTTTTGTCCGATTGTACTTTTAGTGTGCAGCGAGCGCCCATTTTGGCCACCCTTGCGTGCTTAATTAGCGATAATAGTGGGCCTTTAACGCAAAAACGCCGCAAAAGCGGCGTTTTTAATAAAAATCTAGCGTTGACTAGACCGTCATCAGCTCTTTTTCTTTCACTTCAAGCTGCTTGTCCATGGCTTTGATGGCGTCATCGGTGAGCTTTTGGATCTCAGCCTCGGCACCACGGGCTTCATCTTCGGTGATCTCTTTGTCTTTGAGCAAAGATTTGAAATCAGAGTTGGCATCACGACGAATGTTACGCACCGCAACACGGCCGTTTTCAGTCTCGCCACGGACCACTTTAACGAAGTCTTTACGACGTTCTTCGGTCAACGGTGGCAAAGGAATGCGCATCATAGTACCGGCCGTATTCGGGTTTAAGCCCAAGTCAGACGACATGATGGCTTTTTCTACCGCTTGAACCAAAGACTTGTCAAACACTGTGACACCCAAGGTACGGGCATCGAGTACATTGACATTAGCCACCTGATTGAGCGGCGTATCTGCGCCATAGTAAGACACTTTGAGACCATCGAGCAGGCTGGGATGGGCGCGGCCTGTACGAATTTTGGCTAGCTGTACTTCCAAAGCTTCGACACTTTTTTGCATCCGTTGTTTGGCGTCTTCGATAATTTCATCAATCACTGTTTCATTTCCTGTTCTTTTGTTTTGTAATCAGCCACATTCGGGCCTGTATTACTGACCACCATCAATCAAAGTGCCTTCTTCGGCACCTAAAATGACCTGTAGCAATGCGCCGGGCTTATTCATGTTGAACACACGAAGCGGCATGTTATGGTCTCGGGCCAAAGTAAAGGCCGCCAAGTCCATCACTTTCAATTCTTTCGACAAAACGTCTTCGTAATTTAGGTGGCTGTACAGTTCAGCCGCCGGATTCTTTTCCGGATCCTCACTATATACGCCGTCAACTCTGGTAGCTTTTAACACAACATCCGCTTCAATTTCAATACCACGCAAGCAAGCGGCTGAATCTGTAGTAAAAAATGGATTACCGGTGCCGGCTGAGAAAATCACCACGCGGCCAGACTTTAAGAAGCTGATGGCCTCAGCCCAAGTGTAGGAATCACAAATACCATTGAGAGGAATAGCGGACATTAGACGGGCGTTGACAAAGGCACGATGCAGTGAGTCACGCATGGCCAAACCATTCATGACAGTGGCCAACATGCCCATGTGATCGCCTACCACGCGGTTCATGCCTGCTTTAGCCAAACCTTCACCACGGAAGATGTTGCCGCCGCCAATCACTAGGCCGACC
Source organism: Alteromonadaceae bacterium (assembly GCA_041583135.1). Taxonomy (GTDB): domain Bacteria; phylum Pseudomonadota; class Gammaproteobacteria; order Enterobacterales; family Alteromonadaceae; genus JABSOG01. The sequence goes on along the minus strand of JBFHGJ010000012.1, from coordinate 54,610 downwards.
TGTACACCCATCTCGACAATTTCTTTGATTTCATGTGCCATGCGGTCGAGCACTTTCGGGTCGATACCGAACCCCTCGTCGCCCATCAAGGCTTCACCACTGAGTTTTAACAGAATGCGACGGTAAACGGGTTTGGGGCTTACACTCATTTTAATCTCCACAACAGGAATTACGACAACGACGACTAACAAATACATTGTTTGATGTGCGCTTGCACGCTGCACATACAATAAGCGCGGCTCATAGCCGCGCTTATTTTAGGAGAGTTTATTCACCTTAGCAAAAAGAACCATAAACTTTCCCGTAAAAAGACCTATTACTTGGTCGCTGCCAAAGTAGCGGCAACCTCAGCTGCGAAGTCTTCTTCTTTCTTCTCGATACCTTCACCCACTTCCAAACGAACGAAGTTAACCACTTCGGCGCCGTTGGCTTTAAGGTGATCGGCAACACTGATTGATGGGTCTTTAACGAACTGCTGACCGGTCAAGCTCACTTCGTGAGTGAATTTCTTCATACGGCCGGTAACCATTTTCTCAGCGATGTCGGCAGGCTTGCCAGATTGAACAGCGATGTCCACCTGAATGCCTTTTTCTTTCTCAACAACCTCAGCTGGTACGTCAGCAGGAGTAACGTACTCAGGGTTGTTGGCTGCAACGTGCATTGCAACGTCTTTAGCCACATCTTCGCTGCCGCCTTTAAGCACAGCAACAACACCAATACGACCGCCGTGGATGTATTGACCCAAGTTTTCGCCTTCAACCAAAGCAACACGACGTACAGTCATGTTCTCACCGATTTTTTGAACCAAAGCCAAGCGAGTTTCTTCAACAGTAGAATCACCCAACTGAGCGGCTTTCAACGCTTCAACGTCAGCGATTTTGTTGTCCAAAGCCAACTGTGCAACGTCACCGGCAAATGCCAAGAAGCTCGCGTCACGAGCAACGAAGTCAGTTTCACAGTTAACTTCAAGCATGGCAGCCAAAGAGCCGCTAGACTTGATGATGATGGTACCTTCAGCGGCAATACGACCAGCTTTTTTAGCGGCTTTGGCTTGGCCTTTTTTGCGCATAAGCTCGATTGCAGCTTCCATATCGCCATCGGTTTCAACCAATGCTTTTTTACAGTCCATCATGCCAACGCCAGTGCGTTCGCGGAGTTCTTTTACCTGGGCTGCTGTAATAGCCATTGTATTTTTCCTCAAAATTTGTCGTCTGTTGCAACGATGCCCCGTTAGTCGGGGCACCCATTGCGCATATTCAGTTTGTCAAAAAAGGCTGTCTGAGCTTATTCGGCTTCGACAAAGCTACCTTCTTCTGCTTGTACTTCGATGGTATTGTCACGACCGGCAATAACCGCGTCGGCAACAGCACCGGTGTACAATTGAATCGCACGTACCGCGTCGTCATTACCTGGAATAACATAATCGATGTTATCCGGGCTAGAGTTGGTATCAACAACACAAACTACTGGAATACCAAGGTTGTTGGCTTCAGCGATAGCGATATGCTCGTGGTCAGCACCGATGATGAAAATCGCATCAGGCAAACCAGCCATGTTTTTGATACCACCTAGGCTCTTTTCCAATTTTTCCATGTCACGAGTGCGCATCAACGCCTCTTTCTTGGTCAATTTTTCAAAGGTGCCGTCGGTAGCTTGAGTTTCATAATCTTTCAAGCGTTTGATCGATTGACGAACGGTTTTCCAGTTAGTCAACATACCACCCAACCAGCGGTGGTTTACGTAGAACTGGTCACAACGGATAGCGGCATCCTTGATGGCCTCAGAAGCAGCGCGCTTGGTACCAACGAACAAAATTTTGCCTTTTTTAGACGCAACATTTTGCAAAAAGCCCAAGGCATCGTTGATCATAGGCACAGTGTGCTCTAAGTTGATGATGTGAACTTTGTTGCGTGAACCAAAAATGAAAGGTTTCATTTTAGGGTTCCAGTAGCGAGTTTGGTGACCGAAGTGTACGCCTGCTTGAAGCAGGTCACGCATAGATACGTTTGCCATTATATAGATTCCTCAATATTGGGGTTAGGCGTCCATACATCCCATACAACCGACCGTTTTCTCAAACGGCACCCCGGCGTACGTGTCGATGTATGTGTGTAATTAATTAAAAAAGTGTTTTAAAATCCTCGGAAAAGCTGGACAATAGCTGCCGTAGAATTTCGGCGTGCTTTATACCATAAACGCCCTAGGGGTTCAATATTTAGTTTTAGACCGCTACAATAAAAGGCGAGTTAAATTTACGCCCGATAGACATCCAAAGCAGTGAACCAAGGCGCTCAGACGCCGACTTAATTTGATTTCGCCAAGCGAACCATCACTGAAGGGCACCAACCAACAGATAGGAATATGAATGACCATTAAGATCAAAACGGCAGAAGAAATGGAAAAAATGCGCGTCGCTGGACGCCTGGCGGCAGAGGTGCTTGAAATGATTGAGCCTTATGTAAAAGCCGGGGTAACCACAGATGAACTCAACACCATTTGCCATGATTATATGGTCAACGAGCAAAAAGTGATCCCGGCCCCGCTGGATTATCACGGCTTTCCCAAGTCTATCTGCACCTCAGTCAATCACGTGATCTGTCACGGTATTCCGTCTGATAAAAAGCTCAAAGACGGCGATATTGTCAACATCGACATCACCGTGATCAAAGACGGCTATCATGGCGATACCAGCAAAATGTTCTTTATCGGCAAACCCAGCATTATGGCGGAGCGTTTGGTGCGAGTGTCACAAGAGTGTCTTTATCAAGCCATTCAAATGGTTAAGCCGGGTGTACGGTTAGGCACCATTGGCGCTGCCATTCAAAAACACGCCGAAGGTCACAATTATTCCATCGTTCGCGAATACTGTGGCCACGGTATCGGCGCCGGTTTTCACGAAGATCCGCAAGTGCTCCATTATGGCCGCCCAAACACAGGTGAAGCCTTGGTTCCGGGTATGTGCTTTACCATAGAGCCGATGGTCAATGCCGGTAAGCGCCACTCGAAACTGTTAAAAGACGATTGGACAGTCGTAACCAAAGACCGCAGCTTATCGTCACAATGGGAGCACACCTTGTTGGTGCTTGAAGACGGTGTTGAAGTGCTAACGTTACGCTCTGACGAGTCTTTGGAACGTATCTATCGCCACCCGGCATAAGACACAGCGGCTAACTATGGTCATCCCTGAGCACATACTTGCGCCTTTTAAAGCGCCTTTTGACAAAGACGCCTACTTAGAGGCGCAGCAAGTGTATTACGACTGGCTGAGGACATCGTTTAACGACTATCCCATCGATAAGCTGGTCAAATCCCGTAAAATCGTCGTTGACATGATGCTCGGCGGTCTATGGACCCATGTCGGGCTGGACAAAGAAAAGCTCACTTTGCTGGCCGTCGGCGGCTATGGCCGTGGAGAGTTGCATCCTCATTCAGACATCGACCTATTGTTGCTCTATCAAAATGAGTTGGAGCAACAAACCATCGGCAAAATCGAGCAGTTCATCAGCGCCTTGTGGGATCTGAAACTGGATATCGGCCATAGTGTTCGCACCATTGACGATACCTTGGAAAAAAGCACCCACGATATCACCTTGGCCACCAGCTTGCTCGAAACCCGCTGGCTTGAGGGAAATCGTACCCTGTATAACCGTCTACGAAAACGGCTAAAGAATCAAAACCCTTGGCCATCGAAGGCGTTTTTTATCGCCAAGCGCGACGAACAAATACAGCGCCATAACAAATACCACGGTATTACCTACAACCTTGAACCCAACCTCAAAGCCAACCCCGGCTGTTTAAGAGACATTCAAACCATCGGCTGGATAGCCAAGCACCATTTACGCTTTGGTGAAGGGCTTAAACACAAAGCCAAACAGCGTTATCTGACCGATGAGGAAATTGAAGATCTGCGCGAGGCACAAGATGCGCTGTGGAATATCCGTTTTGCATTGCACCTAGAGGCAGGGCGCGGTGAGAATCGGCTATTGTTTGACTATCAGACAGCGGTTTCCAAACTGTTGGGTTTTGGCGGCAATGGCAAGGCATCGGTCGAACGCATGATGAAGCGTTTGTTTCGGGTGATCCAACGCGTGATAGAACTCAATGAAATGCTGCTGCATCATTACGAGATAGAGATCCTCGGAGAGCAGGCCAACCCAGATATCACCATCATCGACAATAATTTCCAAGTCACCAATGGGCTTATCGCCACTCGTCACAACAATGTCTTTTTCCAGCGGCACAACCTAGTACAGTTGTTTTTATATATCGCAGAGCACGACAGCATCAAAGGCATTCACTCGGCGACCATCAGACAATTAAGACGGGTTCGTAACCGCTCCATCGGTGAACTGCAAGATTACGAAGCCTGTCAAAAACGCTTCATTAAAATCTTCCGTCAGCCCGGGGCGCTAAAAGCCATACGCCTGATGAACAAACATGCGATTTTGGCGGCCTACCTGCCCTTTTGGCAACGGATCGTCGGGCAAATGCAATTTGACCTTTTTCATGCCTACACCGTCGATGAGCACACCATTAAGGTGATGCAAAATGTGCATGAGTTTTTCGAGCAAACCAGCGGCGATGAGTTTTTGTTGTGTAACGAAATCGCCAAACGTATGGCCAAACCCGAGCTGTTGTATCTTGCCGCGATGTTTCACGATATTGCCAAGGGCCGTGGCGGCTCTCACAGTGAATTAGGTGCCATTGATGCCCGCGATTTCTCCTCGCGCCATCAACTCAGTAAGTTCGACACCAAATTGCTCAGTTGGCTGGTCAAAAACCACCTACTACTGTCTACCACCGCACAGCGCAAAGACATCTATGACCCTGAGGTGATCAAAGAGTTTGCCGAGCAGGTGCGCGATGAAACCTCGTTGGATTATCTCTATTGCCTGACCGTTGCCGACGTCAGAGCCACCAACGACAACCTGTGGAACGGTTGGAAAGCCTCATTGTTTAAAGATCTCTATTTGATCTGCCAAAAAGCGCTGCGCCGTGGCCTTGAAAAACCGCTGGATATTCGCGCCGCCGTCAGAGACCGCAAAAACGATGCCCTTAAGATCCTCACCACCGAAGGCTATGCGCCTGAGCAGGTGCAGGATTTATGGAATCGCTTTGCCGCCAACTACTTTGCCCACAACAGCGCCGAGCAGGTTGCTTGGCATACCGCCAGCATCCTCAACCAGGACGACCTCAACAAGCCACTGGTCAGGGTGAGTAAAACCTCTGTGCGCGGCGGTACGGTGATCTTTATCTATCATCCGATGCAACAGGATATCTTCGTCAATGTGGTGTCGGCTTTGGACGATAAAAAGCTCAACGTCCTCGATGCTCAGCTGATGCGCAGCAAAGACAACTACGCGATGCACACTTTCGTCGTTCATGAGAAAAACGGCCGCGCCATTTCTTCAAGCGCCAAGGCGGCTAAAATAGAAAAGTCCTTGGAGCTGGCGTTACAAGGCGATCGCAAAAAACGCTTTGCGCCACAAAGGCCACCACGCAACATGAAACACTTTGCGGTTAAGCCGAAAATCGACTTTTGGCCTTTGACCAACAAACAAACCACCACTGTGGAGATCACCGCCCTTGATGTACCTGGCCTTTTGGTGCGTATCGGCAAGATCTTCCAACAGTTCGAACTGTCGATTCACTCGGCCAAGATCACCACCATCGGTGAAAAGGCCGAAGATATGTTCGTGCTCTCAAGCAGTGACAACCAACCTTTAAGCGAAAGCCAAAAATCCGAGCTGGCCAAAGTCATGCTGGAAAAACTGGCTTTCGTCAGCAGCTAAGTAACAACAGTAACTGGAAACCTGATGACAAGCCAAAGTACCTTACAAAACATCATTGAAACCGCGTTTGACAATCGCCAAAATCTGTCAATGGCGACTGCCGATGACATGCTAATCGAAGCGGTCAACACTGCATTGTCGATGCTCGATAGCGGACAGGCCAGAGTGGCAGAAAAAATTGCCGGCGAATGGGTCGTTCACCAATGGTTGAAAAAGGCCGTACTGTTGTCTTTTGCGCTGCGCGAAAATCGCGTCATGGATGCCGGCATCACCCGTTATTGGGATAAGGTCGATTTGAAATTTGCCGATTACACCCCAGAGCAGTTCCGTCAAGAAGGTATGCGCGTGGTGCCAAACGCGATGGTGCGCAAAGGCTGTTATGTCGGCAACAATGTGGTATTGATGCCTTCTTACATCAATATCGGCGCCTACGTCGATTCAGGCACTATGGTAGACACTTGGGCAACCGTCGGTTCTTGCGCTCAAATTGGTAAGAATGTGCACATTTCTGGCGGTGTCGGCATCGGTGGCGTACTTGAGCCGCTACAGGCCAACCCAACCATTATCGAAGACAACTGCTTTATCGGCGCCCGCTCTGAGATAGTCGAAGGCGTCATTGTCGAAGAAGGCACGGTGATCTCAATGGGCGTTTATATCAGCCAAAGCACCAAGATCTATGACCGTGAAACCGGCAAGATCCATTACGGCCGCGTACCGGCAGGCTCAGTAGTCGTCGCCGGCACATTGCCGTCAAAAGAAGGACATTATGCCCTCAATGCCGCCATTATCGTGAAAAAGGTCGATGCCCAGACCCGCGAAAAAGTCGGTATCAATGCCTTGTTGCGTGCCGTTGAATAATCCCTAGCGGCAACTCAAAACGTCAGCTGGCCGTCTTATCGCTTGTTAGGTCATCAAGACCTATCGGGCAAACAGGCGGCCGCGACTAAACTATCTATCCCGATTGTGCGCTCGGGTGTAATCAATCTCAGGCCCTAGCGGCACCACTTGAGTCGGATTGATCATCGTATGGCTAAAGTAGTAATGCCGTTTGATGTGATAAAAATCGACTGTCTGCGCAATACCGGGATGCTGATATAAATCGCGAATGTAACCGGCCATATTGGGATATTGCTCAAGCTGTTGTTTATTACATTTGAAATGGCCAAAATACACCGCGTCAAAGCGGATCAGTGTGGTAAACAAGCGCCAATCGGCTTCGGTTAAACGATCCCCCAGCAAATAACGCGTGTTTGATAACATCGCCTCAACGTCATCCAATTTAGCGAAAAGTTGATGATAGGCTTGCTCATAGGCCTGTTGAGAGGTGGCAAAACCGGTCTTATAAACACCATTGTTGATGTTGTCGTAGACCATGGCATTGATGCTGTCTATTTTCTCCCTTAGCGGCTCGGGATAATAGTCGTCGTGATTGCCGGTGATCTCGTCAAAGGCAGAATTGAACATGCGAATGATCTCCGAAGATTCATTGCTGACAATCATTTCTCGCTGTTTATCCCATAACACCGGTACCGTCACTCGGCCTGAATAGGTGGCATTGTGCTTGGTATAAATTTGGTGCATATACTCGCTGTCAAAGAGTGCATCGCCGCTACTGTGCTGAGTTTTATCAAAGGTCCAGCCTTGTGACAGCATATCGGGGCTAACCACCGATACGCTAATATGTGCCTCAAGCTGCTTTAGTTTTCGAAAAATAAGGGTTCGGTGGGCCCACGGACAGGCCAAAGAAACATAAAGATGATAACGACCGGATTGCGCTTTAAACCCACCGACACCGCTGGGTCCCGGCGCGCCATCTTTGCTGATCCAGTTTCTAAGTTGCGCCTGTTCACGCTCAAATTTACCGTCGTTGGCTTTAGTGTCATACCACTTGTCTTGCCAGACACCATCGATTAATAGGCCCATTGTGTTGCCTCCAAAAATTGCTCAAATCTGCTTTGTGACTTCAGGCCATGATAACCTTGAATCTAAGCAACATTCATTTCAATTTTTGCCATCAATCATTCGGTTTATTAGAGAGATAAAGCTGATAGCACCGTCCCTGGCGCAATAGCATGTTAGCGTTTTGGAATTCCTGGGAAGCCGCCCGGTAAACCACCCGGCATCATGCCTTTCATGCCTTGGGCTGCGCGCATCAGTTTTTTCATGCCGCCGCCTGACATTTTCTTCATCATTTTTTGCATTTGAGTAAATTGCTTGAGCAGGCGATTGACATCTTGAATTTGCGTCCCTGAGCCTTGGGCGATACGACGCTTGCGTGAACCTTTGATAATGTCGGGGCGGGCACGCTCGGCTGGGGTCATGGAGTTGATGATCACTTCCATTTGAACGAACTGTTTATCACCGACCTGCCCTTTCATCGCCGCAGGCATATTGCTCATACCCGGCATTTTATCAAGCATCGACATCATGCCACCCATGTTGCGCATCTGTACCAACTGGTCGCGAAAATCTTCCAAGGTAAAGCCTTGGCCTTTGATCACTTTTTTCGCCAGCTTCTCGGCTTTTTGCTTATCGACCTTACGCTCAACTTCTTCGATAAGTGACAACACGTCACCCATGCCCAAAATACGTGAGGCGATACGCTCAGGATGGAACGGCTCTAACGCGTCGGTTTTCTCGCCCATACCGATGAACTTAATCGGTTTGCCGGTAATTTGACGGATCGACAACGCCGCACCACCACGGGCATCACCGTCGGCCTTGGTCAGGACCACACCAGTAAGCGGCAGGGCATCGTTAAAGGCTTTGGCGGTATTGGCCGCATCTTGACCTGTCATGGCATCGACCACGAACAAGGTTTCTACCGGGTTGATGTTGCTGTGCAGTGATTTGATCTCGTCCATCATGTCATTATCGACATGCAAACGACCGGCGGTATCGACCAACACGACATCGAAGAATTTTTTGCGGGCGTGTGCGATGGCATCGTTGGCGATATCCACCGGCTTTTGCGTGATGTCACTGGGGAAGAATTCAACCCCAACATCGCCGGCTAAGGTTTCCAACTGCTTGATGGCCGCAGGACGGTACACGTCAGCCGAAACCACCAAGACAGATTTTTTCTCACGTTCTTTTAAGAACTTGGCAAGCTTACCAACGGTGGTGGTTTTACCAGCACCTTGTAAACCGGCCATCAATACGATAGCCGGCGGCTGAGCCGCAAGGTTCAGGGCCTCGTTGGCCTCACCCATGGCTTTTTCCAGCTCACCTTGCACGATTTTGATAAACACCTGACCTGGGGTCAGGCTCTTGCTGACTTCAACACCAACTGCGCGCTCTTTTACCTTGGCAACAAACTCTTTGACTACCGGTAGGGCAACGTCCGCCTCTAAAAGCGCCATGCGCACTTCGCGCAGGGTATCTTTGATATTGTCTTCACTCAAACGGCCTTTGCCGCTGATATTGCGTAACGTTTTCGATAAACGTTCCGAGAGATTTTCAAACATGCAAGCTTCCAATTTATCTGTTAGCAGTCGATTTGGCCGACATTATAAACCAATTAAAATGATTTTTGGCAGTAAAAGCCACATAACAACACATTTATTGAGTTTAACTGTGCTTGGATTTGCCCTACAATAGCGGCAACAATAACCTAATCGAAGCTCAGCTTGTACTGGATATCGATGTATACCTTCTTGATTTGCCTTTCATTGCTGCTGTATTTGTTGACTACCGGCCTGATGGTTAAAGGCTTGTTCAAAGAACACGGCATTAACATGACCAAAGTGCGGATGCTCGCCATCGCAGCCATCATCAGTCATTTGGTGCTGGTGATCACGGAGATCTACACCCCCAGCGGACAGGACTTAAGCCTGATCAACATCGCCTCGCTGGTTTGCTTGATTATTGTCGGCGCCACCACGGTCGCCACCATTCGCTTTCCGGCGCCGTTTTTACTCACCGTCGTTTATGGCTTTGCCGCCTTTGTGCAGTTTAGCACGCTGTTTTTCCCTCACCCTTTGATGGTCAAAAGTGTGTTGTCCAACATGCCGCTCATCATTCACATTATTTTATCTTTGCTGGCCTATTGCGCGCTGATCATCGCCTCATTGTACGCCGTGCAAACCCAATACATCAGCTATCGCCTCAAACGCAAGAGCGCGCTGTCACTCAGTGCCAATCTGCCCCCCTTGATGCAGGTTGAAAGACACCAGTTTCAGCTGCTGATGATAGGCACCATCTTGTTGTCATTGGCCTTGGTGACCGGCTTTATCTATCTAGACGATATGTTTAGTCGTTCAGTGGCCCATAAAACCGTATTGTCTTTAATGGCATGGGGGATTTATGTGGCATTGGTGCTGGGACACCGGTTTTACGGCTGGCGTGGCAAAAGCTCAGTGATAAGTACCTTAATAGGCGCTTTTTTATTGACATTGGCCTACTTCGGCAGTCGCTTTGTCAAAGAGATCATACTTGGGCGAATATAACGTCAGCCACACGCAATTTGCGTACTTTTCCGCCATTTTTGGCGATTTTCCCTTGACACTGCCCGGCGGAAAAGGGTTAATAACGCTATCTAACAACATAGGAATAAAAACCGCTTGGACAGTATATCGACAGGCACTCTTTTCACCGTATTAGGGGTCCTGGTCTTATTTTCTGCTTATTTCTCCAGCTCTGAAACAGGCATTATGTCGATTAATCGCTACCGTCTGAAACACCTGGAAAAGCAAAACCACAAAGGCGCTTTGCGCGTCAGCAGATTACTCAAAAACCCCGACCAGCTTATTGGCCTTATCTTAATCGGCAATAACCTCGTCAATATCGCTGCTTCAATGATCGCAGCTATCATCGGCACCCGTTTGTTGGGTGACACCCTTGGACTTACCGTTGCTTCGATTTCATTGACTATTGTGATCTTGATTTTCGCTGAGGTCACGCCAAAAACCTTGGCCGCACTACACCCGGAGAAAGTCTCCTACCCCAGCTCTTTTGTATTGATAGGGTTACTGTTTGCGATGAAGCCTTTTGTACTGGCCCTTAACTGGGTGACCAATGGCTTTATTTCACTGTTTGGCATATCCCAAGAGCAGCGCGAGCACCACAGCTTGAGCACCGAGGAATTACGTACCGTGGTTAATGAGTCCGGGGCACTTCTGCCCGAGCGCCATCAGTCGATGCTGGTTAACTTGCTCGACTTGGAGAAGATCCACGTTGAAGACATTATGATCCCGCGCTCCGATGTCGTAGGCATTGATGTCAACGACAGTTGGAAGTCTATCACCAAGCAGTTGACCAATGCTCAGCATACCCGTGTTTTGCTCTATCGCGACAATGTCGATGATGCCGTCGGTTTCATTCACTGTCGTGACGCCCTAAGACTGTTGGCCAAAGAGCAGTTTACTAAAGCGACCTTATTACGTGCGGTTAAAGAAATTTACTACATTCCCGAGGGCACTTCATTAAACACCCAACTGTTTAAGTTTCAACAGTCAAAAGAGCGCATCGGCTTGGTCGTCGATGAATATGGCGACATTCAAGGCTTGGTGACACTGGAGGACATTCTAGAGGAAGTGGTAGGCGACTTTACCACCACCATGACACCAACCCCGAACGAAGAGATCCACTATCAACCGGATGGCTCGTTTTTGGTTGATGGCAGCGCCAGTATTCGAGACATCAATAAGGAAATGAATTGGGAATTCCCCAGTGATGGCCCTAAAACCATCAATGGCTTGATCCTCGAACATCTTGAGCAGATCCCCGAATCGAGCATGAGTGTGAAAATTGCCGGTTACCCGATTGAAATCGTCGAGGTGAAAGACAATATGATCAAGTTAGTACGCATCATGCCAGATCTTCGCATGACGACGACAGTCGAAGCGGTAGAGTAGTTCTTATATCAACGCTTTATAGATGTGATGGGCAATTTAGCCATTGCCCATTACATTCTAAAACAAGCCAAAAAACCAGCCTTTATCTTCCAGCTCTTCACGGCAACCCTTAAGCTGTTTGGCGTAACTCAAAGAGCGGCGCTTGACCTTTTGCGCCACTTTAATCAACCATGGCTTTTTCAGATAGGTTTTACGTTTATAGCCGCCCCAACCTTCATGATAGTTAAGATATTGGGCGTAGGCATCCCATTTGGATACGCCATTGATGGTGTGGGTTTTGTGAATGAACCAGCCCATAAAGTCGATGGCGTCTTCAAAGTCATCTCTGTCGGCGCCACTGTTGCCGGTGTCTTTGATGTAGTCGCTCCAGGTCATGGTTTTGGCTTGAGAATAGCCATAGGCGTCACTGGGTCTACCCAGTGGAATGAAGCCCAAAAACCACTCCATAGCAGGCTGAGCATCATGTTTAAATGAGCTTTCCTGATACATCATACTCATCGGCACATGGATAGGCACGCCCCATTTCTCTTGCGCCTCGGCAGCAGCATCAAACCAATCGTCTTGTTGTTTGAAGATCTTGCAAATGTTATCAGGTTCATCCGGTGGAGGGGTTGCACAAGAACTAACTAGAAAAGTTAAACCAATGATTTGTATCGGCTTTTTAAAAAATTGAAAATTAATTGAATTTTTTTTCATCTTTTTTTGAACTTTTCTGTGGCCTTTAGAGTCTATTATTACGTAACAGTTTTGTAGTATGTTCATCCCTAGATATACTCAAATTTATGCGCGATATCCCTATCGCGCTTTTTTTTGCCTGCAAGCTTTCAATTCAACCTTATTCAAAGGCGGTTGCAGCAGCCGACTGACACCAGTCAGTCGGCGAAATAATTGGCCAAAAAGGTATCGAAATCGACATCATCGGCCTGCTCAATGGCTTTTTGTCGTTGCAAAGAACTGCTGGCCTGCTCGCGCATATGCTCATCACAAAAATGTTTTGGCTGTGCCTGCTCAAAGTGCGCCTTATACTGCGCGGCATGGCTCACCGCCCAACCACCGCTGCCGATGTTATCACGCTTAAGCTCGTTTAAGAACCGCGCAGAGAGGGTCAACTCAGGATCATCGAGCGCTTTGCGTTGGGTTAGCACCACATTAGTGTAAATCTCGGTATCACCGGCTTTATCAAGCCACTGAGCGACACTTAACAGCTCGTCAAACACCGCCTTGCCCCACTGCACCAAAGTGACTTGCTTATCACCGTCGGTAAGGGTCAAGCCCGGCTCACGACCACGCAAAATGACCTTAGTCATGTTCTCATGCAGCACGGCATTTTGCCCATCATCGATATCGGGGCTTGGCTTGAGCAGGCAGTAGCTTAACAATACATCTAAGAAGTGGATCTGCGATAACTCAATGCCGACCGGCGAATATGGGTTAACATCCATCGAACGGATCTCGATATATTCAATGCCTCTATCGGCCAGTGCGTCGGTCGGCTTTTCACCACTTCTGGTGGTGCGCTTCGGTCTCACCGGCGAGTAGTATTCGTTCTCAATCTGAAGCAGATTGTTGTTGAGCTGAGCATAACCATTGGGGTTGTCTGCTGGGATCTGGTAACGTTCAACCGGGGTGTGAATGGCATTACGCAGGCCGCTGACATATTCGTCAATGTTGTTGTAGCTGATCTTAAGGCTTGATTGCTCATTACTGGTATAGCCTAAATCGCTCAGTCTCAGCGAGGTGGCATAAGGCAGATAAAGGCTCCCGGGACCTACCTGTTCAAATGGATATTTTTTACCCGCGCCTTTGATAAACGAGCCACACAAAGCGGGTGACGCGCCATAAAGATAGGTCAATAGCCAGACATAGCGTTTAAAGTTGCGGATCAGCCCCAAATACTGCGCTGATTGAAAATCTTGAGAAGTCTCGCTTTGCCCATCATATTGGGCGAGCGCTTTGAACAGCGGCTCAGGAAACGACAAATTGAAATGGATACCCGAAATGGTCTGCATAAAGCTGCCATAGCGAAAACGCAATCCCTCACGATACAAGTGCTTCATTTTGCCACTGTTGGATTCACCGTAATAAGCCAGACGAATATCTTCTTCTTTGTCGATATAGCAAGGCATACTCAATGGCCACAACACTTCATCGCCTAAATTTTTCACCGCAAAGCGATGAATGTCTTCAAGCTGAGCCATCGTTTTGTTGGCATCTGTACTGGCCGGGGTAATAAATTCCAGCAACGCTTCTGAGTAGTCTGTGGTGATGTATGGATGAGTGAGTGCCGAACCAAAGGCGACCGGATGGTCAGTTTGAGAAATCGCGCCATCTTTTGCTACACGCAATGTTTCCCTTTCTATGCCTCGAACAATGCCGCAAACGGCTTTAAGGTGCTCGCCCTGTGACAAAAACGCCAGCTTGCGATTCAATTCATCTTTCAAAATTGGGATCTCTTTTTAAGTCGATGGCAAAAGCTGCCAGAGTATCAGCTTAAATTGGGGTTATAACTTACCATTTCAATCATTCGAGCACATCATTTTATTGTTTTTTTTGGTTACGGGGTGGGAAAAACCAACGCAGAGGATAAAGAGGTCGTTAAGAAGCAGCGCTCAAAACACGCCTTGTCTTGCCTGCACGGCAAAGACAAGGCGTGAATTATCGCTATTAGCGGGTTTGTTTTTTCACTTTCAACTCGCCATCTTCGCAGTCGATAAGCAAGGTGGTATTGCTCTCGATTTTGTTGGCCAGTAGGGCCTGCGCCAGCGGGTTTTCAACGCTCTTTTGAATCGCGCGCTTGAGCGGACGAGCGCCAAATACCGGGTCAAATCCAGCTTCGGCAATTTTCGCCAAGGCACTTTCGCTGACTTTAAGCTGATAACCATTGTCAGCCAAGCGTTTTTTCAGACCCGCCAGCTGAATATCGGCAATCGATTTGATCTGCGCATTGTCCAAAGGATGGAATACCACAGTCTCATCGACACGGTTGATAAACTCCGGCCTAAAGTGTTGGGTTAAAATCCCCATCACCATGTCTTTCATCTCGTCGTAGTTCAAGTCGCCATGGGTTTCTTGGATCATGTCAGAGCCAAGATTAGAGGTCATGATGATCACCGTGTTCTTAAAGTCCACCGTGCGTCCCTGGCCGTCGGTTAAACGACCATCATCGAGTACTTGCAACAACACGTTGAACACGTCTGGGTGGGCTTTTTCCACCTCATCGAACAAGATAACCGAATAAGGCTTGCGTCTGACCGCTTCGGTCAAATAGCCCCCCTCGTCATAACCGACATACCCAGGAGGCGCACCAATCAGTCTCGCCACCGCATGTTTTTCCATAAACTCCGACATATCAAGACGAATAAGCGCTTCTTCGGTATCGAATAAAAATGCCGCTAAAGCTTTGGTCAACTCGGTTTTACCAACACCGGTGGGACCTAGGAACAAAAATGAACCGATGGGCTGATCCGGGTCGGCCAGACCTGCTCTTGAACGTCGAATGGCATTGGATACCGATTCTACGGCTTCGTTTTGGCCAATGACTCGCTGATGCAGCTCATCTTCCATGCGCAACAACTTATCCCGCTCGCCTTCAAGCATTTTCGATACCGGAATGCCGGTCCAACGCGACAACACTTCGGCTATTTCGCTTTCGGTCACTTTGTGACGCAACAAGCGCATGTCTTGCATTTCAACCCCGGCGGCCAAATCCAGCTTGCGCTCAAGCTCAGGAATTCGACCGTATTGTAACTCGGACATACGTTGCAAGTCCCCTGCCCGCTTGGCCACCTCAAAATCGAGTCTGACTTGCTCAAGTTCGGTTTTGATGTTTTGTGTGCCTTGCAGCGCGGCTTTTTCTGCCCGCCAGATCTCATCGAGTTCGTTGTACTTGCCCTCCAAGGTCTGGATCTCGCTTAAGATCACATCACGCCTTGCTACCGTGGCCGCATCGGTTTCTTTGGCGATGGCTTTTTCTTCGAGCTTGAGCTGAATGACGCGCCTTTCTAAGCGGTCTAATTCTTCTGGCTTAGAGTCAATCTGCATACGAATATTCGACGCCGCCTCATCAATCAAGTCGATGGCTTTATCCGGCAGCTGTCTGTCGGAAATATAACGGTGCGATAGGTTTGCCGCTGCAACAATCGCGGTGTCTGTCACCTCAACCGAGTGATGGATCTCATAGCGTTCTTTCAGACCACGTAAAATGGCAATGGTGTCTTGTACACCGGGCTGATCAACCATCACTTTTTGGAAACGACGCTCAAGGGCCGCATCCTTTTCAATGTATTTGCGATACTCATCGGTGGTGGTCGCGCCGACACAGTGCAGCTCACCGCGCGCCAGCGCCGGTTTGAGCATATTACCCGCATCCATCGCGCCGTCGGTTTTACCGGCGCCAACCATCATGTGGATCTCATCGATAAACAAAATCACCTGACCTTCTTCTTTGGCCAGCTCATTGAGCACCGCTTTCAACCTTTCTTCAAATTCGCCGCGATATTTGGCACCGGCGACCAACGCGCCCATATCCAAAGACAGCACTCGTTTATTCTTAAGCCCTTCAGGCACCTCACCGTTGACTATTCGCTGGGCCAAGCCCTCAACGATGGCCGTTTTACCTACCCCAGGTTCACCGATAAGCACAGGGTTGTTTTTGGTGCGTCGCTGTAACACCTGAATGGTGCGACGAATTTCATCGTCACGACCAATCACAGGGTCTAGCTTACCCATTTCTGCCCGCGCGTTAAGATCTAAGGTGTATTTCTCCAGCGCCTGACGAGTATCTTCGGCATTGGGGTCGTTGACATTTTGCCCCTCGCGCATACTCTCGATGGCCTTTTCAACCAACTTGGTGGTCACCCCAACCAGTTTGAGAATGTCGCCGAGTTGGCCTTTGTCTTCAGTCGCCGCCAGCACGAAAATTTCTGAGGAAATGTATTTGTCTTTACGCTTTTGCGCGTATTTGTCCGACAGGTTCAGCAACGACACCATATTTTGCGAAAACTGCACATCGCCGCCAATGCCTTCTACCCGCGGCACTCGCTCTAAGGCTTGTGACAATTTTGAATGCAATTCATCAACGTTAATCCCGATACGGGTGAATAAACCGCGAATAGAACTGCCCTCTTGATTGAGCAGGGTATACATCAAATGAATCGGTTCGATATATTGGTGATCCCGACCCAACGCCAGAGATTGAGCATCGGAAATCGCGATCTGCAACTTGCTGGTGAGTCTGTCTAATCTCATGAGTCAATATTCCAAGTAAAAAAATGAAGTTAACTGTTAAATGGGTATCGGACTGGAATATTTCAATGTTTTTTGTGTGGATTGTTTTTGCGCCAGATCAATTTTGGCACGCTTTTATCGCAGAAAAATGCAGCTCGCCATGCGGCCTGTCACGCCATCGCGGCGATAAGAAAAAAACTGGGTCGGAGCCCTAAAAGTACAATACTCGCCACCATAGATTTGTGTAACCCCAAGCCCGTTGAGTTCAATTTTGGCCAGTAAATAAATGTCGCACAACCACTTTTGTCCATGGCGCCTAAATGCCCTGCCATTGAGGCCATTTTTCTGCTCAAACGCCGCCTTTACCTCAGCGCCGACCTCAAATGCCGAAGGGCCTATGGCAGGTCCCAACCAAGCCAGAATGTCGTTATCGACACCACCTCTAAGGCCCTTTATTTGCCTTAGCGCCTCAGTAATGATGCCATTGGCCAAACCGCGCCAGCCGGCATGTAAGGCGCCGACAAACGACCCTTGCCTATCGGTCAATAAAATCGGCAGGCAATCTGCCGTCATCACGCAACAAACGGTATTGGCTAATGTGGTGATCGCGCCGTCGGTTTGCGCTGTGGAGTTGATGTTTTGGCCGTCTATGACCATCACATTGGTGCTATGGGTCTGCTCTAACCATATCGGCTCGGCGCCCAATTGCTCGCTCAATAGCGCACGGTTTTTGGCGACATCTTTGGCGACATCGCCAACATGGCAGGCCAAATTAAAACGCTCAAACGGCGGTTTGGAAAATCCGCCGCCTCTGGTGGTGGTGTAGGCCACCACATTGCTCGGTGCTGGCCAATTTGGGGTGAGCAAGGTCACGGCCGGTTTAGATTAATAGTCTTCTATCGGATTGAGCTGAGTATCTTCTCTTAGTTGCTCGGTCAGGGCAACCATGTCATCAGGCACCGGCGCGGTAAATTCCATGATCTCGCAGGTGATAGGATGAGCAAAACTCAGCATCGCCGCGTGCAGCGCCTGACGCTTGAAACCACGCAAAGTGGCAAGCAATTGCTCGCCACATTTTTTCGGTGGCCTCGCCCTGCCGCCATATAAAGGGTCACCCACCAAAGGATGACCCAAATAGGACATATGCACACGAATTTGGTGGGTACGGCCGGTTTCTAGGCGCAAACGCAAGCGGGTATGGGCGCGAAACTTCTCAGCGATACGGTAATGGGTAACCGCGTCTTTGCCCATTTCATTAATGGCCATATGGGTGCGTTTGGTGGCATGACGCCCAATCGGCTTATCGACTTTACCGCCACCGGTCATGGTGCCACTGCAAATGGCTTCATATTCACGGGTAATTTCTCTGGCCTGCAAGGCGCTGACCAAGTGGGTTTGTGCTTCTACCGTCTTGGCCACGACCATCAAACCTGTCGTGTCTTTGTCTAAGCGGTGAACAATACCGGCGCGGGCCACATTTTCAATCCCCGGACAATGGTGTAATAACGCGTTGAGCATGGTGCCGTCGGCATTACCGGCCCCGGGGTGAACCACCAGCCCGGCGGGTTTGTTGATCACCAAAATATAGTCATCTTCATAAACGATGTTCAGCGGAATGTCTTGCGCCTCATAATCCACCGCCTGCTCGATTTCAGCCTCAACGACAATATGCTCACCGCCGATCATTTTGACCCGAGGTTTGGTTTGGACTTGACCGTCAACGCTGACTTTTCCGGCTAAAATCCATTCTTTTAGTCGCATTCTCGAATAGTCAGGGAACATTTCGGCAATTGCCCTATCTAAACGTTCACCTACTAAAGAATCCGGTACTTCACAGGAGATTGAAACATGTTCTGACATAATTTATGGGTAACTTAGAAGGCTGAGTAAAATTTCTCAGTGCAAGGTGACTGATAATGCTTTAAAATCGGCATGATACTTTATTTTGACTGATTGTCTAATCCTATTTGGTAGATTTAATGGAAAACCCAATTAAAATCTTGAAACTCCTTTCTGTGGCCGGTGTACTGGTCCTCTCAGGCTGTGCATCGCAGCCCGACGAAATCACCCTCGAAGAACAAGCCAACAATAAACGCACCTCGCTGGCCATGTATAAAGAGGCAAAAAAGACCATGGACGACGGTTTATACAACCGCGCCATTCAACTGCTTAACCACATTGACTCGGCCTATCCATTCGGCCCTATGTCGCGCACCATCCAGCTTGATTTGATTTATGCCTATTATAAATCGGCAAAAAATGCCCAAGCCATTGCTTCTATCGACCGCTTTATTCGCTTAAACCCCAACGATAAAGACTTAGATTATGTCCACTACATGCGCGGTTTGGTCAATATGGGCAGTGATGAAAACTTCTTCCAAGAAGTCTTTGGCATTGACCGTGCCGACAAAGCGTTGGACAAATCCCGTGAAGCCTTTAGAGACTTTAAATTACTGATCAAAAAATTCCCCGACAGCAAATATGCCTTAGATGCGCGTAAACGCATGTCGGCCATTTTAGATAAACTGGCCCGTCGTGAAATTTATGTCGCGCAGTATTATATGAAACAAGGTGCTTATTTGGCCGCAGCCAATCGCGGCAAATACATCTTGGAGAACTATCCCAATTCACCTCGGGTTGAAAATGCTTTAGAGGTGATGATTGAAAGTTACGATCAGCTAGGGCTTAAAGAAATGCGTCAAGATGCGCTCAATGTGTTAAGACTTAACTACCCCGAGAACAAGCTGGTTAATTAAGGGCTTATACCAAGCAAACAAAACAGGCAGCCGAGGCTGCCTGTTTTGTTTAAGTCGATGGTACGACAATCGTCGTCGCAAGTCACCGAGGTTAAATCGCTTCTTCGTCTTCCTCGCCGGTACGAATACGCACAACTCGGTTGATGTCCATCACAAAGATTTTACCGTCGCCGATTTTGCCGGTTTGAGCAGTATTGACGATGGTTTCGACACAACGGTCCACATCGTCCTCTACCAATACAATCTCAAGTTTTACCTTAGGTAGAAAGTCAACCATATACTCAGCACCACGATACAGCTCAGTGTGACCTTTTTGTCTACCGAAACCTTTGACCTCGGTTACCGTCATCCCGGTAATACCGATATCAGAGAGGGCCTCGCGGACATCATCAAGCTTGAAGGGTTTAATTATGGCTTCGACTTTCTTCATCATTAACACAATCTCTGAGCTATTGTTGGTATGTCACTATGGTAAAGCAAAATTTCACAACTACAACCCCAATCCACGAGAAAGCAAAAAATAGTGTCTTTTAGACAGTATCTTATTTATAATGACCGCCATCTAAACGAGCGAAACAAAAAGGATGACTCTTTGTGACCGAACAGCAAATCATCGATGAAATGAAGGTCCTCAAGCAAATTGACCCGGCCTTTGAAGCCCAAAGGCGTATCGACTTTATCAAACAGCAACTGTTGGCCTCAGGTCAAAGTCATCTGATCTTAGGGATCAGCGGCGGCATCGATTCATCTACCCTCGGCAGACTGTCGCAACTGGCCGTAGAGCAACTCAATCAAAGCCATGATACCGACAAGTTTAAGTTCGTAGCCGTCCGTCTGCCATACGGCGTGCAAGCCGATGAAGACGACGCCCAAATGGCCCTTGCTTTCATTCAGCCGACACTGAGTTTAACCATCAATGTCAAACCGGGCACCGAAGGCATTCACGCGCAGGTAACTGAAACGTTATTGAGCCACGGATTGATGAGCCAAAACGCCCATGCGGTGGATTTTTCAAAAGGTAACGTAAAGGCTCGTGCCCGCATGGTTGCTCAATACCACCTCGCCGGTCTTTTGGGCGGTTTGGTGCTCGGCACCGACCACTCGGCAGAGAACATCACCGGTTTTTACACCAAATACGGTGATGGCGCCTGCGATCTGGCACCACTGTTTGGTTTGAATAAGCGACAAGTGCGTCAAGTGGCGGCCTACTTAGGCGCGCCGAAACATCTGATTGAAAAGCCGCCGACGGCCGACCTGGAAAGCCTTGAACCGGGCAAAGAGGACGAAGCAGCCCTTGGTATGAGCTATGACGAAATCGACGATTTTCTCGAAGGCAAGCCGGTCAGTGAAACCGTCAGTCGCCGCCTAGTGGAGATCTTCAACAAAACCCAACACAAGCGCAAACCTATCCCCACCGTTTACGATTGATAACCTAACCCAAGGATGGGGTTATCCCGGCAATATCTGACTTAGCGCTGTTGAGCAACCACCCAATTGGGCTATACTTAAGCAGAGCTTTACAGCCCGGTCATTCGAAGCTCAAGTTAACTAAACGCCTTAATTAGGCTTACACTAGGAAATTAACACCTTAGAGCGTGAGTACCGCAAAGCTGCGGGGGCCGCAAGGTAGCGCTCTAGCAGTAACGGTGATCAAGATGAAAAGCACACGCAAACAACAGCTCGGCCTAACCATACTTGAGTTGTTTATTACCTTAGGGATTGTCGCCATCGCATCGACATTGGCTCTGGCCTCCCTGTCCTTTTTAATGGGCTCCTCTCAGGCCGAAAATTACACCAGAGAGCTCACCAAAGCCGTGAATTTTTCCCGGGTTCAGGCGGTATCAACCGGTCAGACCGTGACCATGTGCACCATTGAAAGTGGCACTTGTGTCAACGACTGGAGCAAAGACATCACCATTTTTGTCGATAGCAACAACAACCGCACCTTAGGAACCAATCAGGTATTGCGGATCATCGAAGCCATTCCCAGCTCTGATGGCCTCAGCTATACCGGCACCTCAGCGGGGATCAGCTTTTATCCCGACGGCTCCATTGGTGATGGTGACAATGGGGTATTTACCTACAAGGTAGATAACAGCTGCGACGTCAAATCTCGCAGCGTCGATGTCAATGCCAGCGGCCGTGCCCGCTTTATCGAATCGGTGAGCTGTTCATAATTTGCCAATCGGCAATAACTGGACTAGGGTTTAAATGATTGCCCGGTAACTGTAGGTCTAAGCCTTAGGCGATAAACGCAGTCACAGTGTCAGCGCAAGGATGATGTTTTCGGGTGTGGTGAGCACACCCATAATGCTAAAAGGAGTTGGCTGTTATGCTGAACTTATTCGCGTGTATTGTTTCAAACCCTCACCCCCACCAAAGCGATGCAAATTCGCCCCTCTACAGACGCCTGCAAAAAGGCTTTAACTTACTCGACCTGTTGATAGTGGTTGCCATTGTGGCTATCACCGCCGGCATGGGTCTGCCCTCGCTTACCTCACTGTTGTCCGAAAGCAGAGCACACCACTATTTGAGTTCGCTCTCTAGAGATTTAATCTATATGCGTAGCTATGCTGTGAATTACGGCGTCGATGTCACCATCTGTCCGCTTAAAGGTGCCCAGTGTGTCAACGATTGGCAACGCGACATTCATATTTTTATCGACAAAGACCGTAACCGTGCCAGAAATAGCGATGAGAAGTTGTTAAAGGTGATTGATGCCCCCACTAAGGGCGATCATTTCAACTATCCTCGTATTGGCCTGACATTCAGACCTGATGGCTCTATCAATGGTTTTCAGTCGGGCACATTTAGATACTGCCCCGACACAAAAGACAGCGTATTTTCCGCCGGTTTAGTGGTCAATCAAGCAGGACGGAGCCGTATCAAGACGAAAAAGATCAAGTGTAAATAACCTAAATCACTTGATTGAGTCGGGTTAAATCAGCTGATGAGGTGAGCTAGCTCAAGGTCTTTTTGTCTAGCTCACGCGCCTCGTAGGCGTTAAATTTGTCGGTGGCTTTAACGCACTCTTTGATCTGCTCGACCGCCAACTGCGTTCTGCCGTCTTTGGCAAATAAGGTCGCAGGCACAGTGCGCTTAAACTGGTTGAGCTTATCGGTGTTGCCGGTAATATAGCGCACCACCTGCTGGCCGCCGACCAGTACAAAATGACACTTGTACTCAACCCTCAGCTCATTGGTCGCCGCTGGAGATTGCGCGGCGGCGAGCGCCAAGGCGATAGCCGTTAGCCCATGGCGCATACGAGTGTAATTCATCGTTACTTCTCCCAACATTCTTTGCTGTTGTCCGCAGCGCCTTTTTTGGCCGTTTTCTGCCCTAAATAATTCAGGGTAAACGACGTACAGGTGCTGTCGTTCGATGCCTGTAGTCCCGCCGGTGTCGCGGTTAAAATAAAGTCACTGGCAATGCTGTTAACCGCTGCGGCATCGATGCTGTAATAGCCGTTTTCCGTGACATAAGGATCGGCCCCCAAGCCCAGCTTGGTCATATCGGTCGTATAGGTGCGGTTATCCGAATAATACTGCTCTTGCAAGTTAGCGATACGCACCAGCTCAGTCATCGCTTCGGTGCGCCTTGAGCGGTTCACACTGTCTTTGTAGCTGGGATAGACGATACCGGCCAATATGCCGACGATGGCCACCGCTATCATTAACTCAACCAAGGTAAATCCGCGCATTTGCTTATGTTCTTTCATCAGTGCCCTTTTGCCCCTTCGGTGACATAAATATAGTTTCTAAAGGTTCGAATACCGAAATTACTCGAATTGTTGCTGTTGTCGGCGCCCGGCGTCGGGTCATCCGGTATCGGTTTGAGATCAAATACGCCAGCATTGGTGCAATTGACATCATTGCTTTCGCAGTTGTCGGTGCCCACCAACAACAGCTCACTGTTGCCTTCATCGTCTTCCCCTAAAAACAGCTCGGGGGTATCCGGTATCTTATCACCTACACTGTAGGCAATTTTATCGTAAACCGCCGTACCATAGTGCAAATTAAACGCATAAAGGGTACCTTCACCGGCCATCAGTAGACACTGATTGTCTACCACCTCGGCCGCAGGCGTAAATGAAGTATAGTAAGCGACCCCGCCGATAACAGAAGCAGAAGACAGTGATTTTTCACCACTGGTAGAGAGCGAATATTTCCAGCCCAAATAGCCGCTCAAATCCAGCTCCTTGGCCACCCATTCATCGTCGGTCGTAGCCGAGCCAAACGGATTGGAGGTGATGTCATAAAGGTTGCTTAAAGTGATGGTCGTTGGGATCTCATCGGTAAACGACTGAGTGATGATATTTCTATCCTGTATCATAAACAGCATATCGTTGACCGTGGTGTCGTTCGGGTGAGAACGATTGCCGCTGCCGACCAACACCCCATCAAACGGGATCTCCTTGCGGATACGAATGGTCTCGGTACTCAAATCGGCATTGGTGATCTCGGTTTCACTGACATGGGAAAAAAACGAACGGGCCACCGATGGCTCATAGAAAAACCGTCTATCTTGCGTGCCGGTCCCCCCGAGTGAGGCGAGTTTGTGTACCGTCCAAGGCTTGGTCGCCGAGAGCGGTTCGGTGCCGGGCATATCGACTCGCCAGACATTACCGCCAGCATCAACGCCGTAAAGTCTGTCAGTGTATGCGTCAAAGTCACTGTCGAGGGCTTTGATTGACGCGGGCATACTATCGACAATGCCACTAAAGGCGGTGTTTTTGCCGGCGGTAACCGCAGGGGTTAAACTCCAGATCAAAGTTTTGTTTTGTGCATCGATAATATATAAGCCCTTGCCCACCGGATCGGTCGTGGTGCTGGTGCCGTCCTTATTGGTCGAATAGCCGCCACTTAAAATCAATGACGGTCTTGCGCCATTGCTATCGACATTATTCTTAACATAGGTCAGTGTGGGCTTTCCCCAGCTCTGCCCCATTTCACTAAAGCCGGTATCAGAGGGTCCAAGCTTCCACATAAAGCGTGGACTGTCGGGGATTGATACATCCAGTGCATAGTAGGAGCTGCCGCCACGTCTCATACCAATAAACACCCAAGCCTTGTCTCCGGCACTGGCATCGATAGTGCCATCACCATTTTTATCGAGTATGTAAGACATTGGTGAGCCATCCATGCCGTAGACCTTATCGCTACCGGCAATGTTGTCTCTGAGCAATTTGACATTAGGCAACAACTCGTAAGGCATAAACGCCCAGCTTTCGGTTATGGTATCGCCGTTGTCGTCGAACATGTGTAAAAAGCCGCCGTTGGTGCCGACCACAATCCGCAGATCAGGATCTGATGGCGGACCGTAGTTGATCACCAAAGGTTTCGAGTGCAGTGGATCGGCAAAAATATCGCTGCGGTTGTCTGCGGTATTGCCGTCATTGTCGTCATCATCAATATCGTAACCTCTGGTCCAGGCAAAATAATCATCGAGGTCGCTCTCGGGCACATCCATATAGGTTGCCAAACTTGAGGTACTGCCTGCCGTCGCCGCCGCATTGGTTTTGTTGAGGGTTGCCAACCCGGTGCCCGTGCCAATGTTGGAATAGAGTCTGCGACTGGACAAGGTAACTGAGTTGAACATCTCCACCACTCCGCCTTTGCCCACTTCGTTGCCATCAGCGGTGGAAGACCAGTAAGTCCTAGCATTATCGTCAATATTGCCGTCTGAATCTATCGCACTATTGCCATCGGCATCTTGTTGCACCTGGCCGACCAGCTTGAGTTTTTTCAAGTTGCCGCGCCATCTAGGACCGACATCGGGCAAAAACATCGCATAATAAATCGAATCCAAGCTACGGGTTCTATCAAAGTTGTTACTGGCAATCGCCGGTGATGAGAAGGTTGAAGTGCTGTTTAAGATGTTGATCAATGCCGAGCGCAAAGCAGCGGCCAACGCGGTGGCGTCTTCTGCCGGATAGTAGCCGACAGTGCCGTCGGTTTTAGTCCCGGTTGCAGCCGCTTCAAGCAAGCTACCGGCTTCATTGATCGCATCTTCACCAAAGCCTACGGTGTAAGTCGTCACCGTTTGCATCCCCGGCATCGACTCGTTGACATCATGGGTTTTCATCCATTGAGACAAAGCAGCCAAATAGCTGTCGCCACCATCAAAGGCAAAAGGCGCACCGATATTCTCAAAACTGGTGATTGGAACAAAGGTCTCCGAGAGCTGATCGGCACTGGTATCGGCGGTATTGTCTTGGGTCGGCTTACCGTCGGTAATGAGAATGACGTTCATTTCATTTGAACATTCACTATAGGGCGACACATAAACACCGCTACTTTCGATGGAGGTATCTCTAGGTGGACTGTTGCCGTTGTACCAGTTGCTATAGTCGTCATCATTATCGCCGAACAACACCGATTTACCGGCAAAATAGCGGTAGGCTTCAAACAAGGTCTCGCACAACGGCGTATTGGTTTCGGCTGAGATGTTGTTGATGGTGCCAAGCAGCGCTTCACGATTGGCGTCGGTCATTTCTTGAATGCCGCTGACTATCCGCCCGCCATCACGATAACCTTCGCTGGGGTAGTCCATGTTAAATACCGCCAACCCAAAATCTACCGACGGCGCGGAGTTTAGCAGGTCGTTCATGGTTTGTTTGGCGACGGCCAGTTTGGTACTGGGCACCGTCGATACACTTGTACCGTGATACCAGCGCAAATAGTTGTCGGTATAGAGGGTTACCACCTCACCACTACCTAAGTCGGTGTTGGAATCGGCAACGTCCGCAGTGTAATAAACAGGACTACGTTTAGAACCGGCACCATCGATGGGATAGCCGCTCGGCAAAGCTTGCAATTGGTTGTTGGGTAGAACATAGCTGGCGTTGGTCGGGTCTTGCAATCGGATATCGTCCCAACAATCGATGACTTCGATATTGGCGCCGTTATTGTCGGGAATTTCATCCCAAGTACCGGTGTTACCACTGAACTTGTACTCGCGAATATGACCGGTGTAAAAACCCACGGTGGCGAGTTTTTGCCGCGCGGTATTACAGCCGTTGATGTCATCTAAAAAGCGTCTGGCTTCGTTGTTGTCGGGCACCGGAATGGTCGCATCGACGCCAGTCCCCTTAGTGAAATAAACGAAGCGATCATTGAGCGAGTTATCAGAGCCTATCGCCGGATAGGTGACACTGGGGTCATAAGTCGCTTTGGTTTGCATGATCCCCGACATACTGCCGGAGTTGTCGAAAATGATCAAAACCTGAGGCTTAACCCCAGAGCGCTGGTCGGCCGAGCCGACATAAAGCTCAATATCTTCGGCGTAGGTTACACTACTTGATGCAACCAAGGCCCCTGCCAATAATGCAATGAGCTTGCTAATCCCCTTTTTCATCGGATACCTACCTGTTGAGCGACACCTGATACCACATTGACTTGGTTATTATTGTTGGCACCATAGGTTTTAACCGTCGTTGCTTGTAAATAAATACACATTAACCCTTCTGTCGGGTCCTTACTGCGCGGGCAGTCTGTTTCTACCTGTACCGAACTTGCCCAGCTCACGGTGCTGACGGCACCATGAGTGGAATTGTACTGTGCCGACTGTTGTGTTGAAGAAAAGGCAGCAAAGTAGTTTTGATTGTTATTGGTACGATTGACCGCATCGTAATAGAGCTGGTCATTACCGCCTCTGGCGATATGAGTCGCCATCTCCCGGTCTTCTGCGGCAGTTGCCATTTTCATATCCATCGAAGAGGCGCTTAAAAGCGATACCGCAATGCCGGTGATAGCCACGACCATCACCATCGACATCAACAACACAAAGCCTTTTTGCTTTTTATACATGGGTTTAAATGTTCTCATTCCCACTCTCCATTAATTGCGTTGATCACACTGGCGGTGGTGGTAAAGAGCATTCTGCGATAATGATCACCGCCGCCGTTTACCGTTCTGTCGCCGAGGGTATAGCTGTTGTTGTTGGTATACTCCATATCCGGCTCAAGCGCGCGTGACAGCAC
This sequence comes from Alteromonadaceae bacterium, assembly GCA_041583135.1. Taxonomy (GTDB): domain Bacteria; phylum Pseudomonadota; class Gammaproteobacteria; order Enterobacterales; family Alteromonadaceae; genus JABSOG01. The sequence goes on along the minus strand of JBFHGJ010000012.1, from coordinate 27,000 downwards.
ATAAATTCGTACACTTAAAATATAACTGGTATCGGACGAGCCTTGATTCCAATAATCTCTTGAGACATTCTCCGAGCCGACATAGCTGTCAACCTTGCCATCCAAATCGACATCGATGCCGAACATCAGACGGATATTTTCTATGCCATCAATCACAGGCTCACTGGCAATGCTGGCGGCGCCGCCGTTGCCGACAATCAGCCTTTTGCGCATCAAAGTCGGAATAGAATCGCCGTCAAGGTCAGTATTGCCGATGTAATACACCACATGTTGATACATCCAATTGTTGGCGTTGTCGATAACCGGGTAAGAGCTGGCATCGGCCGCGCCCGAGACAATGGCAGCAGAGCTGGATGAAGCAATAAGATAAAAGCGATTGGAACGAAAGTCAGCCACGTTGGTGGGGTTGGAAATGGCCCGTTTGATCTGTACCACATCACTCCCGCTGAGCGCATCGTCGATACAGCCGAGCACACTGGCAGAGCTTGGCGTTGTAGCCCAAATACTCCAAAATGCCCAGTTGCTGGCCACCGGAAAACTGCCATCATTACCGCTGTTGCTGCCGCCTGAGCAATCCGATGCCGGCGCCGCCGGGACGGCCAGCAAATCGCTACTCAGTTGCGATTGATACTGCCCCCAAAAGCCCGAGTGCTCAATATCACGGCGTAAAATACTGATAGCCAAGCGGCCGTTTTCCTGTACCTCGCCAATCCCCATGGTTTCTGAGGTGGTGGCACGCATACTGCTGAAGGTCACCATGACGCCACCGAGTAAAAAAACGCCGACACTCAAAGCTATCATTGCCTCTAGCAATGACATCCCCTGCTGCTTAAACCTTACATTGCCTATCATTTATCGGCTCGCTCAAAAAATAAAAGTGTCGATATACACTTGCCGCCGCTTGGCACTTTCGCTACCACAAGAAGCGGCTAGTGTCCCCTCAGCCTTACTGGCTGCGGCATCGGAAGTTTCGGTACGGCCCATCCACGCAACCACCACGGAAACCGCGCCAGCATTGTGGCTGATACAAGCGGTTGGACTGACCAGACCGCCGACATTTCCTGCTTCTTGGGTGACATCGGCGCCAAACAGGGCCATTTGCCATTCGTAGAGATCACTGGCGGCAATTTGCGCCGAAGTGCAAGGGGCTGCCGCTGAGTGACAGCGATTAAGAGAATTGTTGGCGGTAAAGGAAGAAAATGTGCCAGTGTAGGCACCATTGGAGACACCGTCGGTATTCACCCGCATACGCTGCACAATGTCATTGGCAAGCGCAGTTGCCAGTGCTCGTTGCTGCGCGTCGAAACTGCTTTTTTTGGCCACTGCCTGCATCGCGACAACACCCACTATCCCACCGGCCAGAACCGCCATAGAGATCAGCATTTCAACAAAGGTAAATCCCCGTTGTTTGGATTTCACTAAATTCATCCCCTTAAACCTATCACATTTGTCACAACTCAATCGCTCTTGAACAAGCGCCCGGTAAACAGACGTAAGCTGCTGTAGCTAACCACTCCAGCATCAAAGTATCAGTTTATCTCAGCATCGATAACTCGCCAAATTGGCCAGAGCACGACACACGGTCATAAACCAACACTCTACCTGAAAGTGCATTTTTTACCGGTGAATATGAAAGGTCTGTTGAGCGCAATGCCCAACAGACCGGTTTTAAGGGCTGCAAAATCAAGTATAGTTAACTAAGGCGAAAATACGCAAGTCTCTGTGGTAAATTATTCTGGCTCAATTGACCGCTCTGAGTCGTTAGACAACAAAATGGCAAACCAGCCGCCACGCTCGCTGGCCTCAAGGGCAATTTTCACAATCATGGTCAAAGGCACCGACAACAGCATCCCAACCGAGCCAAATAGCCAGCCCCAAAAGATCAATGACAAAAACACCACCAAAGTCGATAGACCAAGACCCTTACCCATGAATCTCGGTTCTATCACATTGCCCATTAAGATATTAATCGACAAAAAGCCGATGGCGCTAAATCCGGCAACCGCAGGGCCGGCAATGACCAAAGACACCAACACCGCTGGCACCGCCGCAATAAACGAGCCGATATTGGGAATGTAATTAAATAGAAACGCCAACACGCCCCACAACACAAAGTAATCGACGCTTAAAAAGTACATCATCACGCCGACACAGACACCGGTAGCCAAGCTCACCCAAGTTTTGATCAATAAGTATTGGTTGACCGAATTTAAAAATCGGTCAATGTGCAGCAGTTTGTGTTCAGGATCTCGGAGCGCTTTGTGCACCTTGTTCGGAATGTCCGGCGCTTCAAACAAAATAAAAATAACCGTCAGCACTATCAAAAACAGATTCGCCATGACATTACCAAGACCTTTGAGCATATCGGCCACCAGCGACATCGCCGCACCGGGATTAAAATGCTCGGTCACCAATTCTTTATTTAAGGTAATATTAAGCATGGCCAGCTTGTCGATGGCCCACCTCAACTGATCTTGAAATTTTTCACTGTACTGAGGAATGTTTCGGGAAAAGTCGTTCAGTGACTGCCCCACCAAACCGGCAATAGAAAATCCCAACACCAAGATAATAATCATCACCGAAAATACCGCGATGGTCCGTGGCACTTTCCAGTCGGCGAGGCGATTGACCATCGGGTTCAAAATAATGGCAATGAACACCGACAGTAGAAATGGCACCAAAATCGCGGTCGCAGCCTTTGCTCCAGCCAATACGATCACCAGCGCCGCCATCACCAAAATTGTGGTTTTAAATCCGTCAGACTTGAACTGTTCCACCTTAGTTTACTCCACTAATGTCTTTTTTCTCTTGCCAAAAATCGCCAGAGCAGGCTTAATATCTTGATAATCACAGAAAAAAATTTGATTGGCAAACAATGAATCTGAATCTCGCAACCATTCGCATCAAAAACCTCCGTCTTCGCACTTTTATCGGTATCAACGAAGATGAGATCAAAAACAAACAAGATATCGTGGTCAATGTCAAAATCAATTATTGCGCCGACAAAGCAGCCAATTCAGACAATATGGATGACGCGTTAAACTACCGCACCATTACCAAGAAGATAATCGCCTTGGTTGAAACCAACCGTTTTGGCTTGTTGGAAAAGCTTACCAGCGACATTCTCGACGTCGCCAGTGAGCATGATTGGGTCACCTCGGCCGAGGTAGAAGTAGACAAACCCCATGCCCTGCGCTTTGCCGATTCGGTCTCTTTGTGCTTGAGATGCACAAAAGAATAGGTTTTAAAGCGCCTTTCCCGGCAACAACCGGGAAAGGCGCGCTGTCGATTAACGGCGCTTTACAAATTCACCGTCCGCAGCATTTCGTTGGTATTTTTCGTCAGTAGTCTCGCTGTAGACATTAGACCTACCGCAGCGACAAACACCCCACCGATCACAGGCCCCATCCACCAAATATCCCAATGAACGGTTAAAGTCATCTTGAAGATCCGCGTTTGCATAACCGCCAGCAACACCTCGGTGGCAATGGTTGCCATCAAACCGGCTATCACCCCTATCAGCAAGAACTCCAAGGCTACCGCATTGCGGATCAGACTGCCTTTGGCGCCTAAAGTGCGCAAGATCACAATCTCTTGTTGACGCTCTTCCATCGACGCCTGTACCTGAGCGCTGAGCACTAACACACCGGCGATCACCACTATCAGCAATACAAACTCTATGCCCACCGATACCTGTTCGATGTTCGATTGGATCTGCTTGATGATGGTATCGACCTCAATCACCATGATGGTGGGATAATCCCTTAAAAATTGATTGATTTGCTGCTTTTTCTCCTGTTCGACATGAAAAGCGGTAATGTAGGTCGCAGGAAAGTCTTTGAGCACATCGTCTGAAAAGATCATGAAAAAGTTCGGCTGCATGGTGTTCCAATCGACGCTGCGCAAACTGCTCACCGTCACCGAATATTCAATCGCACCAATCAAAAAGTTGAGCTTGCTGCCAACTTTGATATTGAGTCGCTCAGCCACTTTCGATTCGACAGAAACCTCCCCTTTAGACTCGGCACTTAGCCACTGCCCGGCTATTACCTCATTACCCTTAGGTAATTCATTGGTCCAAGTCATATTGAGTTCACGACCTATCCCGCGGCGCCCACCTTTATCGCTTTTGTCTTCTTGCTCTTTGGTGACCTCTTGATTGAGCCGTTCATCATCAATCGCCACCAATCGCCCCCGTACAATCGGATAGAGTCCTTGGGAGGTCAATTCAAGTTTAGCCATCATCGCTTCGACCTCTTTCATCTGACCGCCGCTAACATTGACCAAAAAGTGGTTCGGTGCATCTTCAGGCAGCTGCGCCCGCCACTCGCTGATGATGTCATTTTTCAAAATAAACAACGCCAGCAACAGGTGAATGGCAAAAGTAAAGGTGATCAGCTGAACGCTGTTGGCCTTAGCCCGACGTTTGATAGAGGCCATCGCCAGTTTAAACGGGTTAGAGGGTTTTACCCCTACGGCGCGACCTGCGTTGATAAACAGTCTGCTCATGGCCATCAAGACCAAAATAAGGCCACTGCCGACCACAAACATGATCGCGCTAACCTCTAACGACTGACTGTAGCCAAGCATCAACAAAAACACCGTGGCGCCACTAAGCAATAGGTATCCCCAATTGCGCCTCGTTTCATCCCCGGCACTGCGTCTTAGCACCCGCAACGGTGGCACTTCAAATAGCTGCAACAACGGATAGAGTGAAAACATCAATGCGCAACACAACCCGGTCAATATCGCCATCACAAACGGCTTGATGCCGATTGGCGGCAACTCACCGGGAAAGAAGCCCTTAAGCATATCAAATGCAAACGCCTGTATGACGTATCCCAATCCTAGCCCAGCCAGCACGCTCAGCACCGTCAAAAAGGTTAAGTGGGTGACATAAATCTTGCGCACCTGAGCACTGCTGGCCCCTAGGGTTTTGAAAATAGCGACCGGATCATAATGGCGCTGACAATAGCGCTGAGCGGCTACCGCAATGGCCACGGCAGCGAGAATAACCCCCAGCAGTCCAGCCAGCAGCAAAAACTGCTCGGAGCGTTCCAAAGCATTGGTGATCGGCGATTGCCGCTCTTTGACCCCATACCAGCGCTGATTGTCCAACAACTGAGGTTTGAGCCAATCGCTCAACTGATTGATCTCAGTTTCGCCGCCGGCGAACAAATAGCGATAGGTGATCCGGCTGCCGGGCTGTATCACCTCGGTTTTTGGCACATCTTGATAGTTCATCAACACCCGTGGCGCCGAATCGAATGGGTTAAAGCCACCATCGGGTTCTTCAATGACAACACCTGTGACTTTAAATAACGCCACCCCGACTTCAAGCGACTGGCCGACCTCCATGTTCATCAGCTCAAGCAATCTGCGCGACACCCAAACCTCGCCCGGCGCTGGCGCCCCTTTTATCAACGACTGCTCGCCATAGGGCGTCTTGGCAAAACGCAAATAACCACGCAACGGGTAGCTTTCGGTAACGGCCTTAACGCCAGACATTTGCAGCTGCTCGTCAAAAAACACCATAGATGAAAACAGCACATGACGGTCTTGTTCAAGCTGTGCCAAAGGCGCGTCTTTGAACAACTTGGGGTCGGCCGCAACAGCACTTTGCAACACCCTATCGGCCGCAATAAAACTGGCGCTTTTTTGCAAAATGGCGGCTTGAATTCGATTGGAGATAGACGACAGTGAGAATACCGACAGCACCGCAAGGGTGATGGCGATGGCGATGATCGTCAGCTCGCCCCTTCCGAGCTCCCGTTTAAATAGTCGAAGCGCCAGTTTAAACCACATGGGATTGCCCTTGTGTCAGTCGTTCACTCAGCTGGCCATCGGCCATATTGACGGTGCGGCCACAGCGCTGGGCCAACTTCTCATCATGGGTTACCAACACCAAGGTGGTACCAAACTGACGATTAAGCTCAAACAGCAAGTCTTCAATCAAATGGCCATTTTTGCTGTCGAGATTGGCCGAGGGTTCATCGGCAAAAAGGATTTTCGGTTGGCAGATAAAGGCTCTGGCAATGGCAACTCGTTGCTGTTCACCACCGGACAGCTGATTGGGAAAGTGATCGAAGCGTTCTTTTAAACCGACCTTTTCCAGCAACTCTTTGGCCATTTGCTCGGCATTGTCATGCCCTGCCAGCTCCGCCGGTAACATCACGTTCTCAAGGGCGCTTAGCGATTGCACCAGCATGAAGGCTTGAAAGATAAACCCGACACTCTTACCCCGCAGTTGTGCTCTGCGCTCCTCGTCATACTGGTGGATAGGCTCACCATCGAGATAGATCTCACCTTGACTGGGCGTGTCTAAACCGGCGAGCAAACTCAATAAGGTAGACTTGCCCGAACCGGAGGCGCCAACAATGGCAATCGACTCGCCGGGCTTGACAGTCAGCTCAATGTCACGAAGGATATGCAACTGATTGTCATTAATACTGACTTGTTTGCACAGATTTTTAACTTGTATGATATTCAAAATGGAAACATCCGCCATGGTTAACCGTTGTATTTATCTATTTTGCCTTGTATTTGGCCTACTTGTAGCAAATTCAAACGCATTTGCCGAGACCCGTATTGTAATATTGGGTGACAGCCTCTCCGCCAGCTATCAAATGCAACAGTCCGAGGGCTGGGTGGCGATGCTGCAAAAGCGCTTCGATGAGACCAAGCAGGATATCACCTTGATCAATGCCAGCATCAGCGGAGAAACCACCAAAGGCGGTCTGGCGCGGCTGGACAAGCTATTGGCAACACAAAAGCCACACCTGTTGTTGGTTGAACTCGGCGGTAACGATGGCCTGCGTGGTTTCCCGGTGAAAAAAGCCAAACAAAATTTGTTACAAATTATTGAAAAGGCGCAAAGCCAAAACATTACCCCTGCTGTAATGCAAATACGCATCCCACCCAACTTTGGACCACGTTACAATAAAATGTTCGAAGGCATGTATCACCAGATCCAGCAACAAACTGGAATTTACCTCATGCCGTTTTTCATGGAGCAAATTGCCATCGATCCCAAACTCATCATGGCCGATGGGCTGCACCCAAATAAGCAAGCCATGCCGAAAATAGCAGACATCATGGAAAAAGAGATCCTCAAATGGCTTGCCGAGGTAAAATGAGTTTCAACCCGGGCACTAACCGCTATCGCCAAAAGGAATGTGCGCGCAAGATAGACCGCGCTCAGGTGATGATTGATGGGGCTACCACTCCCACAGGTCTAGTGCCCCCTGCCGCGTTCAATATCGAGACTACCCTCGGCGGTCTTTTTTAACCGCTTCCCAAAGCCCGTCCATTTGCTCAAGGGTCGATTCGGCTAAAGTGCGGCCTTGGGCCAGCGTCCGCTGTTCAACTTCGCGAAAACGCGACTCAAACTTTTGGTTGGCCTGTCGCAGCAGTGTTTCAGGGTCGTGTTTTAAATAGCGGCTGACATTGACCAAAGCAAAAAACAGGTCCCCTAGTTCTTCGCCCACCGCATCATTATCGACCGTCTTGGCATCAAGTTCCTGCTCCACCTCGTCGATTTCCTCCTTGACCTTAGCCAACGCCCCTTTGACATCGGGCCATTCGAAGCCAACGGTAGCACAACGCTTTTGCAGTTTGTTGGCGCGACTCAAAGCCTGTAGGTTGTGCGGGACGTCATCAAGTAGACTGATTTCACCTTTTTGCTCTCGCTCTTTGGCTTTCTCAGCTTCCCAGTTACCTTTGATTTGCGCTTCGCTGCCAAATTGTTTTTGACCAAATACGTGAGGATGGCGACGGATCAGCTTATCGCAAATGGCGCCAACCACATCGTCGAACTCAAACCGACCTTCTTCTTTGGCCAGTTGGCTGTAAAAAATCACCTGAAACAGCAGGTCGCCCAACTCATCTTTGAGCGCATCATAGTCGCCCTGCTCTATGGTGTAGGCGACCTCATAGGCTTCTTCTAAGGTATGGGGCACTATGCTTTGATAGGTTTGCTTGATGTCCCAAGGGCAGCCGCCGTCGGGATCGCGCAATTTGGTCATGATCTGTATCAGTTGATCTATCATCAGTTGGTTAACCTTTTTGCGTCCAAAACCCCTTCAACTTGCGACAACTTTTGTAATATGGCGGTCAAACTGTCCATATTGAAGATCTCGATATCCATATCAAAAATCGCCAGTTGGCGTTTCTTATCGCGATGATTGTTCATATGCAACATGGTGATCTTGGCGTTGGCCAAAACCGCCGTTAAGTCTTTGAGCAAGTTGGCACGCTCTTGGCCAATCACTCGAATACCAAGGGCATAAGCGCCGCTGTAGCTTTCTTCCCACTCAGCGTCTATCACCCGTGCGGGCGATTCCTCCCTTAAGCGCTTAAACTGCTCGCAATCTTCACGGTGAATGGCAATGCCCCGCCCTTTGGTAATAAAGCCATAAATGAAATCACCGGCCACCGGATGACAACACTTAGCCATATGGCTCATCAAATTACCCACCCCTTGGATCACCACCTGACCTTTGTTGGCAGTGGAGCTCGGCGTGGTTTTTTGCTTGAGTCTTGGGTCTATCTGTTCTGTGCTGGGGGTCTCTTTTTTCAGCAGACTCTGCAAAAAGTTGCCCAATTGGGTTTGGCGTACGTCACCACTGCCGATAGCGACCTGCAACTCTTCGAAGGAATTCAAATTAAATTTGGCGATGGCAGGCTCGGCATCTTTAAGGGTCATCGCCAAGCGGCTTAGCTCGGCATCGAGGATCTGCTTACCTTGGTCCAGGTGTTTTTCACGGTCAAGTTGCTTAAAGTAATGCAGTACCTTGGCTCTGGCTCGGGGCGATTTGATAAAGCCCATATTGGGATTGAGCCAGTCACGGCTCGGATTGGGCTCTTTGGCGGTTAATATCTCCACCTTATCACCGGTTTTTAGCTTGTAGGTAAAGGGCACTATACGGCCAAACACTTTAGCGCCGATACAGCGGTGGCCAACCATAGAGTGAATATAATAGGCAAAATCCAGCGGTGTTGAGCCAACTGGCAAATCAAAAATATCGCCTTTGGGCGTAAACACATAAACCCTATCTTCGATGACCTGATGTTTCAGTTCTTCGGTGATATCGACACTATCAGCCACTTCTTCTTGCCATTGCAGCAGTTTGCGCAGCCAATCCATTTTCTCATCATAGCCGCTGGAGCGACTGGGCAACGCCCCTTCTTTGTATTTCCAGTGGGCTGCAACCCCAAGCTCTGCATCTTGATGCATTTGCTCGGTGCGAATTTGCACCTCAATGGTCTTACCCTGGGGGCCAAAGATCACCGTGTGAATCGACTGATAGCCATTTCTTTTCGGAGTTGCAATGTAGTCGGAAAACTCACTGGCCAGATGTTGCCAATGGGTATGGATCACCCCAAGGGCGGCGTAGCACTCCTCCATGGTTTGGGTGATCACCCTAACCGCGCGAATATCGTAAAGCTGGTCGAAATGATAATTCTTCTTACTCATTTTCTTCCAGATACTGTATATATGCTTGGGTCTGCCATCGACCTCGGCGCAAATATTCTGCTCTTTGAGTAAGCCTTCAACCGATTCGACAAAATCAATCATGTATTGTTCACGCTCAAGACGTTTGTCTTCAAGCTGCGAAGCGATGGCTTTGTAGGTTTGCGGATGCAGATAGCGAAATGATAGATCTTCCATTTCCCACTTAAGCTGACCAATCCCTAAGCGATTGGCCAGCGGCGCGAAAACCTTGGCGGTCTCTTTGGCCACCAGCACCTTATCTTCTTCGGCGGCGTTTTTCATCACCCTTAAGTTAACGATGCGTTCCGCCAGCTTGATCACTATCGAACGCACATCTTCAACCATCGCCATCAACATCCGGCGAATATTGTCTACATGCAACTCTGAGCGGTTTTTGCTGCCTTCTTGAATATTGGTGATGGCATCCATTTTATCGACACCTATCAGCAGCACTAAGATATCTTTACCAAAACGCTTTTCAATTTCTTCGTGTTTGACCAACTTCTCGATAAATATAGGAAACAACAACGCGGTGTTGAGCGACTCGCTATCCATATTGAGTTCTTCAAGAATTTCGACCATCTCACAGCCTTTTTGCACCAGCTCCGGCCTATCTTGAGCAATAGTCACACACCAGTTCAGCACCGGCTCAAGCGACGCCTGATTTTCCGGCGCCAAAAGTTCCAGCCACTGACTCGGCGATAAGCTGGTATCTGTTTCATCACTTTTTTGTTTGTGAGACTGACGAATGGCAACCATGGGCGATATCAATCCTTATGCGTGTCGTTTTGTTTCATTGTGATTGATCATAACCGACTTGTCCGATGATTTGGCCCCTAATGGTCAATTTTTTTGGCTTTGTTTGGACTATTGCTGTTATTTTATTCCGACAAGGGTTATAACTGACGATATTGGCAGCTGCATTAACCGACTACAGGAGCATCATGAAAAAAAGGGATCTTAAAGAATGGATTATGGTGTTGACGATTTTACCGACCATGCTTACCGGCATTGCGCTCGCCAGTTATTATACTTTCAACCGTTTCTCTGAACTGACTCAAAACCAGATCCAAACCGGCACCAACTTAGTCGAACCCTTAGCCATCGCCGCCGAAGAAGGCTTGCTCGGTGGCAACAAGCGCAAACTCAGACGCCTGATTTATTCCAGCCATCGTAAAAATACCGGCCTTATCAACAACATCGCCATATATGATTTACAACGCCAACTCATTCTCCACAGCGGCAACCGCAAAGATTTGGCCACGATGGCCCTGCCGGCCAAAGAGCCTATCCCCTCTTATACTACCTCGGTCAGTAGCGGTGATTATTTGGTGTTTTACGCGCCGATATACAGTGAATTCAATACCTCAGCGGTCGGCGAACCGCTCAGTGAAGAACTCATCGGTTATGTCGCACTGCAACTGATACAAGATAGAACCTTGCTGGCGCAAAAAAGTGCGATTTTGGTGAGTTTGGCGTTGATCATTCTTGGCTTATTTATCAGTATCTTTTTCGCCGTCAAGCTGGTTAACCGCGTGATTTTGCCAGTAAAGACCATGGTTACCGCAATCAATGCCATCGGCTCAGGCACCGGCGATGTCTTTATTGAAGAAGAATTGACCGGCGAGCTGGACTTGCTCAAAAACGGTATCAACTCAGTAGCCAAATCCCTCAACGCCATTCACCTTGAAATGCAACTCAATGTTGAACAAACGACCGCCGATCTGCGCGAAACCATGGAACAGATTGAAATTCAAAACGTTGAGCTTAACCTCGCCAAACGCGAGGCCCTTGAGGCCAACCGGGTGAAGTCGGAGTTTTTGGCCAATATGAGCCATGAATTGCGCACGCCACTGAACGGGGTAATAGGGTTTACCCGCCAGCTGATGAAAACCCCGCTTAAAGAAAATCAGCGCGATTACTTGGAAACCATCGCCAGCTCGGCCAACAGTCTGCTGGTGATCATCGATGATATCCTCGACTTCTCCAAGCTCGACGCTGGCCGACTTGCCCTTGAAAACATTCCGTTTGCCTTTAGAGACAGCATTAATGAAGTGATCACCATGCTAGCCCCAAGCGCCAAAGAAAAAAGTTTGGAGTTTTGCGCCCGCATCAGCCCAGATGTCCCCGACGATTTGATTGCCGACCCCAATCGTATTCGCCAAGTGTTGGTAAACCTGATCGGCAACGCCATCAAGTTCACCGAAAAAGGCTCAGTCGCAGTCGATATTTCAGTGGCTAAGCGCCGCTTTGATGAAGTGACGCTCAAAGCCATTGTGGTTGATACCGGCATCGGCATTCAGCCGGCACAACAAGAAAGCCTGTTTGCCGCCTTCGGTCAAGCCGACAGCAGCATCACCAGACGCTATGGCGGCACCGGCTTGGGTCTTATTATTTCACAGAAACTTGCCCAAGCGATGCAAGGCGAAATTACCTTGGAGTCAGAAGTCAACCAAGGCTCAACCTTTAATTTTCAATTCGACTGTAAAGTTCACAGCATTGCACTTTCGCCGCCTTTACCGGTGCAAGAGCTCAAGCAACGCTCGATATTGTACTTCGAGTTTTTATCTCACACCCGCTCGGCCACCACCGAACTGCTTGAAAGCTGGGGCATGAAACTGACCCCATGCGCCGATACCGAGACCTTAAAGCGCATCATCAAGTCCGGGCGAATATTCGATATTGCCATCATCAGTCCGAAAACCTCGGCGGCCATTGTCACCGAGGTCAAACAGTTGATCCACGAATTGCAACCTGTGGTTGACCATATTTTCTTGTTGATGGAAGTGTTGCCCGAGGCCACCCGTGAGATTTTAATGGCCAGCGGCATTAGGGCTTGTCTCAATAAGCCGGTGAATCATCGTAAGCTGGCTATCGCCTTATCGAAATCCTTCGGTCCGTCACAAGCCAGCCTACCGAACTGGCGCGCCGAGCAAGATAAAAGCCCCCTAAGGGTATTGGCGGTAGACGACAACGAAGCCAACCTTAAGCTCATCACCACGTTATTGGAAGAACAGGTGCGTAGTGTCGAAACCTGTAAAAACGGCGCCGAAGCAGTTGCAGTATGCAATATCAAAGAATTTGACCTTATTTATATGGACATTCAGATGCCGGTGATGGACGGTATTACCGCCTGCCAGCAAATTCAAAGTGCCACCCTCAACGACCATACTCCCATCGTTGCGGTTACTGCCCATGCATTGGCCGGTGAAAAAGAACGGCTGCTGGAAGTAGGCTTTCATGGCTACCTGACCAAACCGATTGACGAGCAAATGCTGTATAAATCAATTCAACAGTTTGCGCCGATTCATCAGGACACTGACTCAGAGCACCCACAACTGTCGCTCATCCCCGATGATTTGAGCATAGACAATATAACGCAGCCCCCATCTGAGGAGAGCCCAGACGAGGCGCTGTGCGATCCTAAAAGTGCCCATGTAGACTGGGCCATGGCATTGCAACATGCGGCAAACAAACCAGATCTAGCAGTTGATATGCTGATGATGCTGCTCGATAGCATTCCCAATGCCCGTGACGCCATCGAACAAGCCTGTGACGACAACAACCATCAAGACATTTTAAAGCATGTCCATAAACTCCACGGCGCCTGCTGCTACACTGGCGTACCAAGGCTCAAAGCATTGGCCAACACCATAGAGACCCACATCAAAAAGCATCAAAACGCCGATGATGTCATACCTGAGGTCTACGAGCTTATCGATGAAATGGACAATCTCTTGCAAGATTGTGAACAATGGCGTGAACAGTTGGCGGTGAAAGGTTAGCTTAACACGGCAAATGCTGGGCGTATGTGGTAAGCAACGCCCAGCAACAGGTCAATATCAAGCGCGGTTAACCTCAGCCTTGAAGTCGGCGATGGCTTTTTCGAGGCCGGCAAAAATGGCTCTTGAGACTACCGCATGACCGACGTTGATCTCGTTTATAGCATCAATTGCGGCAATGGCAGCAACATTGTGATAGTTCAGCCCACCGCCAGCACTGACATAAAGCTCAAGAGATTGCGCGTGGTCGGCACTTTCACTTAGGGCATCAAGTGCTTCTTCAACTTCTTCTTCATCAAGCGCTTCGCTGTAGAATCCGGTATGCAGTTCAATGCCATCAACACCCGCTTCACTGGCTGCGGCGATCTGCTCATTGTCGGCATCGACCAACACCATCACCTTGACGCCACGCTCACCCAACTGCTCAACCGCTTGTTCTATGCGCGCTTGATTGGCGATAACGTCCATTCCCCCTTCACTGGTGAGCTCATCGGCACTTTCAGGAACCAACGTCACCATAGCAGGTGCCAGTTCAACGGCAAAGTTGACCATTTCGTCACTCAGCGCCATTTTCAGGTTCAACCTTGACCCTATGGTGTGGCTTAACAGGTATATGTCACGGTCTTGTATATGACGCCTGTCTTCACGTAAATGCACGACAATGCCGTCGGCACCGGCAAGCTCAGCGGTTGCCGCGGCATGAATCGGCTCAGGGTAGCTGGTCCCTCTGGCTTGACGTAAGGTTGCAACATGGTCGATGCTGATGGCCAAATAAGGCTTACTCATAAATAATTCTCTCCGGTTAACGAATGGCGGTAAACAGTTCGCGACTTTTCAGCGGCCTATCACCAAGGTGCAGCGCCAGCGCGATCCGAGTCAGGCGCTTGGCGGCTTTAAGCACAGTATTTGAGCTAAAATCCAGCTCGCCGATGGCAACAATGTCGGCGCCGCTAAATTGTCGTGTTACATTGGGGTTGTCGAAATTGGCTAGGGCCTTGGTAAAACCCAACGACGGATCAAACAAATAAAAGTCTTGCGCTGCTATCGGCTCACCAGTGTCGGCCGTGTAATGACAATCGACGGCAAAACCGAGCAGGTTCAGTAAGGTCAACTCAAAACGTCGTAATATCCGTTCGAGTTGCGTATTGTCCACAGGCGCCTTATCTTGCACGCTGGCAAGCGCCTTCAGGCTTTGCACATAAAGTGCATATAATTCATCTGCCTCGATGTGTTTAGGCCACAAACGGCATATCAATTCATTGATATAGAAACCGCTATAGAGGTATTTGTCTTGGAGGCTAAAAGGGGCGCCGTTATCTTCCCATGCAAAGGCGTTTTTCATCTCGCCTTGGCCCCTTAAAGTCATCAATAGCGGCCTAAAAGGCTGAGCTAGGGCATTTGCCGCGATGGATTTGCCTTTGGCTTTGGCAGCGCCTTTTAGCACGACGGCGACAAAGCCTTTATCTTGGGTGAGTACATCGACGATCAGGCTAGATTCTCGAAAGGCTCGCCGATGCAAAATGTAGCAGTGACTGGGCGTGGCGTCGTACTCGGCCATAACCGTTTACAGGTCGTCACGATAACCAAGGCTGTGCAATGCCCGCTCGTCATCGGCCCAACCGCTTTTGACCTTGACCCAAAGCTCCAAGAACACCTTGTTGTCGAGTAGATATTCCACATCTTTACGGGCTTCGCGACCAATGGTTTTGAGCTTCTCGCCCTTATTGCCGATCACCATACGTTTTTGACTTTCTCGCTCAACGAGAATAAGCCCATTGATGTGCCACACGCCATTGGGCTGCCATTTGAACTGCTCTATCTCCACGGTAACCGAGTAAGGCAATTCATCGCCCATAAAGCGCATCAGTTTTTCACGGATGATCTCTGCCACCATGAAACGCTGCGAGCGGTCGGTAATATAGTCTTCCGGGAAATAAAATTCGCTTGATGGTAAGTGAGCGCTAACAATCTCTTGGATCTGCTCTATTGCGACATTCTTTTTGGCAGAGACCGGCACAATATGAGCAAAATTGTGCTTTTCGCCCAACATTTGCAGGTAAGGCAACAGCTTGTCTTTATCTTCAAGCTTGTCGATTTTGTTGACCGCCAACAACACGGTGATGCGACCTTGTTTAAGCTTGGTCAACACCATTTCGTCATCTTCTGTCCAGCGCCCGGCTTCCACCACAAATATTGCCATTTCAACATCACGAATCGAACTGGCCGCAGCGCGGTTCATCAAACGGTTGATGGCCCTTTTTTCTTCGATATGAAGACCCGGGGTATCGACATAAACCGTCTGATGTTTGCCTTCGGTATGAATCCCCATAATGCGATGGCGAGTGGTTTGCGGCTTACGCGAGGTGATACTGACTTTTTGCCCAAGCAATTTGTTGAGCAAGGTTGACTTGCCGACATTGGGCCTGCCGACAATGGCCACTAAGCCACAAAAGGTATCAACATTCATCTTTATTCACCTGCCAATTGCTTAAGCACCATAGAGGCTGCCTGCTGCTCTGCTTTGCGTCTGCTGGTGCCTTTCGCCACCACATCATCAAATCCTTCGATTTGGCAGCACACGGTAAATTCTTGATTGTGTGCCTGTCCTTTGACATCCACTACAGTATAGACAGGTAACGGCTTTTTGTTGCCTTGCAGCAACTCTTGTAGCTGAGTTTTTGGATCTTTTTGCGAGGCGCCGGGCTTGATTTTGGCCAAGCGTTTCTCATACCAGCCCAATACTACCTGACGACAGGTTTCGAGATCAGAATCAAGGTAGACGGCACCGATGATGGCCTCTACGGCATCGGCCAAAATAGAGTCGCGACGATAACCACCGCTTTTGAGTTCACCCGGCCCTAAGCGCAAATAGTCGCCAAGTGAAAAGTCACGGGCCAGCTCAGCGAGTGTTTGACCGCGCACCAAAGTCGAACGCATACGGCTTAAATCGCCTTCTTGTACTTTGACAAACTGATGAAAGAGGGCATCGGCTATCACCAGTGACAAAATCGAATCGCCGAGAAACTCCAAGCGTTCGTTATGCTCGCCTTTGGCGCTACGATGTGTCAGCGCCAACTCAAGTAGCGACTGATCGTTAAATTGGTATCCTATCTTGGAATACAGTTCAATTACCGGCAATTTCATGGTCAATACAGTCGCCGATCACTCAAAGGAGCCCAAACGCTCAAAACGGACGCCGGTCGGCACCCACGTAGGCAACCAATCTTCAGGCTGACGCTCAAACTCAAAGCTGGTCCAAATAAAGACGGCACGACCAACAAAGTTTTCTTCCGGAACAAACCCCCAATAACGGCTATCGCCACTGTTGTCGCGGTTGTCACCCATCATAAAATAATGACCTTCAGGCACCCGCCAGTGATCTTTTGGCATAGCGGATTGTTGATAATAGTTGAAGTGATTTTTGATTTCGTTGTTGATCAAGATGTTGTGCTCGGTGCCAAGCAGGTCTTCTTTAAGCACATCAACCGGCGTATCATTATCAGTAAAGCCGTTTTTACTGAGCAACTCCATGTTGACCTGATTGTAACGGTCACACTTATCAGGTTCACGCTCGCAAGAAGGCTTGATAAACAAAGTCTTATTTTTGTAGTAAATGATGTCACCTGGCACCCCTACCACACGCTTGATGTAATCTACCATAGGGTCAAGGGGGTATTTGAATACGGCAACATCACCCCGTTGCGGCTTGCCGGTAGCCACCAGCTCATTGCGGGTAACCGGGTCTTTAATGCCATAGGCAAATTTTTCTACCAAAATAAAGTCGCCGACCAACAAGGTTGGTTTCATCGAACCCGAAGGAATTTGAAACGGTTCGTAAATAAAAGAGCGAAAAATTGTAATGGCCAATACCACAGGGAAGATAGACTGCGCAGTTTCAGCTAAAAATGGCTGACGCAACAACTTCTCTTTGACCTCCTCGGTCATCCCCTCGCCCAATTGCTTTTGTGCGGATTCAAAAGCGAGTTGCCTTTTAGGCGCAAACACCTTGGCGTCCAGTAGCCAGATAAGACCACTGACAACAGACAAAAATACCAAAAAAATTGCAAATATACTGGCCATAAGGCTTCCTTTATTCTCCCACTTTCAAAATGGCTAAAAACGCTTCTTGCGGCAATTCAACATTACCGACCTGCTTCATGCGTTTCTTACCTTCTTTTTGTTTCTTAAGCAGTTTCTTCTTACGACTGACGTCACCACCATAACATTTGGCGATAACGTTCTTACGTAGCTGCTTCACCGTCGAACGGGCGATAACATGAGTACCGATGGCGGCCTGAATCGCAATATCGAACATTTGACGATGGATAAGCTCTTTGAGCTTCTCACAAAGCTCACGACCTTGGCTTTGCGCGTGTGAACGGTGCACAATCACTGCCAAGGCATCAACTCGTTCGCCATTGATCAAAATATCCAGCCTCACCATATCCGCCTCTTGGAAGCGAATAAAGTTATAATCCAATGACGCATAACCACGGCTGGTAGATTTTAGGCGGTCGAAGAAGTCCATCACCACCTCAGCCATCGGCAATTCATAGGTCAATTGAACCTGATTGCCATGGTACGACAGGTTGGTCTGCATTCCACGCTTTTCAACACATAGGGTAATGACGTTACCAAGGTACTCTTTTGGCACTAAGATGTGCGCTTCAACAATCGGTTCGCCGATTTTTTCAATGCTGTTGACCGGCGGCATATCGGAGGGGTTGTCTATCTGAACAACGGTGCCGTCGGTTTTGGTGATCTCATAAATTACCGTCGGTGCAGTGGTGATCAAATCCAGGTCGTATTCACGCTCCAATCGCTCTTGGATGATCTCCATATGGAGCATTCCCAAAAAGCCGATACGAAAACCAAAGCCCAATGCCCCTGAGGTTTCAGGCTCAAAGAACAATGACGCATCATTTAGGCTTAATTTTGTCAAAGCATCGCGGAAATTCTCAAACTCGTCAGAGCTCACCGGGAACATACCGGCATACACCTGAGGTTTAACTTTGACAAAACCCGGCAATGGCGCTTCACAGCCCTCACGAGCCATAGTTAGGGTATCACCTACAGGAGCGCCCAAAATCTCTTTGATACCGGCAATCACATAACCCACTTCACCGGTTTTCAATACGCCGGTATCTTTCGCTTTCGGCGTAAATATGCCGATTTCATCGACCTGATGAACTTGACCGGTAGACCAGACTTTCATCTTGTCGCCTTTGCGCAACGAGCCATTGACGATACGCACCAAAGAAATGACCCCTTTATAGCCGTCATACCAAGAGTCGATGATCAATGCCTGCAACGGCCCATCGACATCACCGACCGGCGGAGGTACGTCACTGACGATTTTTTCCAGCACATCAACAATACCGATACCGGTTTTGGCCGAGCAACGTACTGCGTCAATGGCATCGATACCAACAATGTCTTCAATCTCTTCACTGACCCTTTCCGGCTCGGCTTGCGGCAGGTCGATTTTGTTGAGAATAGGAATAACTTCAAGGTCCATTTCGATGGCGGTATAACAGTTCGCCACGGTTTGCGCTTCAACGCCCTGCCCGGCGTCAACCACCAAAAGCGCACCTTCACAAGCAGCCAATGAACGTGATACTTCGTAGGAGAAGTCAACGTGGCCTGGAGTATCGATAAAATTAAGCTGATAGGTGTTGCCGTCTTTGGCGGTATAGTCCAGCGTCACACTCTGCGCTTTGATGGTGATGCCACGCTCACGTTCAATATCCATCGAGTCGAGCACCTGCTGCTGCATTTCTCGGTCGGATAAACCGCCGCAAGTCTGGATCAACCGGTCAGACAAGGTAGACTTGCCATGGTCAATGTGCGCAATGATGGAGAAATTTCGAATGTGCTTCATATAGGACGTCAATATCTTCTTTAAATCGTTCGACAAAACCTGAGAACAGGCGTGTTAAATGTATAACGGAGTTACTTTTGTAAATAGGGCGCGATTTTACACGAAAGCGGTTGGCTTCGCCAACCATTTACAAACATGGTTACATCTTAATCAGCCTGAATGGCGATCATCATGACCATAATGGGTGGTGCTTGTGGATCATTTCACATCAACGGGGATTTGCCGACCAAGTTTTTTTACGATCGCCACGTTTTGCTGCTGCGTGCAAGAGGGTGATTTTAGCGCCTTGCGCGCCAATAAAAACCCTAACCAACCACCGAAAGCCGCAATCAAAAAACGTATCAGCTCAGCGAATTGACCATCCGCGACCACAATGAGCTGCGCAACAAATGCCAGCAGAAAAAAGCCGAAAATAGGCAACAGGTATACATAGACGGCGGTTTTGACCACAAACCCTTCATCGACCCCCAAAACCACTTCATCACCAATACTCAGATTTAGGGTCGAGGAGATAGCCAATACATTGGGCTTACTGGAAAAAGCCTTGGCAATAGAGCTGGTAGCACAGTTATCTTTGGCTTGGCAACTGCCACAGGTGGTCTTAACTTCAGTTTGCACCCATACCTGCTCTTTTTCTACAGCGACCACCACACCTTTTTCTACCAGCACTTTACCCCCTTCTATACCTGCGCTAACGCTTGGAAACAGATGCCGCGATTCGCTCGGCAGTCACGGCAGGCACTTTGCCTATCACTGACACATCAAAGCCGTTACCATGATGCACGGCAACGACATTTGAACCGCTTTTGATGCTGCCGGGCTTGAGGTTATTGTTCAGTGGCTTTTGGATGTAAATCGATAGCTCGACCAAGCCATCGGTAACCATAAAATAATCGGTGGCTTCTCCGGTCAAGGGCAGTTTGTGTTGATTGCTCGACACCAGTTTAAACCCTTGAGGCAGCCAGTTGATCAACCAGCCCAAACGGCTATTTGGGGTGCTGGCAACAGGTTCAGGTAAAGTGGTTTCACTGATTTTTTCAGCCAGTTTCGGCGCGCTGTCGAGTACATTTAAGTGGGTAATTTGAAATTGTTCGAGCACTTCACCCTGCTTGGAGATCAGTGCCGACTTTAAGATAAGGCCGGTTTGTATATCAAGCCACAGCCAGTAGTTGTGACGAAAGTTGTCCTTGGCGTCGATACGGACCAATTGCGCCGCTCTATCGAGCACCCGGCTCTTGCCTCCGGCAGAAATAGAATAGTAATCGCTCAAATCGATGCTGCTGTCGAAAAACACCGCCGGAAGCACCCCTTCGATGGCGTGACTTTTTACCGTGTGGGGCTGAGAATCCGCCTCAAAATAACCAACCACACCACCTTTTCTGACGATCTCTAAGTTTACGCCGTTTTGGCTGCGCATATATTCAAATTCTACCCCTTGATAAATACCGTGCATCCAATTGTAGGACTCGGCAAATTTACCTTTGACCAAGATAAAACTGGCTTCAAAATTAAGTGAATTGAAAGAATGCCTGATCTTCGCCAACAGCTCGCTACCGGTGGTGACACTGACAGTAGCGGATTCTGGTTCGGCAGTAGAAGATGGGGTTGCTTGAGCAGACGCCTGTGCTAAGACACAGGCGCAACAAAACAGAAGAGTTTTCAATTTGTCCATTGATTTGACAATAGCCCTCGTGGCAGTTTTACAGTCTTAACGTCCGTTAAGGTTTATCGTTTGGCGCTTGGGCCGAGTCATCAACATCGCTGCCATTGAGCTTAAGCTGACGTTGATGGTCAAACAACAGCGCGTTGATCCTTTGCTGTTGCAGCAATAAATCTCGCTGCATTTCGCGCTTATCGACAACCACTTCAGGAGAGGTCGATAGGTTGACCGGCGACATTGTACCACTGACAGGGCCTGTGGCTTCAAATACCGGCAACGGGGTGTATTCATCGTCAGATTGCTGTAGGTTCTGCACACTGATCACCGTCACCAAAGCGACGCTGGCTGCAATGGCAAAATTCGCCGTTTTACCTAGGTATTTAACGCTGTTTTGCATCACAGCGCTTTGTTTGATGCGCTCGCGCCAACTTCTGTGGGCATCAAGGCTCACCAATACTGGTTCATCGGCCAAGGCGGCTTCGATATTACCGACCAAGTCAAGATCAATCTGTTCGGCAACATCACCTCGCATAACATCACCTATCAAATGATAGCGTGACCAAGTTTGCTGGTTTTGTTCGTCACCGATGACTTGTTCCAAGTCCTTTAAATCAGCATGATCATCAACCAAAGCCGACAACCATTCTTTTTTATCGTCTTGCATATCTGTTCCTACGTTCAACTACGTATGAAAGTTCTGTTACGAACTTTAGTGTTGCAACTGCCGTGTCAATTACGTGGTCAATACCACATTTTAGCTCACGCTCGACAAACCGTCCACTTTTTGAGCGATTGTTCACCAAGCGATTATGTCCCTGCGGACAACAACGGTTGGATATTGCCGTCAATGGCTTCTCGCGCCCTGAAAATACGAGACCTCACCGTACCTACGGGACACTCCATAATCGAGGCTATTTCGTCATAACTCATCCCTTCGATTTCTCTTAAGGTAATGGCGACCCTGAGTTCATCAGGTAAACCTTCAATGGTTTCAAAAATAACCTTTTTAACTTCATCACTGAGCAACAGGCTCTCAGGCGATGCGTCTTCTTTTAACGCACTGTTACCCTCGTAATATTCTGCATCTTCGGCGTCAACATCATTGCTCGGCGGTTTGCGCCCCTGTGCGGTGAGATAATTCTTCGCACTGTTGACTGCAATTCGGTAAAGCCAGGTATAAAACGCGCTTTCCCCTCTAAAGTTCGGTAAGGCTCGATAGGCTTTGATAAACGCCTCTTGCACCACATCCGACACATCAGCCGGGGTGGCTACATACCTTGAAACCAAACTGGATAACTTTGTCTGATAACGCCTCACCAACAGATTGAACGCCTGCTTGTCGCCACGCTGCACTCGCTGCACCAGCGCCAAATCTATCTCTTGCTCGCCCATTGTGAGCCGTTTCTCCTAACTTTTTGTTCATCACATTACACTGTGGCTCATTTTAAGCTACCAGCAAGCGTTTTTCAGTTGCGGCCAAGCCGCGACAACGCCATTTTGCCAGTGCCCGACGATTCCCTTACAGGATGGGCACTAACTCAGACCAGCATTTTATGAAAAAGTTCTTAAGAATGTAAGAATATTTGAATTTTTTGAAAATTAGTGGCTTGCTCAGTTCGATTGACACCAGTTGAACTGATATAATTGCCGCCACCTTGTACGTTTATGACAGATAATTGTTTGATGACCACCCCTATGGAGCATCTCACCGATGTGCTGATCATCGGATCCGGCGCCGCCGGGCTTTCACTTGCATTAAAACTAGCAGATAAACTCAATGTTTGCGTCATGAGCAAAGGGCCATTAAAAGAAGGCTCTACCATGTACGCTCAAGGCGGCATCGCTGCTGTTTTCGATAAAAAAGACAGTATTGACTCCCATGTCGAAGATACCCTTGCCGCTGGCGCTGGTTTATGTGAAGAACAAGCGGTGCGCTTTACCGCACAAAACGCCAAAACCTGTATGAAATGGCTGATTGAACAAGGCGTGCCTTTTGATCAGTTTGAAGACAAAAAAGGCAAAACCAAATATCACCTGACCCGTGAAGGCGGCCATAGCCATCGCCGTATCTTGCACGCCGCCGATGCGACCGGCAAAGCGGTGCAAACCACCTTGGTCGAGCAAGTCAAAAGCCACGCCAATGTGCAGCTGATTGAAGATCGCAACGCGGTTGATTTGATCACCACCAAAAAACTCGGCATCGACGGCCCCAATCGCTGTGTTGGTGCCTATGTCTATAATCGTCAAAGCGAAAAGGTCGAAGTGATCCGCGCCCGTTTTGTTGCCTTGGCAACCGGTGGTGCCAGTAAAGTCTACCTTTATACCAGTAACCCCGATGTCGCCAGTGGCGATGGTATTGCCATGGCATGGCGTGCCGGCTGTCCTGTGGCCAATATGGAGTTTAATCAATTCCATCCAACCAGCCTGTATCATCCCGATGCGCCCAACTTTCTGATCACCGAAGCGATGCGCGGTGAAGGTGCTTACCTCAAAAGAGCAGACGGTAGTCGCTTCATGCCACAATTGCATGAATTGGCAGAGCTAGCCCCCCGTGACATCGTAGCAAGGGCCATCGACTTTGAAATGAAACGCTCCGGGGCCAACTGTGTCTATCTTGACATCAGTCACAAAGAAGCCAACTTTATTATCGAGCACTTCCCCACCATTTACGCCAAGTGCTTAAGCGTGGGTATCGACATTACCAAGCAGGCAATCCCTGTTGTGCCCGCTGCCCACTATACCTGTGGCGGTATCGTTACCGACTGTCATGGCCAAACCGCCATAGAAAATCTGTTTGCTATCGGTGAAGTGGCTTATACCGGTCTTCATGGTGCCAACCGTATGGCCAGCAATTCATTGCTTGAGTGTATCGTTTATGCCCATTCGGCCTCAGAACAGATCTTGAGCAAGCTCACCCAAAGCCATTGTACCGGCGATATTCCAGCTTGGGATGACAGCCGAGTCACCGACTCCGACGAGGAGATAGTGATCACCCACAACTGGCATGAACTGAGACTGTTTATGTGGGACTATGTCGGAATTGTGCGCACCACCAAACGCCTAGAGCGGGCACTGCATCGGGTTGAACTGCTTAAAAGTGAAATCAACGAGTATTATCAAAACTTTAAGGTCAGCAATAACCTGTTGGAGTTGCGAAACCTAGTCACAGTAGCCGAGCTTATCATTCGCTCGGCCCTATCGCGCAAAGAAAGTCGTGGGTTACATTACACCTTGGATTATCCACAACAGCTTGATGATCCAAAACCAACGGTGTTAACGCCGTAAGGAACAATACGTCACTTAGGTGAGGGCTTTGTCCTCACCTATCACCGCAGACCTATCGCCTTGCTTGCAATTCCCGATATCTACTGTTTCGGTTGCTGACGCAAACGAAAAACAATCCGGCAGATACGGCGGTAGCTTTGTTCATCGACCCCATCTCGAAATAACCACAGGGCTTGGTTTTTGCCCTTTTGGCCGGGCAAGGTTTCTGCTTTCAATCTTAAATGGCAAAACCAGTCACTCACCACAGACGTCGGCAACAGTACAAAGTCTTCCCCTTGCCCCTGCTCGGTATATAAATACAGCCTGCCGTTTTCGTTTAGCGTAAATTCATAAGCAATACCTGCGGTAAACTTAAGCCGCCACAGTACAATCGCTAAAAATATCATCAACAGGAGTTGAAACTGCCATTGTCCGGCAAAAGCCTCCGGCCAAAACAGTATGCTGACAAAACACAACAGCACAAACCCCTGCTTTAGCCGGAACTGGTTTTTGGCGTGTTTTACAACAAACTTATACTCTGACACGATTGAGAATAATGCTCACCATGTCTTTGAGTTCAGCGTCTTGACACTCTTGATGACCCATAAACCAGGCAAACAAGTCAGGATCGTCACAACTCAACAAGCGTTGAAACACCGCCTTTTTATCTTCAGGCAACGCATCATAGGCGCCATCATCCATAAACGGGATCAACAGCACATCCAGCTCCAACATACCACGGCGACAAGCCCAACGTAACTTGGCTTTAGAATCTAACTTGCTCATTTCGGCTCTCAGTTGACAAAAGTGCCGCCATAATAACAAAAATCCGCAAAACGGTTGAGCTTTTTCATTTCGCCCCCATCTATTAGTTACTTTTCGGCTATCTAAAACACACCAAGACTTATGACGGACAACTGGCAGGCTGAGTTGGCTCAGCACAAGATAAACACTCACCCACTGGACGGTTCGCAACCGGATCTCTTTTTATGCCCTTTAAGCGATTTGGCCATCACCACCTTAAGCGGTGAGCAAAGCCTAGAGTATTTACAGGGTCAGCTTACTTGTGATGTCAACGAACTCACTGAAAACAATCATTTAAAAGCGGCCCACTGCGATCCTAAAGGCAAAGCCTGGGCAGTACTCGACGTGTTTAAAAAAGACCAAACGCTCTTTTTAAGCGCCCACATTGATGAATTGGCCGCCAGCACCGCACAGCTGCAAAAGTATGGCGTATTTGCCAAAACCACCATCAGCACACAAGACAACTATTTCAGTTTTGGCTTGGCAGGCCCTGATGCATGGCAATATTTACAGGACAATTTGCAGTTAGGCGGCGATAACGATGCCACAGCTTGGGATATCGAACAGGGTAAAGTGCTCAAGATGTGCGATAAAAGCTTTTTGCTGGTCACCACACAACCGCAAAAGTGGCTGTCATTATTTGCCGATAAGCTTTATCATCACAGCCTTTGGGATTACTGGTGCATTCAAGCGGGGTTACCTCACTTGACCAAAGCCACCAGTGGCGAGTTTGTTCCGCAAATGATAAACCTGCAATGTTTCGACGCCATTAGTTTCACCAAAGGCTGTTATACCGGCCAAGAGATGGTGGCTCGCATGAAATATCTTGGCAAAAACAAACGCGCCGCCTTTATTTTACACGGTAGCGCTGCGCAGTTGCCTGAGGACGGCCATGAAATTCAACTGGCCATCGGCGACAATTGGCGCCGCTCAGGGTTGGTATTAAATGTCGCCGGTAGCGAAGACAACCTTCACCTACTCGCCGTTTTGCCAAACGATTTAGAGCAAGATGCGCAATTGCGCCTCAAAGACATCGACGGCTCAACATTAAAAATCAAACCGCTGCCCTACTCCCTATAGCCGCAGTAAGTAACAAACCCCAAGGGTAAATGAATGAAAATTGAAAACGATAAAGTGGTTACCATGCATTTTAGCGTAACCGACGCCGACAAAACGGAAATCGACACCACCTACGGCGACGAGCCTTTGAGCTTTATTCAAGGCTCAGGTCTATTGGTGCCGGGGCTTGAAGATGCCCTGACCGGTATGACCATAGGCGAGAAGAAAACCGTCGCATTGCAGGCACAAGATGCCTACGGTGAGCGTTATGAGCAGTTGGTTCAGGCCATGCCGGCATCGATGTTTGACGGTATGGAAGTGGCTGTCGGTATGCAGTTTCGTGCAACCACCGACGAAGGCGAACAAACCGTAATAGTCGTTGACGTCGCACAAGACAGTATTGTTGTCGATGGCAACCACCCATTAGCCGGTATTGATTTGACCTTTAATGTTGAGATCACCGACGTGCGCGATGCCACCGAAGAAGAACTCAGCCACGGCCATATTCACGCCGACGGCGGATGCTGCGGTGGCGGCTGCGACGAAGAATAGTCGTCGTCCACCGGCACCAACATTGTCAAAAATCGTCGCTTATGCGGCGATTTTTTTTGTCTTTTAGTCTACGTCCAACAAAGCGGTTCTAGACAAATTATCGGTAAATTGATAATACGTACAGGTGTTAAAGGCTTTTAAGTCAGAGGAAAACAAGGAATATTGAATGGATGAAGCCAAGAGAAGGTGGCGTCCCCTAGGGGGTTCGAACCCCTGTTGCCGCCGTGAAAGGGCGGAGTCCTAGGCCACTAGACGAAGGGGACAGGATATTGGTGGAGCCATGCGGGATCGAACCGCAGACCTCTTCGCTGCCAGCGAAGCGCTCTCCCAGCTGAGCTATGGCCCCAAAACAACGGGATAGCAAGACCAAAGTGGCGTCCCCTAGGGGGTTCGAACCCCTGTTGCCGCCGTGAAAGGGCGGAGTCCTAGGCCACTAGACGAAGGGGACGCAGTATTTGGTATCTTGCTATTGATTTAAAAGCGTTTGAAGTGGCGTCCCCTAGGG
>JBFHGJ010000011.1:0-81743 GCA_041583135.1 Alteromonadaceae bacterium | reverse complement strand
CTAACCGGCGACTTTAAAAAGCCAGAAAACTTCGACAAGCCATTAGAGCTGTAAACCGCATCACTCTCCCGCACGATAAACACCGTGCGGGTCTTCTCACTGCCATTTATCGGCACCTTGCGATATTTTCCTCGTAGTCAGAGGATTTATCCTCGCAGCAATATTGCGGAAATAAATGTCCTGATTACGCCGCACGCCTGTGAACCGCACTAATTGTCTTTTGTGATGGGGATGGTTCCGGTGGTGCCGAACATCCATGTTGATCCTCCATCATCCATGATGGCGGTGCGCTCAGCACACCCTACGGCGGAGATATATCATTGGGTGAGCATGGGTTGAGCGTGCTTGGAAGATACATGTCAGGTGTTACCAACAATGCAAGAATTTATTCCTCTTTCGCCTTTTCTGCCCGTCTGCGCCTAACTTCTTTGGGGTCGGCAATCAGTGGACGGTAAATTTCGATGCGGTCGCCTTCATTGAGCACTTCATCAAGCTTTTTTGACTTGCTCCAAATGCCGACTTTATTGACGCTTAAATCGATGTCTTCATGCTCGGTTAAAATGCCTGATTGCACTATCGCCTGCTCGATGGTGGTGCCTTTGGTGACATCAAGAGAAAGTAAGGTTTGGCTTTGTGGCAGGGCGTAAGCCACTTCGATGGTTATTTTGTCGCTCATGACTTAAGTTCCGTAGATGATTTTTGCTCTTTGGGTAAATGCCAGTACCATGTTGTTGGCCACTTCTTTAAATAGGCCGCCAAAAGCGATTTCTACCAGTTTGTTAGAGAATTCAAAATCTAAGGTCAATTCAACCTTGCAGGCATGTTCGTCAAGCTCGGTAAATACCCAATGGCCTTGCAGTTGTTTAAATGGGCCATCCACTAGGTCCATCGAAATCCGCCTACCTTCATGCAAGGTGTTGCGGGTGGTAAAGGTTTTACACATGGGCCCTTTGGTGATCTCCACCTCGGCCACCAACATCTGCTCACTGGCTTCAATTAACTTGGCACCAGAGCAATTGGGCAAAAACTGCGGATATTTTTCCACATCATTGACCAAATCATATATGGCTTTGCTCGAATACATAACTAATGCATTGCGGCTGATCTGTGGCATGAGTACCTCGGATGAGAGTTGAGTCGCGGCATTTTAGCAAAAAAAAGCGCCTAAACTAATCTTTGTTAACAATTTATCGAACATTTCCGTTGTTGTCACTTAGCAATGTCTCTTATAATCAACGGTCAAACCGCAGAAAAGTAAACCAAAGACTTATCCAATAAATGGCCAAAAAGAAAGCAAAATCCACAAGTAACACCATTGCCTTAAATAAAAAAGCGCGTCGCGAATATAACTTAACCGATAAGTTTGAAGCCGGGATCAGCCTGCAAGGCTGGGAACTTAAAAGTATCCGTGCCGGTAAAGTCAATATTTCTGACTGCTTTGTCATTGTTAAAAACGGCGAAGCATTTTTAGAAGGCGCACAAATTCAGCCGCTCAATGCCGCCTCATCGCATGTGGTGTGCGAACCCAACCGCTCAAGAAAATTACTGCTTAATCGCCGTGAATTAAATCGCTTGGTGGGTTTGGTCGAACGCGAGGGCTTTTCCTTGATTGCTACCGCCATGTACTGGAAGCAATGTTGGGTTAAATTGGAGTTTTACCTAGGTAAAGGTAAGAAATTACACGACAAGCGCCACGACTTAAAAGATAGAGACTGGCAGCGTCAAAAAGAACGCACCATGAAAAAGAACTCGGTTTAGCCGCAATATCAGCGCCACAAAGGTTTAAGCTCTAGATACGAAAACGGGGTGAATGCATTGGCATCCACCCCGTTTTCTTTCCCGCTAAAAGCGTGCTTTATTCAGCTTCTTGGTGCTTTTGCGCCGTTTCTTCAATCAACGTCTTTAATTCACCTTTTTGAAACATTTCAACGATAATATCGCAGCCGCCGATCAACTCACCTTCAACCCACAATTGTGGAAAGGTCGGCCAGTCGGCATAGCCTGGCAACTCGGCACGAATGTCAGGGTTTTGTAAAATATCAACATAAGCAAAAGGCTGACCGCAGGCCATCAAGGCTTGAGAAGCCTGAGACGAAAAACCGCAGCTCGGTAATTTAGGCGAGCCTTTCATATACAAAAGAATGGGATTTTCGGCGATTTGCTGTTTGATTTTGTCGATGGTTTCCATTTACTGGCCTCTATCATAAAAATTCGGATATTTTATAAAGTATAATGTTTACTTATTGACGCTTTACAAGCCGGTAAACTATACTATCTTCTATTTTCCCGGTGACAAGAAAACTTGACCAAAATAGTCGGGTTTATCTTATCACTTATCGACTAACAAACATAGCCACTGGAGAGAGAACATGGCATTTGAATTACCGGCTCTGCCTTTTGACAAAGATGCGTTGGCACCACACATCAGTGCTGAAACTTTAGAATATCACCACGGCAAGCACCACGCGACCTACGTCACCAAATTGAACGGTTTGGTTGAAGGCACCGACTTGGCCGACAAATCACTTGAAGAGCTTATCCGCACCACTGAAGGCGGTATCTTCAATAACGCCGCTCAAGTTTGGAACCACACCTTCTACTGGAACTGCTTAAGCCCGAACGGCGGCGGTGAGCCAACTGGCGCATTGGCAGACGCCATCAACGCCAAATGGGGTTCATTTGACAAATTCCAAGCCGAATTCAACGACAAAGCAGTAAACAACTTCGGTTCAAGCTGGACTTGGTTGGTTAAAAACGCCGCTGGCGAACTTGAAATTGTTAACACTTCAAACGCTGCCACCCCAATTCAAGATGCTGCTGTTACTGCAATCATGACTGTTGACTTGTGGGAACACGCCTACTACATCGATTACCGCAATGTTCGTCCTAACTACTTAAATGGTTTTTGGGCGTTGATCAACTGGGATTTCGCTGCGAACAACTTCGCTGGCTAATCACCCGTTGCCTGATATATTGGTCGCCGAATTGTCGGCGGCCAATATCCTGCCAAGTTCCAATACTTAACCCCCTGTTTTATTTATAGTTAATTTTCTTCTACCCCGGTTTTCATGCATTTTGTTCAATAAAAATGCAACCTTGTTTTAATATTCACTCAATTTACCAATTTAAGTACCTCTTAAATAATTTTTTTCATTTTTTTTCAAATACATCAGTGCAAAACCCGGATGCTGAACTAAGCTTAATTTACGTTTGAATTTATTCGTTTATGGCCCTTTATTTTTGCTGAATCGGCAGTTGTTGGGCGGTAAATGACTCTTTTACAAAGTCATGTAGCACGTTATTTCAAGGTTACTTGGAGGTGGCAATGAGCATTTTTGAACATTACAAGCAGCGCTACGAGCAAGCTCAGGAAGAGGAATATACGCTGCAAGAGTTTCTCGATATTTGCAAAGAAGACAGGACCGCCTATATCAGCGCGCCAGAACGGCTGTTGGCCGCCATTGGCGAACCCGAAATGGTAGATACCTCGCAAGATGCCCGCTTAAGTCGCATCTTTTCCAATCGCGTGATCGCCAGATATCCCGAATTCAAAGACTTTTACGGCATGGAGGATGCCATCGAACAGATCGTATCTTATCTTAAACATGCCGCTCAGGGCCTTGAGGAGAAAAAACAGATCCTCTATTTGCTTGGCCCTGTCGGTGGCGGTAAGTCGTCCCTTGCCGAAAAGTTAAAATCCCTGATGCAAAAGCTCCCGATTTATTGCATCAAAGGCTCTCCGGTCAATGACCATCCGTTTTGTCTGTTCGATGCCGAAGAAGACGGCGAATTGTTGCAAAAAGAATACGGCATTCCCAAGCGTTATTTAAAATCCATTATGTCACCTTGGGCTGCCAAGCGCCTGCGCGAATACAACGGCGATATTACCCAGTTTAGAATTGTCAAAAAGCACCCGTCTGTGCTTCATCAAGTCGCCATTGCCAAAACCGAACCGGGCGATGAGAACAATCAAGACATTTCGGCACTCGTCGGTAAGGTCGATATTCGTCAGCTTGAACACTTTGCGCAAAACGACCCCGATGCCTACAGCTACTCAGGTTCGTTGTGTTTGGCCAATCAGGGCTTGATGGAATTTGTCGAAATGTTCAAAGCGCCAATCAAGGTGCTGCACCCTTTGTTGACGGCGACCCAAGAGGGTAACTACAACGGCACCGAAGGCTTGTCTGCCCTGCCCTTTGATGGGCTTATTCTGGCCCACTCCAACGAGTCGGAATGGCAAACCTTCCGCAACAACAAAAACAATGAGGCGTTTTTAGACAGGGTCTATATCGTGAAGGTGCCTTATTGTTTAAGGGTGTCCGAAGAAGTCAAAATTTACCAAAAACTGCTGCGTCACTCCGAGCTGGCCAACGCCCCTTGCGCGCCAGATACCATGGAGCTGCTAGCGCAGTTTACCGTACTGTCTCGACTCAAAGAGCCGGAGAACTCCAGTATTTTCTCAAAAATGCGGGTGTATGACGGCGAAAGTTTGAAAGACACCGATCCTAAAGCCAAGTCCCATCAAGAATACCGCGACTACGCTGGTGTCGATGAAGGGATGAATGGCCTTTCAACCCGTTTTGCCTTTAAGATCTTGGCCAAGGTATTTAACTTTGACCAAACCGAAGTGGCCGCCAATCCGGTTCATCTGTTTTACGTACTTGAGCAGCAAATTGAGAAAGAGCAGTTCCCTCAAGACTTGCAAGAGCGCTATCTTGAACACCTGAAAGGCTATTTGACGCAACGTTACGTCGAGTTTATCGGCAAGGAAATTCAAACTGCCTATCTTGAGTCTTACTCTGAGTATGGCCAGAATATTTTTGACCGTTATGTCACCTATGCCGATTTTTGGATCCAAGATCAGGAATATCGCGACCC
This sequence comes from Alteromonadaceae bacterium, assembly GCA_041583135.1. GTDB lineage: Bacteria > Pseudomonadota > Gammaproteobacteria > Enterobacterales > Alteromonadaceae > JABSOG01. The sequence continues at coordinate 76,865 of JBFHGJ010000011.1, read as the reverse complement.
AGATACCGGGCAGCTGTTCGACCGCGAAGCGCTCAACAATGAACTGGAGAAAATCGAAAAGCCCGCAGGCATTTCCAACCCGAAAGATTTCCGCAATGAAATCGTTAATTTCGTGCTGCGTGCCCGTGCCAACAATGCCGGTAAAAATCCATTATGGACCAGCTACGAGAAGCTGCGCACCGTCATTGAGAAGAAAATGTTCTCCAACACTGAAGAGTTGCTGCCAGTTATTTCATTCAATACCAAAACCTCCACCGACGATCAGCAAAAACACGATGATTTTGTCAATCGTATGATGGAAAAAGGCTACACCCGCAAGCAGGTTCGCCTGTTGTCGGAATGGTATTTACGCGTGCGTAAATCACAGTAGTCTTGGCAGTTTAGTATTGATGGTTTTGAGCAACATTCAGCGGAGGTAATATGGCGAACTTTATAGACCGCCGCTTGAACGGCAAAAATAAAAGTACGGTTAACCGTCAGCGCTTTTTGCGCCGCTATAAGGCCCAAATCAAGCGCTCGGTGACCGATGCCATTGCAAAGCGCAGTGTAACCGATATTGAAAGTGGCGAAAGCATTACCATTCCGTCAAAAGACATCAATGAGCCGTTTTTTCATCACGGCCAAGGTGGCAGACGCGAACGAGTGCATCCCGGTAACGACCAATTCGTTACCGGTGACCAAATCAGACGACCCAGCGGTGGTGGCGGCGGCGGCTCCGGCGAAGGCGACGCCAGCAACGAAGGCGTGGGTGAGGATGAATTTGTTTTTTCCATTTCAAAAGATGAGTACCTCGATTTGTTGTTCGAGGACTTGGAGTTGCCCAATTTAAAACACACGGTTTTAGATAAAATTGTTGAACACAAGAATACTCGCGCCGGCTTTTGTGCCGAGGGTATTCCCAGCAACATTGATATTGTCCGCAGTTTAAAAGGCTCCCTTGCCCGCAGAATTGCGATGTCGGCCGATAAACGCCGACAATTGGCGGTACTCAAAGAGCAGCTGGAAGAACTTGAGAATGCCAAAGTGCCCGACACCGATGCCATTCGAGCACTGCATCAGCAAATCGAAGAACTGGAGCAGAAAATCGCCAAGGTGCCGTTCATCGACACCTTTGACTTACGCTACCGTAATTATGAAAAACGCCCGGTGCCGACCACCAAAGCGGTGATGTTTTGCCTGATGGACGTATCAGGTTCAATGGACCAGGCCACCAAAGAGGTCGCTAAACGTTTTTACATTCTGCTCTATCTGTTTTTGACTCGAACCTACAAAAACATCGAAGTGGTGTATATTCGCCATCATACTCAGGCCAAAGAGGTAGATGAACAAGAGTTTTTCTACTCGCAAGAAACCGGTGGCACCATCGTCTCCAGTGCCTTGCATTTGATGGATGAAATCATTGCCAAACGCTATAACCCGTCGCAATGGAACATTTATGCCGCCCAAGCCTCCGATGGCGACAACTGGGCCGATGACTCGCCTAAATGTACCAAGCTACTGAGCGACAAGATCTTGCCTGTGGTGCGTTATTACTCCTACATCGAGATCACCAAGCGCTCTCATCAAAGTCTCTGGCGTGAATACGAGCGTCTGGCAGAGCATTTTGACAATTTTGCGCTGCAACATATTCGAGGTGCCGAGGACATCTATCCGATGTTCAGGGAGCTATTCAAAAAGCAGGCGGCCTAAGCCCTACGTCATTTGTCCCTTTGTAAAAGGATAAAGTGTTATGACTGACGAGAACAAATCGAAACGATTGCCCGACGGTCCTGATTGGACTTTTGAATTACTAGAGCAGTACCACAGTGAGATCAAACGCGTGGCCGATTTCTATCACCTCGATACCTATCCCAATCAAATCGAGGTGATCACTGCCGAGCAAATGATGGATGCCTATTCCAGTGTCGGTATGCCCCTGGGTTACAGTCACTGGTCTTTCGGCAAAAAATTCATTCAAACCGAGCAAAACTATAAACGCGGCCAAATGGGGTTGGCCTACGAGATAGTGATCAACTCAGATCCCTGTATTTCCTACCTAATGGAAGAAAACACCATTACCATGCAGGCCTTGGTTATCGCCCATGCCTGCTATGGCCACAATTCGTTTTTCAAAGGCAATTATCTGTTCCAAACCTGGACCGATGCCAGCTCGATTATCGACTACCTGTTGTTTGCCAAGAACTATATTCAAAAATGTGAAGAACGCTATGGCATAGACGAGGTAGAAGACATTTTGGACTCCTGCCACGCGCTGATGAGTTACGGTGTTGACCGCTATAAAAGGCCGCAAAAGATCTCCTTGTTCGAGGAGCAAAAGCGCCAGCAAGAACGTGAAAATTACCTACAATCCCAAGTCAATGAGCTATGGCGTACCATCCCTAAGGCCGAATCGGAAAAAGCCAAGGTTGAAAAGCGCTTTCCCGAGGAGCCGCAAGAAAACCTGTTGTACTTTATTGAAAAGAACGCGCCGTTGTTAAAACCTTGGCAACGGGAGGTGGTACGCATCGTCAGAAAAGTCTCACAATATTTTTATCCGCAAAAGCAAACCCAAGTCATGAACGAAGGCTGGGCGACATTTTGGCACTACACCATTTTAAATCACCTGTATGATGAGGGCTTGGTCAGCGACCGCTTTATTCTGGAGTTTTTACACAGCCACACCAATGTGGTTTATCAGCCGCCCTACAACAGCCGTTATTACTCAGGCATTAATCCCTATGCGCTCGGGTTTAACATGTTTATGGACATTCGGCGTATCTGCGAAAACCCGACTGAGGAAGACAAGGAGTGGTTTCCTGAGTTTGCCGGTAAAGATTGGCTCGAAACCGTACATTGGGCAATGCGCAACTTTAAAGACGAGAGCTTTATCTCGCAATTTTTATCGCCGCGACTGATCCGCGAGTTTCGCTTCTTCTCGATTTTAGACGACGACAGCAACAAGAATTTAGAAGTCGGCGCCATTCACAACAAAGAGGGCTATCATAAGGTGCGGGAAAACCTCTCGGCGCAATACAACCTGTCTAATCTAGAACCCAACATTCAAGTTTATCAGGTCGATACCCAAGGAGACCGTTCACTGACCTTACGATACGTCCCACACAGCCGAGTGCCGTTGGCGGACGACCATGAGGAGGTATTGCGTCATCTGCATCGCTTATGGGGCTTTGAAGTGAAACTCGAGCACCTCAACGAGTTTAACGTGGTCAATAAAACCACCAGCTGCCCGCCAAAAGAAACCTCAAAGGCCGAAGCCCTGGCACTCGATTTAGGGCGTTAACCTCGCTTATCCCCTTGTCTTGGCAACCATCAAGACAAGGGTTCTATTCAATGGCAAGATAAGGTATAACCCACTTTCGCGCAGCGCCGACTGGCCTGTAAACAAAACCGAACAACAGAGTAAAGTAACCCCGATGATCCCTTTTCTTTTTGCCAGCCTAGTCACCGGTAGTGGCCATATTGTGTGCGAGTATAAAAAGCACTATCCACTTATCTATCTACTCAAGCCCCTGACCATTGTTTTGATCATGGTCGCTGTCTATCTCAACGCCCCGCTCAATCAATATACACAATGGATATTGGCAGGTTTGGGCTTTTCGATGCTGGGCGACATTTTTTTAATGCTCAAAAAACAGCAATTTATTGCCGGACTGCTGAGCTTTTTGGTGGCACACATCCTCTATATCGTGGCGTTTTTTAGCCAATTGTCCGCAGCGCCAGAGCTGCACTATCTACTGGCGTTTGCCCTACCGGGCCTGCTGATCTATGGTTTTTTATACCCAGGTTTAAAACATTTAAAATGGCCAGTGCTGATTTATGTCAGCGCTATCATGCTGATGGGCTATTGCAGTTTTGCCGTTTATCTTGCCCAGCCGACCAGCCAAACCCTTGCCGCTTTCATCGGCGCAGTGGTATTTATGGTGTCTGATGCAACCTTGGCGGTGAACAAATTCAGGTTTCCTTTTAAGGCCGCGCAAGCGATTATTCTCTCAACCTACTACATCGCACAATGGTTTATCGCGCTCTCCTGCCTCTAATTTGCACCTAATAAGGAAACAGAATTTAGCCACATGTAACCAATCAATTCCGGCAATTTGCGGCCAGTAAGTGCGCTTTTGCCCGAGTCCTCCTGCGCGCCAGTCCGAGCTAAAAGAACAAATTCGCCAATTATGCACACTTTAAGGCCATATCCTAGTTCATAAACTGCAATCATTTGACAACACACTTGTATTTAATATGATACAGACCGTTTTGGGTGCAACTCCCTGCATTCTGTACGGACATGTTCAGAGATCAGAGATGTGCCTTATTTTAAGAATAATACTACAAAGTGAATTACATAAAGGAATGTTGCGCTATGTTATTGAAAAACGCCTCCATTTTGAAGTTTAGTGAAGCTTACCCTATCACAAACTGGTTCTACCCAGTGCCAGAGACCGGCACATTAACAGACTTAACCGCACCCGAGGTATTCGCTAAAAGCGTCAGTGTTCTACCGAAGCGCCGTGCATTGTATTTCCATATTCCATTTTGCGATACCATCTGTACTTTCTGCCCGTTCACTCGTGGCCAGTTTAAGTCTCAAGATATCGTTGACCGTTATGTTGAAGCATTGATCAAAGAAATCGAACTTAAAGGTCAAATGGAAGTGGTTAAGGCAACGCCAGCTGAAACCATTTATTTCGGTGGTGGTACACCTTCTGTATTGCAGGCCGAGCATATTTTGGCCATCGGTGAAGCGATGCATAAGCACTTGGATCTGTCACAGATCAAAGAATTCACTTTCGAATGTGAAGCCAAAAGTGTGACCGCCGAGAAAGTTGAAGCGATGAAGAAGATCGGTGTTAACCGTGCCAGCTTCGGTGTACAAACTTTCACGCCTAGCTACCGTGAAGCGTTTAATCTGACGGCCAGCCTAGAGCAAATCAAAGCCTGTGCCGACCTGCTTAACGCCAACTTCGACACCACCAACTGTGACATCATCTATGGTATTCACGGTCAGTCGATTGCCGATTTGACAGAAAACATGGAAAAAGCCATTGAGCTGGGTGTAACCACCATTGACTTCTATCCATTGAACAACCTAGCGTCACAGCTACGTCTTCACAAAACCTTCGAGCGTGATGGCCTTAAGCCGATGTCTGGTCTTGAGAAAATCAATCACCGCATGTTGGTTAACGAATATATGCGTCATCGTGGTTTTGCCCCACACAACGGTTATTCGTTTGTGCGTTTGGCCAACCCTGAGTCGGCGGCGCGTGTAACCTACACCGAAGAATACACCTTCCGCTATCATGAAGTCATGTACGGCTACGAAGATGAAGATGCCATCGGTTTTGGTGCAGGTGCGTTAACCATGAGCAATGGTTTTGGTATCTACAACGAAGATAACCGTGGTAAATACATCAACGCCCTGATGACCGACGGCCAATTGCCTATCAAAGCCTATCAGTTGCCTGACGCCCCTGAGCGCGGTTTGGTTGGTGCCTTGTCATACTTAGGTAAAGCCGAGAAATCTCGCATCCGTATGGACGAAGTGTCTGATGACATCAAAGCCCGTTTACAGGAGCTTATCGATGCCGACTTGGTACATGAAACAGAAACTGAGCTATCGCTGACCGAATCCGGTTGGTTATGGTTTGCCAACGTCATGTATTACCTCGCCTCAGAGGTAACCCGTGATGCACTTGACGGCTTCACCAAGCAAAAGCTTGAAGAAAAAGGCCGTGAAGATGGCGTCTATAAGATTTCAATGGTCAGCTAAACGACCTTGATAACCCCATACTGCCGCCTTCGCGCGGCAGTATGACCATCTTCCGTCAGAGCTAAATATCATGACCGACAAGACAACCTACAGACAAGTGCTTGCCAATGGCGAGTATCGTAAACTTTGGTTAGGACAGGGTCTCTCCCAGCTAGGCGATAATGTATCGCTGATCGCCATTCCTTTGATCATCTATCAAATGACCCAAAGTGCTTGGGGCTTGGCCGTGTCTTTTCTAATGTCCACTCTACCTTTGGTCCTCATTGGCCCGTTTGGTGGCATATTGGCCGACAGAATGCAGAAAAAGTGGGTGATCTGCCTTACCGACGGCGTTCGCGCCCTGTTGATTCTGGCCATCTTTTTTGCCGAGCAAAGCTGGCAAATCTATCTTTTGGTCTTTTGCGCACAATTGCTGAACGCCATCTACCTACCGGCGTTTTCGGCGTTGATACCGACCTTAGTCGGCAAAGAATTACTGGTCAAAACCATCAGTTTATCCCATGTCACCTTCAACACCATGAAGATCACAGGTCCTGCTATTGCTGGCGCCATGTTGACCATGGGCATCAGCGCCCGCCAGTTGTTGTGGGTTGATTTGATCACTTTCTTGGCATCATTGATTTTTGTGGTGCTGATCAATGAGCCGCTGATTGAGAAAGCCAAATCCAATTTCAAAGCCGAATGGCAAAACTACCGCGACGCGCTGGCGAGTTTTTACGTCAAATCCAATCCGGTCGCCAAGTTAGTCGTAAGCTTCTCCTCGGTATCCATTTTCAAAGCTTTTTTTACCGTCGCTTTGCTGATCCAAGTGCAGCAACTGTTCGATGAAAGTCTTGAAGATGTGGTTTATTCGCAGATCTATTTTGCCATCGCAGGCGGTACGCTGCTGGGTTCATTGCTGTATGGCAAAATTCATACGCAACTGGAAAAAACCACTTGGGTTGCGCTGGGACTGATTAGCCATGGCCTGCTGCTCAGTGGCTTTATGCTACTGGATGAGCCGATGCTGCTTGTCATCTGGGGCGGCATTGCCGGTTTAACCATTAGCTTTACCGACGTCACCGTCAGCGCTTGGCTGGCAGGCACCATTGAGCCAGCCATTCGAGGACGGGTTTATTCTTCTATCAATGCGCTGCTCAGTTTGGGCTCTGTCACCGGTTTCTTGGCCTGCGGCTGGCTTGGTAACTGGTTTAGTCCATCCCAGCTGATGACCATAGCAGGCGCAGGCATGATTGTCATTGCGGTGGTTTATCTGCTGGCTTTCGACAAGTCTGAGAGCTTAGAAAACGCCGAACAAAATGCCTAAGTTTATTTAAATAATAGTGATTTAAGGAGTTACTCATGCAATATCTACACACCATGTTACGAGTACAAGATCTCGACAAGGCGTTAACCTTTTTCCAAGGCGTGTTGGGCTTTGAAATTGCCAAGCGCACCGACATGGAAAAATATCGCAATACCTTAGTTGAAGTTCGTGCGCCGAACGATGTTGCCGGCGGTCCAACCATTGAATTGTCTTGGAGCTGGGACGGTGAAACCTATGAAAACGGCAATGCCTTCGGTCATCTGGCCTATCGTGTCGATGACCTGTTGGGCATTGAGAAGAAATTGGCCGACAAAGGGTTGAGCTTCTCTATTCCGGCCCATATCGGCCCTGACAAATCAGCGGCTATCGCCTTTTTTGATGATATCCACGGCTTCCGTTTTGAGTTGCAGGAATTCATCAACGAAGACAATCAGCACCTGTTAGAGCAATTGAACCACGCTTAAAAAAGGATATTAGGACATGTCAGTCGATGGAAAATGTGTTGTTATAGTGGACCCTGTATCCTCGGGTATGCCACTGAGAACCGCAGCCAGTGAGTTAGGCTATCGGGTATTGGCCATATTCACAATCAGTCCCAGTGAATATATCAGTATCGGCATCGGCGCTGCGACCTTTGAACCTGTCTCAAGCCTAGAGCAAGTACACCATTGTACCGAGATAGCTCAGGTCGCACAGCTGGTCGCCAGCGAACAGCTTGAAGTGGCAGCAGTCCTCCCCGGCTCAGAGCCAGGGGTCGAGTTTGCCGATAAGCTCGCGGCCCATTTTCATTGTATTGGCAATGACCTTTCCTTAAGCGAAGCCAGACGAGACAAGTTGTTGATGCGTCAGCAACTTGTCAGCGCCGGCGTTGACACCATCCCCTTTATCAGCTGCCGCAATGTGTTCGAAGCATTGACGTTTTTCGAGCAACAAAAAGGCCCTGTGGTGGTGAAAACGCCAAAAGGTGCTGGCACCAACCTAGTCTTTACCTGCCACAGCAGAGAGCAGGTCGTCAGTGCGGTGAATACCGTGCTGACAACGCCCAATTTGTTTGGCATTTTGCTGAGCTATTGTGTTGTCGAAAAATGGGTAGGCGGCGATGAGTATATCGTCAATCTATTTTGCGATGGCGAACAATACTACTGCACCGACATTTGGGTCTATGAAAAAGTCTCATCCAAGCATTTTGACAACATCTACAAATCAATCCGGCTGATCAATGAAGCGCTACCACAACGCCAAGCCCTTATCGACCATGCGATAGAGTGTGCCAAAGCATTAGGCATGACCCAAGGCCCGATCCACGCAGAATTGAAATGGTATCAAGACAAGGCGGTATTGATTGAAGCCGGGGCCCGTTTGTCCGGTGCCAACATTCCCAATTTGGTCAAACAGGTCAGCCAGCTTGACCTCTATCGTCTGACGCTAGCGCACTATTTGGGTCAATCAACCGAATGGCCCGAGCACGATAAGGCGCAACAAAATGTGATCATTTTGTATATACCTCACCTTGATGACGCCGGGCATGTTGTCAGTATCGAAGGTCTCGACGAGCTAGAGCATCTCGCTTCACTGCATCGCGTGGTCAAACAAGTGGATATCGGCCACCAAGTTCAACCCTCAAGCTGCCACGGTGATTCGTTGTTGACGCTTGAGTTGATACATGCCGATATGCGTATGATCCAAAGTGATGAACAGCGTATTCATGACGCCTTCAGAGTCAAGCTCAATTACGCCACACAATAAAAGATAGAGGCAGTACGCGTGATCAACACCATCATTTTATGTCGTAATCCGTATTTTTTAACGCCGTTTGAACAATGGCTCCCACAGATCATCAAAACCACGGCCATTATCGTGCCCAAAGCACTGGCCGCACAGTACGGCATGTTTGCCCGCTGTTACGCCATCGAAGACTACGACAACAGCAGTGAAGTCGAATCAACGGTCATCGCTTTGGCTGAGCAAAACCCAGTTAAACAGCTGATCGCCATTTCAGAGTATGACTTACTGCGCGCGGCACGACTACGAACCTTATTCGGCTGGGCCGGTCAAGATATTGCCAGCGCTGAAGCTTACCGCAACAAATGCGAGATGAAGCGGCGTATTCAAGCGGCCAATATCGCCACCGCCGCCTACCGCCAAGTCGATTACCTCACCGATGCCGTTAGCTTCGCCAAGCAAAACGGCTACCCGATTGTACTCAAGCCCAAAGACGGTTTAGGCTCGGTCAATACTAGGGTGATCCACAGTCAATCTGAACTGCTCGACAACTATGGCAACGGTGGCAAGCTCGATGGCTTTATTGCCGAGCAATTTATCGAAGGCGAAATGCTGCATGTTGACGGCTACGTCGAAGATGACCAACTGAAATTGATCAGCGTTTCGCAATATTGGCAAGGCTGTTTGGCTTTTCAGCAAGGCAAGGAGCTGGGCAGCTACCAAATCGACCCCAATTCAGCCTTATTTGAACGGGTATATGCCATGACGACCGCTGTTATCGAGGCCATGCCAAACCCACACAGCTTTGCCTTTCATCTTGAACTGTTCCATGACAAAGACGATAGACTGATCTTCAATGAGATAGCCAGCCGGATCGGCGGCGCCGGGGTAAAAAATGCCGTCATGGCTGCAACCGGTATCGATTTGGCCAAAATCTGGTTATGCCAAATGTTTGGTCAACCGACTGCCTTTGAGCACATGATCAAGCAGACCACAGGACAACTGAGCGGCTGGCTGCTGTTTCCAAAACCTATCGGCGTGATTGAAGCCATCACCTGCGGCTTGGAATATGACTGGATAGTCGAAGAACACCTGCTGGCCAAGCCCGGCGACAGCTTCAGCGGCGGACAAACCAGCGTCGATTGCATCGGCTCTTATGTCATCAGTGCCGACAATAGTGAGCAATTGCAACACCGTCTTATGCAGGTCATCGAGCAATTTTATCATCAGCTAAAGGTCGCCCCTTTGGCCGAACAACCGCAAAAATACAACAATTAAAGGCCAATTCTCATGAGTCAACAATCTATTCTTGTGCTCAGCCACCAAGGCTATTCACTGTGGCAAGACATTCTCGCCATCTGCCAACCTTTGGCCATCAAGGTGCATGTGTTGGCGTCGAAAATTGCCAATCCGGCAATGGCCGAAGCTTTGGCTGAGGCAGATCTTGAACTCACGGTAACAGAAAACGACAAATTAACCGCTGCCGACGTCAGTGCGTTCTTAACGCAGCACCACAACCTTAGCGCTTGTATCGCGCCGTTTGAAGGCTATCGCAGCCTGATGGCCATGGCCAATCAACAGCTCGGCGTTGCCGACTTATCAGTCGATGAAGTCAAGATGCTACTGGACAAGCTGGCCTTAAGAGAGCGCTTACGCGAGGTCGGATTAAGCCAGAAATGGAGCGGATTGGTTGACAGTGTAGAGGGACAAGATAAAATGGCCCGCGGTGACGCTTTATTTGTCAAACCGCGTCAAGGAATTGCCTCGGCAGCCACCTTTAAGGTCAAAGAGCCGACAAAGCTAGCCGAGCAATTGGCCCAATGCCGTAAAAAAATGGAAAGCGACGTGTTGTTGCGTGCGGCTTTAGATGAAGAAATCGTCTTCATCTTGGAAGATTTTATCGACGGCATTGAGTGCAGCTTTGAATTGATCATCGATGCTCAAGGACAAGCGCAAGTTTTGGCCGTACACGAAAAGGTTGGGTTAGAAGAGAACAACTTCGCGGTGTTGGAAACGCAGTTTTGTACGCCGCCGATTCATATCGATGAAAAGACAGTACAGGCTGGTAGTGACTTTGTCCTTGAGTGCTTGCGCAGGCTTACGGCTAACCCGGTCGGCTGCTTCCACATTGAAGCCAAAGTCGATAATAACGGTCACTGGGAGATCATCGAGATCAACCCCAGAGCCGGTGGCGGCTTAGTCGATAAGTCGGTGCAAATACTGCATCAGGACAACAGTTTGTTGAGCTATTGGATCTTTGCCCTGCTTGGGTTGTCGATGCCACAGATTGAAAAGGCGCAAAAAGGGCTGTATTTCCGCCTCTATTTTGGTCAAGCCAACACCAAGATAAACGACATTGTGACCAACCCTGACTTGGCGCCGGTGTATGAACGTATTCATGTGGCCAAAGGCAATGAAATGCCCGATACACCAAGAGAAATGATCATCGCCGAGGCGCTTTGGGCGGTTGAAGATAAAGACATTAGTGGCCATTTGGCACGATTGGCACAGCAGTCTGAGGACTATCTGCGCTTTGAAGTGGAGCCGATAGCCATCACTGAAACAGCTTAATTTTACCCTTGCCGGTGGGCTAACCGGCACCGTAATTTAGGAAACAATAATAGATGAAATTGACTGACCGCTCGCTCAAGCAGCCTTTAGGGGTGCTGATCATAGCTGCGCTGATCGTGCTGTGGGGGCTGATTGCCTTCACCCGATTACCCTTGCAGCTTCTTCCGGCCATAGAGCAGCCGCAGATCACCGTCACCACACAATGGCCCGGCGCCGGCGTAGAGGAAATCGAAGCCAACATTGTCGAGCCGCTCGAATATGTGCTGCGTGGGATTGAAGACTTACAAGTCTTGACCAGCGACATCTCGCCTTCGACAGCCACCACCACCTTGGTGTTTCCACTGAATGTCGATACCCAAAGTGCGATGCTGAACGTTGTCAACCAGCTCAATCAAATGAAGCCTCTACCACCTGATGCCATTGAGCCGGTGGTGAAAGTTGGCGGTGGCGGCCTGACCACGGTAGCAACTTTGCTGCTTAGCCCACTCGAGGGCGAACAAAAGCCAGACTTTGCCGATCACCAAGCCTTTATCGAAACCGAGGTCGAAAGTCGTCTCAGACAAATCCCCGGCGTATCTGCCGTCAATCTAGCCAGCTACCGCGAACCCCGCCTAACCATTGAGTTCGACCCTTATCGCGCAGCGGCTTTAGGCATTACTATCGATCACTTCAGCCAATTTATCAACGACATGCAAGATAGGGTTGGCGGTGTCGGTGAAGCTGGCAAACGCGACTATACCGTCCGTTTTACCGCCCATACCGACCCACAAAACCTCAGCAATCGCGTGTTGACCTACCAAAACGGCTCGCCCATTTTGCTCGGTGATGTGGCTCAGGTGAAAGTCGGCCCTGCGCCGGAAAAAGGCTTTATTATCCGTAACGGCAAGGTGGCCTATTACATCATCGTCGAGCGTAACCCTAAGGCCAACTCAGTTGAGATCTTAGAAAACATGAAAACCGTCATCGCCGAAATCAATCAGGCCAGTCTCAATCCGGCAGGGTTTGAATTGGCCGTCAGTTTTGACGCGTCGGTGCATATTCGCCGCGCAATTGAGTTGGTACAAGGCAGCTTGCAAATGGGCGTCATGCTCACCTTGCTGATCCTTTATGGCTTTTTACGCAATCTACGCCGCACCTTAATCATCGCCGCCACCATCCCGGTCTCACTATCGGCAGCCATCATCGTGTTATCGGTGCAGGGTTACACTTTAAATGTCGTCTCTTTGGCAGGTCTTGCCTTCTCAGTCGGTCTGGTACTCGATGCCGCCATTATAGTGGTCGAGCGTATATCGGCAATGCTGGAACAAGGTGCCGAATTTCGTGATGCCGTCGTCAGCGGTGTTGGTAAGATCAGCAACGCCCTCATCGCCTCAACCACTACCACAGTGTGTATTTTCGCCCCGATTTACTTTATGGAAGGGGTGGCTGGACAGATGTTTGCCGACCTGTCCATTACCATCATCACCTCGGTTTCGGCCTCACTATTGGTGGCCTTAACCCTCATTCCACTGCTTTACTTTTTACTCAACGACAACCAGTCGATTAAGCGTCAACAGCATCAATACCCACGCTTGAATAAGGTGATGCAACTGGCCCATACCACGTTCGTTGCCCGTAGTGCCATCTTAGCCTTGTTTGTGGCCGCTACCGCTTGGGTGTTTTACAAATGGACACCGCAAATCGACTTCCTGCCTAAGGCCAACTCCGATGGCATTATCGCCTTTATGACCGTGCCAAACGGCAGCAATGTCAAAGTCATGGAGCGAGAGTTTGGTGATATTGTGGTCGATCGCCTCAAGCCCTATTATGAGCAAGGCCAATCGCCACAGATCAAGAGCTATATCTTTTCATCGTTCGACGGTGCCAACGTCTTATTCGTCTACCCCAAAGATGTCGCCGATGCCGATGCGTTGATCACCTTAGTCCGAGAGGAAATACTCGCAGGACTGTTTGACGTTCAGCCCTATGTTGCTAGACGCTCATTGTTGACGGCCTCATTGGCGTCAAGCAAAACCATCGAAATGAATCTCAGTGGCTTGAACCAAGACAGCTTAGCCGAAGCCGCCGTTACAGCCAAAAACAAGATCAACGACACCATTAAAGGGCTAAGCGTACGCATTACGCCCGACATCAACATGGCTCAACCACAGCTATTGATCACCCCCAAAGAGCATCGTATTCGCCAAGCGGGGGTGACCTATGCGCAGGTCTCCGCCGTGGTCAAAGCGGTTACCGACGGCAGTTATATCGGTGACTACTTTAACGGCAACAAACGACTTAAAACCTTTGCCCAAACCAACCAATGGCACACCCCGGAAGCCCTCGGCAATATTCCCATCTGGACGCCGAATGCAGGCATCGTCACCCTTGCCGAACTGACGGATATTCAGCGCAGCGCCGGTCCAAGTAAATTACTTCGAGTCAATGGTGAGAAAACCATTACCGTATTACTCAATGTGCCTGATGATATTGCCATGGGTCCAATCTTAGATCAGCTACGCAGTGAAGTAGCACCGCAACTTAAACAGCAGTATTCACAACAGCTCGGTATTGAATATCGCGGGAGTGCCGACAAACTCGAAAATGCCGTCAGCAGCCTAACGACGCAGTTTTTCTACGCCATCTTGGTGCTGAGCTTTGTGTTGCTGATATCGTTTCGTTCACTGCTCGATACCGCTTTGGTATTGAGCTGCATCGTGCCGGTGATAGCCGCCGCCTTTGTCGGTCTAGTGTTACTGAACTTAATTCAGCACCAATCTCTCGACCTATTGACCATGACCGGTCTGACCATCCTCATTGGTTTGGTGGTCAACAACTCCATCTTATTGATAGAGCAAACCCGAGAGAATCAAGCCGAAGGGGCCGCCATTACCGAAGCGGTGATCAAAGCCGCCAATCAAAGGCTCAGAGCCATCTTGATGAGCACTCTAACCAGCATCGTCGGCGTACTGCCGCTGCTGCTCAACCCCGGCGCCGGTTCGGATATTTATCGCGGCCTAGCCTGCGTCATTGCCACAGGCATGGTGATGAGTTTGATATTGTCCTTTACCTTGCTGCCGTCGCTTATCATCACCATTGAACCTATACGTCAACGGATCGCACAACTGCGTATCTTCTCGCCCAACAGGACTTTGAAACATGAAATGTAAATATTTGCTTATCAGCGCCCTGCTGGCAGTAACGGCACCTTTAGGTGCACTGGCCAGCAATGTTATGACCAAGCCGGTGCTCAGTATTGACGAGCCGCAAAAAGTGCTGGTGATGGCCAACATCAACAACCAGTTTAGCCGTATGCTCAGTGCCAACATCAATGCCGATGTCACTTGGATAGCGCCAGTCGGCACAGAAACCGAAAAAGGCACCTTGCTGGTCAAACTCGACGACCGCGACTATAAACTGGCGGTCGAGTTGGCAAAGCACCGCCTCAGTCAATCGCGCCATCAAGTCGGTTATTTGCGTCGTGAGCTCGATTCGGCCACCAAATTGGCCAAAACTCAAAACCTCTCAGAGCTGACCATTGAAAAACTGCGTTATCAGCTAAATGTGGCAGTCAATGAAAAATCGATTAATCAGCTCACTTTAGAGCAGGCCAAGCTGGATTTAGAGCGCACCAAATTGTACGCCCAAGGCACAGGTGTCGTGGTATCAAATGACGTCAAAGTCGGCCAGCATGCCCTTAGTGGCCAGCGCTTGCTATCGGTTGTCGATACCAAACACCATGAAGTGACTGCCTTAGTACCGGTCAAATACGCCAGCCAGATCAGCAAAGGTCAAACACTCAAACTGTTCGACCAAAGCCGTCAGCTGTATGGCACCGTACGAGGCATTTTGCCGGTGGTAGAAAAGCAAGCACAAACCATGCAGGTGATTTTGACCTTAGACGACAGCGCCGAAAACTTATCGGTAGGACAACTGTTCTCACTAGAGTTGCAATTGGCCAATCGCGGCCCGCAACTGGCCATTAGCCGCGACGCCTTGACCATCAAACGCGATAGACAATATGTGGTGCGTGTCAATGACAAGCAAGAAACCGAACTGGTCGATGTGAAGGTGCTTGGCAGCAGTGGTGAAAACCTGATTGTACAAGGCGACCTCAAACCCAATCAATTGGTGGTGATCAGAGGCAACAGCCTACTTGGCGATGGCGATAAAGTCACCATGTTGTAACGTTAGGAGTTTTTGTAAACATGCTACATTTATACTGGAACTATGACTCCCCCTATTCGCGCTGCATCAAATGGCTGTTGCTGCATTTGAATATTGAGCATCAACAAAGCGTTTTGACTTGGGCGCAAATGACTCAGGATGAAGGGCTATTTGCCGCCAACCCTAAGCGCCAAGTGCCGACTTTGACACAAGGCAGTCAAAGCCGCAGCGATTCACTGCTGATCGCCATGGATCACCTCCCGGCAGATTGGTATCAAAGCATTGATGCCAAACTCTACCGCCTTGCCGATGCCGAGGTCGAGGCGGCGATCATCTTTTTGTTTCGCGCCAGAATGCTCAAGCAAAAGTTCGGCGATAGTCCACAAGCAGATCTGATGTTAGACGCGGGCATCAATACCTATCGCTTCGCAGTTGACTTGTTGCTAGAACATTACTGGCCGCAAGTGCAAGCACAACAACAACCGCTGAATGTCGGTGCGGTGCTGTTATTTAGCACCTTCTTAGCCGCTCACAGCATGATGCCGGCAGCGGCAAAAAACTATAAAGCCGAACAACTCCAGCCATTTATTGATTGGGTTGAAAGTGATAGCACCTATCGACAAATGATATCCCAATATCAACAGCAACCAACTTGCGAAGTCTCCTTTCGCTGGGCACAGTAACATCAAACACTGCCGCCAAACCCGCGGCAGTGTGCTTTTTGTGGTCCAACCAATGGAAGCTGACATTCAAATTTACAATCTGTTACACTTATGCCACGGTTCACTTTCTACCTCATGTGACAAGCTATGTATCGTCAAGCCTCACATCGCCACCTCAAAAACCGGGTGCAAAAGCGCCGAGTCAGCTCGCACCACTACACGCCAAAAAAAAGTTATTGTGAAGCTTGTGAATTCGAACGTCTCAGAGCCAGTCAACAGGCCCTGACGCTACTTAAGCACAAACCTGAATTGGTCAATAAGCTGTTGCAAAGCATTAAAGACAAACAGCAGCAAACCCCTCAAGATCCGGGCCTTGAGCAGTGGCAGCTTTTACTGGAACAGTGGATTGAAGGCGCCTGCTCTTTAGAGTCTATCACCGAGCAGGTAATGGGCTACGATAAGCAGGCCAAGCAGCTCCGCGAGAGCGAGCTGCTCAATTGTATTTTAGATTAACGGTTATAAGCGGCTCAATCAGTATTGAGCATCATTGAACTATCGTAAATGGTGGTTTGATTGCGGCCACCTTCTTTAGAGACATATAAAGCGGCGTCGGCTGCGGCTATCCACTTGGTGTGATTTTCAAAAGTCGGCGTAAACTCTGCAATGCCCAAACTGACCGTGAACTTGATCACAATATCTTCATACTTGATAAACGACGACTCGATCGCCTTACGAACGCGCTCGGCAAAGATCCTAGCATGTTGCGCATTAGTGTCGGTTAAAATAACCGTGTATTCCTCACCGCCGTAACGACCGGCAATATCGGTTTCGCGTAAATTATCTTTGAGAATTTTCGCACAGTGCTGAATAGCCAAATCACCGGCAGCATGACCGTAGCCATCATTCACCCGTTTAAAATGGTCGATATCAAAGATAAGCATCGAGCTACAATGCGTCGCGCTGCGCTGCAAACGGTTAAACTCCTGATGAAGGCATTCTTCCCAGTAACCTCGATTGTTCAGATCCGTTAGTCTGTCGGTACGGCTCAACCGTTCAAGCTCATTGTTGGCCGCTTGCAGATCGCGGCGATTGATGGCGACATCGGTGACATCATAAATCAACACACAAATATGCTCGACATTGCCCATAGTGTCCGACAACGGAATAAAGGTCGAGTTCTGATACATGAATTTGGCCGAGCTGGTGATCGGACGGTAATTGTTGAACTTAAAGATATATGGTCGTTGCTCCCAAATGGTAAACGCGCGATTTTTCAGTAAGAAAACCGGTTCGGCTTTATGCCTGAACCATTCTTCATCCAGTTCGGGAAACAGATCATATACCAGTTTGCCTTTCACCTTTGATGGCGACAGGCCGCTGTGATTTTCCATAAAGCCATTGAAGACTTGGACATTGTATTTGCGATCGAGGACCACCAAACCGACATCGACGGTTTGGAACATATCCATCATCCAATGGACCTCGGAAATGTCTGTTGGGGCTTGTGCCATATCGCTAATCTTCCAATAAATAACTGACGTTTTCTTTGAGGGTTTTAATCGAATCTTCGGTAAAGACCAGCAGCAGATCGCAGGTGATATCGTAATCTTCAATGCCGTAGCTGATCTCAATGGTCAAGGTGCGTTTCCAATTACCGACATTCGACTGGATCAAGTCTGATACCGCCGCATGTTGGCCCAACACCACCGGATGACCTTGGCTGAAATGCATATTGAGCTGTTCGGACAAGCCCTTGAGCACCGCGCCTATCAAAATATTGCCGACATCCATCAACAGCTCAAGCTGAATCGAATCATTCAAGTCGCCTTGATAATTGAGCAATGACGCAATGTCTTTGAAACTGGAGTCGTTTAAGATAAGCAGTGCCTCACCGGCGACGCCGCTACTGATAAAGCCCTGACACACGCCAGAGGTTTCGGCATTGTGCTCAATCGATTGTAACGCCATGTGTAGCTCGCTGACTTCCATCACATTGACATTGGGAATAGGCAATTTGACGAAGACATTAAGTAATCTGGCGAGTAGATTTCCAGCTTGTCCCATAGCAACATTGGTGATCTCTTGGATCACATCTCTGAGCTTTGAGTCCATGGTATCTTCGATTTTTGCGGCCTTGAGCGCAGCCCGTTTCTCGTCGGACTTCACCCCGTATTTATCTAAAATCTCAGCGAGTTTGTCACGGTCGATGGGTTTGCGGATAAAATCCAGCGCCCCTAGGCTCATTACCCTGTCATGGGCCGCAGGCTGGATATCACCAGATACGACAATGGTCAGTGTCGGCAATTCCTGCTTCTTAATTGCCTCAAGCACTTCATAGCCATCCATCACCGGCATATTGAGGTCTAAAAACAACACATCGACCTGACCTTTTGAGATCACCTCCATCGCGTGTTGGCCATTTTCGGCGAAACTGACCTCAACATCCCAATCACTGGGCAAGCAGCGGGCAATCTGCTTGCGGGCCATATTGGAATCATCACAAATCAGTACAGGTGTCGGCATCGTAGTTACTCTTTATAGCCTACCAAAACCAAAGTAGGCACGGGAAATATTGCTATGGATTTGCCGCGTAGGACAAAATTTTACTTTACTCCGTTACAAATAAATTGGATCCTGTCGATCCCCTTTCCTTAGTATATACACAAAATTCTGAGTTGATTGAGAAATTTATGATTTATAAAATTATTTTCGCCAGTGTTCTGGTCAGTTGTAGCATATTAACCCCGGCACATTCAACCTCAGACGATAGAAATAACCAACAGTTGCCACACCAGGTAAAAATCCAGCAAAAAACAGTGTTATTAGCGGGAAATCCGGCCAAAGTTGGAGACATGGCGCCTGAGTTTAAAGTGGTCGATGAACAGTTCAACCCTGTCAAACTGAGCGACTTTCGCGGCACCACTGTGGTACTTAGCGTAGTGCCAAGTATCGACACCGGCATATGCTCGTTGCAAACTAAACGCTTTAACGATGATGTCGGCAAGAAATACTCACAGGTCAAATTATTGACCATCAGCGCCGATTTGCCTTTTGCCCAAAAGCGCTTTTGCATTGAAGAAGACATTCACAACCACCAGCTGCTATCAGACTCGGTATGGCGTCAATTTGGCCAAAACTACGGCTTACTTATCCGCAACATGGGTCTACTCAGCCGTGCCGTCTTAATCATCGATGCCCAAGGCAAACTGGTCTATCAGCAAGTGGTTGCTCAGTTATCTCAAGAGCCTGATTACCAAGATGTGCTGGCGAACCTACAAACACTGCTGCCGCCAGAACAGTTGCAACCTAGCACACCAGACATAGAATCAGAGACTGAGGCAGAAGACGAAAGCGAGGGCGAAACACACTCCCCCCTTAATTGAGCAGCCCTTGCCCAGCAAATATCAAGGGTCTCGCCCTAGATTGCTAAGGGGCTTAGTTTTGGTTTTGAATAAACTCGGCAATTAGCGCGCTGACTTCGGCCCCTTGCTGAATCGGCGCCATGTGACCACCGTCAAATTCTCGGTAATGCACATTTGGTAAGTTATCCCGCAGCATCGCGGCTATCGTTCTTGAAGATACCGGACTTTGGCAGCCAGCGATCACCAATACCGGGCAATGGGCTAAGGCAAGCTCATTCAACCGGTAGGTCTGCCCCATCAAACCGATAAAGTCGAGCTGTACTTTATCTATCTTCGCAGCAAACATCTTTTGTACTTTTTCGGGCATTTGGGCAAAAAAGCCCGGCTGATTCCAGTAATCGACAAAAGCACACGCCCCTTGCTCGGGCGATAGGCCGCTCAGCGCCCCAGAGATGCGATGAATGTCGGCAAAGGCTTCGCCTTGACTGTCCAGCAGATGAAAGGCCACCGGCTCATACAGTGCCATTGCCTTCACTCGCTGAGGATACTGCTTTGCAATGCTAAGCCCGACCGCGCCACCAAAAGAATGTCCAACCAGTATAAAAGGCTGTTGGCCAATCTCGTGATTGACAATGGTCATCACCCTTTGGGTTTCATCCAGTAAGCTATAGTGTTCAGGGGTCGTTACATCTGGCGCATCACCATAACCCAACAGGTCGATATTGATGCATTTGAAATCGGCTTTGAGGGCTTTCACCAAGCCCTGCCATTGACCGCTGGAACTGAGTGAACTGTGGAGCATGACCACCGCCATGCCCTCACCTGCGGCGCGATAGCCGAGCATTATCTAAGCTCGGCCGGTAAGGCAAAGACGGTGTTTTCAACGATACCGGGTGACTCATTAACGGTGCTGCCACCTAAGTTTTTGAGTCGTTCTATCACCTGATTGACCAAAACGTCCGGCGCCGAGGCACCAGCGGTCACGCCGACGCTACTGACGCCATCGAGCCAACTCGGGTCGATGCACTCGGCATTGTCGATAAGGTACGACTGGGTACCAAGCTTTTGTGCTACCTCAGCCAAGCGGTTGGAGTTAGAGCTGTTTTTGGCACCAACCACCAACACCAATTCGGTTTTACTGGCCAGTTCACGCACCGCATCTTGCCTGTTTTGGGTGGCATAACAAATATCGTCTTTACGCGGGCCTTTGATATTGGGAAAGGTCTTTTGCAGCGCATCCACAATCTCGGCAGTATCATCTACCGACAGCGTCGTCTGCGAGCTAAAAGTCAGGTTATCCGGGTTCTTAACCTTGAGCTGTTTTACCTGCTCTACCGACTCCACCAGATAAATCCCCCCCTCGGCATTATCATACTGCCCCATGGTCCCTTCAACTTCAGGGTGACCATTGTGGCCAATCAAAATGCATTCGGTGCCTTTGCGCGAAGCGCGCATCACTTCCATATGCACCTTAGTTACTAGCGGACAAGTGGCATCAAACACTTTTAAATCGCGCGCTTTGGCATCATTACGCACCTGCTGAGACACACCATGGGCACTGAAGATCACAATTTTTCCGGCCGGTACTTCATGCAGTTCATCAACAAAAATGGCGCCACGACGTTTAAGCCCTTCAACCACAAATTTGTTGTGCACCACTTCATGGCGTACATAAATCGGATGTTCAAACAGTTCAAGTGCGCGCTCAACGATACTGATGGCACGATCGACCCCTGCGCAAAAGCCGCGAGGATTGGCCAAATAAATATTCATACTGCCCCCTTAATGTCAGTTTACTTCGAGGATCTCAACATCGAAGGTGACCTTTTGACCGGCCAGCGGATGGTTAAAGTCAACGGTTACAGAGTCGCCATTGACCTCACGCACAACCCCCGGCAACTCAGTACCGTCAGGCTGAGTAAAGGCGATGATGGCGCCAACCTCAGCAGGCGCCGCAGCAGAGAACCTGGCCAAATCGACATAATGAATGTTATCGGGATTAGGCATCCCGAAGGCATCGATGGGCTCTAACTCAAATTTTTTCTGCTCGCCCTGTTTAAGACCAAGCAAGCACTTCTCAAAGTTTTCCGTCAATGAGCCATCGCCAATGACCAGCTTGGCCGGTCTGTTGTGCACTCGAGTCGAGTCGGCAGCACTGCCGTCACTCAATAAAATAGAAAAGTGCATCAACACTTCACTGCCCTGCTCAATACATTGATTATTTTGCATCACAGGCCCCCTTTTCTGACTTATGACCATAAAGCGCATCGGCTATCAACAACATGGCGCCTAAAGAAATGGCGATGTCGGCAATATTAAAGGTCGGAAATTCATAAACTTGGTAATAAACATGAATAAAGTCTTCAACAAAGCCATGCACCAGTCTGTCATATAGATTACCAATGGCACCGCCGATGATGAGTGAATAAGACATCCCCAACAGCTTATTGCTTTTCGGTGTAGTACGCATCCAATAAAGCAGTAAACCGCAGATCACCACCGCAACCAAACTTAACGCCCAGCGCTGCCAACCACCGGCATCACTTAAAAAGCTAAAACCGGCACCATGATTATGCACATGGGCGATTTGAAACACCGGCAACACGTCAATCTTTTCGCCCAGTGCCACAGAGCCGACAATCATATGCTTAGTCACTTGGTCGAGCACCAAGGCAACAACACTGAGCCAGAGCCACCAAAGGCCGCTGGCAGCGACCTTTATTTCGGATGCTTTATTAAGCATACCTACGGCTCTCCCCTTCACCTTCAATGTTGCTTACGCAGCGATGGCAAAGGTCTTCGTGTTGCTCGATAGAACCAACCTCATCACAGTAATGCCAGCAGCGTTCACACTTGGCAGCGCTAGAGGCTTTAACACTAATGAACAGGCCATCGATATCGGCTTGTTGTGCATCGTCGGTTTTATCGGACAATGGCGCCACTTGGGTTTTAGAGGTGATCAATACAAAACGCAGTTCATCTTCAAGCTTGGCAAGTACAGTGGCCAAGTCATCGCTGACATACAAAGTCACTTCTGCCTGTAACGTTGCACCAACCAATTTTTCACGGCGCGCCGCTTCGAGTACCTTGTTGACTTCATCGCGAATGGTCAATACTTTGGCCCAGTAGGCGTCATTGAATTCACCCTCATCGCCGGCAGTAGGCAGTTTGTCATACCACACACCGGTAAAGACAAATGCTTCGCGCTCGCCCGGCAACAACGCCCAAATTTCTTGCGCGGTAAAGCTCATCACAGGTGCCATCCAGCGCACCATCGCCTCAGCGATGTGATACAGCGCACTTTGACAAGAACGGCGCGCCAAGCCATCGGCTTTAGCGGTGTATTGACGGTCTTTGATGATATCAAGATAGAAGCTACCCAGTTCAATGGTACAGAAGTTCATCAACTTCTGCGCCACTGCGTGGAACTGATAGTTGTCGTATGACTCGATGATCTCTTGTTGCAACTGCGCGGTACGACGTACGATCCAGCGGTCAAGCTCAACCATATCATCCAGTGCCACCATGTCGCGTTGTGGATCAAAGCCGCTCATATTCGACAATAAGAAGCGTGAAGTATTACGGATACGACGATACTTATCGGCAGCACGCGTCAAGATCTCGTTCGATACGGCCATCTCAGCGGTATAGTCGGCAGAGGCAACCCACAAACGTAAAATATCGGCGCCAAGGTTGTTACAGACATCTAAAGGCGAGATAACATTGCCGATAGACTTAGACATCTTGCGTCCTTTCTCATCGACAGTGAAGCCGTGCGTCAATACCTGCTTATACGGTGCCACATTGTTAATGGCAACACCGGTCATCAATGATGACATAAACCAACCACGATGCTGGTCTGAGCCTTCAAGATAAAGGTCGGTCGTTTGGCGGTAGTCTGCGCGCGCGCCAACGACTGTCTCATGGGTAGTGCCCGAGTCAAACCAAACGTCTAAGGTATCACTGACTTTGATATAGTCTTTGGCGTCATCGGCCAAAATGCTTTCGACTTCCAAGTCAAACCATGCCTGAATACCTTGCTGTTCAACCAATAGTGCAACCTTTTCCACCAACTCAAGGGTGTTAGGATGCAGCTCGCCAGAATCTTTGTGAATAAACAAAGTGATAGGCACGCCCCAAGTACGCTGACGTGAAATACACCAATCTGGGCGACCGGCCACCATCTGCTCGATACGTTCTTCACCCCAAGACGGGATCCAACGGGTTTGCTTGATCTGCTCCAACGAGGTGCTGCGTAAACCATTGTGGTCCATTGAGATAAACCACTGCGGCGTGGCACGGAAAATAATCGGCGTTTTATGGCGCCAGCAGTGCGGATAGCTGTGCTGGTAGGCATGATGATGCATCAAGCTGCCTTTTTCTTTGAGCACTTCAACGATATGGTCGTTGGCTTTAAATACATGCTCACCGGCAAACATTTCAGTGCCTTCTACGAACACACCGTTGGCACCAACAGGGTTGGCCACTTCCAAGTCGTATTCTTTACCGACGCTAAAGTCTTCTTGACCATGGCCCGGCGCTGTATGAACACAGCCAGTACCAGAGTCGGTGGTAACATGCTCACCAAGGACAACCGGCACGTCAAACTCATAAAACGGGTGCTTAAAGCGAATGTTTTCAAGCTCGCTTCCTTTGCAATAGCCAAGGGCGTGATAATGATTGATGCCATAACGATCCATTGCCTCTTTGACCAGATCAGAGGCCAAAATCAGACGCTGCTGGCGACCTTCATCTTCAACCTGCACCAAGGTGTATTCCAATTTGGCGCTAACGGCAACGGCGCGGTTGGCAGGAAGGGTCCAAGGGGTAGTCGTCCAAATAACAATGCTCAAATCGCCCTGGCCTTCGTGACCGTCAGGATGGGCAAAGCGTGCGACAACCTCGTCGCTATTGACGGCTTGAAATTTGACATCGATAGCCGGAGACTTTTTGTCTTGATACTCAACTTCGGCCTCTGCTAATGCAGAGCCACAGTCGGTACACCAATGCACCGGTTTAAAGCCTTTTTGCATATGACCGTTTTTGATGATTTTGCCAAGTGAGCGGATAATATTGGCCTCGACATCAAAATCCATGGTGCGATAAGGGTTTTGCCAGTCACCCAGTACGCCTAGGCGTACAAAGTCGGCCATCTGCCCCTGCACTTGAGTTTCGGCATATTCACGACATTTCTGTCTGAATTCACCGGCGCTGATTTTCTTGCCCGGCTTGCCGTGCTTTTTCTCAACCACCAACTCAATCGGTAGACCGTGACAATCCCAGCCCGGAATATAAGGCGCATCAAAGTCTGACAAGGTTTTAGACTTAACAATAAAGTCTTTTAAAATTTTATTAACCGCATGACCGATATGAATATTGCCGTTGGCGTAAGGAGGGCCATCGTGCAAAATAAACTGAGGTTTACCGGCTTTGGCCTGACGGATCGCACGATATAGATCCTTTTGCTGCCAACCTTCCAGCATCTTTGGCTCACGATTGGCCAAATTGCCGCGCATGGGAAACTCAGTTTCCGGCAAATTCAGTGTCTGTTTGTAATCGCTCATGGGTTTAAGATATTCCGCTAATTAAGTAAAGATTAGTCATTTTGCCCAGCGGCAAAATACTGTTTGGCCTGCTCGACATCAAGCACAATCTGCGCCCTTAGCGCATCGAACGAGGCAAATTTCTGTTCATCTCTGAGTTTGGCGTGCAAAATCACTTCAATCTGCTGGCCATAAATGCTGCCAGAGAATTCAAACAAATGAACTTCCAACTGTTGTACTTGGCCATCGACTGTCGGCTTAACACCGATATTGGCGACCCCTTGATAACGCTTACCGGCGATATCGGCGCTGACCACATAGACGCCACTGACCGGAGAAACCTTACGACTTAGCGGCACATTGGCTGTAGGAAAGCCGATAGTACGGCCGCGTTTTTGGCCGTGGGAGACAGTGCCGCTAATCGAAAAGGCATGTCCGAGCATTGTCTCGGCTTCATTGAAATCGGCATTCATAATGGCTTTACGAATGGCGGTGGAGCTTATACGACAATCGGCGAGGCGGTAGCTTTGAGTATCTGTCACGCCAAAACCATATTGTTCACCTGCGGCAAGCAACATATTAAAGTCGCCCTGACGGTTTTTACCAAAGCAAAAGTCATCACCGACAATCAAATGGGCAATGGCCAACTTATCGACCAGCAACTGCTTGATAAAATCCATCGCTTCGATGGCGGCAAATGACTGGTCGAACTTGACGCAAACCAACCTATCGACCCCCAAACGCGCCAACTGAAGATATTTATCACGCAGTCGATATAGCCTTGGCGGTGCTTTGTCTTTTAAAAACAGCTCCAGCGGCTGAGGTTCAAAGATCATCACAGTGGTAGGAACACCTAGTGCCTTGGCTTTGGCAATAGCGCCTTCTATGACCGACTGATGACCACGATGAACACCATCAAAATTGCCTATAGTCAAAACTGAACCACGATGTTCAGGTTTGATATTATGAATGCCGCGAATAAACTCCATCAGATTTTAGTCGATTTCCAGTCCAAACAATTGAAAACGCCGAATTATAACCTGTTGCGGTGGCTAAATCACCCGTTGCCTTAAGAAGTTTTCAAATCTCTTAAGCGTATACCGAGCGCCAGCAACACCAAAGCGTAAACCGCCATCCCCACGCCGATGTATCCGCTTAATGCCAGCACCTTTTCAACCAAGCTCATCGTCAGCCAAACATCGAGTGCAGGGGTCACATACCACAGCACCAACGCCATCACCAAAGCGCCGCTCACCAACTTGGCAAAAAACACCAACGTGATCTGAGAAAATTGATAAATCTGCTGTTTTTTCAAACCTCTATAGAGCATAAAGGCGTTTAGGGTCGCCGACATCGCGGTGGCTAACGCCAGCCCGATATACCCCATAAAAGGCACCAATGCCAGGTTAAACGCCATATTGCTAATCATCGCAATAATGCCGATACGCACTGGTGTTTTGATATCTTGACGGGAGTAATAGCCCGGCGCCAACACTTTGATCATCATATAGCTCAAAAGACCGCTGGCATAAGCGGTTAAACTGTACGAGACCTGTACCACATCAGAAGGTTCAAACTTACCGCGTAAAAACAACACCGCAATGATCGGCTGCGCCAGCACAATCAACCCCACCAAAGCAGGCACCCCGGTAAGACAAATAAAGCGTACCGCCCAATCCATGGTCCGTTTAAACTGGTCGCTATTGGCGTTGGCGTACTCTTTTGACAATGCCGGCAAGATCACCGTTGCGATGCCAATCCCAAAAAGCCCCAGTGGAAATTCGATTAACCTATCGGCATAGTAAAGCCAGCTGACCGAGCCTGTGATTAAGAACGACGCTATCACGGTATCGAGCAACAGGTTGATTTGACTGACCGACACCCCAAACATGGCCGGAAGCATCAATTTGCGAATGCGCACCACGTATTCATCATGCCATCCCCACTTGGGCCTCAACAATAAGCCTTGGCGCGCCAAAAATGGCAACTGAAACAAAAATTGCACCAAGCCACCTAAGAATACCCCGACCGCCAAGGCCATTTCCGGCACTTCAAACTGTCCTGCCAACGTCAAGGCGCTGGCGATGATCGCAATATTTAAAAACACCGGAGTAAAGGCCGCAACGGCAAAGCGGTTATAGGTATTGAGTATCGCGCCGCTTAAAGCCACAAAAGTGACGAACCACAAATAAGGAAAGGTCACTTTAAGCATCAAAGAGAACAGCTCATATTTGCCCTCATCACCCTCACCGGTAAACCAGCGCCAAAACCAGTCAAAGCCAAACACCGCCGCGACAATACTTGAGCCTAACACGCCAAAGGCGGTAACCAAGGTCACAATGCCCCCTAAGGTGCCTGCGACCTTAGCAAACAACAGCCTGACTTCATCGTCGCCGTGCTTTTCTTTGACTTCGGTCAGCACCGGCACAAATGCCTGAGCGAACGCCCCTTCGGCAAATAGTCGGCGAAAGAAATTGGGAATACGGTTGGCAAACAGATAGACATCGGCGGCAAGACCTGTACCGGCCATATTGGCAATGACGACATCCCTTACCAATCCCAATATTCGAGAGATCATGGTCATCAGCGATACGATAATGCCCGACTTAAACAATTTTTTCGACAAAGCTAAACCTTATATATAAAGAGCAATCGCAAATGCGTGATCTTCGACGTTAAAAACGCCGCCATTATAGCCCCAGCAGAGCCATCCGATAAAGCGGCACGATGGCCAATTCGAATATTGTGATTTTAACAAAATAAACACTAATTTCGTTTGACAAGCGCCTTAAAAACAGGCAGTATCTTGCGCCTTGCAAACTTAAGGTTTATTCAGTTAGGAGTCTTACATTGGCTAACAGCAAGCAAGCGAAGAAACGCGCGATTCAGGCGGAGAAGAATCGTCAGCACAATGCCAGCCGTCGTTCAATGATGCGTACTTTGCTCAAAAAAGTACAGCACGCTATCGACGCAGGTGATAAAGAAGCAGCAACAGCCGCATTTGCAGCCGCTGTGCCTGTATTGGACCGCTATGCCACCAAAGGTCTAATCCATCAGAACAAAGCAGCTCGTCATAAGAGCCGTCTGAACGCGCACATCAAAGCACTGTAAAAAGTCGCCGCTTCAAAAGAAAAAAAATAAAGCCACCCTCGGGTGGCTTTATTTTTATGTACATGGATGTACGGTATGTCAGGGTTGTCGGGAACACTCCCCGACGATATTAGCCAGCGGAGTCAAAAACAATCGCTGGCACAAAAGACGGTAAAAAAGGTTATTCGAACTTTTTCAGTACGGCGGCAATTTTCTTTGGTGAGAACGGTTTGACAATAAACCCTTTGGCGCCATTTTCAATCGACTCTTTAACATTATCCACTGTGCTGTGGGCAGAGATCATCACGACATTGACCCTAGGGTTGACCTCGTGTAACTGGCGCAACACTTCATTCCCATCAAAATCTGGCAACTCGATATCCAAAAACACAATATCGGCTTGTTCTTGCTTAAACAAACGCACGCACTCACCACCAGAGGCAGCTTCTCGAACATCACGACATCCCAAGTGAGAAAGGGTTTGTCGCAAAAAGCTACGAACGGTACTGACATCATCGACAATTAATATTGACGGCCCCTTTTCAGCCGAGTCATAAAGCATAGTTTGTTATTCCTTATTGTATCTTGATTTGCTCTATACAGATGCTTCTACAAATATAGCAAGCTTTAACAACTTTATATAATCTTTTTTATCGCTGCCAAATGGACTTTTGCTCTGTAAGTGGTATAAACGTCTTAACAGCCCCAATTTAGTAAGACAGAACATTACATCTATGCCTGCCGAAATCAAACGCCAGCAACTGCTAGGAAAACAAGACCTTAAAAAAGTCCGCAAGCCCAAGCAAGCAAAACCCAATCCAGCCGCTGCCGCCGCACAAGCCCAGGCAAAAGCCAACGCCCAAGCAGCAGCCGTCAAAGCCAAAGAAAAAGCCGCCAGAGGCAAGAAAATCAAGCTCTATTTCTTCGCCCTCCTTGCCATCGCCCTTATCATCGTGCCCAAGCCGCAATTACTGAAATATAAAAAGCTCGGACTGACAGCCACCAGCATCTACATACCCGGCTGGTTTGGTCAGCCCGGCAAATTGCTAGACTCACCACAGCGAGTGGTGTTTGATGATAACGGTCACTTCGTCTACTTGTGTTTTGGCAAAATCGACCCGAAAAAACAGCTCAAAGAGCAATGCAACCGCTTTCAGTTTGTCTCGCAACAAGGCATGTTCGCTGCCTTCAATTACTATCGCCAGAATCCGATACCTTAACGGGTAATGGCGCATCAACCACTTTAGCCTTCGCTTTGGTGCGCACCTTCGCTGGTGTCACCAAGTGACGGTGTAGCGCGCGTTGCAACACCAAATACAAACCAAAAAGCCCGACAATCATGCCCAGCAACGTTAGAATAGATTGTTCGAGGTGATTGACACTCAAAAGACCAAATAGCATATAAAAGAAGGGCTTAAACTCATACCAATTGCGATTGAACGAGCCGTAGTCACGCAATCTTTTGGCCTGGTCTTGACGGCGATTGTCTGAGCGCATGGCCCACATAAACGCGCCGACGGCAAAAAACAAACAACCGGAAAGTGTCAATAAGGCAGTGTCATAGCTGCAAATAATTGCAGCCCCAATGGTTAAATGGGTGTAAGGCAGGGCCTCGTATAAGGATTTAGGTAACATCGGCATCGGCATCTCCATTGCGGTTTGCAGTTCATTGGCACGGTTAATCGGGGTGTGATTATCATTCAGATGGGTAACCACAGTGCGATCATCAGTATAGATCCGATGCAGTCCTTTGCAAGTCAGGTCGATTTACTTTTGCGCGAAGCGCTCTTTGGCTTGTGCGATACTTTCTCTGAGGGTTTGAATGCTGGAGAGGATATTGTCGATAATATCGTTTTCGACACAGCTGGCTTTTTCTTCTTCAATTGAAGAGATAATGGATTCAAGTAAAACATCTCTTACGTTCATACGACCACCTTGTAAATCCGATTCATCTTAAAGTCACTTTTTGTATCGGACGCGATGGTAAAATATTTAGCATTTATTTTAACTTTGTTATATTGGCTGTCACTTTTACTTCAACACAGGTAAGTTTGTGAACAAAATACTCCTCCTATTGAGCCTAATGTTATTGAGCTGCCACACCTTGGCCCAACAAATCTACCTGTTCAGACATGCAGAAAAACAAATCGATGGCAGCAAAAATCCGCCACTGACCACATTGGGCCAAAACCGCGCCTATTGGCTTGCCGGATACTTAAGCGATAAGAACATCAACGTCATCTATAGCAGTGATTACCAGCGCACCATGCAAACGGTAGCGCCACTGGCCAATCAGCTCAAACTAAAAATACGCACCTATGACCCGCGTCAACTGCAAGCGCTAAAACAACAAGTTCAAAAAACCTCAGGGAACATTGTCATTGTCGGCCATAGCAACACCATTGCCGAAACGGTCAATATACTCGGTGGCAAAGGTGGCGCCGATATACCTGAGAGCGAATACGACAGACTCTACCTGCTGAGCGTGAAAAACGCTAAAGTCTCCACCACACTGTTACGTTCCGAACCACAGCAATCGACCAAACCAAGCCAATGAGTAAAGAAAACTACGATAAGATTTGGCGCACCGTGTGCGCCATTCCAGCGGGTAAAGTGGCCAGCTATGGACAGATAGCCGACCTTGCCGGTTTACCGGGCAGAGCCAGATTGGTGGGTAAAAGCTTAGGCTATGCCCCCAAATCCTTGGCGATGCCTTGGTATCGGGTGCTGCGCAGCAACGGCCAATTGGCTTTTCCCAAAGGCTCCGATACCGCACAGTTACAAACCGGCCTACTGCAACAAGAGAATGTGGTGGTGCTGAACAACCGCGTCAAACTAAAAGACTTTCAATGGCAGCCGGATCTGGCCGAGCTGTTGTTTGCCCTTGACGGCTGATTTGCGCCACACACCGCAACCGATACAGCCACAGAGCAAAATTTGTTTTCAAACTTTAGCCAAATACGCTTTTTATTTTGCTAAGGATCAGGTACTTTGTACGGGTTTGGCCGTGTGCTGACATAGCTTAGCAGCGCATCTTTAGCGTCTGATGTGGACAAGGCATTAAAATAGAGGAAGATTTTGATGAAGCTAGCTGGATTTACTGTGACGGAGATACTGTCCAGCATAGATAATATCATTACCGCCCGAGCGACCTGCGGCAAAGGCCAGTTGGCCATGCTCAAATACAGCGAGGCGAGTGAACACAAACGAGAGATCAACGCCCATTGGCATTTCGAGCATCATCTGTTGCAACAGTTTGACAGCGAATTTATTGTCAAATCTCCGCAAGTGCTCAATCACGGCAACCGAACCATCTTGGTGTTACAAGATTTCGCTGCCAGTCCATTAAGCCTCCTGATCAAGAACAATGAACTCAATTTTGACGCCAAACTGAAAGTCGCCTGTCTACTGGTCACGGCGCTGAGAGATTTGCACGCCCAAGGTTGGGTCCATCGCAACCTCAACCCTGACAATGTCTATGTCAATCTACAAAACAATGCACTCAAGCTGACCGATTTGTCCAAAGCCAGTCGCTTCAGCTTTGCCCGCGCCCGAGTCGATAGAGGTTGTGTGTGGGGCAGCGCAGCTTACATGTCTCCTGAACTACTAAGCCAAGGCAGAGCCCAAGTTGACTTTCGCGCCGATTTTTATGCACTGGGCGCTGTACTTTACCACCTATTTGCACGCAGCAAACCCTTTGTCTCTGACGATTTCGCGTCTTTATTGCAGGCGCAGATGCTGAGAATGCCCGAAAACCTTGATGTGGTAGACACCAAGCTACCTAGAGAGATAGCGCAAATAGTCCAAAAACTATTGGCCAAATCCGTCGATAATCGCTACCACAGCCATCAGAGCTTATTTGCCGATTTAAAAGACTGCGAAAAACAATGGCAAACCAAAGGTCAAATCGACCATTTCACCATAGGCCAAAACGACATCCCTGAGCGTTTCAGTCTTACCCGCAATATCTTTGGCCGCGACATCGAAAAGACCGGCCTTGAGGCCGCTTTCAGCCGCGCTTGTGCCGGTAAGGCAGAACTGATGCTGATAGCCGGCCCTGCCGGTATCGGTAAATCGACCTTAG
Source organism: Alteromonadaceae bacterium (assembly GCA_041583135.1). Classification (GTDB taxonomy): domain Bacteria; phylum Pseudomonadota; class Gammaproteobacteria; order Enterobacterales; family Alteromonadaceae; genus JABSOG01. Next base: position 44,618 of record JBFHGJ010000011.1, on the reverse strand, counting down.
TCTACCAACTGCAAAATGCCATTGTCGCCAAACGCGGCTTTTTTATCAGTGGCCGAGGTCACCAATACCACCAATGCGAACCCTACGCAGCGCTCACTGCCGCCTTTTCTAGCCTGATGCGTCAACTGCTGTGTGAAGGTGAAGAAAGGCTCAAATACTGGCGCGGCAAACTCAAAAGCGCACTGGGTAAAAACACCGCCGTTATCGCTGAGATAATCCCCGATGTGGTCAAGCTCACCGGAGAGGTACCTGATCTACCGGAATTACCGCCGACAGAGACCGAAAAACGTTTTCACATCACCTTCAGCCACTTTATCAAAGCCTTATCTTCATCTGGTCACCCGTTGGTCATCTTTATCGACAACCTCCATTGGGTCGATACCGCGTCATTGCGACTACTGTCTCATCTGGCGGCATCCAACGACAAACATTCCGTGCTGTTTATCGGCGCTTATCGCGACAATGAACTCGCCAACGACCACCCGCTGCTCAAGACCATTGAAGCCATTGAACTGGCACAAGGCCGGCTAAAATCGATTCAGCTCAAACCACTGGCTAGGCATCACATCCAACAGCTGATCAGCGATTCATTTTGTTGTTCTTTGGCCGAAGCGGCATCTTTGTGTGACGAGGTTTATGAGCGCACCGGCGGCAATCCTTTTTTCGCCAAGCATTACCTAAGTGCACTGTATGAACACAAAATGCTGTATTTTGATCACAAACAGCAACAGTGGATCTGGTCTTTAATCGAACCTCCCGAAGCCATCGACACGTTTGAGTCGGTCGCCCTACTCAAGGCGCGGTTGCATCGGCTCGATAGAGAAACGCAACAGCTACTGGCATTGGCGGCCCACCTCGGCTTTCGCTTTACCTTGAAAAAGCTCGCCATGATTTACGAGCAAAGTGAAAACAAAACCATCAACGTCCTTCACTCGGCGCTGGAGCACGACTTTATCGTCCCTTTGGATGACAACTATCAATTCGTCAGTAATCGAGGGTTGTTGAGTCAGGCCAATTTTCGTTTCAAACACGATTTACACCAACAGGCCGCCTACCAGTCGGTCGCCGACAAAGACCGCCCGGCCCTTTCGCTTAATATTGCCCGCCTGCTGTTTAACAACACGCCGGTGCATGAACTCGACCAAGAGCTGTTCAGCCTGCTCGACCCCTTTAACCGCGGTCGTAGCCTGCTTAGCGACGCACAAGAAAAATCTCGCTTGTTGGCCTTTAACATTCGCGCCGGGATCATGGCCAAAAGTGCCTGCGCCTTCGACAGTGCCGTAGACCTGCTCAGCATTGCCAAGTCACTGCAAGTCAGTGACGCATGGACATTATTCCCCAACCAAACCCTAACCCTCTATAAGGAGCTGACCGAAGCGCTATACCTAGCCGGACAATACGACAAAGCACAACGGCTTTACGACGAGGGCGCCACCTTTGCCCCGGATTGCCTTGCCAAAATCACCCTGTTGCTGGTGCAAAGCGAGCAATATCAAGCACAGGGGAAACATCAACAGGCAATTGAAGTCATTCATCGAGGTCTGGCGTTGCTGTCTTCGCCCTTGTGGTGTGACGAAGCCCTTGCCGCCGAACAATTACCTGGCATGATTGATGAAGTCGAACATCTGCTGGGCAACTTTGAGCTATCGCAAATTCTGGCCTTGCCGGAAATGATCAAACTCGAAGATCTCTTGGCCATCGAGCTTTACTTCAACCTGCTTAAGAGTCTTTATATCAGCGGAAAAACCGCCACCTATGGCCTGTGTGCCTGCCAAATGGTGTTGCTGACCTTGCGTTCAGGACAATGCGACCTGAGCGCTATCGGTATCAGCGCCTACATGTCGGTCGTAGCGAAAAGTCACAAAGCCCATGGGCGCAGCTATCAACTGGGCAAATTATCAATTGAGCTGGCCGATCACCGTGGCAACAAATATCATCGCAGTTCAGTCTACTTAAACTTCTCCAGTCGTTACCTGCATTGGCGCGAACCGTTACAAAATGCCTTTAGCTACCTACAGCAGATCACCCGTTGGGGCGAAGAAGGCATCAGTCTCAACGATGCCTGCAATGCCGTTATTCAACTCAATATTTTAAAGACCATCAAAGGCACTTCACTGGGCACGATTGAGGGCAATCTAAGAAAAATGCTCGGGTTTGTCCGTCAAAGCGGCAACAAGAGCATTGAAACCCAAGTCTTACTCGGCGTTTTACAGCCGGTGCTGGCGCTGATGGGTAAAACACAAAGCCCCCACTCATTTGACGATGACAGCGTGTCGGTCAGCAAACTGCTCCAGCAGCAACAGCCGTCGCAGGAGCTGGCGCTATATACTCAAGCCATGCTGCGCCACGCCTATTTGATTGGTCATCGCACCATCAACCGACAACTGATTGATCAGCTATCGCTGGTCGAAACCTACTTTGCCGACAGTCCATTGCTATGCGACAGCTACTTTTACGCCTGTCTTAGCCTGCTCGACAATGTCATTGCAGGCGACCCCAGCTATGTTGAAACCCTCAAACAAGCCAAGTCGCTGTGCGAAAAAGTCGGCCAATGGGCACAAGACTGTCCACAAAACTACGAACACAAATACCTGCTGCTCTCGGCGCAACTGGCCAGAGTCAGCGGCGACATAACCTCCGCAACCAGTTTATTCGACAGCGCCATAGAAGCCTGTGAAAAAGCCGGCTTTTTGAGCATCGAGGCCCTAGCCAACGAACTGTTTGCCGGGCTTTGGTATAGTGAAGAACAATCTAGGGTCGCCAAAACCTTTATTAAAGAGGCGCACTACCTCTACCATCTTTGGGGAGCGCAAGCCAAGTGCCGGCAAATAGAGGAACGCTGGCCCCATGTCTGCTTTAAGTCCAATGCCCTTGAGGACAACTTCAACACAAGCCAAAGCGACCTAAGCGACAACAGCGAGCATGACAGCACCAAGCAGTTGGACATTGCCGCACTATTTAAGGCCCACCAGCTGCTGGCACAGGAGATCCAAACCCCCTCATTGTTAAAAACCCTGTTGACAGTCATGCTAGAGTACACCCGAGCGCAATATGGCGCCGTGATGTTCGATATCGACAGCCAATTGCTGGTCGAGCAACTCGGTCGGCTCAATCCGCTAGAAGCCAACGTGCAGTGTCAAAGCCTATCGACCACCTTGGCCGAAGTGTGTGCAGAAAACCCGCCTAAGTTACCAAGTAGCCTGATACGCTATGTGCAGCAGACACAAGAAGCGCTGCTACTCAAAGCGCCGGTAGAAGACGTACGCTTTTCTCACAACGAATACCTACAACTGGTGCAGCCCAAATCCGTACTACTGTTGCCCATTGTCGGGCAAGGCAGGCTGTTGGCCATTGTCTATCTCGAAAACAACTTAGCTCAGCTTGAGTTGAGCCATAATCACCTCGAAGGGTTACAATTACTGGCCCAGCAGGCGGCAGTTTCTTTGATCAACGCCGCACGGTTTAACGCCTTGGAAGAAAAAAGCGCCAAGCGCAAAGCCCAGCTCAACCGAGAGCGCGAAAAAGCCGACCGCGCCAATCAAACCAAGTCGCTGTTTTTGGCCAATATGAGCCATGAAATTCGCACCCCGCTAACCACAGTTATCGGCTTTGCCGAGGGGATCCTATTTGGCGATATCGAAAAGAAAAACCACCAGCAGGCCATCCAAACCATTGCCAGCAGCGGCAAACACCTGTTGTTGCTGATCAACGACATTCTCGACTTCTCTAAAATCGAAGCAGGTCAACTTCAAGTCGAAAAGCTCGACGTCAATCTGCTCGAATTGCTGGCCAACTTAGAGTCGGTCAGTCGCGGTATGGTCAAATCCAAACCCATCGATTTTAATATCGACCTGAATTTACCACTGCCGGATATCATCTCGACCGACCCGACTCGGCTCAATCAGATCTTATTGAATCTGATCTCAAACGCCATCAAATTCACCGAACAAGGCAGCGTCACCTTAAAGGTCTATCCACAGCAAGACAAACTGGTGATGTCCGTCATCGATAGCGGCGTCGGGATCAAGCCCGAGAAGATCAACTCACTGTTTTTTGCCTTCGAACAGGCCGACAAAACCGTGCAGCGCAAATACGGCGGTACCGGCTTGGGACTGACCATTTCCAAATCACTGGCGCAGATGCTAGGTGGCGACATCAGCTGCCACAGTGAACTGGGCAAAGGCAGCACCTTTACACTACAGATTGAACTTCTCACCACCGAGCAGACTCAACTGATCAACAGTGAAGACATATTAAGTCAAACCCATGCGGCGCTCGAAAGTGCCAAACAGCAAACGCCATCGACGCTGCAAGGCAACATACTGGTGGCCGAAGATCAGCCCGAGAATCTACAGCTGATCACCACCATGCTGGAAAAAATGGGCCTGACGGTCACCGGCGCCAGCAATGGTCAAGCCGCCGTCGAAGCGTTTTTGGTCGATGACTTCGACCTGATTTTGCTCGACATCCAAATGCCAGTCATGGACGGGCTAGAAACCCTCGATATGCTCAATTCACTCAACAACGACATACCGGTGATAGCGCTGACCGCCAATGCCATGAAGCACGAAGTTGAAGAATATTTCCGTAAAGGCTTTGATGAGCACCTCTCCAAACCGATTGAGCGTAAGCCCTTTGTCGAAAAGATCAGCCGCTTTTTGGGTCAAAGCGGCAATCACATCGACGCCAGCTTATCCGAAGATGAGATGCAGTTGCTCAAGTCTCAGTTCTGCGCCAATTTACCAGCCTATCTCGACCGTTTAACCGAACATCTACATGCACAAGATTGGCATTCGCTGCAACACGACGCCCATGCATTGAAAGGCGCAGCAGGCACATTAGGCTTTGCCGAGCTGAGTGAACTGGCTGCCGATTTAGAGCAGGATTTAAAAGACAACAACCTAGGGCCGGTCGCCGCACAGGTGCAATTATTGGTCTCGTTTGCCACGGAACAATTGAATTATGAAGCGGCACAAATGGTATGACCTCACCAGTCAAAATCAATCTAAGCCATTGAAATGGATAAAGAATAGATATTGATACAACTTTGGTAAAAATATGACAGAAGCGTCACTTTACTATCGATTGGGGCGTCTGTAGAATAAATTGCGAGTGAGCTTTGGTGACAACCTTTTATTCACAGGTTCACGGTGGCATCTGGCCGCTTTGGTCGTGATGTTGATGTTATACAACCACACTCGCCTAGCCGCGAAGCTGGTTTTAAAGAATGCAAAGAGAGAAAAATTAAGATGTCTAATCTAGTAACAGGCACAGTCAAGTGGTTCAATGACGCCAAGGGTTTCGGATTTATTGAGCAGCCAGGCGGTCCTGACGTATTTGTACACTTCAGCGCAATCAATGGCGATGGCCACAGAACTTTGACTGACGGTCAGTCTGTTTCTTTTGAGCTTACCCAAGGTCAAAAAGGTCCTCAAGCCGAGAACGTTACTCCACAATAATCCAAGCCGGATGATTGTTGCCTGTTAAGGCCATATGATTGTAAGGATGCCCTCTGTTGAGCTTGGCGTCCTTAAATACCCCACCATGATCACCACTAAACCCTTGAAAAGGTTTTGAAACAATTAATCCCGTGAATTTCCCATTGTGGCTATCGCAATATCTGCCAATGTCCGCTAGAGTGTTGACACCAAAACTCATGGAGATTCAATCCCTATGCCCAATCTTAAGCCTAAAACTACGTCCCTTTTGGCGTTGGCGGTTTGTGCGGCCTTGGTTGGCTGTCAACAGTCCGAGCCACAAGATCCGAAAGTCAGCTACAACAAAAATCCGTATCCAAGCACCTACAAACCATTGGCGCAAAACACCACGTTAATTAAAAACGCCACCGTTTTGACCGGCACTGGCCAGCGTTTAAACGACGCTGACGTGTTAATGGTTGACGGCAAAATCAAACAGGTTGGCCAAAACCTATCAGCCGATGGCGCCAAAGTCATTGATGCCAAAGGCAAATGGGTCACACCGGGATTGATCGACGTACACTCACACCTGGGCGTATATCCAAGTCCGGGCGTACAGTCTCACCAAGACGGCAATGAAATGACCAGTCCGGTCACCTCTGAAGTTTGGGCTGAACACAGCTTGTGGCCTCAAGACCCAGGCTTTAATACCGCCCGTGCCGGTGGTATCACTACCTTGCAACTGCTACCAGGCTCTGCCAACCTCATCGGTGGTCGCGGCGTTACTTTGCGCAATATTCCAGCCAAAACCATGCAAGGCATGAAATTTCCAGACGCCCCGTACGGCCTCAAAATGGCCTGTGGTGAAAACCCTAAACGCGTCTATGGTCAGCGTACACAATTGCCTTCAACCCGCATGGGTAATATGGCGGGCTACCGCCAGGCGTGGATTGATGCGACCGAATATAAGCGAGCTTGGGACAAATACGAGCGTGACTATGCCGCCGGTTTGAACCCACAAGCACCAGCCAGAGACCTTCAGCTTGACACCTTAAAAGGCGTACTTGAAGGCGATATTCTCATTCACAACCATTGTTATAAAGCCGAAGAAATGGCGATGATGGTCGATTTGGGTAAAGAGTTCGGTTACCACTCTGGTACCTTCCATCATGCCATCGAAGCCTACAAAATTGCCGATCTGCTCGCAGAAAACAACAACTGTGCCGCCATGTGGCCAGACTGGTGGGGCTTTAAAATGGAAGCCAACGACATGATCCATGAAAATGTCGCCATGGTCGATGCGGCTAAAAACTCATGTGCCGTGGTTCACTCAGATTCGGCAAAAACGATTCAAAGACTGAACCAAGAAGCCGGTAAGATCATGTACAAAGCCAATCGCAACGGTTTTGATATCAAGCCTGAGCACGCCATTGAGTGGATCACCAAAAATGCGGCCAAGTCACTGGGTGTCGATAAACAGACCGGAACTTTGGAAGCCAACAAGCGTGCCGATGTCGTGATCTGGAACGGTAACCCGTTTAGCGTCTATGCCAAAGCCGAAGAAGTCTTCCTTGACGGTGCCAAGGTATTTGATATCGACGATCCTGCCTATCAGGCAAAAAGTGATTTTATGCTAGGTCAGCGATAAGGAGCACACAGACATGAACAAACTTTCAAAAAGCATCATCAAAGCGCTCGCTATCGGCAGCCTATTGCCAATGTCGGCAATGTCTTTGGCACAAACCTTAGCCATTACCAACGCCACCATCCATACCGCCTCAGATAAAGGCGTGATCAACAATGGTACGGTCTTGGTAGAAGACGGCGTGATCACCGCCATCAACCCGGCCAACCTCAACGCCGATGTCGTCGTCGATGCCAAAGGCGCGATGTTGACCCCAGGTTTGATTGCCCCGTTAAACGTACTCGGTTTAACCGAAGTCAGCGCGGTCGCGCAAACCAACGACTACTCCGACGAAAAAGCCGACATGACCTTTAAACCGGCGTTGGCGTTTAACTACCTATCTGGTCTTATTCCATACAACCGCAAAGGCGGGATCACCACCGCAGTGATCACTCCCTACCCCGACAAAGACATCTTTGCCGGGCAAACGGCGGTGGTTAACCTCTCTGGTGAACAAGACAGTGTCGAGCAGCAAAGCAGCGGTTTACTGGTTGTCATCGGCGCCAAAAGCAAAGGCTCACGGGCGGTCAGTCTACAAACACTGATGGAAAAGCTCGAAGACACCGATAAGGCGTTGAAGAAAGCGGAAAAAGCCAAAAAGGACAAAAAAGACGACGACAAGGAACCTTCAAGAGAAGAACAGTTGCTAAATGCCGTTGTCAAAGGTGAAAAGCCGTTGATCGTCAGTGCCAACCGCGCCTCTGATCTATTGCATCTGATCGAACTGAAAAAACGCTTTGGCTTAAACCTGTTGATTGCCGATGCCGCTGATGCCGTCTTGGTCAAAGAACAGTTGGCTGCTGCCGAAATTCCCGTGATCATCGACCCGATGAGTGATCTGCCCGGTAGCTTCGACGGCCTACATGCCAGCTTAGGCAATGCCGCTACGCTGAGCAAAGCAGGCGTTAAAGTGATCTTGCATGAAGGGGATACTCATAACCTTTACCTACAACGTTTCAATGCCGGTAACGCCGTCTCTTACGGTATGAGCAAAGAGGCAGCATTACAATCGATGACTTCAGTTCCGGCTCAAGCCTTCGGCATTGACGCAGGCACCATTGAAGTGGGCAAACCTGCCGACTTGGTATTGTGGCATGGCGACATGTTTGAACTGAGTGGTTATGTTGAAAAAATGTGGATTAACGGTAAAGAGTACGACACTAAAAGCCGTCAAGATGCATTACGCGACCGTTATATGAACAAAGGCACAATGCCTGAGGCCTATAACAAGTAAGCTGCGCGGCAGGTGAGGTTCATCTGCCAATGCCGCAAACTCGCTTTTCGATAACGGGCAGCTTCCTTGCTGCCCTTTAAAGCAAACGCCCTTTTAAGCCGCCGTTATCGCCTCTTGCCCTCAAGCCTTAAGCACAAGAGATAGCGTTACCAGGGTAAAACGTGTCTTTTATTATCTTGGCTTGGTTGGTAATGGCGCCATATTAGTTTCGCGGTTTTGCCAAATCAACCAAATAAAATTCCCCACTTTAATAAGAAATTCTAATACTGCATAACTATGCTCAAGGCGAGCAAACTTAACCCGCAAAAAGTCCAAAAACCTAGGGTAATCAATTGAAAGATAAAGCCATTTTCTATTCATGCCGAATACGCAGTTATGCACAGGCAAGGCTCACCCTAAAGCTAAACTTTTTGCTCATGTGAGTTTTGAGTGACTTATCGCTGCGGTAAAATCAACTCGAAGCGCGCACCACCAAGCTTGGCTTGTGCGACTTTGCAATCGCCCTGATGCCACTGCACAATGCGCTGAACAATCGCCAAACCAAGGCCAAATCCACCATCATCTTTGGCACGACTTTTATCTAGCCTGACAAAGGGTTTAAACACCTCATCGAACTGCTCAGGCGCAATCCCCGGCCCGTCATCTTCTACCGCTATCATCAGCCCTTGCCCGGTCACACTCAATGACACCTCGACTTGAACATCGGCATAACGCAGCGCATTGGTCACGAGATTCTGCACCGCTCGTTCTAAAAAGTGCCCGTCACAACGCCATAAAATCGGCTGAGCAACCTTTAATTGCAATCGTTTGTCGCTGTTGACACTAAGCTTTTCCAACAAGTGCTCCACCAACTGGTTGACATCGACCTGATCGATAACCAACTGCCTTGCAGTCGATTCCAAGCGCGAATAACTGAGCATTTCATCGATAAGCGCTTCCAGTTCTTTGATGTCCTGAGCCATACCGGGATCAGGGTTTTGCCCCAACGCCTGTGAAAACTTCAGCCGTGAGAGCGGCGTACGCAGCTCGTGAGAAACCGCATTGGTCAGCTCCTTTTGTTCTTCCACCAACCTTGAAATACGCTCGGCCATAGTCTTAAAGGTTTGTACGACAGGCGCTATCACCGAGTTTTTGCCAACCTTTGGCACTTCGTTAAAACGCCCAGTGCCAAAACTCTCGGTGGCCTGTTGCAATACCTTCAAATCTCGCCATAAAGGCCAGCTCCACAGCGCAATGGCAAATGCCAGCAGCACATAGGAGAGCAGCAGCAACAGTCGTTTTTTATCCTTGTTCTGTGTTGGCATAGAGATAGGACCAAGCGCCAACACTTGGTTTGGCTGGTGTGGCAATAGACCAAGATAAACCAGCAGATGGTCGCTTTCGGTATACATCAGCACCGGATCACCTTGCGCCAACGTCGCCTGTTGCGATGGCAACCAAGCGATATCATCCATTGCCATTAGACGTACCTCGATTGCCAATTGCTGCGATAAGGCCCGGCGTTTGGCTTGGTCTTCAAGATCATCGACCATACGCACCGCTTTACTTAACTGAGCGATACGGGCAATGTCATTGTCACTGCTTGAGAGCGTCATCTGCCACAACTGCTCAGAACTCCAGCCGATCAGGGCCAGCGCCAACACAACGCCAAAGTATAAACTCAGAAACAGACGCTTCACGGGGTTTGCCAAGCATCGGGCACAAACAGATAACCCTTACCCCAGATGGTTTTAATACGATAGGGCGCGTCAGCCGGGTCTTGAAGCTTTTTTCGCAGCCTTGATACCCGCACATCCACCGTTCTATCAAGGCCATCATATTCGCGGCCGATCATTTGCTGATGAATGAATTCACGGCTTTTGGTGTGTCCGGCATGACTGGCCAAAAGCCACAACAGATCAAACTCATGCGTGGTCAATTCAATCCTCTGCTCGCCTAAATAGACAGTTCTGGAATCGCGTTTGATCTGAAGCGCGCCAAAGGCCAATTGCGCCTCATCTTGATGCAATTGCTGGTTGACACGCCGAAGCAAATTGTTGATCCGCGCCAGCAGCACGCGAGGCTCTACCGGTTTGATCACATAATCGTCGGCGCCTATTTCAAGCCCCAATACCTGATCAAAGTCGCTGTCTTTAGCGGTCAAAAACAAAATAGGACCATGATATTGCGGTCTTAACAAACGACACAACGCCATCCCATCAAGGCCCGGCAGCATGATATCCAGCACAATCAAATCGGGCGACAACTCTGGTATCTTCGACAGCGCAATATCACCACGGTTTAACACACTGACAGTAAAGTCATTTTGCTCAAGATAAGTTTGGATCAACGCAGAGAGTCTGGCGTCGTCCTCGACCAATAAAATATGGGGCACTAGAATAGACTCCACGCCGGGCGCAAACGTTTTCTGCGCTTGGGGTTAACGGCATTGACTTGCAACTGCTCGGTTGCCAGCACATTTTGCGCCTGATCCAGCAGCTCGACCTCGGTACTGGCAGCCAGTAAAATGGCCAGTTTTTCCGCCACAATCTGCTTGTCCTGCCAGCATTTCAAAATGGTTTTTTGTTGTACCAAACACATCGTCATTACTTCGGTGGCTGCAATTTCTACCGTAGTCAGCAGCTCACATTCATCACCGATTTTTTTAACGATACACACCTGAGGCTTAAGCTCAAATTGACGAATTTTGTCAGAATGCACCTGACCGGCGCATACGCCAAAGCTAGTCACGACGCCCACCAGCAACACAAGCCATCCAACGCTAGAAACCATAACTCGCCCCCACAAAGAAAGTCGAAGTGCTGTTGTCTTTGACGACCGGGCTGTCGCTCATACCACTGCCTAGGTAGCTATAACGCAGCAGCGTCAGCAAACTCCAGTGCTCATTGATAGGACGGGAATATGTCAACTTAACATAAGGCTGCCAGCTGGCTTTCGCCTGATAATAAAACAGCGGATCAACCGAGTCCTGGGGGCCGATACCATAATAGTAATCCATCAACTTTTGACTTTTATAGCGCGCGCCAACGGTAAATCCCAGCCGGCTTTCGCCAAAGGTCATCCCGCTTGAGTATTCCAACAGTGCATTTTGCCCCCGATAGACACCACTGATATCCTGCATCCACTGTGCCCTAACCATGCCGCCTGCCGGCAAATGCACATTAAACGACAACCCACCGTCAATGGCGTATTTACGTGAAGATAGCTCGTCTAACGATGGCAGGTGAACCTCGAAGGCATCGCTTTCACTACCGGAGCAATCGACACATAGCTCGCCGGAATTGATGGCTTGGGAAACCGATTGGGTGAGTAAAATATTCGATGGATGCACAAAAGAAAAATAGGCCCGCTCGACATTAAAACGCGTCAACACACTCACAGAGAAGCGTTCAGAATCAACGAGGGTATAACCGACATCGCCATTGTCAAAATAAAACCGCTCGCTGTAATAGGCCACCTCAGGCAGCACCAACAGCGGCAGGTCGTCCCCGCCGATCAGCGGGTTGCTCTTTTGACCAAAACCTAGCGCCACCGCAACATGCCACTGGCCGGTATCGACATATCCTTCGGGCGCGGCGGCGTAACAAAACCAAGGCAAGCAACAAAGACCAAGCAAAAACCCTTTCAAATCTACCTCACAGGCCATCCAACTGAAGCCAAATCATAACGATTTTTGTCCTTGAGGGCTGTAAAAATTTGTAATCGTGAAACGGTAGCAAACCACAAATGAATCAATTGCATGGGAATATATACAGCATGGAAAATGTCTGCTAACATTTAAACTGGTTATTTATACAGATTAACTATCATGTTGGCAGAGATACAGTTAAACGAACAACAACGCGAAGCTGCGCACTACGGCGTGCAAGATGACAGACTCGGCATAAAGTCAGGACCACTGCTGATCATCGCAGGTGCGGGTACCGGAAAAACCAATACCCTTGCCCATCGCGCCGCCCACCTGGTCAAACATCAAGTCAGTCCTGAGCGCATTTTACTGATGACCTTTTCGCGCCGTGCCGCCAATGAACTGACCGAACGGGTCAACCGCATCGTCGAGCGTGAAAACCGCAGCCAAGCCAAAACCTTTGCCCCCATCAGCTTTAGTTGGATGGGCACCTTCCATTCAATTGCCAACCGCTTGTTGCGCATCTATGCTGGTGCCATCGGCCTTGATAGCGACTTTATCATCATGGACCGTAACGATTCGGCCGATATGCTTGACTTGTTACGTCATCAACTCGGCTATAGCGCAACAGAAAATCGTTTTCCGCGCAAAAACACCTGCCTTGAAATTTATTCGCGCTGCGTCAATGCCCAAGCAGAGCTGAGCGACGTACTCAGCCAGCAGTTTCCATGGTGCGCAGACTGGCATGATGAGCTAAAAAACCTGTTTAAATGCTATGTCGAGCAAAAAATCGAGCAATCTTGCTTAGACTACGATGACCTGCTGCTGTATTGGTATCATATGGCAGCGCTACCCGATATTGCCAAAACCATTCGCCAGCAGTTCGACCATATCTTGGTCGATGAATACCAAGACACCAACCTATTGCAAGGGGCGCTGTTGCAGCGACTCTTTGGTGACGGTAGCGGCTTGACCGTTGTGGGCGACGATGCTCAGTCGATTTACAGCTTTCGTTGTGCCGATGTCGATAATATCTTGAATTTTCCCAACCAATTCAGCCCCAAAGCCAAAGTGGTCAGCTTAAATCACAACTATCGCTCGAGCCAAGCCATCTTGAACCTTTCCAACGCCCTATTGCAAGAAGGCAAAAGCGGCTACAAGGTGGCCCTTAACAGCAACAGACCCGACAATCAAAAACCACGCCTTGTCAGTGTCGAAGATGACGCAGGGCAAGCCAAATATATTATCGACAAGCTACTGAGCGCCAGAGAGTCCGGCACTCGATTGAAAGATCAAGCCGTGCTGTTTCGCTCCAGCCACCACAGCGACCGGCTCGAGTTGGCCCTAACCCAACGCAATATCCCCTATGTTAAACATGGCGGCCTTAAGTTTTTAGAAGCAGCTCATGTTAAAGATCTACTGAGTATCTTACGCTTTGCCGACAATCCCAAGCATAAGATCTCAGGCTTTCGCGTGTTAAAAATGCTGCCGCGCATCGGCCCACGCACTGCCGAATCGATACTGTTGCATCTACATGCCCACAATCACGACCCATATAGCCTGCACAGTTACAAAGCCTCGGCCGTTGAAAACGACAAATGGCAAAGCCTGTGTAAACTGCTGCCAGAGATCCACTACGACAACCTCAACTGGTCAGAGCAAGTCAGCCAACTCGCCAATTGGTATCAGGACATTCTCGAGGCCAATTATGATGATCATTTTGTGCGTTGGGGCGATATTGAGCAGTTGATCCGCATCTCAATGCAATATCAATCAAGGGAGCGGTTTTTATCGGAGCTGACATTAGACCCGCCGGTAAGCTCAGGTGATCTGGCCGGCACGCCACTGCTTGATGATGACTTTTTGATCTTAAGCACCATCCATTCCGCCAAAGGTCAAGAATGGAAAAACGTCTTCGTGCTAAACGTCAACGACGGCAACTTTCCCAACGAGTATGCCTGTGGTGATGATAAGTTGATAGAAGAAGAAAGACGGCTGCTGTATGTGGCCATGACCCGTGCCAAAGAGCAATTGCACCTCATTCAACCGTTAAAGTATTGGGTGCCACAGCAACAAAAACATGGCGATAAGCACGTTTATGGCAGTAAAAGTCGATTTTTAAGCGATAGTGTTAGTGAACACCTAGAGGCAAGCTGTTACCCGCAAGTACGGCCAACATTAAAGGCCAAAGCTCAAGGACAAAAAGCGTTGGCCGACATTCGTAAAACCATTTTGAACAATTGGCAATAACAGCAAACGGTTATTGCCGTTCGACTTCTCTACGCTGCTGAAAGTCGGCAACATCGTCACGCCAGCGAATAAAACGGTCAACTCTTTCATTGCCCGGCAGGCGCACCAAGTCCTGATATTCCAACAGCAGTTTTTCTGCGGTCAGCTCATTACGACGACATCGTTGCTGCTTTTGCTCTTTGGAATTGAACAAGACAAAGCTTACAAAGCGCCAAATCGCACGCCACTTGGCGACAAACTGATGGGTATTTTGATGGGCGGCTTCAAATTCTTCGGCCATCGATTGTAACTGCTTCTGGTTTAATGCCTCGACCTCTGACCACTGAGCGCCGCTATGGGCGGCCCGAAACCAAGCGAATACTTCACTCCAACGTCGTGCCACTAAAACCGAGCAAAACACAAATAGCATTAAAATATTCTCGCCCAGCGAGTAAAGCGTATAAAGCCAGTGCGTGTCATCGTTGCCGAGCATCATCAAATCGACATGCATCGCGCCATTTAGGCCCATTGAAAATAGCATGGCAAAAAACACATAACGAACCGAAGGATGAAGCTTAAGCGTAAACACGCGATGTAGGCCGTAAATAGACCCAACCAAAGCACCGGCCAGCGTCATGTGGATCAAATACCAATTCACCACCAAATTGTAATAAACCATAGTGGCTTGATCTAAACTGCTCTTGTAAGAGGTCAATACATGGCTGAGCGCCATAAATATCGACAAGCCGCCACACAGCAGCATCAGAGACTTATTGGGTTTATGCTTAAAGACATGGTACAAAAACAACCCGGCAAAGCTAATGTTGACGCCAAGTGTGATGTAAAAAGCGATAATATCAGCGGTGATATAAGTCATGATTTTCCAAATCTCCAATCCCTATTGTTTTTATGCTCCACCAAAATAACGACATAATTTCATTGTTAGCGGCGCTAGCGGCGCCGCTACTTACTAAAGGTAATTAACCGCCACCGTTACCATCATTGGTTGGCTCTTTCGGCGGCTTGACCACCAAACCACCTGCAAACCCTTGAATTCTAACGGCCTCTTTAATTTTAACCAAACGCTCAAGCACTGGCGGAAGCTCATATTTAGCAATGGCCTCTTCAACCGAAATGCCAGTCGCAACAATCTCCTCATCAACCATATCGACCTTGATCAACTCAATTTCGTTATAGGTTGGTAAAAAGCCTGCCGCTTCAAGCTGCGCAACCCGTTCATTCACCTTCGCCTCCAATTCATCCACCGCTGCATCATCTGCAAGGGCCGGAAGTGCCACCATAGAGACCAAGGTAGACAACAGTACGCCTTTAATATTTAACTTAAACATAACAGCATCTACTTCTTTTATTTGGATTTAATTCAACTTTTTATAATTGTTATTATGATTTGAACCATTAGTTAATGGTTTAGTACACAATATACGAATCATGGACACAAGACAAGATGAAAATCTAACCAGATCTGATCTTAAGACAAAAGATCAATGATAAAGATCAAATCACCATCCTCCTTGCCAATCACCAAAACAGCGCCAAATGACGACCTCGGCAGCGAGTTAAATTGATCCAAGTCATAAAATCATGATTTAAGCCACAGGGTGGCATCAGTGATTTGCAACAGATGTACAGCACTAACGTAAAGCACAAAAAACAACCAAGCAAGAGTAAAATGTTAATAACCGTCTGATATAATTAAATTTATTAGTTTTAACGCGAAGGGGTTATAACTTTTTGTAAAGAAATGATTACACCATTGTGCGTCCTCCGGCCTCACCTTTACCGCTTTCTTCACGCTACCAATCCCCAAGTAAATCGCTAATATATAGTCACATATGATACTAAATACAGGTGGTAGCACATGACAGCAACAAATAACCCATTGGGCCTAGACGGCATCGAATTTACTGAATACGCCACAAATGACGTGTCGTTTATGGCCAACGTATTTACCGATTTCGGTTTTTCAAAGCTCAAACAATTTAAAAACAAAGCGATCAGCTACTACCGTCAAAACGACATACACTTTTTGTTAAATCAGCAAGAAGGAGGTTTTGCCGCCGACTTCGCCAAGGCGCATGGCCCGGGTATCTGCTCAATGGGTTGGCGAGTCAAAGACGCCCAATATGCTTTTGATACCGCAGTGGCAAGAGGTGCTAAACCGGCGCTTGAGGCCAGCAAAAAAGACCTCCCCTATCCTGCCATTTACGGTATTGGCGAAAGCTTAATTTACTTCATCGACCAATACGGTGAGCACGGCAGTATCTATGACAACGACTTTGTCGATTTAGACAGTCCGGTGATAGTAAAAGACAAAGGCTTTTTAGCCATCGACCATTTGACCAACAACGTCTACAAAGGCACCATGCAGCAATGGGCCGACTTCTATAAGAACGTATTTGGTTTTGAAGAAGTACGCTACTTTGACATTAAGGGCCAAAAGACCGCCCTATTGTCTTATGCTCTGCGCTCACCTTGCGGCTCGTTTTGCATCCCAATCAACGAAGGCAAAGACGACAACAACAACCAAATCGACGAATATTTGAAAGAGTACAATGGACCGGGCGTACAGCACTTGGCCTTTTTGACAGATAACTTGGTCGCATCACTGGACAGCTTGGACAAATCATCGATTGAAACCTTGGACATCATGCCCGAGTACTATGACAACATTTTCAATCGTGTGCCTTGGGTAAAAGAAGACAAAGACAAAATTCGCGATCATCAGATCTTAGTAGACAGCCAAGCTGACGGCACCTATTTACTACAGATCTTCACCAAAAACCTCTTTGGTCCAATCTTTATCGAACTGATCCAACGCGTCGGTGACAAAGGTTTTGGCGAGGGTAACTTTCAAGCCCTGTTCGACTCCATCGAACTCGACCAAATGCGCCGCGGCGTCATCTAACACCTCACTAGGTGTCAGACACCAAAAAAACAGGTAACCTATTAAAAATCAGAGAGTTAAAATTATCCTCTCTGATTTTTAACACAGTGTCAGACACCAAAATAAAAGGAACATAAGAGCAAACCTCAAAACGCTCAATAAATGAATGGGCTTAGCGGCACGGCCATTCAAAGTCAGTCTTTAAACAACATCCTCTGTATCCAATTACCCTAGCGCAGAGGCTACAACATTACCCATGGGTTGGGCTCGATTTGTGCTGTCTCGAATAAGCTCAATTGCCTGCTCAGGCAAAGGATTATCAAACATCGCCCGATAGGACTTTAGCCGCTCTAACTTTGTCTTTCCTAGAGATAGGTATAGTTCGTGAGGGGTAAACAACGTAGAATCCAAACCCATTGCATTGTGCTGATAGCTAGACCAGCGATATTCGTGAGGAGCGTTAACCATGGCAGCCCTTACTGGGTTTAACTCTATATACCGGCTTACAGCGAAAAAGTAGCGATCGCTTTCAATCAACGTTGCCTTGTACCTTCCTTCCCATAACGTGCCAGTTCTTTCGTACTTATTGTTAAAGTAATGCACATATTTGACCCCAAGCGATTGCATCATTTTACTCAAATTTCCGCGAGCACATGGCGTAACGAGCATATGTATATGGTTTGTCATCAGTACAAGAGCATGAATGCAGCAATGATGCTCTGTCGCTATCTCTTCAAGCGCATTAAGATAATAGACATAATCGAAATACTCTTTGAAGCAAGCGATTTTATTGTTACCACGCTGAATGACATGCAGCGGGTAGCCAGGGATAAAAATACGACGAGGTCTAGGCATGAGTCAGTCCTTTTAAATAAAGCAATTCCATCTACTGTTAAACCTAGCATAGCTTTTTGGAACTTCAAGTTAAGAAGTGAAACAAGCCAATACGGAGGATGAATCCTCACAGTACCTTTAAAAACAGACTCCGACACTAGAGGCGGGAGTTTAAGCTCTTGGCTTTAAGCCTTTGAAAAAAAAGACGTACCTAATAATTTAGTGTCTGACACCTAAGTACCTAAAATTTTGGTGTCAGACACTTGAGTATTAGTCGGCGAATTCTTGTTGGTGCAGCCAAGCAGCGTGGCGTGGGGCTTTTTTGGTTTTACTCCATTCCTCTAGCATGACTGGGGCAATCTCCTGTAACTCTGCCATTTGCTGAGCAGTGCCGGTAACACAGGTCAGTTCAATGCGATGACCGTTCGGGTCGAAGAAGTAAATTGAACGGATAATGCCGTGCTCGGTTACACCAACCACCTCTAAGCCTTTTTCTTCCAACTCGGCTTTCGCCGCCACAAGGGCATCTGAATCTTTAAGCCGAAAGGCGATGTGCTGCACCCAATCAGGCGTATTTTCGTCACGTCCCATCTTAGGCGAGTTCGGTAGTTCGAAAAATGCCAAGATATTGCCGTTGCCAGCATCTAAAAACACGTGCATATACGGATCTGGCGCTTTAGTCGAAGGAACTTTGTCTTCGGCAATGGCAACTAAGAATGTCATATTCAACATCTTTTGGTAGAATTCGACGGTTTCTTTGGCATCGTGGCAGCGATAAGCCACGTGATGGATCTGTTCAATATTGATCATGTCATGTCCTCAGGTTATTTAGTAACATATGTTACTAAATAACCTAGGTAGTGCGTTGATCTGGATCAACTCAATAGTTGCAATCTGTCTTCGCCGCTTTAAAATGTGTTATTGCGCACAAAAAGATGGAGTAGTCATGACTGACAAATTAGACCTAGCGTCATTTTTTCCCTATCGCCTTGCCGAGCTGCAACAAGCGATCAGCAACAGCGTCGCGCAAGTGTATGCAGGCAGATTTAACCTCACCAGGCAGCAATGGCGTGTACTTGCAGTGCTGGGCGACGGCGTTCACAAATCGGCTAAAACCATCTGCGGCCTCACCAACCTCGATAAGATGCAAACCAGCCGCGCCATCGCCAAAATGCTTGAAAACGGCCTTTTGTCAAAAGTCACCGATGAAAAAGACAAACGCTCCGCTTTACTGAGCCTCTCTGACAAAGGAGTTGTACTCTATCGCAATATCGAGCCTTTGGTTTTAGCCCGTGAGCAACAGTTATTGAGTGTTTTAAGCAAATCAGAGCAACAGCAACTCAGCAGCTTAATGGCCAAATTGCTCGATAGAACCCACCGCTTGTAAACCACTGCCAGCCAACAGGCAGTGGTATGCAGCGATTAAACGCTCTCAGGGAGATTTTTTAAGGTAGGAAACAAATGCAACAGACAGCCGCGACCGGCAAAAGTCAGCTGATAGGTCGGCTCTTTCGAGCCAGAACACTCGCCAACCCGCTCTAACACGCCCTTTTCGGCCAAAAAGTCGAACATTTTACCCGACAGCCCTGCAAGCTTGGCTTTGGCCGCAATATCAACTTGGGTAGCCACCCCTTTGAGCGAATACATCGCCTTTAAGATCAAGGCTTCTTTGTCTGAGATCTCAGGTAAAGGGCCCACATATGGCGGATACTGCAATTTTGGAAATTTGCCATAAATGCGTTTGTAAGATTCTTGAATTGCCCTAACATCTTCGTCTTTATCGCCGGTGACTTCAAACGTGTGAAACACCCCTGCTTCTTTTAACAGATAATCGACTTTGCATAAAAACACCGGTAAACGGCATTGCTCCGCCACATGGTAAAAGCCGGTTTTCCACTTCGCAACCGCCCCGCGAGTGCCTTCTGGGGTAAATAAGAAAAACACGCGGGAATTTTTATGACGCTCGACAAAAGCGCGGATCTGTTCTACCTGCCCACGCCCGGCACTGCTGCGATCGATGGGAATGGCGCCAAGCCACATAATAAAACGCCCCACCAGCGGCACTCTGCACCAGCTGTCTTTAATCGAAAAGTAAATTTTAACGTCGGCAATGATGGCCGCGCCAAGGGCATAAATAAAGTCCCAGTTCGACGTATGAGGCGCGGCAATAGCCACACCGGCACCATTTGGCGCTTCTTTGGTGCTGCGCCAGCCTGCCAGCTTAAACCAAACCCGAAAGATAAACTTCAATAAAAACTTAACGATAAAGCCATCGAAAATGGTTTTATCTCTGACAGTTAATTGACCTTTTGCCATGAATACCTCAGCAAAACACCGTATCACACGGCAACAGTAAAACCACAGACTAGCAAAATTCCCTTTCACTGAGAAGCGCCAGTACCAGCAAAATTGTAATGTTAGGGCGATGAAATAAACGCCCTATTCAAACAGCACAATTTCTTTGCGTGCCGAATGCATCTTCGACACCAACATCCGACCTTCATGCGGCGCAATATCGCTAAGCTCCCAAAACATATCATTCAACCCCGTAATGCCAACCGGAGTAACGGCCAGCGTTTCTAAATTAACCTGCCACAGCGCCCCACCTTTACCGACCATATGCAATACTTGCTCGCGAACAATAAAGGGAGAATACAATATCAGCTCATCCGCGACCATAAACGGCTCCTTTGCCTTGCCCGGTCTCTTTAGCTGAAGCTTTCGTAAATAATCAGAAAAATACAGTACCCCTTGGGCATCTTGCTGCGCCCAAAAAGTAAAGCCGTCATATAGTAAACGTGCTTGCCCGGTTGAAATATTAAATGCCATCAACTGACTGCGATTGTGTTCTACCGTCGCCAGCAAAACCTCATTGCCGCCAAGGTGCTGATACACCGCCTTGACTCGAAACGACGTATCAATCCTTTGCATCTGACCATCTAAATGCAGCACCTGCAAACTACCGTTGACCACAGCAATCATAAAGCGGCCATCGTCAGACCAAATGTAGCTGCTCAAGCGCTCGCCCCGTTGTAAATGGGTTAACTGTATCGGCGTACCTTTCTTATCGAGCCACAGCTGCTCATGACCGCTACGCTTTGAGACGAAACTCATCTCGTCGGAGTTCGGCCTAAAGCGCGCCTGATAGTCCTCAACAATCGAGCGATGTATCACTTGCACCTGTGGCGGCGCAGGCTTATCGCCAATGCCGCTCACCTGTACGATGTCAAAATCCTGAGTGCCCATGGTTGCCGCTATACGCTTGCCGTCAGGATGAAATATCGGGGTATAGATCGCCTCCATCGTCGGCACCTCAAACTCGCTAAAACGCCCATCCTCGCCAATTTTAAACAACGTACTACCTGCACTGACCAACAGATAGTTTTCACTGGGGTGCCAGGTCGGGTCCCACAAAATATCGGCTTGGCTGTCTTTAGGGATCTGCAACCTTATCTGATGTTTTTCGCCACTGCCTGGCATCACCCTCATCATCACCGGGTTTTGCTCTTGGTCTAAGCCAGTTACCGCCAACTGCTTTAAATGCTGGGAATAACTCAAGGCAAAAGGTCTAAAACCTTCCCCATCCAATAAAATACTTTGTTGATTGGTTTTAAGGTTCAGCGTACGGACCTGCACAAGATTGTCTTTACTCGCCTTATAAACCACACGATTGTCATCTAGCCAATTAACCGCACCATAATGCTCATCAGTGCAACCAAGCATTTGCTCGGTCGGTTGAGGTGACGCTTTAGCAAGCGTAAAAGATAAGCGGTGAAGCGCAGAGCAGCCCATCGTACTGCGCTCTTGCGTACACTGGGCAATATGCGAAAAAGCCAAGGTTGAGCCATCTGGCGACCAAGCCAACTGTCCAAACACACCGGGCTGCTCGGTCAGCTGATATTCATTGCCTTGCTGCAAGTCTTTCACCCAAATATGGCTTTTGCACATCGCAATAAAGCGCTCAAAGGCAATGTAGCGGCCATCGGGTGAGAACGCCGGATGAAACTCTTTGTCATCGGTCGCCGTCAGCGCCTTGAGCCGAGTCACGGCAAACGGTTCAGGCTCTGGTGTCAATTCGGCGATTGCCCCAACCAGTAGCACCATCACAAACGCCAACGATAGCGCCACACGTCGCCACCTAGCCACTTGCTGAGCAGAAATCAATGTCTCGTTTTGGCTGGTTGATTCTGGCAAGGCTCGATGCCAATCGACATTGGCCAGCAGGCTGTAACCCACTTTAGGATACGTCGCTATCACCTTTTGGCTTTTCGCATCATCGCCAAAGGCTTTGCGCAATTGGGCAATGCAACGTTGTAAGGCATTGGGAGCGACCACCACATCAGGCCAAACTTCAGCTAAAATGGCGTCATGGCCAACCACCTGACCTTGATTTTTTGCCAGCACCAACAGCACCTGAAGCACCTTTGGCTCCATCGATAAAATATGCTCGTTGGCTACAATTTGCGAGCGGTTCATATCCACTCGGTAACCTGCGACAGAAAATTCGTTCATCTAGGCGTTTTGTTTATCTACATTAAAGTTGGTCCTGCGCTCACCCCAAAATAGCATGAGCGGGCACTTAGCAACGCAGCACATATATGCACTGCCCATATCAATCGCCACAGTATACTGACAATGGCGTTTCAAGCCAGCCAATTATCATCTCTAACTCATTGTTTTTAAACACATCAGCTAATCATCAGCTTTTTATCAGCGCAGCGCTGTAGTTTTTCGGTGTGGCAATGTAACAATCAAGCCATCTTAACCACGAGGGAATCATTATGTACTCCAGTTTTAAATATATCACTCTATCATTACTGTTGCTTGTCACCCTAGCCAGTCAAGCTGAGCCTATCAACTGGGGCCACAGCGAAGTGCTAGATTCGACAATTCTGGCAGAAAAACGCACCATTTTAGTCAGCTTGCCCGAAGGCTATGAACAATCTCCCAACCAGCACTATCAAGTACTCTACACCCTTGATGGCGAAACTCACTTTAAGCATGTCGTCGGCACCACAACTTGGTTAAACGGCCAATCGCAAATGCTGCCGGGCACAATCATTGTGGCCATCAAAAACACCAGCCGCTATCGCGACTTTACCCCGACAAAACCCAAAGGTGAGCAAAGCAACGCCGGTGGCGCCAAAGCCTTTTTAAACTTCATCGCCAAAGAGCTTATTCCACACATCGATAAAACCTATCGCACTAACGACACCCGTATTCTTTCAGGTCATTCTTTAGGAGGGCTTTTTACCCTCTATGCTTTCGCACAGCGCAGCGACTTGTTTCAAGCCTATATTGCCCATAGTCCTTGGATTGTGTTTGACGATATGGCGTTGGTCAGCCATTTGGAAAAACACATGACACAACTGAGCAAAACCCCAGCGCTGTTATTTATGAGCATGGGCTATGAGCCAGAGCTGCGCCCCGCCTTTGAGCGCCTAACCAAAGCATTTAAACAGGCGCCGGTTGATAAGCTAGCATTTCACAGCGCCATTTATGAACAAGAAAACCATATGTCTACCGCCACCCGCACCCTACACAACGCACTACGCAACTTCAGCTACTTCAACGGCTGGACTTTGCCGCCTGAGGTGATAGCACAGGGGTTAAGCGGTATCAATCAGGTCATGGCCAAGATCTCAAAGCGGCAAGGTAAAACCGTCAAAGTGCCGGAGATCACCCTCAACAACCTTGGCTACCAGTTGGTCTACCGTTCATCCTTTGACCAAGCCATCGAAGTATTTAAATATGCCATTGCACTTTATCCGCAATCGACCAACGCCTACGACAGTCTCTCAGAAGCCTACCAGTTATCTGGAGACCGCAAAAACGCCATCGCAGTGTTGGCACAAGGCATCGAGTTAGGTAAAAAGCAAAACGCCCGCAACCTCAGTTATATGCAAGAGCGCATGACCGAGCTTAAAGCCCTCTAACCAAAAATCACCGAAACCTGCCGAAAATCATTTTTTGCAGCCATTAACAATAAGCCTCAGCTATAGTGTCCGGGCAAATTAATATAAAAGGAGAGTATTTTATGTCCGGCACTGCAACCGCCATGAGCTTAGTGGATATCTACGTCGCCCCTAAGTCGTTATTTGAGAAATTTCAATCGGCTAAAAAATTCAGCTATATCGCCTTGGTGCTATTGATAGCCCTTACTGCCGGTAGCCTCTATGTCTTTTATGGCAACATGTCCCCTGAGTGGCTCATCGAGCAGCAAATGCAAACCTTGCCTGCGGATATGACCCCGGCAGAACGAGAAGGTGCCGAAGGCATGATTGCCCAAACCGCCGGCAGTATCGGGATTATTTCCGCCGTTGGCGTGGTCTTTGTGACCTTAATTTTAACCGCCCTTTTCGCCGGTTACTATGCTTTGGCCAGTAAGGCCGGTGGTCCAGCGCGCCAACCAATGGCCTATGGCGACTGGTTCAGCTTTTCCATTTGGGTGCAAATGCCTTCGATAATCAACACACTCGGTTTTATCGCCCTATTTGCCACCGCTGCCACGAGCGATCTGCCAATGTCGTTGCCTAACTATGCTTCAATCAATCAGCTGTTTTTAGGCTATATGCCGGGTGAGAGCCTGTTTAGCTGGGCAGAAGCAGTCAATCTGTTTGCCCTTTGGAGCATCGGTTTGACTACCATTGGCTTTAAACAACTGGCCGATATGTCAACTGGCAAAGCCATTGCACTTAGCGCCTTGCCATTCATCTTAATTTTCGGCACTTGGTTGGCCATTGCCCTTTAAGCTAAACGCTTGGCAAAATTTTTTCTCACCCAGCACGTAAACACAAAAGGAAGCCGTAGTCGCAAGGATGCGCCTTAAAGGAGATAGCGATGAATAAAGCGTTCACAGCCGGATTGATAGTAGCAGCAGTGGTCGGCTTAATCAGCTTCAAAAAGTACCAGGGGAACGACAGCCAACTACAGGTGACCGCCGAGCAAGTCACCGAGCAAACCCTTTCAGACACCATTTTGGCCTCAGGCAATTTAGTCTTTAACAACCAAATTCAAATCCGCTCAGAAGTTACAGGTATCGTCACCGATGTCTTAGTAGAAGAAGGCGACATGGTGCAAAAAGACCAAGTGTTGCTGCAACTCGACCCTACCGCCTTTAAAGCCGATGTCGCCAGCTACCGCGCCGCCGTGAATGCCCAGCAAATCGACATCGAGTACGCCACCGAAGTGGTCAACGATTTAGCGCGTCAATTGCGTGCCAAACAGCAATTACTGGCCAAAGGTATGGTCGGTCAAGACAGTGTAGACAGCCTCGAAAGCCAACATCGCATTGCCGAGATAAAAGTCAAAGCGGCGCAAGAAAGCCTTAAACAAAAGCAAGCTGCGCTCGAACAGGCCACCGACAGACTCAACAAAACCACGTTTAAGGCCGCCATGCCCGGGCTTATTTCAGCGGTAGATGTTAAACCCGGTGAAACCGTCATTGCTGGCACCACCAACATCGTCGGATCTTCTCTGATGACACTGGCTGATCCCAGCACCATCTTGGCAGAACTGAGAGTCGATGAAGCCGACATTGCCAACGTTAAAATAGACCAAGGGGTCGAGGTTTTCGCCTCATCAGACCCACGTAAAGCCCTTGCCGGTAAGGTCATCAGCATCGGCACCTCAGCCAGAAGTCAGGGTCAAGGCCGAGGGTTGTTTTTCCGCGTGAAAGTGCTGCTCAACCAAGCCGACAGACTGTATCCGGGAATGAGTTGCCGCGCCGAGATCATTTTGGCCCAAAGCGCACCTTCTTTAAGTGTGCCAATCTCAGCGGTACACAAACAACAAGGTGAGCACTTTGTTTGGTTGGTGGAAAATAGCAAAGCGAAAAAACAGCCGGTCACCGTTGGCATGGCAACCGATACCCAGCAAAGCATCAACACCGGGCTTAAACTCAAAGATCTGGTGATCACCGGCCCAAGTCGCCTCGTCAACACCCTAAAAGAAGGCGCCAGCTTAAAAGTAGAAAAGGAAAAGCTATGAGCGAGGCGGTAATCGATTTAAGGGGCATAAGCAAACGTTATCAGATGGGCGATATTACCTTCGATGCGCTCAAGCACATCGATTTGCAGGTCGCAACCAACGAGTATATTGCCATCACCGGCCCATCCGGCTCAGGCAAATCCACCTTGATGAACATCTTAGGCTGTCTCGACCAGCCTAGCAGCGGAGAGTTTTGGCTCGATGGTCAAGATGTTGCCAAGCATGACGAAGCCATGCTGGCCAAGGTGCGCAACCACAGCGTCGGTTTTATCTTTCAGAGCTTTAATCTGTTGCCGCGAGCCTCGGTATTGCAAAACGTCATACAGCCACTGATCTATCGCCGTATGCCGAGCAAAGACCGCAAGGCGCTGGCGTTAGAAGCTCTTGAGCGTGTCGGTTTAATAGACAAAATAAACAACCTGCCGAGCCAACTCTCAGGTGGTCAACGCCAACGTGTGGCCATTGCCAGAGCTTTGGTGACCAAACCCGCGATCATCCTAGGAGATGAGCCGACCGGCAACTTAGATAGTAAAACCACGCTCGATATCATGGCGCTGTTCGACCAGCTCCACCAACAGGGCCATACCATTATTCTGGTAACCCACGAACAAGAGATAGCCGACCACTGTCGCCGCGTGCTGCGCTTGGTTGATGGCGAAATCGAATCGGATGTGATAAATCCACAAACGAGTCATACCGGAGGCGTTCATGCTTGATTTTTTTCACGCCCTGTTTGAAGGCACCAAAGCCGCCTTTCATGCCATTTTTGCCCATGCCATGCGCAGTGCGCTGACCACCTTGGGGATCATCATCGGCGTTTCTGCGGTGATAGCCGTTGTCGCGGTGATGGAAGGTCTCAGCTCCGGCATTACCGACCAGCTCGACGACTTAGGCTCAGATATGGTTACCTTAAGAGCCTATACCGACACCGAACAACAAATGCTTGGTTTCAGCAACGCGCTCAGCTACGAAGACTTTCTGTTGCTCAAGGGCAAAGTCAAAGGGGTTGAAGATATGACAGCGGTAATGAGCGCCTTTAGCTTAGGTGGCTCGGTGCAGTATGGCCGCAATACTTTTCAAACCCGTATTATCGGCACCGACAGCAGTTATCAAAATGTTGTGCACACTTATCCTGAGACCGGCCGCTTTTTGTCTGAAAGCGACGACCTGCGTCGCCGCCGCGTGGTGTTCATCGGCCCGACCTTAATCAAGTCGCTGCAAATGCCCGCCAATCCAATCGGCGAATTTTTGCAAATAGGCGGCGAATGGTTTCGCATCATCGGCATTGCCGAAACCCGTGGCACCATGTTCGGCTTTGACCAAGACAACTATGTTTTTGCACCGTTTAGCACCGTAAGGGCCTTAATGGGCGCCGGTTTCACCGACAATATCGATATCATGTTTCGTCCGGCGCCGGATGCCGATTTGGAAACCATCAAAGCCCAGATGAGCCGCTTATTGCGAGCCAGAGCCAAGCTCGACGAAGACGAGCCGGATCATTTTGAGTTTGTTACCGCAGAAAAAACCAAGGCGCAGTTTGACAATATCACCACCTCAGTCACCATGGTGGCCGCCGGAGTGGTTGGGATCAGCCTGCTGGTTGGCGGTATCGGCATCATGAACATCATGTTGGTCTCGGTGACCGAACGCACCAAGGAGATAGGTATTGCCAAAGCCCTAGGCGCAACACCGCAATTTATCTTATCGCAGTTTTTAATTGAGGCTTTGGTGTTGTCGCTCTTTGGCGGCGTGATTGGGCTAATATTTGGCTCGGGGCTGGCCACAATTATCTCTTTGAGCTTGCCGGGCAATTCGGAGGTGATAATCCCCACTTGGGCAATTTTGTTGTCATTTGGTTTTACCACCGCCATTGGTGTAATATTCGGCCTTGCCCCCGCCGTCAAGGCGTCTAAGTTGAATCCAGTCGATGCACTCAGATACGAATAACGACAACATGAGCTTTAAGGCTTATCTAAAACAGAGCTGGGCTATCAGTAAGACCAGCTCTAAACCCTATAAAATTACCATGCTGGTGATGTATATCGCCTTTATGGTATTAAACCTGTCTATTATGCAGTCGCTCAGTCACAACTCCAGCTCTGAGCGCAGCGCCTTTATTCTCAGCTCATTGCTAGACCCCTTGTTTAGTTTGCTGATGTGTCATTATCTGGTCAGGCCCTATTTACGCCTTAAAGTCATCAACAGCGGACTGAACTTAAAGGTGGCGCTATACATGTTGTGGTTTTTCTTAGAGTGCGGCGTACTTTATTATGCGCTGCACTTGGCCATGACAGAGTTCGGTCCACTGCAAGGTGCTGAAGTCAGACGATTACAGATCGTCACCGATGAAGGCGCAGTCGATGCCATTATGAGCGGCGCACAAATGTGGGTTATCGGCTCAATCAACAGTGCCATGTTCTTTGCCGGTTGGAGTATCGCCTACATGCTGTGGCATCAGCTACAGGCGCGCAAGGAGCTGCAATCGCAAGTACACAAAGCGCAAATGCAGCAACTGACCAACCAGCTCAGCCCGCATTTTCTGTTCAACACCTTTAACAGCATTCGCGCTTTGATTTATGAAGACAAAGACAAAGCCGCCGATACCGTCACTGAGCTGTCTGAGTTGTTTCGCATTCACATGCAGGCTCATCTACGCACCGAATCGACCTTGGAAGAAGAATGGCAAATCGCCAAACGCTATTTAGATATCGAACAGATCCGCTTAGAAGAACGCCTCAATGTCGAAATCGATATCGACGATGCACTGTGGCAGGCCAAGCTGCCGACCCTGACGTTGCTGACCTTGGTTGAGAACGCCATCAAACACGGTATCTCTCCAAGCAGTGCTATTGGCCTTATCCGCATTGCGGCCAAACCACAATCGTCAAACCGCTGGCAGCTGAGTATTACCAACAGTTTTAAGCCGGGTCTGAATATCAGCGGCACCAAAGTTGGTCTTGAAAACGTTCAGCGCAGGCTCAAATTGACCTATCAGAACCGCTTTGACATGCAGCGCAAAGCCGACAAAAATACCTTTACCATGACCCTGACGTTGCCCCTAGGCACCAAGGACATTCAACATGATTAAAGTGATGATAGTCGATGACGAACGCCTTGCCCGCGTAGAGCTCAAACGTTTATTGTCGGCGTTTGACGATATCGAGGTAGTTGCCGAAGCCAAAGACGCCGAGCAAGCCATGCAAAGGCTTAAGCAAGGGGATATCGATTTGGCCTTTTTGGATATACAAATGCCCGAAGTCAGCGGGTTAGAGTTGGCAGAGCAAATCGGCCCACAAACGCTTTTCGTGTTTTGCACCGCCTTTAGCGAACATGCCCTCGATGCCTTTGGCTTAAATGCTGCCGATTACCTCGTCAAGCCGGTCAATCCCGAGCGTTTATCTCAAGCGCTCGGCAAAGTCAGGCAACTACTTAAGCACGCCGATAAAACCACCGACGCGCAGCCGCTTAACTATTTGGCCGACAACCATGGCCTGCTGCTCAAGTTCGGGCAAAGCAGCAAAATCGTCAGGCTCAATGAGGTTGAACGCTTTGAGTCGGTCGGCAACCATGCAGCGCTATATACCAACAGCGGCAAAGCCTTTATTCACAGTTCACTGAGCAAAATAGAAAAGCGCTTGGACCCGGCGGTGTTTTTCAAAGCCAGCCGCTCCGACATCATTCGTATCGACAGTATCAAAGAAATACAAGATGCCCTCTCACCGGGCTGTTTGCTGGCGATAATGCAATCGGGAGCAGAAATAGAAGTCAGCCGCAGACAAGCGGCAGCATTAAAGCAATTGTTTAACGTGTGGTAGCAAGATAGCCCAAAGCGACGTTAATTGACCAAATCAATCTGACCTTCGGCCAACAGGGCATCATAAGCGCGTTGTAACTTGAGTAAAATGCTATCGTCGGTGGCATTGGATAACGCCATAAAAGGAGGTGCACTAAACAGTGGCATCACTTTGACGAACATATCCCGCTCATGCAAAATATCCGAAAACTCCGACATAATAGAGTGGTCGTCAATGGCGATCAGCGGCGCCCTGCCCTTGACAAACATCTTCACCGATTGTTCCAGCGTCCTTGGCGTCATTAAATTATGAAAACCCTTATCGGCCAGCCACAGATGATCCATGGAATTGGCATTGGCGACAATGAGAAACTGCTTGGCCTCCTCGATGGTTTGCGGCATCGCATTTTGATTGCCCTTCAAGCGATATAAAGACGTCGTATCGCCTTGGCCTAAGGGGCGAACCCATTTAAACAGCTTTTCGCGTACAGGGATCCGTACTAAAGAAAAAATCAACACATTGGGTTCGGTTTTGGCTATCAGATAACCCCGCGACCAAGGATAGACAGCCATCGTATAATCGATACCGGCGCGTTTGAGCACCTTCTTGACAATTGCAGTAGACTTACCTTTGATCTCCCCGTTTTCTTCATAGCTATATGGTCGCCAGTTCTCGGTGACCACACGTAGCACTTGAGCCTGTATAGGCAAACTCAGTAACAGTAGAAAACAAAATAAAAAGCGCAGCACAAGCGCCTCCTCAAAAAGTCAACCTCTTAAAGTGTAGAAGAACTCAGAGGCATTCGCGAACTTAGCCCTTAAGTTGAGACTTTTTGCGACATCTTGCTGCGCAATGCGCCCTATCCGACAACCGGCAACCATTTGAACATTTTAAGGACATTACACAGTACATAGACAACCCCCATCAGGATGAGGAAATTCGCCATTTTTTCAGAAGCGGCAGCAAAGCCTTCACTGCCGTGACCATAGCGCTGACGGCTCTTTTTGAACATCAAAGGCGGAATGATCAAGGCATTGACGGCTGCCACCAAACCGGCAAAACCGATGGCGGTAATAAAACCGTCTGGGAACAATACCCCACCGATTGTCGGCGGTATGAATACCACCAAAGCGGTTTTTAGACGGCCAATGCCACTGTCGTCGAATTTGAACTTATCGGCAATAAAATCAAACAGCGCCAAACTCACCCCGAGAAACGATGAGATAATCGCCATATTGGCAAAAATACTGAGCATTTTACTGAGCGCTGCGCTATTGATCACCGTATTCATTGCCGCAACCAGCACACCGATATTGCCGCCTTTTTCTATCACCGGCAGCAATGCCGCTTGCGATAAGTTGCCCAAAGTACAAATCAGCCACAGCAAATAGACAGCAAAAATACCACCAGAGCCGATGGCCATTGCCCGTGCGATCAGCTTTGGCTTACGGCCATAATATTTAACAAGGCTCGGCACATTACCGTAGTAGCCAAAAGAAGTGAGAAAATACGGCAGCGCAGCAAAGATAAACCAAAAGCGTTCAAAGGTGCCTTGATCAGAGCCGCCATCGATCAGATTGTCGATTTTAACCGACAGGGTAAAATCAAATGTCGCCAAAACAAAAGTCACCAGCATACCGCTGATCAACACGCTCGAAACCCTATCGACCGCCTTAGTGGAATACCACACCACGCTCGCCAACACCAAAGCAAATATCAGCCCCGATAGCGGTTGTGGCGGCGATAGCCCAAAACTCGATTGCAAGGTTTGATTGACGATAGAACCACCGCCGCTGATATAGGCATAATCGAGAATATAGAACAGAAACGCCAACAACAAACCATTAAAGGTATTCCAACCTTTGCCCAAAGTGGCCCTGACCATAGTGTCAAAGCTCTCTCCCGGCTTAAAGTGCATGTTGACTTCCAGTATCATCAACGACACATGATAGAGCACAAACCAAGACAGCAGCATCGCCACCAAAGCCCAGCCAAACCACATACCGGCAGAGATCACCGGCAGTGAAAACATCCCGGCGCCAACGGCAGTGCCTATCGTAATAACCACCCCACCTACCATAGATGGAGATTTCTGTTGCGCTTGCGCCACCTCAACACTTGTCATCGATATTCTTATTATGTCAGTTAGATTTAGGCCATGTTACACAAAGGTCGAATCTAACGTCTAGCGTGCAATGGTATCAGATGATGTCGAACATCGATGATCAGTCAGCGGAGAATCAAAATCAGGGCTGATTATTCGCAGATTAAATTCATTGGGAGAATTCATTAATTACACCTAAACAAGATAATCCTTTGATTAAAAACCAATTATTTTAAATAAGATTTATACCTACTTACATTCAAAGAAATCAGTAAATACAAAAACACTCATCCAAGGTTTTTGATTTAGTCTTTAGAAAACACCGGCTTTACGGCGAATAAGTCTGCATATTCAGGCTTGGTTTTTTGCATTTGCGCGCCGAAGCTGGCCATTAAATCTTGCTGGCGGAACATGCCCGCTTGCCAAGTTGCCATATAGTTAAGGCTGTCTTCAACGCTGTGACAGCGACTGTAGTTGAGCATTGCTTTGCTGCCGGTTACCGCCAGTGGCGAGTTTTGCGCGATCTGCTCGGCAATTTTCATCACCTGCGCCAGCATCGTCTGTTGGTCGTCAAACACCTGATTGACAAAGCCCAATTGCAGCGCTTCACTGGCACTAAAATCACGCCCGGTAAATGCCAGCTCTCTGACTATCCCTTCGGGCAATAACTTTGGCATCCGTTGCAACGTGCCAAGGTCGGCAGTCATACCGATTTGGGTTTCCTTGATAGAGAAAAACGCATCTTTTGTACAATAGCGCATGTCGGCGGCGCAGATCATGTCCACCGCGCCGCCAATACAACCACCCTGCACCGCCGCAAGCACCGGCATCCGCACTTTTTCCAGTATCGATAGTGCCTGCTGCAACTTAAGCACAATACGTCTTAGGTTCTCGCCGACACGCGCAGGCTCTCCAGCCAGTGGCAGCATCTCGGGCTGTTTGAAAATATTGACATCCATACCTGAGCAAAAATGCTTACCGCTGGCACTGATCACCACCGCCCTCACCTCACCTGTGGCATCGAGCGCTTCAAGACAGTCGGGCAACTCCTGCCAAAACTCGGCGATCATCGCATTCATTTGCTGCGGCCTGTTAAGACACAGATGGGCAACTTTGTTGGTCAGTTCAATGGAAAAACACTGATAATTCATAACATCCTCATTTGAAGGCAAGTATTGATGTCATTCATATTAGCAGTAAATTCCAAACTGGTCATACCATTAAAAATAATTATGGCTGTGCCATCAATGGCTCAAGCGCAGTCGCTATAGCTTGAGGATTTTGCAGTGGTACCAAATGTTTGGCATGACTCAAAGCAATATATTGCCCACCAGAATGCTGCGCCACCAGCTCGCTCCAACGGCTGGCATCCTTCATCCAGCGGGTCAATTTGTCTTTGTGCTGAGGCGCTGCGGCGATTTGCTCCAGCTCAAAGTCTGAGTCAATCACACTCACCGGGGTGGTGGTGATCCAACGAAAATCTTGCATTGCCGTAAGGTCATCATAGTAATGGGCTATCTCTAAAGCGCGTGATTGTTGGCGTTCAATCAACAAACGCTGTTGCGACACCAGATCAAAGTAATCCCAGTCCATCCTGCTACGTAGGCTCTGAGGCACCATATGTTCAGCGGCTTTACGCTCTGCTAGCAGTTTGGCTTTCGAGCGCTCAGTCCATGCGCCTTTGGCAATGTGCGGCAACAGTTCGGCAATACGCTGCTTATAAAAACTCACCGGATGATCCTGATAAAGCGCCAATGAGAACGGTTCTAGTGTGTCGGGATCTATCCACAACATGCCTTTGGTTTGCACGCCCTCACCCGTGCCAAACTGTTGCTGGTAACTCACCATGGTAATATTGCTACTGGCAAAGGCGACAAAGACGACCTCTTGCTCACCGAGCAAGTTCAACGCGCGATGGAGTTGCCCGGCAAATCGGCGATAACTGGTTGTTGCGTCAAAATCGCTCCATGCATTGCCCGGACGGTCAATAGCCAGCACCTTATAATGCTTGGCTAGATAGTTTTGCAACAAGGCAAACCACGCACTATCACCATGAAAATTGGTATTGGGGCCTGAGAGCAACACCACTGTCGGCTTGCCATTTGACTGGCCCATGGTGCGAACATGCAGTTTGATACCATCGACATCAATCAGCTTTGAATGTTCTGGCAGTTCAGGGGTATGAGCGCTGGCAAAAAAATCCAACACCACTTGGGTTGTTGCAAAGTCTTGGTGTGACCAGCGGTGCCTGCCCTGTTCAACGGCATAGAGCACAGTTTTTTGCTGGCCGTTCCAATAGGCTGTCATCTCGACCCCCTGTGAGCGCTTGATTAGCGGCTTGGCCAACGAAGCGTTTTTCTCGGCAATCAAAGCCAGCGCCTGCTGCGCGCCGATTAAGGCGAACCTTGGGTGTTCAAGACCAGCAAAAGGCAGCACTCTGTCTTGTTTGCCATGAACCATCAAATACGAGGTTGGCGTGGCAAGTTCGCACTTTTGCGCCAGAGGTAGCGACATGGGAGAGGCAACACTAGCGACGGCTTTGAAAACATCACTTCGCCGACACAGCAGGTTTTGCGCAAATAGCCCACCTTGTGAAAAGCCCACTGCATAGGTTTCGCCCGGCGCAATCCGATAGTGTTGTTTGATATCTGCCAACACGGCATCAACAAAACCCAAGTCATCAACGCCCAAGCGATGTGGCTTGTTACAATCGCACCCTTCATTCCAATCCTCAGTCTGTGACTTAGGATAAGCAATAATGTATTCATCGCTATATTGATGAAAGGCCGTCATTGAACGCATTTCACGGCTATTGCTACCCGAGCCATGAAAAGCCAGTAACAGCTTGTAAGGTTTGGTTGGCTCATACCCCTGAGGTAACGCCAATTCATAGCGGCGGTTGTTCACCTCAAGCTTAAGCACCTTACTTGGGCCTTTACTATGAGGCGCTTCTTTTGTCACTGCAGCAGTTTGATTGCAGCCGACCAGTAACCCAGTAAAGGCTAACAGTAACAATACGATCGGCAATTTGGTGTTCATGGCTATCATCGCTTACTCCTAAAACGCAATAACCGCTATCACAACCCAAGCGCAGTCAATGAGATACAACCAGGGCGTGATTTTCACATGATTTTTTTGTGATTATAGTTTTTAACTATAAAATTCAATACGTTAAAATTTAACTTAAGCGCTCATCGTGGGCAGCAATGGGCGATAAGCAAACGCTCAATACAATGTTTTAACGGCCGAAAAACCAGCTCAGCCAACATCATGCCATAGAGCAACGTCAGTGCCGCAATGCCAAGGCCCATCGCCACCTCATCTTTTGGCGGATAAGGCCAATTGACTTTAAGGCTTGCCGGCGTCATCAGTACCGCTATCACACCAACCAAAGTTGACAGACTACCGGCACTGTAACAATAAAAGATCAGCTTTTGTAAGTTAGGTAAGCTGTCTGTCAGGGTACTTTTCGGTTTGGGTAAAAGCACCACCCAGCGTAACTCCAATAAGGTTTTAACCGTTTGTTCCAACCCCAAAGAAATGGCCGCCATGGCGATGACCAACCCCACCGTCAACAACACGCTGACCAAATCAAAAAACATGGCGGTCGGCAGAAAAAACTGCCAAGCCATCAAACCAATACCCAGTATCAGTCCGGTGATCCCTGAATAGTTCAACCCCCCATGGCTAGCTTCGCTTGACTCAGGCACATCAATATCCAACTCCGATGGCGTGACATTGAACGCATTGGCCAATGACAGCCGGGTTTCAATCGAAGAAGGCTCACCCTGCTCCACCCGTTGAATGGTTCTTGGGCTTAATCCGCTGATCTGCGCCAGTCGCTCCTGCGACCAACCATGGTGTTTTCTAAGACGGATCACTTTATCGCTACTGACTTGCATCCTCTATTCCCTCCAAAAAAGATCAATCACGCTTTTTACTATAGCTTAGATGATCACGACAGTAACACGTCAGTAATACGTCAATAACCCGACAGCAACCAGACAAAGCACTGACAGCGCTTTAAAATCAATAACTAAGGCACAATGGCTTGGTCAAACTGCCGATGACTGGAAGTCAGTACAAAACCCGCCCAATAAAGGGGTGAACGATAGCGACCTTGGCGGGCAAATTGCCTTTGGGTGAGATTCAACGCTTTGGCGGTATGACCATTGAGTCGCTTTAAATTGACATAGAAGGCTTTCATAAAAGCGGCTGTGGGTTTATCGGCAATTGACCAGAGCGTGCTGATCACCGAGCCTGCTCCTTGCGATATTACACCACGGGTTAAGCTGTTAAACCCCTCGCCGCTGATCTTTTCACCAAGCAAAGTTTCACAGCCGCTGATCACCACCAATGTTGATGAAAACCGCTGCTGCAATAACTCAGTCAAACTCAAAAAGCCAGTCTCATGGCTATCTCTTTGAGCAGAGACAGCAGTGGCTATGCCTACGACTTCCGGCACTTCTGGATTGAAATAGCCATGCGAAGCTATATGCAATATTGCTGCGCTGCGCATTTGCGGTGACATTAACGCCTCACTCGTTGCCATGTCCCCTTGCACAACAGTGACTTTTTTATCACTAAAAGTCGTTTTGATCGCTTGTGCTTCAGCGGCTGTCCAGCGTAATCTCGCCAAGCCTTGCTGCCAGCTGCGAAATTGAGGATTGTTGTTGGCCAGCAGTATCTCTTGGCGTGGTGATCGCTCAGGACCAAAAGCCGGATCGGCAAAGATTGCGATGTCGTTATCGGTTTGGGCATCGGTCTTTGCTACAACACCAAAATAGTCACTTGCCGAATAAATGCGAGTGACATCAACACGCGTCACCAGCGGCAAGTATCTTTGACTTTGCTGAGCGGTATCAATGGCGGCCAAAGGTAAGGCGCCAAGAATATCATCTTGTACAACCAACAGTTTTTTCACCGTATTCTCACGAAGCAACGCTGTTGGCAGAAGTTGCTTGAAAAGCGCATTTTGCTTGGCGCTGAGCGGTTGTTGCGACTTGATGTTGTGCAGCATCGCCGTCATTTGCACCGCCAACTCTTGCTTGTTCGGTAGCGGCAACACATACCAGCGCGCGTTGGTAATGACAAAAGCAACACCAATATCATCACGTAAATAGTAACGCAGCAGCATTTCATCATGCGCCAAGGCCTGTTGCAGTTGCGCAATGCTCATGGCATTTAAAGGCGCAGATGTATCGACTTCAACTTTGACAGGACGATAAAGTAAATATGCCTCACGGGCGACATCCAGCGCCAGCCGGGCTTTTACCCGTTCATCGTCGGTTTGGGCATCGACCAGCTGCTGTTGCGCCGCGATGGTCCTTTGCCATAGTGCGTTCAGCGCCGGACTTTGTTTGGCTTGGAATGCTTCTGAGGCAAGATTCAAACGCCGCTGGCGTAAATTAATGGCACCAAAGCGTTCAAGTAAATCAAATACTTGTGAGTGCAATGCAACTCTTTGCGCGGCATCTGGCAGCTTGTCGGCAAAGCCCATCAGCGCAACCACAAACTGATTGAGCACATCATCAATACTGTCTCGCCACGCAAGGCCGTTCTCATGGTTATCTAGCAATTGTGAAATGGCTAGCACTTGCTCACTAACCTGAGCCAAATGCCGCTGCAAGTTTTTAATGTCCATCTTGCGACTGAGCTCTGCGGTTATCAGCGCCGCCAGTTTCAATTGCTGCTTGGGCTGTAGCTGCCGTGCAAAATCAGCCTCAATGGCAGCAATATAACCCTGAAATTCTGTCATTGCACCATTGTGCCAAGCAACTTCGGCCAAAACCAACAAGCCATCGAGCTTATCGCTCCCCAGTCGCACGTCCACTTTTTGCGCCAGCGCCTCATCTGCCAAAGACTTAGCCTTTTGCTTGTCACCGGCATACAAATTATCTTGCGCCAAGGCCAAAAGCCCTTTTGCCACATCTTGTGGCGAATCGGTTTGATAGTAGGCCAAACTGGCCTGATGGTGAGCAATCGCTGGCCCATAGGCTTTTTCTTCAAGTGCGATACGGCCAAGGGCAAAATGACTTTTGGCCTCACCTCTGGCGACCTTGAGCGCCTGATAACTGTCCAGCGCACGCTGATAAAAACGTTTTGCTAAGCGCTGCTCGCCAAGCTGACGATAGCCCTCGGCAATACCAAATAAGATATTGGCCTTACTCTGTTTACGCTCGGTTTGGTTGATCAAAGCCAGCGCTTGGCGAAAGGTCTGCAACGACTCGACAACCTGCCCTGCCATTTGATATTTCTTGGCCAAATGAATGAGGATCCAAACCGTGGCATTTTGCTGTTGTGACCGCTCGGCAAAACTCAGTGCCAACAGCAAGGATTTTTCACCCTCATCTAAGTTTTTGTTAATGGCCCAATAAGTCCACATATGGTTATGCAGATTCGACAACATCAAGTAATCACCAAGCTCGGCGGCGCGACTAAGCGCCAGCGCTACGTCTGCTTTGCCTTTCTCAATCAATGCCTTATCGTTGCCGGACCAGCCCCACAGCATTTGCGCAATGCCAAAATCGCCAAGCACTTGGGTTTGCCTGAGTAAAACTCCTTCAACCTCACTTTGCCAATCGGCCATCGCCACCAGCGGCTGATATAAAGCAACTGTTGCTTCACGCTCATCAAGCATTTGTTTGGCATCAACTCGGTGCCAATAAAGCGAATAGGCATATTGCCACGCAATGTTATTTGGTTGCTGCAACGCCTTGTCCAGTAACGCGAAGCTCTCGGCGTAACGATTAAAACGGGCCAGCATACTGGTATAAATGATCAGCGCGTGCCAATAAGGCTCAGTGCCTTGCTTAACACGTTTTAACTGATGCTCGACCAATGCCAAAGCATCAAGCTTGGCTTGCGTCTGTTTGCTGTTCCACCACTGCGACGCTTGGTACATCGCCTGATAAAATGCCACCAGTTCATTGTCATCACCCACTTTCACTTCGGCCATTTGCCATTTAGGCGTAAAACCAGCCTGATGGGTCGCACTCACTTCAATGCCAAACGACTGTGGCTTATCTTTGGTTTGTAAAACCACAAACTCTAACGCCATGAGTTTTTGCGGCCCATTTTGCGCTGAGACAATTGCTCCGTCTTTCAGCACTCGAATACTTAAATCGATATTGTTGTTACTGATGGCATAGACCGTGACGGTATTTGGCGGGAGATTGATGGTGGTTGAATGCGAGTTAACCTGTGAACTTTGAGCGATTGCCAATGTAGGTATAAGTAACAAGATAAAACAAGTGATGCCGCCAACAAAGTTGACGGCCCATAAGCGAATACTGCGCTTTTCAAAGTCTTCAGTGAGGGTTGACTCTTGTCCAAGTCCACTCGGACTTATGTATTTTGATTTGACCATCAACCTCAATATTCCACAGCAACTTATCGACAAAGGCATTGTCGTATTCGTTTTGAAACTTATCAACATAGCGCTGCTTAAAAATTTTCCATTCAACTAAGTTGAAAGTTGCCTCATCATCATGGCAATCCTTCACATTAACCGCTTTCAAAAAGGTCTGCCCATCTTCCGTGAATTCTTCGAAAAGCAGTTTTTCCATCAGCTCAATCGCCAGTGGTGACCAAGAGCCTTTGCCCGTGCCGTTGGCATCTGTTGGAAACATCTTGATCTGCGTTTCATTCACCTGCTCGGTCCTGACACTAAAACTCGCTTGGATCTTGGGGTGATATCCGGCCAGTTCAGTGTTGTGTTCTATATCGCTAATTTCAACTCCGACGCTTTGACCGTCGCTACACCATCGAGATAAACCCATCGCCTTTCTCCTCAATTAATCAGCATACACAAAGTCAATGACCTTCATCATTGTCAGCGGCTCATGCTCTGTGACGTTGAAATGTTCTTCAAGCAATTGATTAAACCTTTGATCTTGTTGATATTGCTGCGTAACAAAACAAGCCATCACCTCTGCCACAATGATACTGGCCAACTTACCTAAATGAATACCTTGACTGCCAAGATGATTTTCCATCAAGGTATATACCCACAGCGGCATATTTTCACTGCTCATACCTAGGGCTTTAAACTCCCCTTCAAATGGCGGATGTTTCAACTTGTCACTGCCAAACCCCGCATAATCGCTTAATTTGGGATGATGTAGCCGCAGCCAATCAAAGATCTGTTTGGGCGTCGGCAAACTCTCTAAACTATCGGCTTTTAAATTGGCGCGAATAATGTTTTTGGCGACAGAGATCTTATCGCCGGGTATTTCACACATCGCATCCGCAATATCTAAGTCGATTAGGCTTGCCGTTTGATTTTCGCTGAACATCCAGCGCCAATCCACTTTGAATTCATCTGGCACTGGCTTGCCATGATCGGTAATAAATAACTTGATAAAAGACATTTCATAACGTTGCTCTTTACGCAGTCTATAACCTTGGCGCACCATACTGTGACCAAAGCGAAATCCGCCATGGCTAAACTCCACGGGGATCGCAGGGCAATGTTCTTTCAATAAAAATCGCTGACCTTCGACAAAATACAGAGCATAGATATCTTTGTGCAACAGTTGCCGCATAAAGTCCTCAATGACCACCTTCCTAAAAGTCTGAGTGACAAACTCTTTGCTCTGCTCAAAGCGGCTGCCGGCATGGCTTTCACCGGAAAAAATCTGTTCATAGACTTTATTATGAAAATTCAACCAAAGCACATGTAGCTGAGCAACAATATAATTTTCATCGTTGCGAGTCTCGGCCACAACCACCTTGTTGTCGTTTTGCAAGCGCAGCAGGTCAATCCCGGGTTTGCCTTTTGGTGTTTTTAACTTAAACATGCCCTTATGTAGCGCCTTTGCTTGAAACTCTCTGTCGCCGTAAATACTGCTCAAATCAAGTCTAGGCGATGGAAATGACGCGCCAACCAAATCTCCATTGGCAAGCGTCGGTTTGCCATCTGTACTGGCATTGAGTTCGTGGGATAACATTTGACCTAAATACGTATACCCTGCCGGTAATCGACCTGACCTTGGTGTGTTCGAACGCATAAGGTCCATCAGCAGCGCCAAATTAGATTCAGAAAGCTTAATATCACAACACATGACTCCCGGAAACATTCGGACCTGTTGTTTGTGACTCATCGGTACTCCTCCAAAATGTAGAAAGTGCTTAGGCCCTACTATTTATCTAAATTCCCAAAACCACAAACTTTCTGTCTGAATTGTGCATACTTTCTGCCATCGGCGGTGTTTATCTCTACTTGCCAAAGACGACTTCAAATAAGAAATATTCGGTTGCGCCCTGTGCATTGATAGGCGTTGCGCTGAGTTGATAGCGCGCTGGAGGGTATAAGCGAGTCGGTAGCAGTAGTTTAATATCACCGCTAGGCATTAGCGTCACAGCTTTGGCGGGTAAGATAATGCGGTTATCGCCAATAGAGGTGAGTGTTATTTCAAATTGATTGGCCCGTAGGTTTTGCACCTGCACAATCAGTTCAAAGTAGCGATCATTGGCGGAGATGTTAATCACCGGCACCGGTTCAGCGTCACCTCGGGTTGGCGCCAAATAAACCTGTGGTGTGTTTGTCAGCACTTCATCGCTTGGTTGTAAGAGCTGAGTAACCACCAGTGGATAAATCACAGCGCAAGCGGCAGCGGTGGCAAGACTCACCGCCCAAGGTTTACGTAGCCACGCAAACAAAGGCACAACCTTAGCGCGAGTTTGTTGTTTTTCAAGCGCTTTTGGCAACGCCCTTATTAACAAACCATCAAGTTCAAGCTGTTCTAACCGCTCGGGATGCGCCATCAGATACTGTTCAAACGCAATGGTTTGTTCATCCGGCAATTCATCACGCAAATATTTGATGGCAGTGATGTCATCATTGAGATCCGGTTGCTTGGTGTTATTCATCTGTCGTCGTCCTATTGTGAGCATACCAGCTAAAGTGAGCTGAGCGCTGCCAACCTCCCACCTCATTTGCTGTTTTTTTATGCAACAGCAAAGGAAGCGCTGTCAGTAAAAGCACAATACTGACGCATTCGATGGTGGTTAATTCACTGTAATTTTTACCTAATTTTGCACTCACCAACACTTTAAGCCGCTCGCGAGCACGGTGTAGCACTTTGTCAAACGCATCCGCGCTCAAGCCCAGTTCCAAGCATAAAGCGGCCTTGTCTTTGCCATCGACAAAATAGCCCTTTAAAACCGTCTTGTCTCTACTTTGACTGAGTTGGCTAAGCAAATGCGTTACCAACTCGACCCCTTGCTCGGCAAAATACACCCGGTATAACTCGGGGGTTTTGTCGTCAATAACCAAAGGCATCGACTCAAGGGTATCGGTTTGGCGTCTTTGTTGTTTGCGATAATAATCAATCAGCAAATAGCTGCCGGTTTGATGGATATACTGACTTAGGGCTTGGGGGTCTTCGAGCTTGTTCTGGGCAATATTATTAAGCACCACCACAAAGGTATCTTGTGCCAAGTCTTTGGCAAGGTCGGGATCTTTACTCTTATGAGACAAAATAAAATACAAGCTGCGCCAGTAGCGCTGATACAAAAGACGTTGCGCTGCCGGATCTCGAACTTTGAGCTTCTCGACCAGTGTCGGGTTATCCCAATTGGCATCTTGACCGGTCAATCCACTTTGATTCATGCCACACTCCCGCCTAAAATCAACTGTCAAATAACTGATTTATAAAACATCGTTAAAGCTTAGACCAATTTTTGGCAAACTTGTGATGTGCTTGTTTTAAGCCGCATCCAGCGATATTTTTTAACACAAATTAAACGGCCATATTGCGCCACGCGCCTTGCTTGTCACCATTGATGGCTTATACTGGTACTCAGACGCAGAGGCGATGACTAAGTGTGCACTGTCCATA
Organism: Alteromonadaceae bacterium; assembly: GCA_041583135.1. GTDB lineage: Bacteria > Pseudomonadota > Gammaproteobacteria > Enterobacterales > Alteromonadaceae > JABSOG01. Next base: position 1,956 of record JBFHGJ010000011.1, on the reverse strand, counting down.
AATGCTCGTTTCAGCGTAAGTCATTTTTACCGCTTGTCTTAGGCGCGACACACTTTGCAGTGTATAAGCATTTGAAAATGTGACACAATTACGCCAATAAATACAGCAGTAACAACAACATAAATCTTATCTAACGATATCCTTGGGGGATTAAATGGCAGCATTTGGTACGGTATTCATGCCTGAAATGACGATATCCTATTTTGAAAATGGCCGCTGGAGCGATCCTGAATTTAAGCCTTGCGACAGCATTACTTTGCACGCCGGTGCACACGTATTCCATTATTCCAGCACCTGCTTTGAAGGACTCAAGGCATTCCGTCAACAAGATGGCTCGATTAAGTTGTTCCGTATGGACGCCAACGTGGCACGATTTGCCCAAAGCAGCCGCTTACTCAACATGCCGGCCATCGACGAAGCCATGACCGCGCAGATGATTAAAGATGTTGTCGCCAAATACGCTGATGACGTACCAGAGCCACCGGGTTCAATGTATATCCGCCCAACTCACTTCGGCACAGAGCCGGCCATCGGTAAGGCCGGTACGCCTTCGGATACTTCTTTGCAATTTGTGTTACTCTCACCGGTCGGTGACTACTTCTCAGGTGGTGCCGGGACTTTACGTATTTTGCTCGAAGAAGAAGGGATGCGCTGCGCACCACACATGGGCCGAATTAAAAGCGGCGGCAACTATGCCAGTGCATTGGCACCAACGATGAAAGCCCGAGCAGAATATAAGGCAGACCAAGTGCTATTTTGCCCAGGTGGCGACGTACAAGAAACCGGCGCGGCCAATTTCTTGTTGATCGACGGCGATGAGATCATCACCAAAGCACTCGACCCAAGTTTCCTCCACGGTATTACCCGCGATTCAATCCTTACCATTGCCAAAGATATGGGCATGAAAGTGTCAGAAAGAGATCTCAGCATCGATGAACTGTTAGAGCGTATCAGCCGACCCGGTTGCGAAGCCGCGCTCTCTGGCACGGCAGCGGTTTTAACGCCTGTTGGTACTTTTATCCATCGCGGTAAAGATGTCAAAGTCGGCAATGGCGAAGTTGGCCCAACCACAATGAAATTGCGTCAAGCGATGAATGACATTCAATGGGGACGTGCAGAAGACAAGTATGGCTGGTTACAGTCACTGTAGAATAAAGGCAACAGTCGCCTTGTAAAATGAAGTCGGGGTATAACTGCAAAGTATGCCCCGACAGAAGTCTCAAATTAAATAAAAATGCCTAGTCACTCTCCTGCTGATTGAGTTCTTCATCTCTGGCAAGATAACCAGCTTCGAACATTTTAAATTGCGCCCTGACATCCGTGCTGCGGTACTCGCTATTGGTTTTACGCTTTAATAGCTCTTTCGCGTCTTTGGGAAACTTTTTGGTAAAGTGTTTTTCAAACGCCAAGCGAATTTCATTCATAGACAATACCCCTTAATAACTTAATCCGGCGATTCACGTTTACTGTTATTTATTGTAGTAGAGGGGGCGGCAATTGTGTAACTTTTTATCCCGATATTAAGTAAGTTTGACAGGTAATTTTGAAAATTACCTGCATTTTCTTCCACGTTAGGCCCAGATAGGTACAATTTCGCAACATTCGTGTCCGTTTTGATTACAAATACATAGCAATAATTTCGACGCCTGTCGCCAAAATACAGCCCCATGTAAAAACCCTAAAAATACAACATTACCTCAAACCGACAGGAACATTGTGTTTTTCACACTGCCGTGCTCGCTGAGGTTTTCTAACAGTGCGACAGCTAGGCTGAGAAAAAAAGCGAACAAGTAGCAAAATCGTCACCCCGGATGCCTAATGCCGATCAGTTAAGCAAAAAACACTTGCTTTTCTGATGGATAGGATCAAAATCCGATGATCTCTGGTCATCGGATTTTTTTATGCATCTTCAGAAAGCCTTGTCAGCAACATTTGACACTACCACTTCCTTTTGTT